>NZ_JASTTJ010000001.1:0-645679 GCF_032248645.1 Streptomyces zaehneri
AGCCGGCGGCGGGGTGGTCCGGCGGCGTGAACGCGTGTGGGGTCCGGCGACCAGATGGTCGCCGGACCCCACTCGCGTTGCTTCGCCTACAGAGCGCCGAAGCCCACCTTGCGCGGGGCGGGCTCGCCCAGCTCGACGTAGGCCAGGCGGTCGGCCGGAACCAGGACCTTGCGGCCGTGCTGGTCCACGAGGCTGAGCAGCTGCGACTTTCCGGCCAGGGCCTCGGCCACCACGCGCTCGACTTCCTCGGGAGTCTGACCGCTCTCCAGAACGATCTCGCGGGGTGCGTGCAGCACGCCGATCTTGACCTCCACGGCTATGTCCCTCCGACGGTCATGGGGTGCGCGGGCGTCCGCGCCGTACGCTGCACACATTAGCCCGGTGAGGGGACGTTCACGGCGTGGCCGTCCACGCCAGGAGCGAACAGCGGGCGGGAACAAACGGCCGGGGCGTCCCCTCGGTCAGTGCTGATCGGTGCCGTGCAGCGGGAAACCGGCGATGCCCCGCCAGGCCAGCGAGGCCAGCAGCTGCACCGCCTGGTCGCGCGGCACGCTGCGGTCGCTGTGCAGCCAGGACCGCGCCACGACCTGGGCGAGGCCGCCCAGGCCCGAGGCGAGCAGCATCGACTCCGCGCGCGAGAGGCCGGTGTCCTCCGCGATGACCTCGCAGATCGCCTCGGCGCACTCGGTGGTGACCTTGTCGACGCGCTCGCGCACCGCGGGCTCGTTCGTCAGGTCCGACTCGAAGACCAGGCGGAAGGCGCCGCCGTCGTCCTCGACGTAGGCGAAGTACGCGTCCATCGTGGCCCGGACCCGCTGCTTGTTGTCGGTCGTCGAGGCGAGCGCGCCGCGCACGGCCTGGATGAGCGACTCGCAGTGCTGGTCCAGCAGGGCCAGGTAGAGGTCGAGCTTGCCGGGGAAGTGCTGGTAGAGCACCGGCTTGCTGACTCCGGCCCGCTCCGCGATGTCGTCCATGGCGGCGGAGTGGTAGCCCTGCGCCACGAAGACTTCCTGGGCGGCGCCCAGCAGCTGGTTCCGACGGGCACGGCGCGGCAGGCGAGTGCCTCGCGGGCGCGCCGCCTCTGTCTGCTCGATGGCTGTCACGCCGCCTCCCAAAGTGGTCCTCATGCGGTGAGCGCCGCGACGCCATCGTACTTTTCGGTAACCGTGCTGTGCGCGGTGCGCGTGCAGAATTTCACGGACTGGACGACGACAAAAGCGGTGTAAACAGGTTTGGGCCGGGATGTTACGGGCATCATCCGCCGCGCTCCAGCTCGGCGTATGTCAGCGATAGTCGTCCTCGTCGAGGGAGACGACGCGGGCCTGTTCGACGAGATCGGCTTCGTCGCCCCGGGCGGGATCCACGTCCTCCAGGGAGTCGTCGCGCCTCGGGGTCACATCCTTGGACTGCTCGGCGGCGTCGTTCTCCGGCGCCTCGACGTCGATCTCCCCGAAGTCGTCGTCCTCTTCGAACGTCTCCGGGTCGGTGGGGTCAACGGCCATGGTGGGCTCCCTTCCTACGAACGTCCCTGCGAGGTGCAGGGGCCACAAGCGGGTGCCCTCGGTACGAGCCTAGGAGACACCCGTTTCGGACGCCATGCGATCGCTGTGCGGAGTGCCCCGGATTCGCGTGGGTATGGCTCGCGCGCGGTGCCGGGGTGGTGTGTGTCCCGCGCGCGTGCGACCCGCGCGTGTGACGGCGAACACACAAAAGCGTGCGTGATCGTCTCGTAACATTGCCCGCATGTCTTCGACCGAGCTGCCTTCCGTGCCGCCCACCAGTGTGCTGCCGAAGGCGATCGCGGTCCGGGTGGCCGAGGGCGAGCGACTCCGGTCGGTCGGGCTGCCGGGCGTCACGCTCACGGTCCGCTCCAGGCCGCCCGCGCGCGAGGGGCTCGAGCCCGCGCTGTACGTGCACGGCCTGGGCGGTTCCTCGCAGAACTGGTCCGCGCTGATGGCGCTGCTCGACGGGGTGGTGGCGAGCGAGGCCCTCGATCTGCCGGGCTTCGGCGACTCCCCGCCGCCGGACGACGGCAACTACTCCATCACGGCACACGCGCGTGCCGTCATCCGCTATCTCGACGCGGTCGACCGCGGACCCGTGCACCTGTTCGGCAACTCCCTCGGCGGCGCGGTGTCCACGCGCGTCGCCGCGGTCCGGCCCGACCTCGTACGGACGCTGACGCTGGTGTCACCCGCGCTGCCGGAGCTGCGGGTGCAGCGAACGGCGGTGCCTACCGGACTGGTCGGGCTGCCCG
This sequence comes from Streptomyces zaehneri, assembly GCF_032248645.1. Taxonomy (NCBI): domain Bacteria; kingdom Bacillati; phylum Actinomycetota; class Actinomycetes; order Kitasatosporales; family Streptomycetaceae; genus Streptomyces; species Streptomyces zaehneri. The sequence continues at coordinate 2,258 of NZ_JASTTJ010000001.1, forward strand.
GCGTGGCCGCGCTCTTCACCAGGTTCACCCGGGAGTGGACCGCCGAGCAGCGCGTCCGCGGTGTCACGGCGCTCTGTTACGGCGATCCCGGGAGGGTCGCCCCGGACGCGTTCCGCCACGCGGTGGAGGAACTGGAGCGGCGCCTTCAGCTGCCGTACTTCTGGGACGCGCTGACGCGTTCCACGCGCGGCCTGCTCAGCGCGTACACACTGGGCGGTCAGCACGGGCTGTGGCGCCAGGCCGAGCGGGTCCTCGCGCCGACCCTCCTGGTCTACGGTGGTCGCGACCAGCTCGTCGGTTTCCGCATGGCGCAGCGGGCCGCCCGTACCTTCCGTGACTCCCGCCTGCTCACGCTGCCCGACGCCGGGCACGTGGCGATGATGGAGTATCCCGAGTCGGTGGCGACGGCGTTCCGGGAGCTGTTCGCCGACACCGCGACCGATACCTCGGGAGGCTGAGACCTACGTGGGACGCCACAGCCGGCGTGGACCCGCGCCCAAGAGTGCCGCCAAAGGCGGTTCCAAGGGCGCGCCGCAGGGGGCTTCTCCGGAGCCGTCCCCCCAGGGGGACCCGCGCGGCGCCCGCGTCCAGGTGCCGCCCCCGGGGTGCGACGGAACCCCCTCGCACGGAGTGCCCCGCTTTCCGTTTCCCGACGGAACTCCGGCCCACGGTTTCCCGCAGGTGCGGGGCGGTCACCCCGAGCAGCGTGAAGGCGGGGGCGGCTGGGGTGACTTGAGGGGACGATCAGCGGGTACCGGGCAGCCCGTGATACCGCGTCAGCGACCCATACCCCAGGACGGTCCGCGTCAGGGCCCTCGCCAAGGTTCCCGTCAGGGCCCGCGTCAGGAGTACCTCGACGCCTTCGGCGAGGACGACGAGGACGTCTTCACGCGCGCGAGGAGGCCGTCCGCCGCCACGCGCGCGCGTGAGCGGGATCCTTACCCCACCGACACCGACACCGACCGGGAGGCTGCCTTCCGTACCACCGGCCCGGCCGCCGTCCAAGGCGGCGACGCGCCGCCCACCGGCGAGCCCGCGACGGCCCAGGGAGTCAAGGGGCGGGCGTTCGCCGGTATCGCGGCCGCCGCCGTCACCACAGTGCTGGCCGTCGTGGTGGCCGGACAGGTCGCCACCGGCCGGGACGACGACTCCGTCCGGTCGCAGCCCGCCTCCGGGCAGACCCGTGAGGCCGTCGACGACGACGCCGCGCGCGGGGAGGACCGGCCGAGCCCGTCCGTGTCCGCCGGCGCGCCCGGCGCCCCGGCCACGCTGACGTACGCGCAGCGGATGGACACGAAGTACGCGCTCAGCGCCAAGCTCACGGGGTCGGGGAAGTTCGACGCCGTCGCGGGCGTCGACAAGGCGCCGGGCAAGGGGCAGAAGTACACCTACCGCGTGGACGTGGAACAGGGCCTGGGGCTCGACGGCGAACTCTTCGCGCAGGCCGTGCAGAAGACGCTCAACGACGCCCGCAGCTGGGCCCACGACGGCGCCCGCACCTTCGAGCGGATCCAGTCGGGCAAGGCCGACTTCGTCATCACGCTCGCCAGTCCGGGCACCACCGCCGTGTGGTGCGCCAAGTCCGGTCTGGACACCACGGAGGACAACGTCTCCTGTGACTCGGCCGCCACCGAGCGCGTGATGATCAACGCCTACCGGTGGGCCCAGGGGTCGGAGACCTTCGGCGACAAGATGTACGCCTACCGGCAGATGCTGATCAACCACGAGGTCGGCCACCGCCTCGGCTACAGCCATGTCACCTGCGACAAGGACGGCGACCTGGCGCCCGTCATGCAGCAGCAGACGAAGTTCCTCGACCACGACGGGATCCACTGCCTGCCCAACGCCTGGCCCTATCCCGGCAGTTGAGCCTCAGGGAGGGAAGGGGTGCCTCCTGGGGCGCGTTGACATGCCCAAAACGTTCCTCCGTATTGCTGCGTACGTGGTCTAGTCATTCCGTCGACAGCAGCGCCGCCATCGAGCTGGCGCTCTTCGGCGTGACCGCGCTCTGCGTGGCCGACATCCACTGTCGCTGACGCCGCCCCCAGGCGCGTGCGTCGCGAATTCCCTTTGCTCCCCGAGCCGTGACCTGTCACGGCCACGGCTCTTCGACGACCCGGCGCCGGGGCGGACGTCTGTTCACGTTCGTCTCACTCCTCGTCCACATGTCTCGGCGCCCTGCCTGGGGCTGTCGTACCAGAGCGATCAGACCCCGTCTCCTCCCTCAACCCCCGCCGCAGCGTCGGTGAGTCCATCGCCGACCCGCTCCGCGCGCGGGGGCGCGGCGTACGGGGGAGGGACGAGGCACGCGTCAGGGGGCGCGTGACGGAACTGCTGGAGCGTGTGGGGCTCGAAGCCGCGCACTACGACCGCTACCCGCACGAGTTCAGCGGCGGTCAGCGCCAGCGCGTGGGCATCGCGCGGGCACTCGCGGCCGACCCGCGCGTCATCGTGTGCGACGAGCCGGTCTCCGCGCTCGACGTGACCACCCAGGCCCAGGTCGTCGCCCTGCTCGGCGAACTCCAGCGCGAACTCGGTCTCGCGCTGGTCTTCGTCGCCCATGACCTCGCCGTGGTGCGCCAGGTCAGCGACCGGGTCGCGGTGATGCGGGGCGGCCGTGTCGTCGAGGAGGGGCCCGCCGACGAGGTGTACGAGTCGCCGCGGGACCCGTACACCCGCGAGCTGCTGGCCGCCGTACCGGCGCTCGACCCGGCGGTCGCCGCCCGCCGACGCGCCGACGCGCCGAACGACGGGAGCCGGCCCCGGCCTGAGGCCCCTGTGGCGCCTGTGGCGTGACGTTTCGCAGTCGGATGATCTCCTAGCGCGACCGAACGCGATCCGTACGGGAAAGTTACGACCGTTCACCCCTTTTGGTGGTGCGACGGACAACCGTCCATCGCACCACCGCCTTGTCCGCATACGTTCGTCCCGCTGCGAGCCGCCGGGTCAACGGCGGCTCCCCAAACGGGAGATCGGGAGTGTGCGTGCGCATCGGACTGCTGACGGAGGGCGGCTATCCGTATCTGAGCGGTGAAGCCGGGCTCTGGTGCGACCGGCTCGTGCGCGGGCTCGGGCAGCACGAGTTCGACGTCTACGCGCTCAGCCGTGTCGAACACCAGGAGGAAGCGGGCTGGGTCGAGCTTCCGCCCCAGGTCAGCCGGGTGCGTACGGCACCGCTGTGGACGGCCGAGGACGACGGCGTCGCCTACGGCAGGCGCGCGCGCCGGCGCTTCGCCGAGTCCTACGGCGAGTTGGTGACCGCGCTGTGCGAGGGGGACCCGCCGGACCCGGCGGGCCCCCCGGGGGCCGCTGCGGCCGCTGAGGCGGACCGTTTCGCCAACGCGCTGTACGGCCTTGCCGAACTCGGCCGGGACGAGGGCGGCCTGGTGGGGGCACTGCGCTCGGAGAGCGCCGTGCGCGCCCTGGAACGTGCCTGCCGCGCGCCCGGCGCGCTGCGTACGGCGCGCGAGGCGCGTGTACCCGAGCTGCTCGCCGTCGCCGCGCACCTCGAACGCGCCCTGCGCCCCCTCTCGCTCGACTGGTACGGGGACGAGGGCGGAGGCGACGGGGGCGCGGGCCTCGGCACGGTCGACCTGTGCCATGCCACGTCCGGCGGCGCGGCGGCCCTGCCCGGGCTGCTCGCACGGCACTTCTTCGACGTACCGCTGCTGGTGACCGAGTACGGGGTCCGGCTGCGGACGCACTACCTGAGCTCGGGGACGGGTCCCTCGCCCGCAGGGCCCCCGGGGCCCGCGTCCGCGCCGCCCGCCGAGGCGGCTCCCGCCGTACGGTCGCTGGTCGCCGCCTTCCACGGCCGGCTCGCCGCCGAGGTGTACCGGCAGGCGGCGTGCGTCACCCCCGGCAACGCACACGCCCGCCGCTGGCAGGAGCGATGCGGTGCCGACCGCGCCAAACTGCGCACCGTCTACCCGGGCATGGACGCGTCCCGCTTCGCCGAGGCGGGCGACGCCCCGGACGCCGCCGATCCGCACACCCTGGTCTGGGTCGGCCGGGTGGAACCGGCCAAGGACCTGGTCTCCCTGCTGCACGCCTTCGCGGAGCTGCGCAGGCAGGAACCGCGGACCCGCCTGCGGATCATCGGCGCGGCGGCCGGGGCGGAGGGGCAGGCCTACCTCGGTCACTGCAAGGTGCTGGCCGCTCAGCTCTTCCCCGACGAGGCGGACGGACCGCACACCGCCGGCGACAACCCGGTGTCCTTCGAGGAGATCGGCGGCCCGGACGCGCCCACCCTCACCGAGGCGTACACGGCCGGCGCGGTGGTCGTCCTGTCCAGCGTCGTCGAGGGGTTCCCGGTCGGCCTGGTCGAGGCGATGTTCTGCGGCCGCGCGACCGTGTCGACCGACGTCGGCGCGGTGGTCGAGGTCATCGGCGGCACGGGCCTGGTCGTTCCACCCCGCAATCCGCGGGCGCTCGCCGAGGCGTGCGTGGCGCTGCTGCGCGACCCCGAGCGCCGTGCGCGCCTGGGCGCGGCCGCCCGCGCCCGAGCCCTGGAACTCTTCACGGTCGAGCAGAACGTCACGGCATTTCACGGCATTTACCTGGAGCTCGTCGCCCGGGCCCCGGTGCGGCGATTCCTCTTCGACGACGGCGATCCCCGTCCGTTCGCCGTCCCGGCCGAGGCATGTCTGACGGGTCACTTGAGCGGCCCGGACACGCGTGTCACCGCCCGGGGCGGACCGAGCTGGGCGGCGGGGACGGCGGCACGGGAAACCTCGCCGATCGCCGCTACGGAGGGTGCACGATGAGCGGGCTCGAAGAACTGGACCGGCCGGGAACTCCGGGAACGCAGTCGCCGGGTGCACCGGGAACGCCGTCGCCGGGAACGCCGGGAACGCCGTCATCGGGAACGCCCGGAGCGCCGGAACCTGCGGAGGCGCCGGGCAGATTCGGGGCACGCGTCGATGTCGGCGCCGAGGGGCGCGCACCGACCGCTTCCCGCCGGGGCGCCGCGGATCCGGTGAAGGCCCTGATGCACCGTCACCGTGAGCTGTGCGAACGCGCCGTCGACCCGCTGGAGATCGCGGCGGGCCTGGAGGCCCATGGGGTCACCGACCGCACCGCCGCCCGCTTCCGGCACCGGGACGTCTTCTCCCTCGCGGAGGAGATGTACGCACGTGTCCCCCGCGACGGTGACGCGCCCCCGCCCACGACGGTCACGGCGACCCCGCGGCCCCGCCTGGACCGGGCACTGCTCACCCTCCTGCCGGGCGTCCTGTGTGCCGCCGCCGTGACCGGAGTGCGCCTCACCCACGGGCGCACGTGTCTGCTCGTCGCCGCAGCGGGCATCCTCGCCGTCGCCCTCGCCCTGCGTGCGGTACTGCGCCGGGGCCCGCTGAGCCCCCACCGCGGCGCCCACCCCGGCCCGCACCGGACGGGTGCCTGGACCTGCTGGCTCCTCGGCTACGCCGCCCTCGGCGAAAGCCTCCTGCGTGCCGCCGTCGCCGGAGGTCCCGACGGCCTGCCCGACGGAACCACGGGCGGCCCCTGGCCCTTCGCCGCCGCCCCGCTGCTGACCCTCACCCTGGCCTGCGCGCCGGCCGCCTGGTGCGCCCACCTCCTCGCCGTACGTGCCAGGCGCCGCCTGGACACCAGCCGTGGCCTGGAGGAGTTCGCCGCCTCCGTACAGCCGCTGCTGCTCGGCACCTTCGCCCTGTTCCTCGGCGCGCTGGCCGCGCTGACCCCGCTGTGCGCCGCGGTCCTGGGCGAGCCCGCCGACCACGGCCACACCCTCACCCTGGGCGCGCTCCTCTTCCTTGCCCGTCTCCTCACCGTGCACGGCTTCCCCCACGCCCCGGCGGTCGTCCTCGGAGCCGTCGGCACGGCGGAGGCGCTCGCCCCGGCCACGGTCTTCGCGGGTCGGCTGCCCGGCTGCGGCTTCCTGGCCACCCCGGTGGAGAGTCTGGTGGCCGCCTGGGGCCCGGCCGGTGTCCCGTCCCTCGTCTGCGGAGCCGCCGCGCTGACCCTGCTGTTCCACGCGACCCGCATGCTGACTCGGGCCTCGGCCCACGCACGAACGGACCAGCCGTGCTGAAGGAACCGCCTGTGCTGGACGGACCGGCTGTGTTCGACGGACCGCCTGTGCTGGACGGACCGGCTGTGTTCGACGGACCGGCTGTGCTGGACGGACCGGCTGTGCTGGACGGACCGGCTGTGCTGGACGGACCGGCTGTGTTCGACGGACCGGCTGTGCTGGACGGACCGGCTGTGCTGGACGGACCGGCTGTGCTGGACGGACCTGCCGTGCTCCACGGACCAGTGGTGGCGACCCGAGACCGCCCCCGTACCCGCCCTCCCCTCCGACGCCTGCCGTCGGGGTCACGGCCACCGCGCACGGCGCACCCCCCGCCGCACCCGGACCACACGACGCACGTGTTCCTCCACCCAGCCGCACCCCACCGCAACACGCTTGAAGGAGAGACCAGATGACCACCTCCCGATCCGGAGCGACCGGAGATACCGGGGCACCCGCTGTCACGGGCGCCCCCGCGGTCGCAGGAGCAGCCGGAGGACACGCGGCGAACGGAGCCCCCGCGGCCCCGGCCGCAGCCACCGCACACACCCCGGGAGCCGCACGATGAGGGTCCTGCTGATCGGAGCCAACGGCTACCTCGGTCGCTTCGTCGCCGACCGTCTGCTCGCCGACCCGGCCGTCCAGCTCACCGCGCTCGGCCGCGGCGACGACGCCGACGTCCGCTTCGACCTCGCGTCCGGCAGCCCCGGCGCGCTCACCCGCTTCCTCGACGCGGTCCACCCCCAGGTCGTCGTCAACTGCGCGGGCACCACCCGGGGCGGCGCCCGCGAACTCACCCGGCACAACACCGTCGCCGTCGCCACCGTCTGTGAGGCCCTGCGCCGCAGCGGCTGCGGCGCCCGTCTGGTGCAGATCGGCTGCGGCGCCGAGTACGGCCCGAGCCAGCCCGGCTCCTCGACGGCCGAGGACGCCGTCCCCCGCCCCGGCGGCCCGTACGGCGTCAGCAAGCTCGCCGCCACCGAACTGGTCCTCGGCTCCGGTCTGGACGCCGTCGTGCTGCGGGTCTTCTCGCCGGCCGGTCCGGGCACGCCCGCCGGCTCCCCGCTGGGCCGGCTCGCGGAGGCCATGCGCCGCGCCATGCAGTCCGGCGACGGCGAGCTCAAGCTCGGCGGCCTCGGCGTGCAACGCGACTTCATCGACGTCCGGGACGTCGCCCGCGCCGTGCACGCGGCCTCGCTCTCCGCCGCGCAGGGCGTCATCAACATCGGCTCGGGCCGCGCCGTCCGTCTGCGCGACGCCGCCGCGATCCTCGCGCGCGTGGCCGGGTACGGCGGCGCGCTGCACGAACTCGACGGGCCGCCCGGCCTCCACCTCAGGCCCGCCATCGGCCACCCCCGCCCCGAGTCCGACCACGCGGGCCCCGTCGCGTACCCGTATCCGGACGGCTGCGGCACTTGGCAGCAGGCCGATGTGCGCACCGCCCGCGACCGGCTCGGCTGGCGGCCCCGCATCAACCTCGAGGAGTCCCTCGCCGACATCTGGATGGAGGCGGCATGTCGTATCTGACCGGAACCCCGGCGGGCACCGCGAGCGCCGGCACCACCGAAGTCCGCACCGGTTTCGGCGTACCCGGCATCGCGCACCCTCTTCTCGCACCGACCGAGTGGCGCGAACTCGCCCGTTCCGGCAGACCTCTGCACTGGGTCGTCCTCGACGTCGCCGACGGCCCCGGCGTCCGCCCCGACCCGCGCTGCCTGGAAGCCGCGGGCCGGCTGCGCAACGCCGGCGTCCGGGTGCTCGGGCGCCTGGACACCCGCTACGGCGCCCGTCCCTTCGCCGAGGTGATCTCCGACGCACAGCGTCACCTCGACTGGTACCAGGTCGACGGCTTCCTCCTGGACCGGTGTCCGGCCGGGCGCTCCGAACTCCCCGGGCTGCGCCGCACGGTCGGGACACTCCGCACCCTCGGCGACGCGCCCCACATCGTCCTCGGGCACGGCACCCACCCTTACCCCGGCTACGCCGAGCACGCCGACCAGGTGGTCACCTTCTCGGGCCCCTGGAGCGACTACCGCTGGTCGCAGGTGGCCGAGTGGACCGCGGAGCATCCGCCCGAGCGCTTCTGCCACCTCGTGCACAGCGTGCCGCGCGGTCACCTCGACGAGGCGCTGCGCATCGCCCGCTGGCAGGGCGCCGCGACGATCTGGTTCACCGACGGCACCGACCGCGGCGGCCTCGTCGACCCCTGGGAGACCATGCCCGGCTACTGGGACGAACTCGTCTCGCGGATCGGAACGGGTGTCTCGGAATGAAGAAGGCCATGGCAGTGTTACGGGGAGAACAACTGTAGTGATCGACCGACCAACGGAGTCCCCGTGTCGTTGCCACCCCTGGTCGAGCCAGCCTCTGAGCTCACCGTAGACGAGGTTCGCCGGTACTCCCGCCACCTGATCATTCCCGATGTCGGGATGGACGGGCAGAAGCGGCTGAAGAACGCCAAGGTGCTCTGTGTGGGCGCCGGCGGCCTGGGCTCGCCGGCGCTGATGTACCTGGCCGCGGCGGGCGTGGGCACGCTCGGCATCGTGGAGTTCGACGAGGTGGACGAGTCGAACCTCCAGCGGCAGATCATCCACAGCCAGGCCGACATCGGCCGCTCCAAGGCCGCGTCCGCCCGCGACTCCGTCCTCGGCATCAACCCGTACGTGAATGTGGTCCTGCACGAAGAGCGGCTCGAGGCCGACAACGTGATGGACATCTTCAGCCAGTACGACCTGATCGTCGACGGCACGGACAACTTCGCGACCCGCTACCTGGTCAACGACGCGTGCGTGCTGCTGAACAAGCCGTACGTGTGGGGCTCGATCTACCGCTTCGACGGCCAGGCGTCCGTCTTCTGGTCCGAGCACGGTCCCTGCTACCGCTGCCTCTACCCGGAGCCCCCGCCGCCGGGCATGGTCCCCTCCTGTGCCGAGGGCGGCGTGCTGGGCGTGCTGTGCGCGTCGATCGGCTCCATCCAGGTCAACGAGGCGATCAAGCTCCTCGCGGGCATCGGTGAGCCGCTGGTCGGCCGCCTGATGATCTACGACGCCCTGGAGATGCAGTACCGCCAGGTCAAGGTCCGCAAGGACCCCGACTGCGCGGTCTGCGGCGAGAACCCGACCGTCACCGAGCTCATCGACTACGAGGCCTTCTGCGGCGTCGTCTCCGAGGAGGCCCAGGCGGCCGCGGCCGGATCGACGATCACTCCCAAGCAGCTCAAGGAGTGGATCGACGACGGCGAGAACATCGAGATCATCGACGTCCGCGAGCTCAACGAGTTCGAGATCGTCTCCATCCCGGGCGCCAAGCTGATCCCGAAGAACGAGTTCCTCATGGGCACCGCCCTGGAGGCCCTGCCGCAGGACAGGAAGATCGTTCTGCACTGCAAGACGGGTGTTCGCAGCGCGGAGGTCCTCGCGGTGCTGAAGTCCGCGGGCTTCTCGGACGCCGTGCACGTCGGCGGCGGCGTGATCGGCTGGGTCAACCAGATCGAGCCGAGCAAGCCGATCTACTGACCCGGCTGTTCCCTTCGCGCACCGGGGCAACCGGTCCGATCGGCGGGGGCTTCGCGTACCACGAGTGCGCGAAGCCCCCGCCGTCGTCATGAGCAGACCTTGCCGTCCTTCGGCACCGTCCCCTTCAACAGGTACGCGTCCACCGCCGAGTCGACGCAGTCGCTCCCGCTGCCGTACGCACCGTGTCCCTCGCCCTTCCAGGTGAGCAGCACACCGACGCCCTTGCCGAGCTCGTCCGCCATCTTGCGCGCGCCCTCGTACGGTGTCGCCGGGTCCCCGGTGTTGCCGACCAGCAGGATCGGTGCCGCGCCCGCCGCGCTCACCTCCGGGGTGTCGTACTGCCCGGCCACCGGCCAGTCGTGGCACCAGCCGGCCGTGTCCCAGCCGAGGAAGTCCCCGAACACGGGTGAGATCCTCTCGAACTCCGGCAGCAGCTTCTTCGTCTCCTCGGCGGTCGGCCGCTGCTTGTCGTCGAGGCACGATATGACCCGTTGCGAGTGGGTCGTCGTGCCGTAGTGCCCCGAGGTGTCGCGCTCGTTGTAGCCGTCGGCGAGCGTCAGCAGCTCGGATCCGTCCCCGTCCTGCGCCGACTTCAGGGCGCTGGTCAGACTCGGCCAGCCCTGCTTGCTGTACAGCGGCAGGACGATGCCGGTGACCGCGAGGGTCTGCGTCAGCTTGCGCCCGTCCGACGTGGGAAGCGGGTCGGTGTCGATCCGGTCCAGCAGATCCGCGATCTTCCTGCTGCCCTCCGCGGGTTCCTGGCCCGTCGACTTCAGGTAGTCGTCGAGTGCCCGCTGGAAGCCGCGTGCCTGGTTCTGCGCGTGACCCACCGAGTCGGCGCTCGGGTCGACGACCGCGTCGAGGATCAGCCGCCCGACGTTCTTCGGGAACAGGTGGGCGTACACACCGCCCAGTTCGGTGCCGTAGGAGATGCCGAAGTAGTGCATCTTCGAGTCGCCGAGGACCTGGCGCATGAGGTCCATGTCGCGGGCGGTGTCGGTCGTCGAGACATGCGCCAGCAGCTTGCCGGCGGACTTCTCGCAGCCCTTGCCGAACGCGGTGGCGTCCTCGAAGTAGGCCTGCTCCTCGGCCGGGGTGTCCGGCGTGGAGTCGAGGGACTCGGCGGCCTGGACGCCCTTGTCGGTGCGGCAGCGGACGCCCTCGCTGGCGCCGACCCCGCGAGGGTCCCAGCTCACCAGGTCGTACCGGTCGCGGAGCGAGGAGTACGCGGAACCGTAGGAAGGGAGCGTCGACACTCCCGAGCCGCCGGGGCCGCCGAAGTTGAACAGCAGCGAGCCGGCCCGCCTGGTCCCCTCCGCCCGGGACCTGGTGCGCACCAGGGCGAGGCCGATCGTGTCGCCGCCCGGCTTCGACCAGTCCAGTGGCACCTTCAGCGTCGCGCAACTCCAGTCGCTGCCCGGCGCGGCGGAGTCCGCGGTGGCCTTGCAGCGTCCCCAGTCGAGCTTCTGCCCGGTCAGCGAGGCGGGCAGCGCGGCCGTCGTGGCGCTCGCTCCGGAGGAGGCGGTGGGCTGCGCGTCGGCCGTACCGCCCTTGTCGTCCCCGTCCGACGCACCGCTGCTACAGCCCGCCACCAGGAGCGCCGCGGCGGCCCCCAGCGCCGTCCACCGTACGAATCGCGCCATGTGCACTTCCCCCCTCGCAGGCCGTCCGCGCTCGGCGGCGAACGGCTGTCAGGCCATATTAGGCGGCGCGCGCCCCACCTGTCGGAGCCTGTGGATAACCTTTTGACCTGCGGGTTTGTCGGGGAATTCGTGACAGTGTCAGGAGCAGACGGTCCCCGCGGCCGGCACCTTGCCGGTCAGTAGGTAGCCGTTCACCGCCGCTTGGACGCAGGTGTTCTTGCTGCCGTACGCGCCGTGCCCCTGCCCCTTGTACGTCAGCTCGACCCCGACCCCGCGGCCCAGCGCGGCCGCCATCTTGCGGGCCCCCTCGTACGGGGTCGCCGGGTCGCCGGTGTTGCCCACGACGAGGATCGGCGCCGACCCGGGCGCGCTCACGTCGGGATGGCCGGCGGCGCCGGGGACGGGCCAGTCGGTGCAACTGACCATGCCCCAGGCCAGGAAGTCCCCGAACAGGCTGGAGGCGGCCCGGAACTCCGGCAGCCGCTGCTGCACATAGGCGGTGGAGTAGCGGGGCTTGTCGTCGGCGCAGTTGATGGAGACGTTGGCGGCCGCGATGTTGCTGTACTCGCCGTTCTCGTTGCGGCCGTTCATCAGGTCGGACAGCAGCATCAGGATCTTGCCGTCCCCGGCGTAGGCCTGCTCCAGGCCTTCGGTGAGGTACTCCCAGAAGTCCTTCGAGTACAGCGCCTGCGCGATGCCGTTGGTCGCGGCGCTCTGGGTCAGTTCGCGCGGGAGGATGCCCGGGATCGGCTTGCCGTCCAGGCTTTCGAGGAGCCTCGCGATCCGGTCCTTCACGTCCTGCGCGGTGTCCCCGACGGGACAGTCCTGCGTCTTGGACGTGCAGTCCTCGGCGAAGTTGTCGAGGGCGAGCTGGAAGCCCTTGGCCTGCCCGAGCGAGCCCTGTTCGGACGTCTGCGTCGGGTCGACGACCGCGTCGAAGACAGCGCGTCCCACGTTCTTGGGGAACAGGTGGGCGTACACACCGCCCAGTTCGGTGCCGTAGGAGATGCCGAAGTAGTACAGCCGGTCGTCGCCGAGGACCTGGCGCATCAGGTCCATGTCGCGGGCCGCGTCCGTGGTCCGCACGTTCGGCAGCATCTTCTTCGCGTGCTTCTCGCAGGCCGCGTTGAAGTCCTTGGTGTTGTCCAGCAGAGCGCTGCGCTCGACGGCGTCGTCGGGTGTGCCGTCCTGCTGGAAGTACGCGTCGAGCTGCTGGTCGTTCTCGCATCGCACCCCGGCGCTGCGGCCGACCCCGCGCGGGTCGAAGCTGACCAGGTCGTAGCGGCTGCGCAAGGCCGCGTACTCCTCGCCGAAGGCGGGCAGAGTGGAGACGCCCGAGCCGCCGGGTCCGCCGAAGTTGAAGACCAGGGAGCCGATCCTGCCGCTCTCGTCGCCGCTCGTCCGGGCCCGGATCAGCGCGATGCCGATCGTGTCGCCCCGGGGGTGGTCCCAGTCGAGGGGCGCCTTCATGGTGGCGCACTGCCACTGGTCGCCGTCCGGCAGTGCGGAGGGGGCGCTGCCGCCGCCCTCCGCCTGGGAGGGGGCCGGGCAGTCCTTCCAGCTCAGCTTCTGTGCCGTCAGGTCCTCGTCCTGCGCGTCGTCGCCGCAGCCCGCCACCATGGAGGACAGCAGCAGGGCGGTGGCGGTCACGGCGACGGCGCGCAGGCGGGAGGGGTTCGGCATGATCCCATCCTGCGGTCGCGCCCGGGCACGCGCGCGGGGCGCGGGCCGTCCGAGGTACGGGCGCCGGCGCCCTTCTACAGGGCGCCCTTGCGGGTCAGGTGGTTGAAGGCCAGCCAACCCGGCAACACCGGTAGCCACAGCGTCAGCAGACGGAAGAGCAGCACCGCGGGAGCGGCGACCTCCTTGGGCAGGCCCACGGCGATCAGACCGACCGTCAGGGTCGCCTCGACGGCGCCGACCCCGCCCGGTGTCGGGGCGGCGGAGCCGAGCGCGTTGCCGGCCAGGAAGACGACGGCGACGCTGGCGATGCTGAGCGAGGTCGACTCGTCGCCGAACGCGCGGATCGACGCGTCCAGGCACATCACGAAGCAGGCGGTGAGGAGGAGCATGCCGCCGATGCCGGTGACCAGCTTCTGCGGCCGCTGGAGCACGTCCAGCATGCGCGGTACGACACCGGCGAACAGGGACCGCACGCGCGTGGCGACGAACTTGCGCAGGAACGGCACCGAGGTCACCACGAGCACGAGCACCGCCACCGTGAGCAGACCCGCGATGACGGTGCGGGACGGCGACAGCGACGGCGTCTTCTCGGTGCCGGTCAGATAGCCGAACGACAGCAGCATCAGGATGTGACAGCCGAGGCCGAACAGCTGGGAGGCGCCGACGCTGGCCACCGCGAGGCCGGGCCGCACCCCCGCGCGCTGGAGGAAGCGTGTGTTGAGGGCGACCCCGCCGACCGCGGCCGGGGCCACGATCTTCACGAACGAGCCGGCGACCTGCGCGGCCACGGTCCGCGGGAACGGCACCCGCTCCGGCACGAACCCCAGCAGGCTCATCGCCGCGGCGACGTAGCTCACCGCGGAGAACAGCACGGCCGCGGCCACCCAGCCCCACTCGGCGTTGGCGATGAGCGGACCGAACTCGATGTGGGTGAGCTGCGTCAGCAGGAAGTAGGCGCCGATGGCACCGGCGATGAAACTCATCAGGGTGCGCGGCCGCACCCGCTCCAGCCGGGCCGGCTCGACCGGCGCCTGGGGCCGGATCAGCAGCACCTCGTGCCGGATCTGCGTCAGCAGATCCTCCTCGCGGGCCTCCTCCAGCGCGTCGTCGATGGCCCGCTTCTCGGCCCGCGCCTCCGCGCGCACGGCCTTCTTGTCCGGCTTCTCGAGGACGACGGGCGCGGTGTCGTGCCCTGCCGCCTCCAGACGGGCCTGCTTGGCCTGCTGCGAGGCCTCCAGGACCGCCTCGCGTTCCCGCTGCGCACGCTCGCGTGCCAGTCGGCGCAGCGTCGCGCGCGTGGAGCGGGTCAGCGCGATGGGCTGGAGCATCGGCAGACAGTCGGCGACCGCGTCCGGTCCGAGCACGCCCACCGCGGAGGCCACCGCCCGTTCGGCGCCCACCAGCAGGCCGAGCGTGGTCACCAGCTGGGCGACGTCCATGCGCAGCAGCAGGTCGCCGGCCGCGATCTCGCCGCCGCGCAGATCGGTGAGGATCACCGCGCCGGAACGATCCACCAGAATGGCGTCACCCGCGAGCCGGCGGTGCGCGATGCGCCGCGACTGGAGTGCCTGGACCTGGTGCCAGGTGTTGCGCAGCAGGTCGTCGGTGATCTCGTCGTCGGCCAGCGAGTCGAGGGTGCGGCCGCCGGTGTGCTCGTAGACGAGCATGACCGCGTCGGGACCGAGCTCGGAGGTCGCGATCAGCTTCGGCGCGTTGGCGCCGGCCGCGATGGCCGCGTAGGCGAGCAGCGCCTCCTGCTCGAGTGCCTGGCGCAGCGACTGGAGGCTGCTGCGGGTGGCGAAGCCGCGCAGGGTCAGATTGCGCCACGCCCGGTAGAAGAACCCCTGGGCCTGCTGTTCCCGGTCGACGACCGTGACGTCGAGCGGTGGACCGTCCTCCAGGGTGACGAAGTAGCGTCTGCCCCGGTCGCTCTCCGCCGCCTCCGGCCCCTCCTCGCGGGCGGCGCTCACCGGGCGGAAGCCGACGTGCCGCAGGCCCGCCATGAGCGTCCGTCCCGTGGGGCGCACGTTCGGGGAGCCGACCGCGTACAGCGTCCCGTACGCCACCGTCCAGCCGATCAGCACCGTGAGGATGATCGAGAACGGTGTCGTGTAGCCGGTGACGAGCATCGAGAAGGCGTCGAGAAGCAGCACGATCCACAGCACCGAGCGCCAGCGCGGCCGACGGGACATGCCGACGGCCGTCATATAGGCGATGACGGGCGCGAGGTAGCCGTGCACGGGGTCGGTGAGGGCGTGGATGTCACCGGGGGAGGGCTGGGTGAGCGCCTCCTGGATCGAGCCCGGGGCGGCCTTGGCGACCCACAGGTCGGTGGCGAGGGTCACACCGTGCGCGAGGACCGCGGCGAGGACGCCGTCGGCGATGCGCAGCCCGTCGCGTTTGATCAGCCGCTCGATCGCGAACGCGACCGGCACCAGCAGGATCGCGATGCTGGACGCCAGCCCCGCGATCTTGATGAGGAGATCAGGGGCCTGTCCGGTGCCCTTGTTGATGTCCTGTTCGAGACCCGAGGTCGTCCCGTGTGCGAAGGCGGCGATGCCCAGGAGCAGGGCCACGGCGAGCACGCCCACCAGCAGCCGCATCAGGTCGGAAGGACGGTGCACGCGCGCGGGGAGCAGCGGTTCGTCGCCCTCGACCTCGTCGATGTGCACCTCTTCCCGTGCCTCGTCGGTGGTGTCCGGGCGCGGGGCAGCGTCAGAGGTGCTTTCCGCGCCCTCAGGATGCACGCCCTGCTGCTTCATCGTCTCTTCTTGATCTCGTATCACCGGTGTCACCGCCCGCACGATGGTGGCATGCCCCACCGACACACGGGGGCATCAGGGTGCAAACGCGGGGGCGCACAGTCTGCCTGAAGCGCCGCCCGGGGGCGAGGGTCACACAGGGTCGCGGGCCCGTCGCATTGTCGGTGCCGTGGGGCAGGATGGGGCGGATGAGCGAGCAGAGCACTCCGGACGACGCCCGCCCGGAGTACACGGACACGCTGCCGGAGTACGCCGAGCGGGTCCTCGAGGTCGCGGAGCTGATCCCGCCCGGGCGGGTCATGACGTACGGGGACGTCGCGGAGTGGCTGGAGGAGGGCGGGCCGAGACAGGTGGGCCGGGTGATGGCCCTCTACGGCGGCGCCGTCCCGTGGTGGCGAGTGGTCCGCGCGGACGGAACGCTGCTCCCGGGCCACGAGCTGCGGGCGCTGGACCGCTACCGCGCCGAGGGCACTCCTCTGAAGCAGGCGAGCAGGGCCGCGCAGGGGCACCTGCCGCGCCTCGACATGAAGAGGGCGCGGTGGGACGGCGGCGAGCGCGCGGAAGGTCACACCTGACAGCTTCCGCCATCGGGCGGTGCGGAGGGGATCTTGTGCCCCGTACGGGGGAAACGGTGCAAAGGGGGCACGTCCGCGGCATGGCGTACGTTCGAGGGGCGAAGGGTGTGCGTGGCGACGTGCGTGGCATCCGGGCCGGGAGGAGCGTGAGGGCCTCGGGAGAAGAATCGGAAGCCGTCCGTCCGGCCCGCTCGTCGGCGTAGCGTCGGCTGCACGCGTCCCCCTCATCCCGTGATCACCGCTCGCCCCGATCGGTGCTCCGTCAACCAGTACACCCACCAGGACCGGCGAACCACGTGAGCTCCTCTTCCTCCACCAGGCGCCTGTCGCACCCCCAGGGGCGACAGGGGGACCGTGGCGCTTACCGGCTGGTGCGTACGCCGCCGGCCCGGACGGGTCCCCCTCGTCTGGACGCCGCACAGCGCTCCGTGGTTGACCACGGTGCCGGCCCCCTGCTCGTCCTCGCAGGTCCGGGCACCGGGAAGACCACCACCCTCGTCGAGTCCGTGGCGGCCCGCATCGCCCGCGGGGGCGACCCCGAGCGCATCCTGGTGCTCACGTTCAGCCGCAAGGCCGCCGTGGAGCTGCGGGACCGGATGGCGCATCGCATGGGAGCCGCCCGCGCGCCCCAGGCGACCACCTTCCACTCGTACTGCTACGCCCTGATCCGCGCCCACCAGGACGCCGACCTGTTCGTGGAACCCCTGCGGCTGCTGTCGGGACCCGAGCAGGACGTGGCCGTCCGCGAGCTGCTCCAGGGCCAGCTCGACCTGCAACGGCTCGGTCTCGCGCATGTGCGCTGGCCGGACGAGCTGCGCGCCTGCCTCACCACGCGCGGCTTCGCCGACGAGGTCCGCGCGGTGCTCGCCCGCAGCCGCGAACTGGGCCTCGACCCCGCGGCCCTGGACGCCTTCGCGCACCGCATCGGCCGCCCCGACTGGCGCGCCGCCGCCGCCTTCCTCGCCGAGTACCTCGACGTGCTCGACCTGCACGGCGTGATCGACTACGCGGAACTCGTCCACCGCGCGGTCCTCCTCGCCCACCGCCCCGAGGTGGCCGAACGGCTCGCCGCGCGGTACGACGCCGTGTTCGTCGACGAGTACCAGGACACCGACCCGGCCCAGGTCCGGCTGCTGCACGCCCTCGCAGGCGGCGGCCGCAGCCTGGTCGCCTTCGGCGACCCCGACCAGTCGATCTACACCTTCCGGGGCGCCGACGTGAACGGCATCCTGGACTTCCCCGACGACTTCCCCCGCCCCGACGGCCGTCCGGCCCCCGTCGAGGTCCTGCGTGCCTCCCGCCGCTCCGGTGCCGGCCTCCTGGCCGCCACCCGGCTGCTCACCCAGCGGATGCCCCTGACCCGCCTCCCCGCCGAGAAGGTCCGTGCCCACCGCGAGCTGACCGCCGCACGCGACGGCGGCCGCGTCGAGGTCTACACCTACCCGACCCCCGGCACCGAGCTGGACAACATCGCCGACATCCTGCGCCGCGCGCACCTGGAGGACGGCGTGCCCTGGAGCGAGATGGCCGTCCTGGTACGCGCCGGCTCCCGCACGATCCCGACGGTCCGCCGCGCCCTCACCGCCGCCGGCGTCCCCCTCGACATCGACGGCGACGATCTCCCCCTGCGCCACGAACCCGCCGTGGCGCCCCTGCTGACGGCCCTGCGGGCGGTGGCGACGGCGGAGGCCTCCGCGGCGGCACCGGCGGGGGACGAGGCCCCCGAGGCCGGCGCGGACGCCTGCTGGCTGGACACCGAGACCGCCCTCACCCTCCTCGCCTCCCCGCTCGCCGGCATGGACGCCGCCGATCTGCGACGCCTCGGCCGGGCCCTGCGCGAGGAGGAGCGTGCCGCGGGCAACACGCTGCCGCCGCCCTCCGACGAACTGCTCGCGCGCGCCCTGGCCGAGCCGGAGCGGCTGGTCGCCCACGACCCCACGTACGCGCGCGGCGCCCAGCGCCTCGGCGCGCTGCTTGCGGCGGCCAGGCAGGGCCTCGCGCGCGGCGGTACGGCCGAGGAGGCCCTGTGGGGCCTGTGGGACGGCACGCCCTGGCCCACGCGTCTGGAGCGGGCAGCCCGGCGCGGCGGCGCGGCCGGACGTAACGCAGACCGCGACCTGGACGCCGTGTGCGCGCTGTTCGCCACCGCCGCGCGCGCGGAGGAACGCACCGGCGGCCGGGGCGCCCTGAACTTCCTGGCCGAGATCGAGGCCGAGGACATCGCCGCCGACACCCTCACCCGGCGCGCCGTGCGCCCCGACGCCGTACGTCTGATGACCGCCCACCGCGCGAAGGGCCTGGAGTGGAGCCTGGTCGTCGTGGCCGGCGTCCAGGAAGGGCTGTGGCCGGACCTGCGCCGCCGGGGCTCCCTCCTGGAGGCGGACCGCATCGGGCGCGACGGACTCGCCGAGCCGCTCACCCCGGGAGCGCTGCTCGCCGAGGAGCGCCGCCTGTTCTACGTCGCCGCCACGCGCGCGCGTGAGCGGCTCGTCGTCACCGCCGTGAAGGCGCCCGCCGACGACGGGGACCAGCCCTCCCGCTTCCTGGCCGAACTCGGCGTCGAGCCCAAGGACGTCACCGGCCGCCCGCGCCGCCCCCTGGCGGTCGCCGCGCTGGTCGCCGAACTGCGCGCCACGACGGTCGACCCACGGGCCTCCGCCCCCCTCCGGGAGGCCGCCGCCCGCCGGCTGGCCCGGCTGGCCGCGCTCGCCGACGAGGACGGCAGGCCCCTGGTGCCGTCCGCCCACCCGTACCGCTGGTGGGGCATGTTCGAGCCGACCGAGAGCAAGGTGCCGCTGCGCGACCGCGACCAGCCCGTCGTGCTCTCCGGCAGCGCCCTCGACCAGCTCGCCAACACCTGTGCCCTCCAGTGGTTCCTCGGCCGCGAGGTGAAGGCGGACGCCCCCGCCACCGTCGCCCAGGGGTTCGGCAACGTGGTGCACGTGCTCGCCGACGAGGTCGCCTCCGGGCACACCCCCGCCGACCTCGACGTCCTCATGGAACGCCTCGACTCCGTGTGGAACGCCCTCGCCTTCGACGCCCCGTGGAAGTCCGCGCAGGAGAAGACACACGCGCGCGTGGCGCTCGAACGCTTCCTGAAGTGGCACGTGATGGACCGCACGGGCCGCACACCGGTCGCCAGCGAGCACGACTTCGACGTCACCCTCGAAGCGGGCGAGTACGAGGTACGCATCCGCGGCCAGATGGACCGCGTGGAGGCCGACGCCGAAGGCCGTGCCTACGTCGTCGACTTCAAGACCGGCAAACACGCGCCGACCGCCCGCGAGGTGGAGCGCCACCCCCAGCTCGCCGTGTACCAGCTCGCCGTCCGCGAGGGCGCCGTCGACGAGGCCTTCGACGGCGTACGGCCCGCTCCGGGCGGTGCCGAACTCGTCCAGCTGCGGCAGAGCGCCGCCAAGCGGGACGGCGGCGAGAGCCTGCCCAAGGTGCAGGCGCAGGAAGCACTCGAGGGCTCGGCGGGGGAGTGGGTCGGCGACCTGCTCGCCACCGCGGCCGGCAAGGTCCTCGACGAGCGCTTCACACCGACCGCCGGCCAGCAGTGCACCCACTGCGCGTTCCGCGCCTCGTGCAGCGCCCGGCCCGAGGGACGGCACGTGGTCGAGTGACAGACCCGTGTGACGGACCGCACCACTGGTGTTGACCTGCGCTTCTCTTCATCCCTGGGGGCGTTTTGTCATCGACTGTCAGTGCCCGCCGCTAGCCTCTCCCCATGCCCGCCCGTATCAGCGATCCCGAGCAGCTCAAGGAGCTCCTCGGGATCCCCTTCACCCCGGAGCAGACGGCCTGCGTCACCGCGCCGCCCGCCCCGCAGGTGATCGTGGCCGGAGCCGGGTCGGGCAAGACGACGGTGATGGCCGCGCGCGTGGTGTGGCTGGTCGGCACCGGCCAGGTCGCCCCCGAGCAGGTCCTCGGCCTGACCTTCACCAACAAGGCCGCCGGAGAACTCTCCGAGCGCGTCCGCAGGGCACTGGTCAAGGCGGGCGTCACCGACCCCGACCTCATCGACCCGGACAACCCGCCGGGCGAGCCGGTGATCTCCACCTACCACTCCTTCGCGGGCCGCCTGCTGACCGACCACGGCCTGCGCATCGGCCTGGAGCCGACGTCCCGACTGCTCGCCGACGCCACCCGCTACCAGCTCGCCGCCCGTGTGCTGCGCGAGGCCCCCGGCCCGTACCCGTCGCTCACCCGCTCCTTCGCCGACCTGATCAGCGACCTCCTCGCGCTCGACGCCGAACTCGCCGAACACCTCGTCCGGCCCGAGGACCTGCGCGCGTGGGACGCCGCACTGCTGAACGGCCTGGAGGGCGCCAGACTCACCAACGCCGACCTGCGCAAGGTGCCCGAGACGGCCGCCGCCCGGCGCGAACTGGCCGAGCTGGTGCTGCGCTACCGGACCGCCAAGCGGGAGCGCGACCTGCTCGACTTCGGTGACCAGATCGCCCTGGCGGCCCGGCTCGCCCAGGTTCCCGAGGTGGGCCCGATCCTGCGCGAGGAGTTCCGTGTGGTCCTCCTCGACGAGTACCAGGACACCTCGGTGGCCCAGCGCATCCTGCTGGCCGGCCTGTTCGGCGGCGGCACCGGGCACCCCGTGACCGCCGTCGGCGACCCCTGCCAGGCCATCTACGGCTGGCGCGGCGCCTCCGTGGCGAACCTCGACGACTTCCCCGAGCACTTCGCGCACACCGACGGAAGCAGGGCGCGACGTCAGTCACTGAGCGAGAACCGCCGCAGCGGCGGCCGCCTCCTGGACCTCGCCAACGGCCTCGCCGAGCCGCTGCGCGCCATGCACGCGGGCGTGGAGGCCCTGCGCCCGGCCCCCGGCGCCGAACGCGACGGAGTGGTGCGCTGCGCCCTTCTGAACACGCACGCCGAGGAGATGGACTGGATCGCCGACTCCATCGCCCACCTCGTGCGCACCGGCAAGGCACCCGGTGAGATCGCCGTCCTGTGCCGCACTGCCACCGACTTCGCGGAGATCCAGGGCGCGCTGGTCGCCAGGGACATCCCCGTCGAGGTGGTGGGTCTCTCCGGTCTCCTGCACCTGCCCGAGGTCGCCGACCTGGTCGCCGTCTGCGAGGTCCTCCAGGACCCCGGCGCCAACGCCTCCCTGGTCCGCCTGCTCAGCGGCCCGCGCTGGCGCATCGGCCCCCGCGACCTCGCGCTCCTGGGCCGAAGGGCACGGCTGCTCGTCACCCACGCGCGCGGGGGCGGCGACGACGACCCGGACCGCCGTCTCGCCGAAGCCGTCGAGGGGGTGGACCCGTCCGAGGTGATATCGCTAGCGGACGCCCTCGACACCTTCCTGGAGACGCCCCTGTACGGCGACCGCGGTGCCGGGTACGACGACGGGCTGCCCTTCTCGCCGGACGCGCGCGTACGGTTCGCGCGACTCGCCACCGAGCTACGCGACCTGCGCCGGTCCCTGGCCGACCCCCTCATGGACGTGCTGCACCGCGTCCTCGCCGTCACCGGCCTCGAGGTCGAACTCTCGGCGTCCCCGCAGGCCCTGGCCGCCCGGCGCCGCGAGACCCTGTCCAACTTCCTCGACGTCGCCGCCTCCTTCGCCGCGAGCGAGAGCCAGGCGAGCCTGCTGGCCTTCCTCGGCTTCCTGCGCACCGCCGCCCAGTACGAGAAGGGCCTCGACAACGCCCTCCCCGGCGGCGAGAACACCGTCAAGGTGCTCACCGCGCACAAGTCCAAGGGCCTGGAGTGGGACGTCGTCGCCGTCCCCGGACTGGTCACCGGGACCTTCCCCAGCGGCCAGGGCCGCGAGAAGTGGACCGCCCAGGCCAAGGTGCTGCCGCACGAACTGCGCGGCGACGCCGACACCCTCCCCGACCTCGACTCCTGGGACGCGCGGGGGATGAAGGCCTTCCACGAGGCCATGAAGGACCACCAGCACACCGAGGAACTCCGCCTCGGGTACGTCACCTTCACCCGCCCCCGCTCCCTGCTCCTCGGGTCCGGCCACTGGTGGGGCCCCACCCAGAAGAAGCCCCGCGGCCCGTCCGACTTCCTCCGGGAGCTGTACCGGCACTGCGCGGCCGGGCACGGCGAGATCGAGGCCTGGGCGGACGAACCCGAGGAGGACACGGAGAACCCCGTCCTGCACCGGCCGACGGCCGACCAGGTCTGGCCGCTCCCCCTGGACGACGACTCCCTGGCCCGCCGCCGCGCCGCCGCCGAGACCGTCCTCGCCCACCTGGAGGACCTCGCCGCGCACCAGGACGGCAACCCCGGTGCCACCCACGACCCGGACACCTACGACGACCCGGACTGGCCCCCGCCACCTGACGAGGACGAGCTCTCCTACGAGCCCAGGTACGACGAGCCCAGGTACGACGAGCCCGGGTACGACGAGCCCGGGTACGACGGTCCCGAGTACGGGGAGCCGTCGTACGACGAGTCCGACCCGTTCGAGGACGCGTCCTTCGACAACGCCCCCCTCGCCGTGCCGCACCAGGCGACGGCCCCCGAGCTTCCCGTGACCCGTGCGCGCAGGCCCTCCCTCACCCCTGAGGAAGCCCGCGCCGTCGCCTCCTGGGACCGTGACCTCGACGCACTCGCCGGCGAGCTGCTCCGCGCCCGCCGCAGCGTCACGGACGTGACTCTTCCCACGACCCTGACCGCCTCGCAGGTCCTGAGGCTGGCCGCCGACCCGGACGGCCTCGCGCAGGAACTCGCGCGCCCCATGCCGCGCCCCCCGCAACCGGCCGCGCGCCGGGGCACCAGGTTCCACGCATGGGTGGAGGCCCGCTTCGAGGAGCTGACGCTCCCCCTGCTGGAACCGCACGAGCTGCCCGGCGACGACGCCGAGATCGCCGACGAACACGACCTGGAAGCCCTCAAGGAAGCCTTCGAGAGCACCGAGTACGCCCACCGCACGCCGTACCGTGTCGAGGCACCCTTCCAGCTGGCCCTCGCCGGTCGCGTCGTACGGGGCCGTATCGACGCGGTCTACAAGGAGGGCGACGGAGACACGGCCACCTACGACATCGTCGACTGGAAGACCCACCGGGCCCGCACCGCCGACCCCCTCCAGCTCGCTCTCTACCGGCTCGCGTGGGCCGAGCAGCAGGGTGTGCCCGTGGAATCCGTCACAGCGGCGTTCCTCTATGTACGCGGCGGCGACGTCGTACGACCGGAGGGCCTGCCCGATCGTGCCGCCCTGGAGCGCCTGTTGACCGGGGAAGACGGTGCCGAGGACGCCCGCGGCGGACCGGCCGCGCAAGCAGACCCCGCGCGACGGCCCGGCGAGGATGTCGGTGCGGGCCGATAGGCTCGTGACCATGAGCCATACCGTTGACAGTGCCGTCAGCGCCGTCCGCACGTACATCGAGCAGCACCGCGCCGCCTTCCTCGACGACCTCGCCGAATGGCTGCGCATCCCGTCGGTGTCGGCACAGCCCGACCACGCCCCCGACGTACGGCGCAGCGCGGACTGGCTCGCGGCCAAGCTCAAGGAGACCGGCTTCCCGACCGTCGAGGTCTGGCAGACGCCGGGCGCTCCGGCCGTCTACGCGGAGTGGCCGTCCGGCGATCCGCAGGCTCCCACCGTCCTGGTCTACGGCCATCACGACGTACAGCCCGCCGCCCGCGAGGACGGCTGGGACACCGACCCCTTCGAGCCCGTCGTCCGCGGGAACCGCCTGTACGCGCGGGGAGCCGCCGACGACAAGGGCCAGGTCTTCTTCCACACCCTCGGTGTCCGCGCCCATCTCGCCGCCACCGGCCGCCCGGCCCCGGCCGTCGGCCTCAAGCTGCTGATCGAGGGCGAGGAGGAGTCCGGCTCCCCGAACTTCCGCGCCCTCGTCGAGGAGCAGGCGGACCGGCTCGCCGCGGACGCCGTGATCGTCTCCGACACCGGGATGTGGTCCGAGGACACCCCCACGGTGTGCACCGGCATGCGTGGCCTCGCCGAGTGCGAGATCCGGCTGTCCGGCCCCGACCAGGACATCCACTCGGGCTCCTTCGGCGGTGCCGTGCCCAACCCCGCCACCGCGGCCGCCCGCCTGGTCGCGGCCCTGCACGACGAGCACGCGCGCGTGGCCGTTCCCGGCTTCTACGACGGCATCGTCGAGCTCACCGACCGTGAGCGCGAGCTCTTCGCCGAGCTGCCGTTCGACGAGGCCCGATGGCTGCGCACCGCCAGGTCGCGCGCCACCCACGGCGAGGCGGGACACACCACCCTCGAGCGCGTCTGGGCCCGCCCCACCGCCGAGGTCAACGGCATCGGCGGCGGCTACCAGGGCCCGGGCAGCAAGACGATCATCCCGTCCTCGGCCTTCGTGAAGCTGTCGTTCCGGCTGGTCGCCGGCCAGGACCCCGCGCACGTGGAGAAGGCCGTCCGCGCCTGGGCCGCCGAGCAGCTGCCCGCCGGGATCCGGCACGAGATCACGTTCAGCCCGGCCACGCGCCCGTGTCTGACCCCGCTGGACCACCCGGCGCTCCGGTCCGTGGTCCGCGCCATGGGCCGCGCCTTCGAAGGGCCCGTCCGCTTCACCCGCGAGGGCGGCTCGGGACCTGCCGCCGACCTTCAGGAGGTCCTCGGCGCCCCCGTGCTCTTCCTGGGCATCTCCGTCCCCTCGGACGGCTGGCACGCGCCGAACGAGAAGGTCGAGCTGGACCTCCTCCTCAAGGGCGTCGAGACCACCGCGTACCTCTGGGGCGACCTGGCCGAGAACTGGCGCCGTGCGCCCTGACGCCCCCGCACGGTCCGGAGCGGACACGCGCGCGGGGCACACTGGAAAGACCGCCCCGCACCGCGACACCGCACCGAAACCGGTCGCCTTCTGCCGTACGTCCCGCTGAACCGCCCGCCGAAACAACCGTTCCACCGGGGGAGTTGGAAGTACCCGTGACCACCTGGACCGACCACAACGCCGATCGACCCATCTCGCTCACAGCGCCGAGCGGAGTCGACCGGGCCGCCCACCACCGGCTCGACGAGGCCTGGCTCGCCGCGGCGTGGAGCCACCCCACGACACGCTGTTTCGTCGTCTCCGGCGGCCAGGTCCTCATCGACGAGACGTCCGAAGGCCACACCGAGCTCGTCACGACCCCGTCGTTCGAGGCGCCCCTCACCGAGGCGCACCGCTACTTCCTGGGGACCGACGAGGACGGTGTCAGCTACTTCGCCCTCCAGAAGGACGCGCTCCCCGGCCGCATCGACCAGTCCGCGCGCCCGGCCGGTCTGCGCGAGGCCGGACTGCTGCTGTCGCCGCGCGAGACGGGACTGATGGTCCACGCGGTGGCCCTGGAGAACTGGCAGCGCCTGCACCGCTTCTGCTCCCGCTGCGGCGAGCGCACGGTGATCGCCGCGGCCGGCCACATCCGCCGTTGCCCCGCCTGCGGCGCCGAGCACTACCCGCGGACCGACCCCGCGGTGATCATGGCCGTCACGGACGAGGAGGACCGCATCCTCCTCGGTCGCCAGGTCCACTGGCCCGAGGGCCGCTTCTCGACCCTCGCCGGCTTCGTCGAGCCCGGCGAGTCCATCGAGCAGTCCGTACGCCGCGAGGTCTTCGAGGAGGCCGGCATCACCGTCGGTCAGGTCGACTACATCGCCAGCCAGCCCTGGCCCTTCCCGTCCAGCCTCATGCTGGGCTTCATGGCCCGCGCCACGTCCACCGACATCAACGTCGACGGTGACGAGATCCACGAGGCCCGCTGGTTCTCCCGTGACGAACTCGGCGCCGCCTTCGAGGCCGGAGAGGTGCTGCCCCCCTACGGCATCTCCATCGCGGCCCGGCTGATCGAGCTCTGGTACGGCAAGCCGTTGCCGACCCGCAGCTTCATCTGACCCATGACGCGGGAAGGGCGGTCCCCCCGACACCTCGGGGGGACCGCCCTTCCCACGTGCGGCTCCGCACCGAACGCGGTTACGCGCCGATCTTCTGCTTCACCTGCGCCAGCGACGGGTTCGTCAGCGTGGAGCCGTCGGGGAAGAGCACGGTCGGCACGGTCTGTAGACTTCTCTCCTGCTTGTGGCGGCCAGGGGAGGCCGCCCATGTCATGGGGAGGGGCAAGGATGAGTGACAAGACCAGGGCGCTTGGCGTGGTCCGTCTGTCTGTAGGGAACGAGAACCAGACCGGCGAAGAGACGCAGCGCACCCGCATCAGCAAGTGGGCAGACGCCAAAGAACTGGAGCTGGTCGACTTCGCTGTGGACATCGATGTGTCAGCGTCGATCTCGCCGTGGATGCGTCCGTCTCTGGGGGACTGGCTCAACAACAAAAGAGACCAGTTCGACCACATCATCATTCTGAAGATCGACCGCATTGCTCGGTCGGTCCGCCACCTCTCGGACATCATCGAGTGGTGCGAGGCGAACGGTAAGGGCCTCATCTCCTGTGAGGAGGGCTTCGACCTCTCGAAGCCGTGGGGCAAGACGATCGCCAAGATCCTGGCCGTGGTCGCAGAGGCCGAGCTGGACGCCATCAAGGCCCGTAACAAGGCTTCCCGGGAGACCATGCGGAAGACCGGCCGCTGGCCGGGTGGCCTTGTCCCGTTCGGACGCAGAGCGGTGAAGGGCGACGCAGGCTTCACCCTCGAACTCGACCCCGAGTACGGCCCGACGCTGATCGAGATGATCCGGCGCTTCATCGAGAAGCCGAGCTTCTCGGCCGTTGCCGACTGGCTGAACGAGCAAGGCGTACCCACGGCTCAGGACATCGCTCGTATCCGCGCGGCGGCAGGCGAGAGCACAACTCGACTGGCGGACCCGAAGCCTCGGGGAGCCAGGTGGACGCCGACCACAGTGCAAGCCGTACTGACCAGCCGCTCTCTGCTCGGGGAGTACGTACGTGCCAATGGTGCCGTTGTCCGTAACGACGACGGCACACCCGTCACGCGCTCTGAGCCGGTACTCAACGAGGAGGAGTGGGCGAAGCTGTCGGACGCCGTCGCCTCGGTCAAGTACAAGAAGCAGAAGGGCTCCACGTCGCCGACGGTGGGCGTGACGTTCTGCATGCTGTGCGGCAGTTCTCTGTACTTCGTGAAGGGCGACCCGGCCAAGGGCAAGCGAGAGCGGTACCGCTGTCACGGCAACAAGAGCAAGGGCATCCAGGCATGCCCGAATCAGAGGTTCTGGGCCGAAGACCTGTACCCCTGGCTGGAGTCGACCCTGTTGGGCGAGATCGGTCACCTGGAACGGATGGAGTCGAAGACGACCATCGACGACAGCCGTGCGGCGAAGCTCGCCGTTATCGACGGCAGGATGAACCAGCTTCTGAAGGAACTCCAGCAGGGCGAGATCAGCGCCGTCGCGTACGCCTCGCAGGTCGCCAGCCTTGCCCAGGACCGGGAGAAGGTCACCAACGAGGAGGGGCCGAAGCCGGTGACCGTGTGGACGGGTACGGGCGAGGGCTACGCGGAGTGGTGGGAGCGGTCGAGTGTCGACGAACGGCGTGAATGGCTGAAGAAGCACAAGGTCAAGGCGTACTTCGGACATGACGTCCTGGCCATCGATCCAGGCGACCTGATCGAGAACATCAAGCAACAGGGCATCTCGTACTGGGACCTGCCCTCCAAGTCTTCTCAGGTGCTCTCACCGATCACGCCGATCTCGTTGCACGGAAAGCCGTACGAGAGGCCGAAGCCGCTTACGGGTGTGGAGTGGGAGATCGTCAGCCGTTGGGAGGACTTCGACGCGGAGCGGGCAGCGCAGCGGGCGAAGGCTGAGGAGGAAGCCGAGGGAGCAGAGGGAACCGAGATGGTTCCGATCTCTGCCTGATGCAGGCTGAGCAACCGAGGAAGGCCCCCGACCTGGGGGCCTTCTGTCTTCCGATCAGAAGGGCGGGGGCTCGTGCCCTGCTTCTTGAAGCCGGTCGGTCAAGCCGTTGTAGTTGAAGTCCACCGGCGAGGGAGCTGCGTATGGCTCTCCAAACCAGCGTCGACGGCGCTCCTCCTGCTTGACCGTCTCCACGTCTACGAAGGAGAAGGAGGGGGCCGAAGGCCCCCCAAGGGAGCCAGCCCCTTCGTCTTCCTTCTGGGGGCCGCTCACGCGGCCCACCTTCGCCGGCTGCTTGTGCTCTTCGTCTTCGCCCTGTCGGCCCCCTGCCGGGGGCCGCTCTTCGCCTACCGGCTTGCTCTTCGCCGTTGGCTCTTCACTCCTACCGCCGTCGCCCTTGAAGGTATGTAGGTTGTATGGCTCCTCAGCCATACCCCCCTGCTTCGGCAGCGTGAGCCGGTAGATCACCGGACCGTCCGGCACCTTGCCTGTCTTCGCGAGCCAGCCAGCCTTACGCAGCCTGCCGACGATCTTGTTGACCGTCTGCTCTGGAGCCTTCCCGCCGTAGCCGAGTTCCCTGGCGATCGTCCCGTTCGACGGGCACACGTTCTCGCCCGTCTCGTAGTCCGCGTACAACGCCATCGCGACGCCGACCAACTTCTCTGCGATCTTCATGTCGGAGCGCACCAGCGCACGACGCCACACGTGTTCCTGTATCTCGGGTTTCCCTTCTACCGGTGACAACATCCGCCCCGCCACCATCGCAGGGGAACCCGAAATGTACAGGGCACAGAAGGGAAAGCGCAGGTCACTGCATGTGAGGCGCCTCTCAAAATGCGGCCGCACACGGGCCCATCCTCGCTACGCTGGCGTGATGAGCAATCCCGACAGCGCCCCTGACTACGACCTTGCGTTCGCCCTCCAGGTCACCGGCTTCGAGCTGGCCACCGAACCACCGGCCCCGGACACTCCGCTCGCCCGCATCCTCACCTTCGCCGCTGAGCATGGGTACGAGGCGCTGACCGATGAGCACTTTGAAGCAGCGATGCGCGAGACTGAATGACTCCGTCATGCACCTACTGAGCTGCACTTTCACCGCTGCATGACGGCCCCGTTCACTCCCTCAATCGCCCTTGAAACCGTGGCGCAATCTTGGCCGGTAAGACACGGCGGTCGGGCAAGGCCCCTCCAGGGGGTCATCCCCCACCCCTTCCGCCGTCGCTCCCTCTCACCTGTCGCCAGCCACAGGCCGCCGACCGTGGCGCAGCGTGACCAGGAACGGGCGTCTCGAAAACCAAGGTTTGTGAGACGAGACGGCAGGCGCCCCACAAGGGGGCGCAGCACTGTTCAAAACCCGTCTCGAAACTTCCGTCTCGGGCTTGACGTATTGAGACGAGTTCTGAGACAGTCCGGCCATGACGACGAACACGATCACTGGCCAGCTCATCGGTTACGCCCGCGTCTCCACCGACGACCAGGAAGCGCAGCTTCAGCACGACGCACTGACGGCCGCAGGCTGCGCCCGCATCTTCGAGGACAAGGCCAGCGGGAAGAGCACCAACCGGCCAGAGCTCACGGCCGCACTGGACTACGCCAGACCCGGCGACACCCTGTGCGTGTGGAAGCTCGACCGCTTCGCCCGGTCGCTCATCGACCTTGTGACCATGGTCGACAACCTTCGAGAGCGTGGCATCGGGTTCAAGGTGCTCACGGGTGCGCTGGCCAGCATCGACTCCGGCACGGCCGATGGCCGTCTCATGCTTCAGGTGGTCGGGGCCATGGCGGAGTTTGAGCGCAGCCTCATCAAGGAGCGCACCCGTGCCGGACTCGACGCAGCCAAGGCGCAGGGGCGTACCGGCGGACGGCCCACCGTGGTCGATGAGGACGTGCTCACTGTGGCCCGTGCCAGGAAGTCGAAGGGCGAGAGTGTGAGCGCCATCGCCAAGGCTCTCGGGATCTCCCGAGCAACCCTGTACCGCCACCTCGGCGAGAGCGCCTGAGACAGGCGCACACAGGCGCATCCCACACCAGAGCGGCCCCCCTTGTCGGGGGCCGTCCGCGTTCCCTACCGCGTAGCCGTCTCCACATCGGACACGCCGTTGACCAGTACGGGCAGGGGCACCCCTTGGGCGCTGGCTACAACGGCGTGCCGGACGTATCCCGGCTCCATCTCTACCTCGGCCAGCGTCGCCCACCGTATGGGCAGCAGGGTGCCCACGTGGGAGGGAAGCCGTGCCAGCGTGCGCGCCCGTTCCTCCCCAACGAACCCGCCATCCATGACCACGGTCAACGTGTCCGGCTCACTGGCGAACGTCCCGCCCGGCGAGTGGTCGACAGCCAGCACCCGAGCAAGACGCAGCGCCAACCCTGTCTGACGTTCCAGCACCCGCGCCCCCACAGCGGGGATGGCTTCACCCTCGGGCACCTCGGCCCCCGGCAGGGACCATGCCCCGGTGGACAAGTCCTTGACCATGAGGACACGCGGCCCGTGTGGGTGCTCTGCGAGCACCAGGACCAACACCCGTAGCTGTCGCATCACAAGCCTCTCTGCGCCCCTGTGGGGCGCGTGCAGGGGTTCGACGATGAACGGCCCCTGCCGACCACGGGGGAAGCCGACAGGGGCCAGCGCAGGGCGCGGTCGGTCACTCGTCCCGGACGACCATCGCGAACGATGTGCAGATGCGCCGGAACCCTGCGTGTCCGCTCCGGCCGGTGTGGCTCATGCACTCCACGTCGACCGCTGCGCCGTCCGTCGAGGGCGTGGCCGTCCACTTGCAGTGAAGGCACTCCGCTTCGAAGGTCACTTCAGTGTCCGGGTGCTGCGTGATCCGGTGCTTCACGTACCGCAGGATCGTGCGACTACCCATCGCTGCCCGGCTCCCCGTGCTGCTCTGCGAGGTGCCGACGCAGGCACACGTTCGCGTCCGTCACCGCGCTGTAGTCCGACACCGATCGGGCGTTCTGCCGACGATTCGCGAACCCAAGGCATTCCGAACATCCAGGCACGAGCGCAGGCTCCCCCTCAAAGGGCGAGAGCGTGGAGCCCTGCTGTCTGCGTGCCGCCATTCGAAACCTCCCGGCATGGGTTGTCCGTGCCAAGCAATGATCGGCCGAGTGACGGCCGTTCGTGCAGTTCAGTCACGTCATGGACTGAAGATCATGAGCGGCACGCAGCCGACCACTCGGCAAGCCTTGCTCGAAGCTCTTCCCCGAACAATGCGGATTCCTCGTACCCCGCGAATTCCTTCAAGTAGCTCTGAACGTCTCGGCCGTCGCGCAGTACAAGACTTCCCGCCGAGGTTTCGATGGTGACCAAGGAGGTGTCGTAAATGGTGAAGGTGTTCAGCGGAGTTCTCGGGGTTGTTGCCCCTACGGGAATCACTCCGATACGCAGGTTCGGGAGGTAGGACAGGGAAGACAAGCGGTCCATCTGTTCGGCCAACGCCAACGGGGAGACGACCGGCCAGCGAATCGCCTGCTCGGTCAGAAGGAACGTGAATCGCTTCGAGGTGTCGTACAGGATGGCTTGCCGTTCCAGCTTCCCCGCCACTGCTTTACTCGTATCGGCCGGCGAATGGGCGAGGCTCGACCGTACGTATTCCGGCGTGGCGAGTAGCCCAGTAACCATCGAGAGCAGGAAGTAACGCATGTGCGCCGAGGACGCTTCGAGCGCCTTCAATTCCGTCTGCCGCGTCCCGAGCCCCTTACGGCGAAGCTCTCGAAGGTTCCGCCATTCCGTGTTCGCCAGCCTGGCGAGCGCCGACACTTCGGCGACCAGTTCGGGCGGAGCTTCGAGGGCTCTCAGGATCTGCTCGACGTCGACCAGAGACGGCCGTGTCCGGCCGTTCTCAATCCGGCTCACCTTGGACTGAGACATGTTGCAGCGCGCTGCGAGCCGATCCCCTGAGAGACCGGCCCGCTTGCGTAGATCTCGGAGCAGCGAAGCAAGTTCCGGGCCGGACTCGCCAAGCTGCTCTGCTTCGAACGTCACTCCTTCACGTACTCCAGAAAGGGAATCGATTCGGTGACGGCGATTCGCTGGTACTCGACGAAGTCGGCCGGCTCGCCCTCGTACAGTTCGCGGCTGATCTGCGTCCCGTCGTCCTCGTAATGCATGAGAACGACCGTCGAGCGATCGAACATCCAGAAGTCCCGAACATCCGGCAACGGATTCTCTCGTTGAGTCACGTCGAGGATTCGCACATCTTCCCCGGCAAGTACGTGCGGGGCGTAGTACCGAGAGAACTCGAATCGCAGATACTCGGAGAGCGGCCGAGTCACGATGTGCACTCGGCCCTTACGCTTCCCTTCGCCGCGTAGTCGCTTCAGGTCTTCTGTGTACGCGGACGAGTAGGTGTGCGGGTCGATTCGCTTACCGGCCCGGAATGCTTCGAGCTCTCCGGATTCTTGCGGTACGAGGTACTGGGGCAGGGTCTCCAGTCGCCATGCCTCCGTCTGGAATTCCCGGAGCATTGCCCTCCACTCGTCACCATCCAAGAGCACGAACAGCCTCCCGAAGAATGCTCTCGGGAATCTCCACAAGCCCTTCCCCCTGCGGTGGGGTGAAGGCGTCGGACGTGTCGCCCTGAACGACGAACGTTCCCCGCTGCGTGCGGTACACGTTCGGGCAGTCGTCTTCGCCGCACTCCCCATTCCCGTTACCGGTAAGCCGAGTCAGCTCTTCGCGTGCCATGCGAAACCCCCTTGTTCGTGGCCCCGGTTGGGGCGTTGGACACGACCGTACGAGGGGCACGCTCGGGCGTCCATGCATGTTCGTGGGTATGCACGTTGTTGCATGAAGTACCCCGGCGAGGCGCCGCACAGGACTGCGGCGGCCTGTCTTGACGGCGGGTGACTGGCAGTGCGTGGGCTCGCTGTCCGCTTCCCTTACATACAGAGCGCCCCCTCCGGTGACCTTGACCAGAGGGGGCGAAGCGCTGGAGAGCGTCAGACCGCGAGCGCCTGCTTCACCTGGGCAAGGCTCGGGTTCGTCATCACGACCTCGGCGCCACCGTTGGAGGGAACTACCAGAACGGTCGGAACCGTCTGGTTTCCGCCATTGGCCTTCTCCACGAACGCCGCGGACTGCGGGTCCTGCTCGATGTTGATCTCGGTGTATCCGATGCCCTCGCGGTCGAGCTGCTTCTTCAGCCGCTGGCAGTAGCCGCACCACGTGGTGCTGTACATCGTCACAGTGCCCAGCATGTCTTTTGTGCTCCTTCGGCGGGTCGGGGCAGGTGGTCGCAGTGGGAGAACGTACTTGAAAGGGCCACCATTCCCGTCGGCCCCCATTCCCGTCCGTCGGTCCCATTCCCGCCGGCCGTCGGTCCTGCGGCGGCCCCGAGGGTGCGTTCCCTCGATGTACGGACCTCCGAGGGTGACACTCGCCGCATTAATACGACTGCGAGGGCCCACCTGTGGACAACCGGCTCGCCCGTCTCCGCCGACCTGGCAGCATGGCCATGTGACAGCAGCAACGCACTCCCCTCTCTTCCCGCAGGTACCGGACTCGGCCGACGCGGTGCTCGAAGGGCTCGACCCCGAGCAGCGCGAGGTGGCCACCGCCCTGCACGGTCCGGTGTGCGTGCTGGCAGGAGCGGGCACGGGCAAGACCCGGGCGATCACCCACCGCATCGCCTACGGGGTGCGCGCCGGCATCCTGAACCCCTCCAGCGTGCTGGCCGTCACCTTCACCAACCGTGCCGCCGGAGAGATGCGGGGCCGACTGCGCCTGCTCGGCGCCCAGGGCGTCCAGGCCCGCACCTTCCACTCCGCGGCCCTGCGTCAGCTTCAGTACTTCTGGCCGAAAGCGATCGGTGGCTCCCTGCCCCGACTCGTCGACCGCAAGATCCAGCTCGTCGCCGACGCGGCGGCCGCGTGCCGCATCCGTCTCGACCGGGGCGAGCTGCGGGACACCACCGCGGAGATCGAGTGGTCCAAGGTCACCCAGACCGTTCCCGCCGACTACGCCCTGGCCGCCGCCAAGGCGGGCCGCCAGATCCCTCGCGACCCCGCCGAGATCGCCCAGCTCTACTCGGCCTACGAGGACCTCAAGCGGCAGCGCGGTGTCATCGACTTCGAGGACGTCCTGCTGCTGACCGTCGCCGTCCTCCAGGACCGGCACGACATCGCCGAGCAGGTCCGCGCCCAGTACCAGCACTTCGTGGTCGACGAGTACCAGGACGTCAGCCCGCTCCAGCAGCGCCTGCTCGAGCTGTGGCTCGGCGAGCGGGACGACCTGTGCGTGGTCGGGGACGCCAGCCAGACGATCTACTCCTTCACCGGAGCCACCCCCGACCACCTCCTCGACTTCCGCACCCGCCACCCCGGCGCCACCGTCGTCAAGCTGGTCCGCGACTACCGCTCCACCCCCCAGGTCGTCCACCTCGCCAACGGGCTGCTCTCCCAGGCCCGGGGCCGCGCCGCGGACCACCGTCTGGAGCTCGTCTCCCAGCGTGGCCCGGGACCCGAGCCCGGCTACGGCGAGTACCCCGACGAGCCCGCCGAGGCCGAGGGCGCGGCCCGCCGGATCCGCGAGCTTCTCGACGCCGGCGTGCCGGCCGCGGAGATCGCCGTCCTGTTCCGCACCAACGCTCAGTCGGAGACCTACGAGCAGGCTCTCGCCGACCGCGGCATCCCGTACCAGTTGCGCGGCGCGGAGCGCTTCTTCGACCGACCCGAGGTCCGCAAGGCGGGCGTCGCGCTGCGCGGCGCGGCCCGCTTCGGCGGCAACGACACCCTCCTCGAGGATGCCGTCGACCTGCCCTCCCAGGTTCGTGCCGTCCTGTCGGGGGAGGGCTGGACCCCGCAGCCACCGGCCGGCTCCGGAGCCGTCAGGGAACGCTGGGAGTCGCTGGCCGCGCTGGTCGGCCTCGCGCAGGACTTCGCCGCCGCGCAGTCCGGCGCCACTCTCGCCGACCTGGTCGCCGAGCTGGACGAACGGGCGAACGCCCAGCACGCCCCGACCGTCCAGGGCGTCACCCTGGCCTCCCTGCACTCGGCCAAGGGCCTGGAGTGGGATGTCGTCTTCCTGGTCGGCGTCGCCGAGGGCATGATGCCGATCACCTACGCCAAGACCGACGAGCAGATCGAGGAGGAGCGCCGCCTCCTCTACGTGGGAGTCACCCGGGCCAGAGAGCGCCTGTATGTCTCCTGGGCGCTCTCCCGCTCGCCCGGCGGCCGTCCGAGCCGCCGACCCAGCCGGTTCCTCGACGGCCTGCGCCCCGGTTCGGGCGCCGCCGGCCGCGGTGGCAGCGGTGGCATCGCGGGCACCGGAGGCATCGAGCGCGGCTTCACCGGCGCCGCGACGGGCGCCCCGGTCGAGCGGCGCCGGACCCAGCGGACCCCGGCCCGCTGCCGGGTCTGCGGGCGCACCCTGACCGACGCGGGCGAGATGAAGCTGATGCGCTGCGAGGAGTGCCCCTCTGACATGGACGAGGGACTGTACGAACGGCTGCGCGACTGGCGGGCGGTCCAGGCGCGGCAGGCGGGACAGCCCGCGTTCTGTGTCTTCACCGACAAGACGCTGATGGCGATCGCCGAGACCGTCCCCGAGGAGGAGGGCGAGCTCGCGCGGATCCCGGGGGTCGGCGTCCGCAAGCTCAACCGCTACGGAGCCGATGTCCTGGCCATCTGCGCAGGCCAAGAGGTCGAAGGGGACGAGGTGGGGGACTGAGGGCGGACGTCTGGGCAACTGATCCGAACTCGTCGGAAAAATAGTTTGCGCATGCCCCGGCAATCCCCATAGGTTCTTAGACACGGGAACGGCGGCCTTCTCGAAGGCCCTGATTCCGTGCTGTACTTGCATACCCGCCGGACCGGATTCACCCCCGGTCCCCCGAGACGCCGAGAGGAGGCGATTCCAGTGATCATCATCAACCGCAGCTCCACCGCCAAACTGACCGATCCCTCGGTCGTCTCCGTGTGCATGCTCGACGCCTCGATCCTGGGCACCGGTCTGTCCGGCATTCGTGCCGACCGGCCGGCGTCCTCCTCCGTTGCCTCCGCGGTTCTTCCCAGCCGCGAGCGCAATGAGCGACCGACCGAGGCACTGGAAGCAGTAGGAGCACAGGCGCACGCCTATGCCTTTACGGCAGCCGGTGCCGGAGCCCGGAAGCAGACGACGCAGCACCACCTGATGTGGGCCTTCCGTGGGCCAGAACCCTGGAGTGATCCAGCCTGATCGTCGATCAGGCCGGCGCCTTCAGGGCCGCGGAACCCACCCGGGATCCGCGGCCCTTCTGTTTGCCCCGAACACGGGGACAGCGGAGCGAAGGGGCCTCGGGACAAGAAAAGAACCCGGTACCCAGCCGACACCCGGTCCTACAGGACCGGACCGACAGACGAGGAAAGACGACCGTGCAACTCGAAGCGCACGCCCCGTCAGTACCGCCTTCCGAAACGATCCCCCCGCCCGGCCTCACGGAGGACCCCACCTTGACCCCGCTCACGGCGCTCACCGCGCTCGACGACGCCATCGAGAACCTCGGCGTACCCGTCCCCTGCCGCTCCTACGACCCGGAGGTCTTCTTCGCCGAGTCGCCGGCCGACGTCGAGTACGCCAAGTCCCTCTGCCGTACCTGCCCGCTGATGGAGGCCTGCCTCGCCGGCGCCAAGGAGCGGCGCGAGCCCTGGGGCGTCTGGGGTGGCGAGCTGTTCGTCCAGGGAGTCGTCGTCGCCCGGAAGCGGCCGCGTGGCCGCCCGCGCAAGAACCCGGTCACGGCATGAACACCGCAGGAACGATCGACCGTCCCCTCACGCAAGACCCCAAGAAGCAGGCCCCGATGAAGCCGTTCCCCAGCGAGCCCGCGGGCTCCGCGATCGAAGACATCACCACCACCGGCGCGTACGACTCGCGTCAGAACAGGACACGCGAGATGCAACTCATCCCAGAAGCCCTGGCTCGTGCGCATATGCACGACCGGCTGCACGAGGCCGAGCGGGAACGCCGGGCACTGCGCCTGGCGACCGCTCGCCGGATGCAGCGACGGGCCGAGCGCGCCTCGCTGCGCGCCCGGCGGGCGCTCGCCATGGCCGTGATGCAGTAACCACACCCACCTGAAGCGGTGGCCTCCCGACAGGGGAGGCGAAGCTCTCCCCGCGGGGGCCGGTCCGTCCGAACGGACCGGCCCCCGCGGTGCGTTGTGCGGAGGATCCACCGCCCCCGGAGCTATCGTCCCGAAGATGACGAGTCCTCCCGGAGACGGTGACCGAGACGCTTCTACGACGGGGCCCCGCCCCCTCGTGTGTGCCCGCTGCGGCGCCGGGGCCGAGGAGCCCCCACCCGTCACCTGGACCTGCTCCGTGGAGAACGGCGTCCGGCACTACTTCTGCGAGGCCTGCGCCCGCGAGAACCTCAGGGCGATCGAAGGCCGACTGGACTCGGAGTGGTGGTGAATCGCGTCACAGTCGGGTCAGGAGGTCCGGGCGCTCATGCCTCCGCGACCGCACCGGGGACCGATTCCTCCGCCTCGAAGGCGTCCAGGACGTCCGCCGCGAGGAAGCCGGGCAGCCACTCCTCCAACTCCTCGCGCAGCCGCACCGTCGCGCCGAGCTGGCACAGTACGCCGATCGTGCTGAGCGTCACCCGGTGGATCAACAGATAGGCCGGCGGCAGGTTGAGCTGCTTGCCCAGCTGATGCGCGGGGGAGCGGAGGTCGGCGATCCGGGCCGCCTGGCTGCGCATCCAGCCACGGCTGAACGCGAACTCCTCCACCTGGGCCGGCTCGATGATCGGCAGGAGGTAGTCGAGGACCGCGTCGGGATCCAGCTCGATGGAATCCTTGACGAAGCCCTCCGTGCGCAGGAGTTCGTAGACACCCTCGGCGTCACCGTCGAGGGTCATGCGCAGGGACTCTCCGATCGGGTCCGGCAGACCGCCCGGGAGCCGGTCCACGGTGCCGAAGTCCAGGACGCCCAGGCGCCAGCCGTCCTCGCCGTCCGGTCCGCCCGGCAGGAGGCGGAAGTTGCCGGGGTGCGGGTCGGCGTGGAGCAGGCCGGTGCGGGCCGGGCCGGAGAAGAGGAACCGGGACAGCAACTGGCCGGCCCGGTCGCGCTGCTCCTGGGTGCCGTCGGTGATCACCTCGGACAGGGGCACACCGTCGATCCACTCGGTGACCAGGACCTGCTCGCGCTGGTGGACCACCGCCGGGATCACCACGTCGGGATCGCCGGCGAACTCCTCCGCGTGGGCCTGCTGAGCCTGTGCCTCCAGGCTGTAGTCGAGCTCCTCGGAGACCCGGTCCTTGAGCTCGGCGATCAGCGGCTTGACGTCCATGCCCGGGATGAGGGGACCCAACAGGCGTGCGAAACGGCTGAGTTGGTTCAGGTCGGACAGCAAGGCCTCACCCGCCCCGGGGTAT
Organism: Streptomyces zaehneri; assembly: GCF_032248645.1. NCBI lineage: Bacteria > Bacillati > Actinomycetota > Actinomycetes > Kitasatosporales > Streptomycetaceae > Streptomyces > Streptomyces zaehneri. The sequence goes on from NZ_JASTTJ010000001.1 coordinate 40,583, forward strand.
TGGACCTTGACCGCGACCTCCCGGCCGTCGTGCCACACCGCTCGGTGCACCTGGCCGATCGAGGCCGCCGCGGCCGGCTTGTCGTCGAACTCCAGGAACAGCTCGGGCCAGTTCTCGCCGAGCCGCTCCGCGAGCACGGAGTGCATCGTGCGGGTCGGCATCGGCGGCGCCGCGTCCTGGAGCTTGGTGAGGGCCGCGCGGTAGGGACCGGCGACCTCCTCCGGCAGGGCGGACTCGAAGACGGACATGGCCTGCCCGAACTTCATCGCACCGCCCTTCAGCTCGCCCAGCACCTTGAACAGCTGTTCGGCGGTGCGTTGCTGCAGTTCGCGGCCGACGATCTCCGCGGACTCGCCCACGATCCGCTTGCCCAGACCCCAGGTCGCCCGCCCGGCGAAGCCGAGCGGGAGCGCGGCGAGTTTGGCGGTCCGGGTGACCGCCTTCCGGGGAAGATCAGACATGCGCCCTCCAAGTACCGGCCAGCCGCGCGGCGTCCGTCGTACGGCAGAACTCCTGCGAATGCTGCACTGCCATTGTCGCGTGCGTTCCCCGGTCCTCGGAGATGTGTTCCTGCTTACCTTTCTCCGCGGCCCCGCATGGGCAGGCGGAATGGGGCCATACCGGACGGGCGTGCCACTGGAGGGCGGGAACGGATACCTCCCATCGGGCGCCTGCGCTCGACGGGGTCCGGCCGTCGAGAAAGGTGAGCGCGTGGGCGGCCGCCAGCCCGGCGACGGTCGTGGCCAGCGTCACATCGCAGGCGCGCGCCGGGCGCCTTCTCCCGGAGTGCCACTGGGCGACCAGCCGCGGCCAGGCCGGGTCCCGGTCGGTGCGTTCCTGATGCAGACAGCCCGCGCAGCCGGTCTCGCCCGGCAGTACGAGCGGGCCGACGACGCCCGTCCCCTCAACGACCCCGGCATAGAGGTGCGGTGTGCCCGAGGCGATCAGAGGCTCCGCCGCCGAGGGAGCGGGCGCGTGCACGGACACGTCGTCCCGCGGGGCGATGATCACGAGCGAGAAGCCGGGTGTGTCCGCCTCGGCCGGTGACTGCGGGCCTCTGCGGGGTGCGGGGCACGGGGCGGCCCGGCGTACGGCGCGGCGGGCGGACTCGTCCCGACGCTCGCCGACCGACTCGGCGGGCAGACCGCCCGGCGCGATGTCCCCCGGCTCGACCCGGCCGCCGTCCCGCACGTCCACCTCGCCGACCCCCGCACCCGAGAGCAGCGCCGCCAGCACCGCGCCGACCCGGCCCGCGCCCCGCACCTGGACCCGCAGCCGGCGTCGGACGGCCAGGTGCTCGATCGCGTCGCCCGGCTCCGAGGTCAGGAGGGACAGCGCGGCGAGGTCGGGGCGCAGCCGGTCCAGAACCTCCTTGCGCTCCCGCAGATCGGCGGCCTCCGGCCCGCCGCCGCGCGCGTCGTCGAGCAGCCCCGCCCGCGCCAGCCGCTCCACGAGCCGGTCGACATGGCCGTCGGGCAGGGCCATGCGGCGGCCCTCCTCGCGCAGCAGTTCCAGCCCGCGGGTGCCGTCCAGCAGGTCGAGGAAACTGCCCGTCGCCGTGTCCACCGGGCCGAGTGTCAGCGCGTGCGCCGGTGTCATCCCGAACTGCACCGTGTTGAGGTCACGCCAGCCGCGCCGCAGCGCGGGCTTCACCATCGGATGCATCAAAGGCCCCCGTATGCCTCATGCCTGGAAACTCCCGTCACGTCGGCGGAGCGGGGGCGTGGGGGTGTCCTCGCTCCGCCGACGAGTGCCAGAATGCCCGGCCCCGTTCGAGCGTGCCGAAAGTTGTCCACAGGTAGGGGCGTTCATCGTACAAATCCGTCGTACGAGGCAAACACGGCACGACGGATCGGAACCCGACCGTCCCGGAGTCGGGACTTCCCCCGTGTGCAGCGGGTAACGTCGGGGCGTGTCCGCCGACCCACCGCACCGCGCCGGAACACCACAGCGCAGCACGACGAGCCAGCCGCCGAGCGGCTCACGAACGAGCGCGATCGAGGTCCGCAGGAGCGCCCGTCGACGTCGGACGGTCTCCGCGTACCGCGAGGGCGATCGCACCATCGTGCTCATCCCTGCCCGGATGTCCGAGGCCGAGGAGCAACGCTGGGTGAGCGTCATGCTCGACAAGCTCGCCGCCCAGGAGAGCCGGCGCGTCCCGGGCGACGCGGAGTTGGCCGAGCGCGCCGAGCGGCTGTCGGCCCAGTGTTTCGGCGGCCGGGCCCGGCCCGCCTCGGTCCGCTGGGTGACCAACCAGAACACCCGCTGGGGCTCGTGCACACCGGCCGAGGGCAGCATCCGCCTGTCGCACCGCCTGAAGGGCATGCCCGAGTACGTCATCGACTACGTCCTCGCCCACGAGCTCGCGCATCTGCTCGTGCCCGGCCACGGCCCCGACTTCTGGCGGCTGCTGGAGTCGTACCCGCGCACCGAGCGCGCCCGTGGCTACCTCGAGGGTGTCGTCGCGGCCGATCGGCTGCCCCACCTGCCCGCCGCCGACGAGGAGTGACCTGCGGCTTACGCGGTGAGTCCGTCCCCCGGCACGTGACGTTGGTTGTGTACCGGGTCTGTACCGACATCGTGCGTTGTCCGACTTTGCCGTTAGCCTGACGCGACGCATTCACAATCGGGATGGGGGACGGTCGTTACGCATGCCCAGGGAATTCCAGCGCGGCCACAAGGCCAGGATCAGTGACCTCACCGCGGGCACCGATCTGTACGTAGGCGTGCAGATCACCGCTCCCGGCCTGACCTTCGACATCAGCTGCTTCGGCCTCGACGCCGACGAGCGGCTCTCGGACGACCGGTACTTCATCTTCTTCAACCAGCCGAAGTCGCCCGAGGAGTCCATCCAGCTCCTGGGCGCCCAGGCGGGCGACACGGAGTCCTTCCGCATCACCCTCGACCGGATTCCGCCGCAGATCCAGAAGCTGTCCTTCACGGCGACCCTCGACGGCGCCGGGCAGATGTCGCAGATCAACCCCGGCTATCTCCGCATCGTCGCGGGCGGCGAGGAAGTGGCCCGCTACGCGTTCGACGGCTCCGAGTTCTCCAGCGAGCGGGCCGTGATGCTGGGTGACTTCTACCTGAAGGACGTGTGGCGGTTCGCGGCCGTCGGACAGGGCTTCGACGGCGGTCTGGACGCGCTGCTGAAGAACTTCGGCGGCGAGGTCGCGGAGGAGGAGGCGCCCGCCGCGCCGCAGCAGCCGCAGGCCGGTGCCGCCGCTCCCGGCTTCGCCCCGCCCGCGTTCGGCGCACCGTCCGCGCCCGCGCCGGCACAGCCGCAGCCCGCCGCGCAGGGCTTCGCGCCCCCGCCGGCGCCCGCCCCGGCGCCCGCGCCCTCGGTGCACGCCGCGCCGACCATCGTCGCGCCCCTGACCCCGCCCGGCGGCGGTCAGGTGCCGCCTCCCGCTCCGGCCCCGGCGCCCTACGGCCAGCCGCCGCAGCCGCAGCCGTACGGCCAGGGCCCCGCGCCGACCGCACCCATGCCCCCCGGTTACGGCCAGCAGCCGCAGGCCCCGCAGGCCCCGCCCGGCTACGGTCAGCCGCCCCAGCCGCCCGGCTACGGTCAGCAGCCCCCCTTCGGGCAGGTCCCGGGCCAGCAGGCCTACGGCGTACCGCAGGGCGCGCCCCAGGGCGGTGCCGGAGTGGCCGCGGCGCTCCAGCAGTTCAAGGAGACGCCCACCGGACAGCGCTGGACGCAGCAGAACAGGAAGCTCGTCCGCGTCGACCTCGGGATGGGAGGCCAGCCCGTGCTCGCCCGCCAGGGCAGCATGGTCCTCTACCAGGGCAAGGTCGACTTCAGCTACAAGGGAGCCGGGTTCGCGGGCCGGATCGTCGGCAACGCCACCGGCCAGGAGATGCAGCTGATGCGCTGCACGGGCCAGGGACAGGTGTTCCTCGCCGAGAACTCCACGATGCTGCACCCCATCGAACTCCAGGGTGACGGCATCTGCGTCTCCGCGGAGAACGTCCTCGCCTTCGACGAGAGCCTCCAGTACGAGGTCCGTCGTATCGAGGGGCACGGCATCCCCGGCGGCGCCCTGTTCACCATGCAGTTCACGGGCACCGGCACGATCGTCGTCAAGACGCACGGCACGCCCGTCGTCCTGCCGGTCACCCCCACCACGTTCGCCGACTGCAACGCCGTCGTCGCCTGGTCGTCCGCCGCCCAGGTGGTCGTCTCCAGCCAGGTCCGCATGCGCCGCAACGCCTACCCCGGCGACACCGGGGAGAGCGTCAACCTCCAGTTCCGGGGCGCTCCCGGCAACTTCATCGTCGTCCAGCCGTACGAGGTCTGAGGGAGCCCGTCATGAACCAGCCACTCGCGGGCTACGCCCCCGCACCCGTCACCGCCCGTATGGAGAACCACGGCAACCACATGCTGAAGGTCGCCCTCCAGACCGGGAACGACCTCCTCGCGCGCGTGGGCTCGATGGTCGCCTACGAGGGCTTCGTGCAGTACGAGCCCAACCCGCCGGCCGTGCGCCAGATCGCGCGCGACTGGATGACCGGCGAGGGCGCGCCCCTGATGAAGTGCTCGGGCGACGGCCTGCTCTACCTCGCCGACTACGGTGCCAACGTCGTCGTGATCAACCTCAACGGCGACGGCATCTCCGTCAACGCCACCAACCTGCTCGCCTTCGACGCGCACCTCACCTGGGGCGTCGAGCGCGTCAAGGGGCTCGCGAAGTTCGCCGGACAGGGCCTGTGGAACACCAAGATCTCCGGACAGGGCTGGGTCGCGCTGACCTCCCGGGGCAAGCCGATCGTCGTCGACTGCGGCGGCGGCGAGGACGAGACGTACGTCGACCCCGACGCGCTCGTCGCCTGGTCGCCGAACCTCAAGGTGAAGGGCAAGCGCAGCTTCAAGGCGCAGTCGCTCATCGGCCGGGGCAGCGGCGAGGCCTATCAGATGGCCTTCTCCGGCCAGGGCATCGTCGTCGTCCAGCCCAGTGAGGACAGCACCGACCGCCTCCGGGTCCGGGGCTGAGGGGGAGCCAGAAACGCCATGCAGAGCTCACTTTTCGCGCACAACGACTCGCAGACCCAGGAGCGCTGGAGTCTCCAGAACAAGCAGATGCTCCGGGTCAGTCTCGAGGGCCACGACGACATCCTCGCCCGCAAGGGCACGATGGTCGCCTACCAGGGCCTGATGGAGTTCGACGCCGAGTACCAGAACAACCAGCAGGGACGCGCGCGTGCGCACACGGGCGAGGGCCTGGACCTGATGCGCTGCCACGGGCAGGGCACGGTGTACCTCGCCAACCTCGCCCAGCACGTGCACGTCATGGACGTGGAGCAGGACGGCCTGACCGTGGACAGCAGCTATGTCCTGGCCATGGACTCCTCGCTGCACCACGAGGTCATCGCCGTCGACAGCCTCTACGGCATCTCCGGCTCCGGGAAGTACCAGCTCAACATCACCGGCCGCGGCAAGGTCGCCCTGATGACCTCGGGCGCGCCGCTGATGATGCAGGTCACGCCCGACAAGTACGTCAACTGCGACGCCGACGCCATCGTCGCCTGGTCCACCGGGCTGCGGGTGCAGATGCAGGCCCAGACGCACTCGTCCGGGGTGTGGCGCCGGCGCGGCAACACCGGCGAGGGCTGGGAGCTCAGCTTCATGGGCTCCGGCTACGCGCTCGTCCAGCCCAGCGAGCTGCTGCCGCCGCAGAACGCCCAGATCGGCTCCGGCCTGGCCGCCCAGTACGGCATGGGACAGCAGGGCGTACGGCAGCAGAACCAGGGCAACGCCTGGAGCTGACCGTCCGGAAAGCAGACGTAAGGGGCGGCCGCCTTGAGGTCGCCCCTTACCCGTCTCGGCGCACGGCCGCCCGTCACCCACCTTCCGGCTCACAGCCTTCCCTCCGGCGGCCTTCCGGGCTCACAGCCGCGCGCGAGTCGCCTCCAGCAGCCGTACGACCGAATCGTCGGCCACGCCCGCGACCTCGTCATAGGCGAACCAGCGCAGGTCGAGGGACTCGTCGCTGATGGCCTCCACGGCCCCGGCCGGTGCGAGCGCCGCGTACTGGACGTCGTAGTGCCACGCGCACGGCGTGGGATGCCGGTCCAGGCGCACGGGGCCGCCGGGGAGCAGGGACAGCCCCTCGATGCCGGACTCCTCGGTCGCCTCGCGCAGTGCGGCGGCCCGCACGGTCTCGTCGGCCGGCTCGCAGTGGCCTCCCATCTGGAGCCACATCCGCATCTTCTTGTGCAGGGTCAGCAGCACCCGGCCGCGCTCCGGGTCGATCACCAGCGCGCTCGCCGTGACGTGGCCGTCCCCGCAGGCCTTCCACATGCCGTCCGGGTGCGCCCCGAGGTGGTCCAGATAGGCCTGGCGCAGCTCTTCCTGCTCTTCGTGGCCCTCGTACCCCTTCAGGACGAGGACCGCGTCGTCGTACAGGCTCACTCGGTGTCGTCGTCCTTGGAGTCGGTCCCGGGGTCGTCCTTCTTCAGGTTCGGCTTGTCGCCGGAGCCGCCGCTCGCCGCCTCGCCGAGCATCTTGTCCAGCTCGGAGAAGTCCAGCTGCTCGCGGTGCACGAAGCCGTCCGGGTCGTCCAGGTCGGACGCCGTGGGCAGCATGTCCGGGTGGGCCCACAGGGCGTCACGGCCGTCTACCCCGCGCGCGTCCGTCAGGGAAGCCCACAGGCGGGAGGCGTCGCGCAGGCGGCGCGGACGCAGCTCCAGGCCGATCAGCGTCGCGAACGTCTGCTCCGCCGGACCGCCCGAGGCGCGACGCCGGCGCAGCGTCTCGCGCAGGGCGTCCGCGGACGACAGGCGGGGTTTCGCGGCCGCGTGCACCACCGCGTCCACCCAGCCCTCCACGAGCGCCAGGGCCGTCTCCAGACGGGCCAGGGCGGCCTTCTGCGCCGGGGTGTCCTCCGGCTGGAACATGCCCTGCTGGAGTGCGTCCTGCAACTGCTCCGGATTCTGCGGGTCGAACTGACCGACCACGTCCTCCAGCTTGGCCGTGTCGACCTTGATCCCGCGCGCGTATCCCTCGACGGCGCCGAACAGGTGCGAGCGCAGCCACGGCACATGAGCGAACAGACGCTGGTGGGCGGCCTCGCGCAGCGCGAGGTAGAGCCGCACCTCGTCCTTCGTCACACCGAGGTCCTTGCCGAACGCCTCGATGTTGACCGGCAGCAGCGCGGCCCGCCCGGCCGGGCCGAGGGGCAGGCCGATGTCGGTCGAGCCGACGACCTCGCCCGCGAGCACGCCCACGGCCTGGCCGATCTGCGAGCCGAACATCGCGCCGCCCATCGAGCGCATCATGCCGATCAGCGGGCCGGCCATGGCCTGCATCTCCTCCGGCAGGACATCGCCCATGGCCGCGCCGACGCGCTCGGCGACCGGGTCGACGAGCTCCTTCCACGCGGGCAGGGTCGCCTCGACCCACTCCGCGCGGGACCACGCCACGGCCGTGCCCGCGCCGGACGGCAGGGACGTCGCGTCGTCCAGCCAGAGATCGGCCAGGCGGACGGCCTCCTGGACAGCGGTGCGCTCGGAGGGGCCGACGCTGGCGTCCTTCACACCGTCGGCGGTGCCCTGGGCGACCGTCTGGCGGGCGATCTGCTTGGCCATGTCCCAGTTCACCGGGCCGCCCTCGTAGGAGAGCATCTGGCCCAGCTGCTGGAAGGCGGCGCCCAGGTCGTTGGGGTTCAGTGAACCGAACATCGCGGCGAGCGGGTTGTCCGCACCGGGTGCGCCAAAGCCTCCGGCGCCGGGCAGCCCGCCGAAACCGAACGGGTTGGCCGGTCCCTGACCACCGCCGCCCTGCGGGTCCTTCTTCTTGCCCTCGTCGCCGTCTTCCGGCTCCTCCGGCGGAAGGCCGAATCCGAATGGGGTGTCACTCACGGGGTTCCTCGGCTGGTAAGGCCACCGGTTCTCGGCCGGCGGCGACTGCCCTGCAACACCACCCAGCGTAGACACCCCGGCTCGATCGGGCCTCGGTGCTTCGCCGACTCCTGGCCTGCGGCAGGATGGATGCCACCTGGTACGTACGCTTCACTCGCGCCCGTATGCCAAGACAACCGCTGGAGACACCTGGTGAGTTCCCCAGATCCGCAGGTTCGCGCAGCGCGAAACCACTCAACCCCGGCCGGCGCGCGCGGGCCCGTCGTGGCCGTGACCGGCGCCGCGACCGGGATCGGCGCGCTGCTGACCGAGCGGCTCGCCGCGTCCGAGGAGGTCAAGCAGGTCGTCGCCATCGACGAGCGGCGCGGCGAGTGCGACGCGGCGACGTGGCACATCCTCGACGTCCGTGACCCGGCGATCGCCGACAAGCTGCGCGGCGCGGACGTCGTGGTCCACCTCGCGCTCGACCTCGACCTGGGGAGTGACGCCGCCGCCCGGACGGCCTACAACGTGCGCGGCACGCAGACCGTGCTGACGGCCGCCGCGGCGGCCGGGGTGCACCGGGTGGTGCTGTGCACCTCCGCGATGGTCTACGGGGCGCTCGAGGACAACGAGCTGCCGCTCTCGGAGGACGCGGAGCTGCGGGCCACGGCGGAGGCGACCGGCGTCGGGGACCTCCTGGAAATCGAACGGCTGGCCCGGCGCGCGCCCCGGGCGCATCCGGGGCTCAACGTCACCGTGGTGCGGCCCGCGGTGCTGGTCGGCGGTACGGACACCGCGCTGACGCGGTACTTCGAGTCGCCGCGGCTGCTGGTCGTCGCCGGATCGCGGCCGGCCTGGCAGTTCTGCCATGTCGAGGATCTGGTGAGCGCCCTGGAGTACGCCGTCCTGGAGAAGGTCGACGGCGAGCTGGCCGTCGGCTGCGACGGATGGCTGGAGCAGGAGGAGGTCGAGGAGCTCAGCGGGATCCGGCGCATGGAGCTGCCGTCGGCGGTCGCGCTGGGCGCCGCCGCCCGACTGCACCGGATCGGGCTGACGCCCTCCCCCGCGGGGGACCTGGCCTACACGATGTACCCCTGGGTGGTGAGCGGGAGCCGGCTGCACGACGCGGGGTGGCGGCCGCGGTGGACCAACGAGGAGGTCCTCGCGCAGCTGCTGGAGGAGGTGGCCGGGCGGCACACCGTCGTCGGCCGCAGGCTCGGGCGCAAGGACGCCACCGCGGCGGGCGCGGCGGGCGCGACGGTCGCTCTGCTGGGCGCGGCGGCCGTGGTGCGGCGGGCCCGGAAGGCCCGGCGACGGTGAGCGTGGGGGCGTGCGGCCTGTCTTTCCGCCCCCGCCGCCCCTTCCCGTTCCCGTCCCCGGGGGTTGTGCCACCAAGACCCCCGTCGGTCTGAGGGGACTCGTCCTCGAGCGCCGGACGGGCTGTTTTCCGTAGGTCGCTCCGAAGCGCACGCGTGCGTGCCGGGTGATCACGCTATTTCGCCTGCTTCCCGGGGTGCGGCACGATGGGGGTATGGCAGCCATCGACGACCATCCCGGCGAGCGGGCAGCGCAGGATCCCATCAAGCTGATCGCCGTTCGTGACACCGCGCTCTCCCTGGACGAGGTCTTCAAGGCCGTCGGGGACGACGCGGCGGGCGGGATCGCGCTTTTCGTGGGCACGGTTCGCAACCACGACGGCGGCGCCGACGTCGACGCCCTCGGGTACTCCTGCCATCCCGGCGCGGAGGCGGAGATGCGGCGGATCGCGGAGAAGGTCGTCGCCGAGTACCCGGTGCGGGCGCTGGCCGCGGTGCACCGGGTCGGTGATCTGGGGGTCGGTGATCTGGCCGTCGTGGTCGCCGTCTCGTGTCCGCACCGCGGCGAGGCGTTCGAGGCCTGCCGGAAGCTGATCGACGATCTCAAGCACGAAGTGCCCATCTGGAAGCACCAGAAGTTCTCGGACGGTACCGACGAATGGGTCGGCGCCTGCTGAATCCCTTCCGGTTGCGTAACCCCACCCCTGCCGTGAGCGTTGTCGGTGCAGATGGTTAATCTGCTGATCAGTCAGTTGTGGTGGCTCATAGGGGTTGGGAGGTCGGCATGGCGGCGCTCGTCTGGTTGCTGATTCCGCTTGTCGCCGCTGTCGGCGCCGGTCTGTGGGGCACTTGGGCGAACCGGACCCGGAAGGCCCGCAGCGACGGCCCCGAGCTGGACGGATACGCCCGCTTCCGGGCGGCCATGGAGAAGCCCCACCCTCGTACGTGACCCGGGTGGCAGCCCTGACGGTGCGCTGACAGAGGCGTCCCGTACTGTCGAGGCATGCCACGCCGCACCGCGACGATGCTCGCCTCCACCCTGATGCTGATCGCGCTCCTGTGTGCGGGCGTACTCATCCCCGTGCCGTACGCGGAGATGTCCCCCGGGCCGACGGTGAACACCCTGGGCGATCACGGCGGCGAGCCGGTGCTCCAGATCTCCGGGCGCAAGACCTACGCGACCAGCGGTCACCTGAACATGACCACGGTGCGGGTCACCAGCGCCGACTACCGGATGAACCTGGTCGAGGCCGTCTACGGATGGCTCGCGCACGACAACAAGGTCGTCCCGCACGACACGCTGTACCCGGACGGCAAGACCGAGGAGCAGTCCACCCAGGAGAACGCCGAGGAGTTCAGCCAGTCCCAGGAGAGCGCCAAGGTCGCCGCCCTGAAGGAGCTGGACATCCCGGTGACGTCCTGGGTGATCGTCTCGACGGTGGTGAAGGGCTCCCCGGCGGAGGGCCGGCTGCACGCCGGTGACGTGATCAAGGCCGTGGACGGCACCGCGGTGAAGGAGCCGGGCGACGTCGCGAAGCTGGTGACCAAGCACAAGGCGGGGGAGAAGGTCGTCTTCCGCATCGTCCCGGCGAAGGACCAGGCGGCCGCCGAGAAGGCGAACAAGACGGCGACCAAGACCCAGGACGTCACGATCACGACCGCGACCTCGGACGACAGCGGCGAGAAGCGGGCCATCGTCGGGATCTCCGCCGGGACCGACCACACCTTCCCGTTCACCGTCGACATCAAGCTCGCCGACGTCGGCGGGCCGAGCGCCGGTCTGATGTTCGCGCTCGGCATCTACGACAAGCTCACCCCGGGCAGCCTGACCGGCGGCAAGTTCGTCGCCGGCACCGGCACCATCGACGACGCCGGCAAGGTCGGGCCGATCGGCGGCATCGAGATGAAGACGGTCGGCGCGCGCAGTCAGGGCGCCCAGTACTTCCTGACCCCCGCGGAGAACTGCGCGGCCGCCGCCAAGGACACCCCCTCGGGGCTCAGGCTCGTCAAGGTGAACACCATCGACGACGCCCTCGACGCCCTCAAGGACATCCGCGGCGGCGACACCGCGGACCTGCCGAAGTGCACGAAGTAGCCGGAAGGGCTACTCCGCGAACGTCACCGACAACGCCTCGGCGAGGCCCGGCACCAGACCCGCCCCGGTGAGGACCTCCGTCGGGGCGTCCTTCTCGCGCAGCCGGAGGGCCGAGTCGCGGGTGCCGTCACGCAGGACGCCGACCGTGATCCGGACCTCCTGACGGTCGGGGTGTTCCGCGACCCACTTCGCGAGTTTCTTGTCGCTCAGGCCCTGCGGGACCTGAGCCTCGGCGGACGGGGGCAGCATCAGACGCTCCACGGTGAGGGCGCAGCCGACCACCGCGTCGGGCCAGGCGATCGTGGCGAGGAACTCGTCGAGCGGCTTGTCCGTTGGCACTTCGTCCTGCTCGATCGGGGTGAGACCGGTGGTCTCGGACTCGTCCTGAAGGCCGAGCTGGGCGGCGAGCGACGGTTCCTGCGTTCGCAGCCGAGCGGTGTCTACGAGGGCGAAAAGGCGGGCGGGCTGGTCCCAGCCGAGGCCGGAGGCGTACTCGTCGATCTCGAGTACGGCCCGGGTGAGCGGGCTCGCCGCCATGGGAGTGTTGGACATGGTCACAATCCTGCCTCGTTCAGGGGTGGAATCGGGAACCGAGTAAACGGTGAGTAAGTTGCATAGGTGTGGGCCCCCGATCACCGGGGGCCGCGAACGGTCCACGAACACGCGGGCCTGATGGATCAACTGCGACTTTCGAGGTGCGCACCTTGGCTTTCCAGATGCCGGACCGCGGCGGAGGCCCCACGGGGCCGCGGATCAGAGTGGGCCGCCCGTCCCGGCGTGTCCGGACCCTGCTCATGACGCTGGGCGTCCTAGCCGTGATCGGCATGGCGTTCACGATGTTCGCGGGGTTCTGGACGGACTGGCTCTGGTACCGCTCGGTGAACTACTCGTCGGTCTTCACGACCACGTTGTGGACCAAGATCGGGCTGTTCTTCGTCTTCGGCCTGCTGATGGCCCTCGCGGTCGGCTTCAACATCTGGCTGGCGCACCGGCTGCGGCCGCCGCTCAGCGCGATGTCGGTGGAGCAGCAGAGCCTCGACCGCTACCGCATGAGCATCGCGCCGTACAAGACATGGCTGCTGCTCGGCATCACCGCCCTGGTCGGCCTGATCGCGGGCGCCTCCGCGGCGGGGCAGTGGCGGACCTGGCTGATGTGGGTCAACGGCGTGCCCTTCCACCAGGAGGACCCGCAGTTCCACCTCGACGTGTCCTTCTTCGCGTTCGACCTGCCCTGGTACCGGTTCCTGCTCGGCTTCGGCTTCGCCGCCACGATCCTCTCGCTGATCGCCGCCGCGCTCACCCACTACCTGTACGGCGGGCTGCGCGTCACCAGCCCGGGCGCGCGCGCCACCGCCGCGGCCACCGGCCATCTCTCGGTGCTGCTGGGCATCTTCGTCACGCTGAAGGCGGTCGCCTACTGGCTCGACCGCTACGGCCTGGCCGTGAAGTCCAGCGACTTCAAGGCCACGGACAACTGGACGGGCCTGCGGTACGTCGACGCCAACGCCTATCTGCCGGCGAAGACGATCCTGTTCTGCATCGCCGTCATCTGCGCCCTGCTGTTCTTCGCCACCCTGTGGCGGCGCACCTGGCAGCTCCCGGTGATCGGCTTCGGCCTGATGGTGCTCTCGGCGATCCTCATCGGCGGGCTGTACCCCGCGATCGTCCAGAAGTTCCAGGTCCAGCCGAACGAGCAGGCCAAGGAAGCCCCGTACGTCGAGAAGAACCTCAAGGCGACACGTGAGGCGTACGGCATCGACGGCGCGCAGGTCACCGAGTACTCGGGTACGAGCACCACCAAGGACAAGACGACGCTGCGCGACGACGTCGACGCCACGGCGAGCATCCGCGTCCTGGACCCGAACATCGTCTCCCCGACGTACCAGCAGCTCCAGCAGATGCGGAAGTACTACGCGTTCCCGACCAACCTGGACGTGGACCGCTACAACGTGAACGGCGCCGACCAGGACACCGTCATCGGTCTGCGCGAGCTGAACCTCGCGGGCGTCGACAAGCAGAACTGGATCAACAACCACTTCCGCTACACCCACGGCTACGGCGTGGTCGCCGCCAAGGGCACCACCTCCGACGCCGAGGGCCGCCCGCTCTTCACCGAGTCCAACCTGCCCTCCGAGGGCGACCTGGGCACGTACCAGCAGCGGATCTACTACGGCGAGAAGACGACCGCGTACTCGATCGTCGGCGGTCCCCAGAAGGAGATCGACTACTCCGACGACGCCGGTGAGAAGACCACCAGCTACACCGGCAAGAGCGGGGTCAACCTCTCCAACCCGATCAACCGGGCCGCGTACGCGGTGTCGTTCGGTGAACCGCAGATCCTGTACTCCGGCGCCATCGGCGAGGGTTCGCGGATCCTGTACAACCGCACGCCCAAGGAGCGCGTCGAGGCGGTCGCCCCGTGGCTGACCATCGACGGCGACGCCTACCCGGCCGTGGTCAACCACAAGATCCAGTGGATCGTCGACGCCTACACGACGACGAACGGCTACCCGTACGCCTCCCGTACGACCCTCGGCGACACCACGGCCGACTCGCTGACCGCGACCAATGACAACCGCGCGGTGGTGGCCCAGCAGAACCAGGTCAACTACATCCGCAACTCGGTGAAGGCGACCGTCGACGCCTACACGGGCGAGGTCAAGCTCTACCAGTGGGACACCAAGGACCCGGTCCTGAAGACCTGGATGAAGGCGTTCCCCGGCACGGTGAAGTCCAAGTCGTCCATCTCGACCGACCTGATGGCCCATCTCCGGTACCCGCAGGACCTGTTCAAGGTCCAGCGCGAGCTGCTCACCCGCTACCACGTGAAGGACGCGACGACGTTCCTCAGCGGCAGCGAGGTGTGGCAGGTGCCGGACGACCCGTCCAACAAGTCGGGTGACGCGGTCCCGCCGTACTACCTGAGCATGAAGATGCCGGACCAGAAGGCGCAGGCGTTCTCGCTGACGACGACGTTCACGCCCAACGGCCGGGACAACCTCAGTGCGTTCATGGCGGTCGACTCCGAGGCGGGAACTCCCGACTACGGCAAGATCAGAGTTCTGAAACTGCCGACCAGTACGACCGTCGACGGACCCAAACAGGTGCAGAGCCAGTTCAACTCCGAACAGGACATCGCCGAGTCCATCAGGCTCCTGAAGGGCGGCGACTCCGACATCGAGTACGGCAACCTGCTGACGGTGCCACTCGACGGCGGTCTGCTGTACGTGGAGCCCGTCTATGTACGCGGTGGCGGACTCAAGTACCCGCTCCTGAAGAAGGTGTTGGTGACCTACGGAGGCAACACCGCCTTCGAGGACACCCTGGACGAGGCCCTCAACAAGGTCTTCGGCGCGGAGGGTGCGACCCCGCCGCCGGCGGACGAGGGCGGCGGTACGACCACACCACCGACGTCCACCAACCCGACGGTCCGGGAGGCGTTGGCCGACGCCCAGAAGGCGTTCACGGCCGGCCAGGAGGCTCTGAAGAAGCCCGACTGGGACGCGTACGCCAAGGCGCAGAAGGATCTCGAGGACGCGCTGAAGCGTGCCGAGGACGCGCAGGCCGAGGCCGACAAGGGCGCCAAGGCGAGCAGCAGTCCGAGCCCGACGAGTTCGGCGAGTCCGAGCGGTGGCTCCGGAGGCAGTGCCGCCAGCAGTCCGAGTCCGAGTCCCAGTCCCAGCAGCGGCTGATCTTGCCCGTCCCGCGTCGTGATACGGTTGTGGAACACGACGCGGGGTGGAGCAGCTCGGTAGCTCGCTGGGCTCATAACCCAGAGGTCGCAGGTTCAAATCCTGTCCCCGCTACTGAATACGAAGGCCCGGATCCTGAAAAGGATCCGGGCCTTCGTGGTGTGCGAACGCATGTGCCGGGGGGACTGGTGGCCGCGCCGCTGTGGGGAGTTGCGCTATCTGTGTTTGACTTGTCTCTCTGTGGGCATGTCGACAAAACGCTGAAGTGACCTTACGGGCCGCGGTATACCAGGTGTACCCGGGTTGCGGGTGGTGCGACGATGGACGTTATGGGGGACAAGGCAACTCTGTTCGAGACAGGGCGGTTTGTGCAGCCTTCCGGTGAGGAAGCGACCCCGGACGAGAGCCGGGACGGGACGGCGGACGCCGTCGAGACGGGGGAGGCCGTCGAGGAGATGAGCCTGCGGCTCGCGGCGCAGGCCGGCGATGTCGAGGCCGTCAGCGTCCTCGGGGCCATGTTGCTGCGCCGCGGCGACCTCGACGGAGCCGAGCCCCATCTGCGTGCCGCCACGGCGGAGGGCGACCGGGCCGCGGCCAACAACCTGGGCGTCCTTCTCCACCAGCGCGGTTACCCCGACGAGGCCGCCGGATGGTGGCGGGTCGCCGCCGTCGCCGGCTCCGCAGCCGCCGCGCACGCCCTGGGCCGCCACCGCCGCGAGTGCGGCGACGAGCCGGCCGCCGAGTACTGGCTGCGCCAGTCCGCCGAGCAGGGGCACGCGCTGGGCGCGTACGCCCTCGCCGACCTGCTGGAGCACCGTGGGGACCGCGGGGCCGAGCAGTGGATGCGGGCCGCCGCCGAGCGGGGGCACCGGGAGGCGGCGTACCGGCTGGCCCGAGCCCTCGACCACCAGGAGTGCGAGGCATCCCGCACGGACGGCGACGCGGACGGGTGCGAGCATGACAACGGTGTCATCGTGCGGGCGGAGGCCGAGCAGTGGTACCGCCAGGCCGCCGCGCGCGGACACCGGCGGGCCGCCCTGCACCTCGGCACGATCCTGGAGCGGCGTGGCGACCTGAAGGAGGCCGGACGCTGGTACCTGACGTCCGCCAAGGACGGCGAGGCACGGGCCGCCTGCGCGCTCGGCTTCCTGCTGCGCGACGCCGGCGACACCGAGAGCGCGGCCGTGTGGTGGCTGCGGGCCGCACAGGAGGGGGACGGCAACGCGGCGAACGCGCTGGGCGCGCTGCACGCCGAGCGGGGGCAGACCCAGACCGCCGAGCGCTGGTACCGGGCCGCGATGGACGCCGGGGACGACAACGGCGCCTACAACCTCGCCCTGCTCTGCGCCGAGCAGGGCCGCACCGTGCAGGCCGAGCAGTGGTACCGGCGCGCCGCCTACGCCGGGCACCGGGAGGCGGCCAACGCGCTGGCCATCCTGCTGCTCCAGGGCGGCGACACGGCCGGAGCCGAGCCCTGGTTCTCCAAGGCGGCGGAGGCGGGCAGCGTCGACGCCGCGTTCAACCTCGGGATCCTGTTCGCGGGGCGGGGCGAGGAGGGCGTCGCGCTGCGCTGGTACGAGCGGGCGGCCGCCGCCGGGCACACCGAGGCGGCGCTCCAGGTCGGTATCGCGCGCCTGCGCGACGGGGACGAGCAGGAGGCCGAGCGGCATCTGCGGTGCGCGGCCGGCGGCGGGAGCGCGGAGGCGGCGTACCGGCTGGCGGCCGTGCTGGACGCGCGGCGGCCGCCGCAGCCCGCGCACGAGCTCGGGGAGACCGTGCACGAGAAGACCGAGTGCGAGGAGTGGTACGAGCGGGCCGCGACCCAGGGGCACCGGCGGGCGCAGGTCCGGGTCGGGATGCTGGCCGCCGCGCGCGGGGACGTGGTCGAGGCGGCACGGTGGTACCGGACGGCCGCGGAGGCCGGTTCCCGCAACGGTGCGTTCAACCTCGGACTGCTGCTCGCGCGGGAGGGGAGTGAGCCCGAGGCGGCGGTGTGGTGGACGCGGGCGGCCGATGCCGGGCACGGGCGGGCGGCGTTGCGGCTCGCCCTGGTCTACGCGCGTCGCGGTGAGCTGGCCGAGGGGCAGCGGTGGGCGGACCGGGCGGTGTCGCTGGGGCCGGGGGAGGTGGCCCAGCGGGCGGCTCGGTTGCGGGACGCGCTGCGGGAAGAGCTGTCCGCCTGACGGCGTCTTGTAGGGAAGGGCTGTGTGCGCCTGGCGGCGTCCTGTTCTGAAGCGGGGCCGTGTGGCCAGCGGGGCCATGTGGCCGGGCTGGGGCCCGTGCGGCGGGTTTTCGCCCCCGCCGCCCTTCCCGTCCCGTCCCGGGGGCGGCACCCCCGGACTCCCGCTGTCGGCCCCGAACGGGCCTCGTCCCAAACGCCGGACGGGCTGAAGTGTTCTGCGTCGGTGTCGGCAGTGGTCGGGCTGGAGTGCTCTGACCGGGGCCGGCAGTGGTCGGGCTGGAGTGTGCTCACCCTGCGTCGGCGGTGGGCGGGCCGAAGGGTTCTGGCCGGTGTCGGACGTGAACCGGGCTGAAGCGCTCTGACCTGCGTCGACTGGTGCCGGTCAATGGATTTGCCTTTGTCCTTCCCCTTCACGTAACGTTGCATTCAACGGCGCGGGGTGGAGCAGCTCGGTAGCTCGCTGGGCTCATAACCCAGAGGTCGCAGGTTCAAATCCTGTCCCCGCTACTGAAGACTGAGGGCCGGAATCCGAAAGGGTTCCGGCCCTCAGTCGTTTGCGTGTTCGCGGGTATGCCCCGCCGCGATGCGCGACAGGGCTGCGCTTACGGGGAAGGGCGTTACGCCGCCGCGCAGTTGGGGCAGACCCCGCGGTAGGTCACCTCGACGTCCGAGACCGTGAAGCCGAAGCGCTCCGAGTCGGGGAGGTCGGCCAGCGGGTTGCCGCTCGGGTGGACGTCCTTGATCGCTCCGCACCGGGCGCACACCAGGTGGTGGTGCGGGCGGTGCGCGTTCGGGTCGTACCGCTTGGCGCGCTTGTCGGTGGCGACCTCGAGCACCTCGCCGAGCGAGACCAGCTCGCCGAGCGTGTTGTAGACGGTCGCCCGGGAGATCTCCGGGAGCCGGACGACGGCCCGGGAGTGCACCTCGTCGGCGGTCAGGTGGACATGGTCGCCGTCGAGGACCTCGGCCACGACGCGTCGTTGGGCGGTCATCCGCCATCCGCGTCCGCGCAGTCGTTCCAGGAGATCGCTCATGGAATCAGCCTAGCAGCTACAGGGACCAGGTCCCGAACAGGTGTGACTTTAGATCCCCGATTGATTTGGATGAAGTCCACTGTAGGATCAGGTCGACAGAATCCACGGCGAGCGGCTGGCGGCCGCGGTCCAGGCCCTGCGTGGCTGACAGCACTGGACCGCTTGTCGTGGGCGAACGGGCCTGGCTTCCCTTCGGGGGCCCGGCCCGTTCGTGCGCTCAGGCCGGTACCTGCTGCCGCGCCGGCGCCCAGCAGCGGATGATGTCGCGGACCGAGACGATGCCGGCCGGTTCGTCGCGGTCGAGGACGATCAGGTGCCGGAAGCCGCCGTGGGCCATGGCCTGGGCCGCCTCCTCCAGGGTCCAGCTCGGGGCGGCGAAGACGACGTCGTTGGTGGTGTGGGCGTGGGTGCGTTCCGTGTCCGGGTCCTGGCCCAGCGCCACGGAGTTGAGGATGTCCCGCTCGGTGAGGATGCCGATGCCGCCGGCGTCCGGGTCGAGGACGATGGCCGCGCCGACGCGGCGGGCGGACATCAGGGCGGCGGCCTGACGGAGGGTGTGTGCGGGGCCGATGGTGAGGACCACCGTGCTCATGGCGTCGCGGACGAGCATGGCTGGAGCCACCTCCTAAGAACCCATGGTCGTTCATGGGTTCACAAGTTCACAAGTGGGGGGTGCTGTCAGCGTGGCAGGTAAAGCGGGGGTCAACAAGAGGGCGCGCGCAGCCAATTGAGGGCGCGCGCGCTCATCTGTGAGTCTCGGGCGGGTCTTTCAGTGGCGCTCGTTGAGGTAACCCAGCAGTTCCTCGTGGAGCAGGCCGTTCGACGCGGCCGCGTTCCCGCTGTGCGGACCCGGGCGGCCGTCGAGGCCCGTGAAGGTGCCGCCGGCCTCCGTCACGACGATCGCCGTGGCCGCCATGTCCCAGAGCGAGAGCTCGGGTTCGGCGCACAGGTCGACCGAGCCCTCGGCGACCATCATGTACGGCCAGAAGTCGCCGTACGCGCGCGTGCGCCACACCTCGCGGGTCAGGTCCAGGAAGCCGTTCAGATGCCCGCGCTCCTCCCAGCCGGTCAGCGAGGAGTACGCGAAGGAGGCGTCCGAGAGCTCCGAGACCCGGGAGACGCGCAGGCGGGTGGCGGAGGTCAGGCTGCGGCCGGTGAAGGCGCCGTGCCCCTTCGCGGCCCACCAGCGGCGGCCCAGCGCCGGGGCGGAGACCACGCCGACCACGGGCTGGTAGCCCCCCTCGGCCGCCTCCGTCAGCGAGATGAGGGTGGCCCAGACGGGCACGCCCCGCACGTAGTTCTTCGTGCCGTCGATCGGGTCGACCACCCAGCGGCGGGGGCCGGTGCCCTGGACGCCGTACTCCTCGCCGAGGATCGCGTCCCGCGGACGGGCCCGCTGGAGCTGACCGCGGATGAGTTCCTCGGCGGCCTTGTCGGCCTCGCTCACCGGGGTCATGTCCGGTTTGGTCTCGACCTTGAGGTCGAGGGCCTTGAAACGGTCCATGGTCACGGCGTCGGCGGCGTCCGCGAGGACGTGCGCGAGTCGGAGGTCGTCGTGGTAGTCCGGCATGGGACGAACCGTATCCGCCGAAGGTGAGAACGGGCCACAGGGGACCGCGGGGTGGACGTGGAGGAGCCGTGGACACGGCCGGTGAACCATCGGTCGCCGCCGCGAACCCTTGACAGTGCACCCGTCCGCGTCAAACCTGGGCGCAGAGCCGCTCGCCCCAGGGAGGCGATGATGCCTGCAGCGCGGGAATCCCTACTGGACGCCGCCTTCAAGGCGCTCGCACTACGGCCGTGGGCCGCCGTGCGGATGGTGGACGTCGCCGCGGCGGCCGGGGTGTCCCGGCAGACGCTGTACAACGAGTTCGGCAGCAAGGAGGGCCTGGCCCGGGCGCTCGTGCGGCGCGAGGCCGACGGGTACCTCGCCGGGGTCGAGCGGGCGCTGGCCGTGCACGGCGACGCCCGGGAGAGGCTCACCGCCACCGCCGAGTGGACCACCTCCGCCGCCCGGGACAACGTTCTCGTACGGGCCGTCCTCACCGGCTTCTGGAGCGAGCGCCTGCCCTCGCCGACGCTCTCGGCGGTGCCGTCCTCCTCCGCCGTGCCGGCCCAGCGCCGGGCCGACGGGCCGCTGCCCTCGCCCGGTGACCTGGTGGGCGCCGTCCGCGACCGGGCCGTGGCCGTGCTCTCCGGCCCCGGCGCGGTCCGGGCCGACGCCGCCGACCTGGCCCGCTCCTGCGAACTGGCCGTCCGGCTCGCCCTGTCCTGCGTGGCCGCGCCCCCGCCGGGGGAGGACGGCGTCGCGGACCTGGTGCGGGGGGCGCTGCAGAGACAGCCGGCCGACCGGTCGGGTCAGTGAGCCGACCCCGACAGCTGGAGCCCGATCACTCCTATGATCACCAGGCTGATCGAGACGAGCTTCAGGACCGACACCAGGTCGCCCAGGAAGACCATGCCGTAGATCGCGGTGCCCGCCGCGCCGATGCCCGTCCACACGGCGTAGGCGGGGCCCACGTCGAGCTTCTTGAGGGAGAGGGTCAGCAGACCGAAGCTCCCCAGCGCGAAGGCGCAGAAGGCGATGGTGGGCCAGAGCCTCGTGAAGCCGTGGGACAGCTTGAGGCACACGGCGAAACCGGTCTCGAGCAACCCGGCCACGACGACCAGCAGCCACGCCATGTGCTGTCCCTCCGTACGCCCGGCCCGGTCCGGCTCGGTGCGATTATGCACTTACCGGGGCCGGGGGGACGCAAACAACGCGGTGGTCAGCCGGTGGATCAGCCGGTGGTCAGCCGGTGGTCGGTCGGTGGATCAGTCGCCCTCGGTGCGCTCCCGGGTGGCAAGCAGCCGGCGCAGGGAGTACAGCCGCGCCGGATCGGCATGGCCCTCGGCCACCCACGCGTCCAGCGCGCAGTCCTTCTCGTCGTGGCTGCACGCGCGCGGGCAGCCCTCCGTGCCCGGCACCAGGTCGGGGAAGGCGAGGACCACCCGGGACGGGTCGACGTGGTGCAGGCCGAAGGACCGCACGCCCGGCGTGTCGATCACCCAGTCGTCCGTGCCCGCCAGGGGCAGGGCCAGCGCCGAGGTCGTGGTGTGCCGGCCGCGGCCGGTCACCGCGTTCACATGGCCGGTCACCCGTCGCCGCTCCTCCGGGACCAGCGCGTTGACCAGGGTCGTCTTCCCGACGCCCGAATGACCGACGAACGCCGTGATCCGCCCGGCCAGGAACGCCCGCACCCGGTCCGCCGCGTCGCCGTTCTCCAGCTCGTCGCGGCTGGTGACGACGTACGGGATGTCGAGATGGCCGTACAGCTCCAGCAGCTTGTCCGGCGAGGCCAGGTCCGACTTCGTCATGACCAGCAGGGGGGTGAGGCCGGCGTCGAAGGCCGCCACCAGGCAGCGGTCGATCAGACGCGGGCGGGGCTCGGGGTCGGCGAGGGCGGTGACCACGGCGAGCTGGTCGGCGTTGGCCACGACGACGCGCTCGTAGGGGTCGTCGTCGTCCGCGGTGCGGCGCAGTGCCGAGGTGCGCTTCTCGATGCGGACGATACGGGCGAGGGTGTCCTTCTTGCCGGACAGGTCGCCCACGATCGCGACCCGGTCGCCCACGATCGCGGCCTTGCGGCCCAGTTCGCGGGCCTTCATCGCCATCACGATCCGGTCGTCGACCAGACAGGTCAGCCGGCCCCGGTCGACGGTGAGGACCATGCCCTCGGCGGCGTCCTCGTGCTTGGGACGGATGTGGGTGCGCGGCCGGTTGCCCTTGCGGTTCGGGCGGCTGCGGATGTCGTCCTCGTCGGTGTTCTTGCTGTAGCGGCGCATCGCGAAAGTCCCTATACCCCGAGCATCCCGGTCCACAGTTCGGGGAAGTCCGGCAGGGTCTTCGCCGTCGTCGCCACGTTCTCGATCTGCACGCCCTCCACGGCCAGGCCGATGATCGCGCCGGCCGTCGCCATGCGGTGGTCGTCGTAGGTGCGGAAGATCCCGCCGTGCAGCCGGCGCGGGCGGATGTGCAGACCGTCGGCGGTCTCCGTCACATCGCCGCCGAGCTCGTTGATCTCCTTCGTCAGCGCGGCCAGCCGGTCCGTCTCGTGCAGGCGCAGGTGGGACACGCCCCGCAGGGTGGACGGGGAGTCCGCGAGGGCGGCGACCGCCGCGATGCCCGGGGTCAGCTCGCCCACGTCACCCAGATCGACGTCGATGCCGTGGATCGAGCCCGAGCCGGTGAAGACCAGACCGTAGTCGGCCAGTTCGCAGGAACCGCCCATCTCGGTGAAGATCTCGCGCAGCCGGTCACCCGGCTGGGTGGTGCGGGCCGGCCAGTCCGGGATCAGCACCCGGCCGCCCGTCACCAGCGCCGCCGCCAGGAACGGCTGGGCGTTGGACAGGTCCGGCTCGATCGTCAGGTCCCGCCCCAGCAGGGCGCCCGGGGTGACCCGCCAGACGTTCGGCTCGCCGCCCGACTCCGGGGTGTCCACCTGCGCGCCGACCGCGCGCAGCATGTCGACCGTCATCCGGATGTGCGGTACGGAGGGCAGCGTGGAGCCGGTGTGGCGGACCTCCACGCCCTGGTTGAAGCGGGGGGCCGACAGGAGCAGGGCCGACACGAACTGGGACGAGGACGAGGCGTCGATCTCCACCGTCCCGCCGTCCAGCGCGCCCCCGCCGTGCACGGTCAGCGGCAGCGCGCCGCGGCCGTCGTCGTCGATCCGGGCACCGAGGACCCGCAGTGCGTCGACGACGCCGTTCAGGGGACGCTCGTACGAGCGCGGGTCGCCGTCGAAGCGGACGGGGCCGTCGGCGAGGGCGGCGACCGGCGGCAGGAAGCGCATCACCGTGCCCGCGTTGCCGACGTCGACCGTGGCGGGTCCGCGCAGCCCCGCGGGGAGGATCCGCCAGGCCTCGCCGGCGCCGTCGGGGCTCCCCGCGCCGGAGGAGCTCGACGACACGGTCTCCTCGATGCCGACGCCCATCTCGCGCAGGGCGCCCGCCATCAGCAGGGTGTCGCGGGAGCGCAGGGGGCGGCGCAGCCAGCCGGGCTCGGAGGCGAGGGAGGCGAGGACCAGGGCACGGTTGGTGACGGACTTGGACCCCGGCACATGGACCGTCGCGGCGACGGCCTCGCTCGCGTGCGGGGCGGGCCAGAGGGCGGTGTGTGCGGGGTTCGGGGCCATGCGCTCCACTTTAGTGGTCGGCCGTGCATCGGGTGCCGCGCCGCCGGGGCCGGTCGCGCCCCGCGGCGGAGCCGCCGGTGTCACAGCCCGCACCCCTGTGACGCCCGCTCCGGGCTGCCTCACAGCCCCAGCAGCCACCTGCCCCCGCCCAGCAGGGCGCACAGGCTCACCGCGTGGAACAGGA
This sequence comes from Streptomyces zaehneri, assembly GCF_032248645.1. Taxonomy (NCBI): domain Bacteria; kingdom Bacillati; phylum Actinomycetota; class Actinomycetes; order Kitasatosporales; family Streptomycetaceae; genus Streptomyces; species Streptomyces zaehneri. Next base: position 64,105 of record NZ_JASTTJ010000001.1, read on the forward strand.
ACAGCCACAGGCCCGCCGGTACGTGGGTCAGCCGGGACAGCTGGTCCGCGTCCGAGTCGCCCGCGCCGCCCCGTGAGCGCTTCGCCTGGAGCTCGAAGGCCGGGCGGACTCCGCCCAGCAGCAGGAACCACACCACCGCGTACGCGAAGGCCGCCTGCACCTGCGGTCCCGCCAGCCAGGACACCAGCAGGAAGGTGCCGCCGGTGAGGACCACCGTGAGGGCGCCGTACGCGTTGCGGATCATCACCAGCATCACGACGAGCAGGGCCGTGGCCACCCACAGCAGCAGGGTGATGCGGCCGGCCCCGAGGAGGGCGGCGCCGCCCAGGCCGAGCAGCGGGGGAGCGGTGTAGCCGGCCGCCGCGGTGAGGATCATGCCGAGGCCGTGCGGCTTGCCCCGGCTGAGGGTCAGGCCGCTGGTGTCGGAGTGCAACCGGATCCCGGTCAGCTGGCGGCCGGTCAGCAGCGCGACCAGGCCGTGACCACCCTCGTGGGCGATCGTGATGGCGTTGCGCGATATCCGCCACAGGGTGTGCGGCACGACGACCGCGAGGGCGGCGACCGCGGTGGCCACCACCACCCAAAGGTCGGGGTCGGTCTGGGTGCCGACGAGGCGGTCCCACAGGTCGGGCAGCGCGAGGGCGGCGGTGCTCTCCATGTTTTCTGGTGGCTCCCTTTCGGCTCACGGAGTCTGGCAGTGTGGCACGTATGTGCGGACGGTATGCAGCGAGTCGCAGGCCCGAGGATCTCGCAGGAATCTTTGAGGTCGAGAAGTGGGAGCCCGAGGAGGCCCTGGAGCCCGACTACAACGTGGCGCCGACCAAGGAGGTCTACGCCGTCCTCGACCGTCCGTTGAAGGACGCCGACGACAGGCAGCCGGTTCGGCAGCTGCGGAAGCTGAAGTGGGGGCTGGTCCCCTCCTGGGCGAAGACCCCCGAGGGCGGCGCGCGGATGATCAACGCGCGCGCCGAGACCGTCCACGAGAAGCCCTCCTACCGCCGCGCCTTCGCCACCCGGCGCTGCGTCCTGCCCGCCGACGGCTACTACGAGTGGGTCACCGGCGGCCAGGAGCGGGACCTGGAGGTCGAGGGGAAGAAGAAGCGGCCCCGCAAGCAGCCCTACTTCGTGCTCCCGGCCGACGGCACGGTCTTCGCGATGGCCGGCCTGTACGAGTTCTGGCGGGACCGGACCCTGCCCGACGACCATCCGCGGGCCTGGTGGGTGACGTGCTCGGTGATCACGACCGAGGCGGAGACCTCCCCGCTCGCCGTGGCCCCCGCCGACGGCCCGCACGCCCTCGCCGACATCCACCCCCGGATGCCGCTGATGCTGACCCCGGACCGCTGGGACGCCTGGCTCGACCCGGCGCGGACGGACGTCGACGACCTCCGCTCACTCCTCGAACCCCCGCCGGCCGGCCTGATGCGCGCCTACCCGGTGTCCACGGCCGTCAGCAACGTCCGCAACAACGGCCCGGAGCTGCTGAAGGAGCTGGAGGGGCCCGAGGAGGGCACACTCTTCTGACGTGAGCAGCGAAACAGTGGTGAGCACCGAAACGGTGGAGACCGAGGCGGGTACCGCCCGCATCACCTGGCACCGCGCCGACAAGCCGCGGCTCGTCCTCGCCGTCAGCCATGGCGCCGGCGGGGGTGTCGAGGCCCGGGACCTCCGGGCGCTCGCCGCCGTGCTGCCCGGACGCGGGGTGAGCGTCGCCCTCGTCGAGCAGCCCTGGCGGGTGGCGGGCAGGAAGGTCGCGCCCGCGCCGAAGACCCTCGACGTCGGCTGGCGCGGGATCTGGCCGGCCGTCGTCGCGGCCGGGCTGCCGGTGATCTCGGGCGGCCGGTCGGCCGGCGCGCGGGTGGCCTGCCGCACGGCCGGCGAGCTCGGTGCGCACGCCGTGCTCGCGCTGAGCTTTCCGCTCCACCCGCCGGGCAGACCCGAGAAGTCCCGCGCCGACGAACTGCTCGGGGCGGGGGTGCCGACCCTCGTGGTCCAGGGCGGCAACGACCCCTTCGGCAGGCCGGACGAGTTCCCCGCGGGCGGGTACGACCTCGTGGAGGTGCCGTACGGCGATCACGGGTTCGCGGTGCCCAAGCGGGCCGGGGTCACGCAGGAGGAGACGCTGGAGGTCGTCACGGCGGGAGTCGTAGGGTGGGTCGCGTCACTGGGGTGAGGTGACGGGTGGGGAATGCGGAGGGGCCGGGCGCTGTTGTGGCGGACAGGAAGTGCTGAACAACCGGCACCGATGTCAGTGGGAGAGGAAGTCCGCCGCATGGGTTCGACCATCTGCCCGAGCCGCAGCAGCCGCACGGATCTGGACTGGACGGTGCTGCACGCGGCCAGGACCGCTCCTATTGGAGCGGCGGCAGGCGCGGGTAGTCGTCTATCCTCCGATTCGAGTGGGATCGGTTTCGGTCCTACCCGCGATCTTGAGGAGGTGGGTCCGGTCACCGGTACCGACGCAGGGACCGACAACGGCCAGGCGGAGCTGCCCGAGGGCCAGGGCGTGAGCCAGGAGACGGGCGCGGAGTCCACCGCCGAGCGCAGCGCGCGCTTCGAGCGGGACGCGCTCGAGTTCCTCGACCAGATGTACTCGGCCGCGCTGCGCATGACGCGCAACCCGGCGGACGCCGAGGACCTGGTGCAGGAGACGTACGCGAAGGCGTACGCGTCCTTCCACCAGTTCCGTGAGGGCACCAACCTCAAGGCCTGGCTGTACCGGATCCTCACCAACACCTTCATCAACTCGTACCGCAAGAAGCAGCGTGAACCCCAGCGCAGCGCGGCCGAGGAGATCGAGGACTGGCAGCTGGCGCGTGCCGAGTCGCACATGTCCACGGGTCTGCGCTCCGCGGAGTCGCAGGCGCTGGACCACCTGCCCGACTCGGACGTGAAGGCGGCGCTTCAGGCCATCCCCGAGGAGTTCCGGATCGCCGTGTATCTCGCGGACGTAGAGGGCTTTGCGTACAAGGAGATCGCGGACATCATGGGGACACCCATCGGTACGGTGATGTCCCGGCTGCACCGGGGCCGCCGTCAACTGCGCGGCATGCTCGAGGACTACGCCCGTGAGCGCGGGCTGGTCCCGGCCGGTGCCGGAGAGTCGAACGAAGCGAAAGGTTCGGGCTCATGAGCTGCGGAGATCCGCACGAGACGGACTGCGGTGAGGTCCTCGACCACCTGTACGAGTACCTCGACAGCGAGATGCCTCCTCTGGACCGGGACAAGTTCCAGCACCACTTCGAGGAGTGCTCCCCCTGCCTGGAGAAGTACGGGCTGGAGGAGGCGGTCAAGAAGCTGGTCAAGAGGTGCTGCGGGCGTGACGACGTGCCGACCGACCTGCGCGCCAAGGTGATGGGCCGGATCGACCTGATCCGCTCCGGCCAGGCCGTCCCCGAGCACGACGTCACGGCGACGGCCCAGGAGAGCTGAGCCGCTTCCGGAAGGCCCGTCTCCCGAAGGTCCGCTCAACCGAAGTCGCGCTTCCCTGAAGCCCGCTTCCGGGAAAGCGGGTTCCGGAAAGCGCTGCCGTCCGCTGACGTCACTCGAATGTGCTAATCCGCGGGTGATACGCCCGCGGACCACCCCCGGCCGTCCTAGGCTCCTGAGCCCGGACAGGTACGGCTGGGGGAGGCGTCATGGAAGGGATTCCGGCGCGGGCGCGCGGATACGCCGCCTGTGTCGCCCTCGGCGCCCTGCTCTGCGCGCTCCCCGCGCTGCCCGTTGCGCGTACCCCCTGGTGGGCGGTCGCCCTGCTCGCCGCCCTGTACGCCGGCGGCGAGCGGATCGCCCGGCGCAGGTTCGGCGGCACCCTCCACCCCGTGCTGCTGGCCGGGGCGTTCCTGCTCTCGCCGGCCGCGGCCGCTCTCGTCCCGCTGCCCGGGGCGCTGTTCTCGCACGTGGAGCGGCGCCCCTTTCTGCTGCGCCGGGTCTGGCGGGCCGCCCACGCGTCGCTCGCCGTGTGGGCGGCCGCCCGGGTGCACGCCGCCCTCGGCGGGCGGGAGGCCGTGGCCGGCTCCGACCTGCCGTACGCGCTGGTGCCGGCCGGCGCGGCCGTGCTGGTGTTCTGCGCCGCGCTCGCCCTGCTGGACGGCGGGATGCTCGCGCTCGCCGAGGGGCTGCCGCTGCGGCGGGTCTGCCGGGGGCTGTTCCTGCGCTCCCTGGCGCCGCTGGCGGTGCACGGGCTCGGCGGGCTGATGATGGCCGTGCTGTGGCTCAGCCCGTACGGGCCGGTGGCCGCCCTGCTCGTGCTGTTCCCGATGGCCGTGTCGTGGTGGGTGTTCGCGCAGTACCACCGGGAGCGCGCCGCTCACCAGGCGACCATCCGCGCCCTGGTGCAGGCCGTCGACATCAAGGACGGCTACACGCGCGGCCACAGCGAGCGCGTCGGCCAGGCCTCGGTGCTGATCGGGCGCGAACTGGGCATGGACGAGGGCCGGATCGACATGCTCCGTTTCGCCGGGATCCTGCACGACGTCGGCAAACTCGGCGTCCCCACCCGGCTGTTGCGCAAGGAGGGGCCGCTGACGCCGCAGGAGCGGCGCGTGATCGAACTGCACCCCGAGTACGGACACGAGATCACCCGCGGGATCTCCTTCCTGGGCGAGGCCCGCTCGGCGATCCTCCACCACCACGAACGCCTCGACGGCAACGGCTATCCGTACGGGCTGGTGGGCAGCCAGATCCCGGAGCCGGCCCGGGTGGTCGCCGTCGCGGACGCCTTCGACGCCATGACGTCCACCAGGTCCTACAGCAGGGCCCGGCCGGTGCACGTCGCGCTGGAGGAGCTGCGGCGCTGCGCGGGCGCCCAGTTCGACCCCCGGATGGTCGCGGCGCTGGCGCACGTCATCGCCCGGGACGGCTGGCATCCGGTCGTGACCGCGGAGGAGGACCGGCCGGCCGTGCCCGCGCAGACCTCCGACGACCGGTCAGAGGCGCGCCGATGACCGTCCGCCGCTCGCACGTCGCTCTCCACGCCGCGGCCGCGCTGCTCGTCGCCGTCTCCCTCCTCGGCACCTTCCTGACGGGCGTCGAGGACCGCCCCGTCGCGCTCGCCTTCGGGATCCTCGTCGCCGTCGGGGAGCTGACCCGGCCCCAGAGCGGACCCCGGCCGCGGGAGGCCGCGCCGCTCGGCGCCGCCGGGTCACTGTCGTACGCGCTGGTCGGAGGGCACGCCGGGCACCCCACGCAGCACGGGGTCAGCCAGGTCGTGGCGGTGGTGGTCGCCGCCTCCCTGCTCGGCAGCGTGCCGCAGCTGGCCCGCGGACAGGCCGTCCTCGACCACCTGGTCCGGCGGGTACTGGCCGTCGGGTTCGCCGCCGTCTGCTTCCAGCCCCTCCACAACTGCGGGGTGTTCGACGGCTGGAGCGGGCCCGCCTACGCACTGCTGCTGCTCGCGCTGCTCGTCCTGACCGTGCTGTGCGACGCCGTCGTCGCCGCCGCGCTCGCCCACTCCCGTACCGGCTGGCCGTTCACCCCGCTGCTGCGGGACGAGTTGCGGGCGGTGCCCGGGATCGGCTCGGCGGTCTGCGCGACGGGGGCGGTGATGGCGCTCGCGGTGGCCGTCGTCGGGCTGTGGGCGCTGCCGGTGTTCTCGGTGCCGCTGCTGCTCACCCAGCTGTCCCTGCGCCGGTACGCGGCGGTGCGGGCCACCTACCGGCAGACCATCGCCTCGCTGGCCCGTGCCACGGAGATCGCCGGGTACACCCCGGCCGGGCACGCCCGCCGGGTCGCCGCCCTCAGCCAGGCCGTGGGCCTGGACCTGGGGCTGCCGGAGCCCGAGCTGACCGTCCTGGAGTACGCGGCCCTCATGCACGACATCGGCCAGCTCAGCCTCGTAGACCCGGTCCCGGCCGGCGCCACCGCCGGGCTGCCGGCGGCCCAGCAGCGGCGGATCGCGCTGCTCGGCGGGGCCGTCGTCCGCCAGACCGGGGCGGGCGCACAGGTCGCCACGGTCGTCGAGCGGCAGGCCGACCCCTACCCGGAACAGCCCGTGGCCGCGCGGATAGTCCGGGTGGTGAACGCATACGAGGAGAAGGTCCGGGGCAGCGGTCCCGGTGGGCCCCTCACCGCCCTGGAGGAGCTGCGCCTCGGCACCGGCGGGGAGTACGCGCCCGAGGTGGTGGAGGCCCTGGCCAGGGTGCTTTCGCGGCGTTGTCTGACCTCGCCCGCTGGTGGGTAACCCATGGGTAATGAGCGGCCCTCCGGCCACACGTGGTTGGATGCGAGGGAGAGAGTGTCCGGGGGCACTGGCCAGCCCACAGAACGGAACTGGCAGGCGGGAATCGTGAGGATCTTCGGCAAGGGACGGCACCGGCCCTCCGCCTCCTGGCGGCAGGCCACCGACCGCGCGTTCACGCTGATCGGCGACGGGCGGTACGAGGACGCGGGCGCGCTGCTGACACGTGCCGCGGACCTGGAACCCTGGCTGTCCGAGTCCTGGTTCAACCTCGCCCTGCTGCACAAGTTCCGGCACGACTGGGAGCAGGCCCGCACGGCGGGGCTGCGGGCCGTCGCCCTGCTCGACCGCGAGGCCGGCGCCCCCGACTGGTGGAACGTGGGCATCGCGGCCACCGCCCTCCAGGACTGGCCGCTGGCCCGCCGCGCCTGGCAGGCGTACGGGCTGCGGGTGCCCGGCGACGCCATAGGCGCGGGCGAGCCGGTCGGCATGGAGCTGGGCAGCGCGGCCGTACGGCTGTCGCCCGAGGGCGAGGCCGAGGTGGTGTGGGGCCGGCGGCTGGACCCCGCCCGGATGGAGGTGCTGTCCATCCCGCTGCCCTCGTCCGGGCGGCGCTGGGGCGAGGTCGTGCTGCACGACGGGGTGCCGCACGGCGAGCGGACCACCGCCACGGGCCACTCCTACCCGGTCTTCGACGAGATCGAGCTGTGGGCGCCGTCGCCCGTGCCGACCTGGGTCGTCCTGCTGGAGGCGGCCACCGAGTCCGACCGGGACGCGCTGGAGCAGCTGGCGGCCGACGCGGGCTTCGCGGCGGAGGACTGGTCGTCGTCGGTGCGGCTGCTCTGCCGGATGTGCTCGGAGTCACGGATGCCGTCCGACGAGGGCGACGGTGAGCATCTCGACCCGCACGACCACAGCGAGCCGGGGCATCCGGGTCCGCTCGGGCACCGGACGGACGGGCAGCTGTGGGTGCCGGAGCGGGAGTGCGGCGTGGCCGCCCCGGCCTCGCTCGTCCGGGGGTTGCTGGACGGGTGGGTCGCCGACAGCCCCGATTCCAGGGACTGGCGGGATCTGGAAGAGGTCTGCTGACCGCTTTCGACCGCGTGTTCGTCGTGGCTGGTCGCGCCGTTCCCCGCGCCCTGAGGGGGCGCGCTGCCCGTACCCTGTATCGAGCATTCACCCCCTGTCTGTTTGAGGAAGGCATCGTCGGTCATGGCGCAGCAGGACACCGATCAGCAGCACGCGGGCGTGCTCCCCGTGGACGACGAGGGCTTCGTCATCGACACCGAGGAGGCGGAGGCGCGCGAGCTGGCATGGCGTGAGGCCGGCACCTCGCGGCCGATCACCGTCGTCGGGAACCCGGTGCTGCACAAGGAGTGCAAGGACGTCACCGAGTTCGGCGAGGAGCTGCGGCAGCTGGTCGCGGACATGTTCGCCTCGCAGCACACCGCCGAGGGAGTGGGCCTGGCCGCCAACCAGATCGGCGTCGACCTGAAGGTCTTCGTCTACGACTGCCCCGACGACGAGGGCGCCCGGCACACCGGTGTCGTCTGCAACCCGAAGCTCGTCGAACTGCCGGCCGACCGGCGCCGGCTGGACGACAGCAACGAGGGCTGTCTGTCGGTGCCCACCGCCTACGCGCCGCTGGCCCGTCCCGACTACGCCGAGGTGACCGGGCAGGACGAGCAGGGCAATCCGATCAAGGTGCGCGGCACCGGATACTTCGCTCGGTGTTTGCAGCACGAGACCGACCACCTGTACGGCTACCTCTACATCGACCGTCTGTCCAAGCGTGAACGCAAGGACGCCCTGCGGCAGATGGCCGAGAACGAGCCTCGTTATCCCGTGGTCGCCAACGACTGAGCCCACCCGCACCACCACGCCGCCCGGCCGGGATCCTTCCGGCCGGGCGTCGTTCGTGTGCCCGACAGGCGTTCGATCGCTTACGCACATCTGCCGCACATCTGCTGATCCGTAACCAGTCACCCAGGGGTGAAATCTCGGCATGTTGGGGTGGCGAATGACGCAAATCCGTTCCCAGGACGGTCAGTTGTAGTGCTGAATGGGAAGTGCGGGGATACGCAACGGCGCACGCCCGGCACGGGGGAGGGGTGTGTGCCCACTGGCGGCTGAGAGGGGTTGTCCGTGCCAGCTTTCCCATACAGCACCACATACAGCACCACAGCGACGGTGACCGCGCCCGCGGTCCCTCCCTCGCTCTCTCTTCCGGTCATCGAGGCGGCGTTTCCCCGGCAACTGCATCCATATTGGCCTAAGTTGCAGGAGAAGACGCGCTCCTGGCTGCTGGAAATGCGGTTGATGCCGGCGGACAAGGTCGCAGAATATGCCGACGGACTTTGCTACACCGACCTGATGGCGGGCTTCTACCTCGGCGCACCGGACGAGGTCATGCAGGCCATCGCCGACTACAGCGCGTGGTTCTTCGTCTGGGACGACCGGCACGACCGTGACGTCGTACACGGCCGGACGTCCTCCTGGCGGCGGCTCAGATTCCGCTTGCACGCGGCCCTGGACGCCCCGGCGGAGCATCTGCGCCACCCGGATCCGCTGGTCGCCGGGCTCGCGGACAGCGTGAGCCGGCTCCACTCCTTCCTTCCCGGCACCTGGAACGCCCGGTTCGCCCGGCACTTCCACGCCGTGATCGAGGCGTACGACCGGGAATTCCGCAACCGAATCGAAGGGCGCATTCCCGGAGTCGAGGAATACCTGGCGCTGCGTCGGCTCACCTTCGCGCACTGGATCTGGACCGACCTGCTGGAGCCGACTGCGGGACTCGAACTCCCGGACCCGGTGCGGAAGCACCCCGCATTCCACCGTGCGGCGCTGCTGAGTCAGGAATTCGCCGCCTGGTACAACGACCTCTGCTCGCTTCCCAAGGAGATCGCGGGCGATGAGGTGCATAATCTCGGAATCAGTCTCATCACCCATGAGGGACTGACCCTGGAAGAGGCGGTGGAGGAAGTCAGGCGACGCGTCGAGGAATGCATTTCCGAGTTCCTCGTCGTCGAGAAGGACGTCTTACGGCTCGCCGACCGGCTGGACGACGGGACGGTCCGTGGAAACCGAATCGGCGCCGCCGTGCGGTCCTGCCTCGGCAATATGCGGAACTGGTTCAGTTCCGTCTACTGGTTCCACCACGAGTCCGGCCGATACATGGTCGACAGCTGGGACGACCGGTCCACGCCCCCGTACGTCAACAACGAAGCGGCAGGTGAGAAATGACCGTCGAGTCGGTGAAACCCGCGACCCCCGCGGCGCCCGGACTGCGTGAGCCACCGTTGGCCGGTGGCAGGGTTCCGCTCCTCGGACACGGCTGGAAGCTGGCCCGTGACCCGCTGGCCTTCCTGGCCCAGCTCCGCGACCACGGCGACATCGTCCGCCTCAGGCTCGGCCCCAAGACGGTGTACGCCGTCACCGCGCCGGAGCTCACCGGCGCCCTGGCGCTCAGCCCGGACTACATCATCTCGGGTCCCCTGTGGGAGTCCCTGGAGAGCCTGCTCGGCAAGGAGGGCGTGGCCACGGCCAACGGCCCGCTGCACCGACGCCAGCGGCGCACGATCCAGCCCGCGTTCCGGCTCGACGCCATCCCCGGCTACGGGCCGATCATGGAGGAGGAGGCGTACGCGCTCGTCGAGCGCTGGCGGAACGGCGAGGTCCTCGACGTCACCGCGGAGTCCTTCCGGGTGTCCGTGCGCATCTCCGCCCGCTGTCTGATGCGCGGCAGCTATATGGACGCCCGGTCCGAACGCATCACGTCCGCGCTCGCCACACTGTTCGCCGGTATGTACCAGCGCATGGTGGTGCCCCTCGGGCCGCTTTATCGGGTACCGATTCCGGCCAACCGCGAATTCAACCGGGCGCTGGCCGATCTGCATCGGCTGGTGGACGAGATCATTGCCGAGCGCCGTGCATCCGGTCAAAAACCGGACGATTTGCTGACGGCTTTGCTGGAGGCGAAGGACGAGAATGGCGACCCGATCGGGGAACAGGAGATCCACGACCAGGTCGTCGCGATACTCACCCCGGGCAGCGAAACAGCCGGCTCTGTGGTCATGTCGCTGCTCCACGTCCTCACCGAGCACCCCGACCAGGTGGACAAGATCCGCGAAGAGGTGAAAAGCGTCGTCGGCGACCGGCCGGTCGCATTCGGCGACGTCCGAAAGCTTGAGCACACCGCCAATGTCGTCGTCGAGACCATGCGGCTGTATCCCGCCGTATGGATACTGACCCGGCGCGCGGTCACCGAGACCGAGCTCGGCGGCTACCGCATTCCCGCGGGCGCCGACATCGTCTACAGCCCGTACGCCGTACAGCGCGATCCGCGGTCGTACGAGCGGCACACGGAGTTCGACCCCGACCGCTGGCTGCCCGGCGGCTCCCCGGAGGTGCCGAAGTACGCCATGACGCCGTTCGGCGTCGGCAACCGGAAGTGTCCGAGCGACCACTTCTCGATGGCCGAGCTGACGCTGATCGCCGCGGTGGTGGCGTCCGCGTTCCGCTTCGAGCCGGTGCCGGGCTCCGACAACCGGACGCACATCGGCATCACGCTCCGGCCGCGCCGGCTGCTGCTGCGGGCGGTGTCCGGGTGAGAGCCGCGGCTCAGGCGACGGCCTGCGGGCCGCGGAACGTGCGCCGATAGGCGTTGGGGGACGTCCCCAGCGCCTGCACGAACTGGTGGCGCAGGGCGCCGGCCGTACCGAAGCCGGCGCGCCAGGCGATCGCGTCCACCGTCTCGTCCGTCGCCTCCAGCAGGTGCTGGGCCAGCAGCACCCGCTGCCGCAGCAGCCACCGGTAAGGGGTGGTGCCCGTCTCCTGCTGGAACCGGCGGGCGAAGGTGCGCGGTGACATGTGGGCGCGTTCCGCGAGCTGCTCCACCGTGACCTCCTCGTCGAGGTGCTGCTCCATCCACGCGAGCACCTCGCCGACGGTGTCGCAGCGCGACCGGGGCAGCGGCCGCTCGATGTACTGGGCCTGGCCGCCGTCCCGGTGCGGCGGCACCACCATCCGCCGGGCGATCCGGTTGGCGACCTCGGGTCCCTGCTCCTTGCGGACCAGGTGCAGACAGGCGTCGATACCGGCGGCCGTGCCGGCCGAGGTGATGACCGGGTCCTCGTCGACGTACAGCACGTCCGGCTCGACCGCCGTCCTGGGGTAGCGGCGGGCCAGTACGTCCGCGTGCCGCCAGTGCGCGGCGCAGCGCCGGCCGTCGAGCAGCCCCGCGGCGCCCAGCACGAACACCCCGGAGCAGACGCTGAGCACGCGGGCGCCCCGGTCCACGGCCCGGCGCAGCGCGTCGAGCAGCTCGGGCGGATACGCGCGGTCGATGTTCGCGTCCGCGGCCGGTACGGCGATCAGGTCGGCCTCGTCCAGCCGGTCGAGACCGTACGGCGTGGACATGGTGAGCCCGCCGACGTGGGTGCCCAGGACCGGGCCTTCCGCCGACACCACCGCGAAGTCGTACACCGGCAGCCCTTCGTCGCTCCGGTCGAGGCCGAACACCTCGCAGACGACGCCGAGTTCAAAGGGATGCACACCGTCGACCAGGACGGCGGCCACGTTTTCCAGCATGCTGCCAGTGTGCACCCGAAGTGGCAGGAATTTGAAGGTGTGCGGCAGTCCTGCCACTCACGGTCAGGAGTGTCCGGCAGCAGACTGATGTCCATGAACACGAACCAGATCGAAGGCCTCATCGGAATGCTCATGGTCCTCGGGATCCTCGTCCTCCTGGTCCTCCCGTCCGTGCTCGGCATCGTGCGCGACCGGCGCGCCGACCGGCAGATCAGGGAGGCCCAGGAGGCCCGGGGGGAGAGGGAGGGTCAGAAGTCCTCGTCCAGGTCGACGGTGCCCTCCACCGCGACCTGGTACGCCGAGGGACGGCGCTCGAAGAAGTTGGTCAGCTCCTGAACGCCCTGGAGCTCCATGAAGGAGAAGGGGTTCTCCGAGCCGTACACCGGGGCGAACCCGAGCCGCGACAGACGCTGGTCGGCGACGCACTCGAGGTACTGCCGCATCGAGTCGGTGTTCATGCCCGGCAGCCCCTCGCCGCACAGGTCGCGCCCGAACTGGAGCTCGGCCTCGACGGCCTCCCGCAGCATGTCGGTCACCTGCTCCTGGAGCTGGTCGTCGAAGAGCTCCGGCTCCTCCTTGCGGACGGTGTCGACCACCTCGAAGGCGAAGCTCATGTGCATGGTCTCGTCACGGAACACCCAGTTGGTGCCCGTGGCGAGGCCGTGCAGCAGGCCCCGGCTGCGGAACCAGTAGACGTACGCGAACGCGCCGTAGAAGAACAGGCCCTCGATGCACGCGGCGAAGCAGATCAGGTTGAGCAGGAAGCGGCGCCGGTCGGCCTTGGTCTCCAGCCGGTCAAGCTTCTCGACCTCGTTGATCCACTTGAAGCAGAACTCGGCCTTCTCGCGGATCGACGGGATGTTCTCGACCGCGTCGAAGGCCGCCGTCCTGTCCTGCGGGTCGGGGAGGTAGGTGTCCAGGAGCGTCAGATAGAACTGGACGTGGACGGCCTCCTCGAAGAGCTGCCTCGACAGATAGAGGCGCGCCTCGGGGGAGTTGATGTGCTTGTACAGCGTCAGCACCAGGTTGTTCGCCACGATCGAGTCGCCCGTCGCGAAGAACGCGACCAGCCGGCCGATCATGTGCTGCTCGCCCTCGGACAGCTTCGCCAGGTCGGCGACGTCCGAGTGGAGGTCGACCTCCTCGACGGTCCAGGTGTTCTTGATGGCGTCCCGGTAGCGCTCGTAGAAGTCCGGGTAGCGCATGGGACGAAGGGTCAGCTCGAAGCCCGGGTCGAGCAGGTTCTTCTCGGTCTTCTCGGGTGCGGTGGTCATTACTGGCAGGCCTCGCAGGACTCGGGGTTCTCAAGGGAGCAGGCGACGGCCTCTTCCGAGGTCACCTGCTGCACGGGGATGGCGGTCGGGGTCTGCGCCTGGGCCGCGCGGGCGATGCGGGTCGCCGGGCGGGAGCGCAGGTAGTACGTCGTCTTCAGGCCCGACTTCCAGGCGTACGCGTACATCGAGGAGAGCTTGCCGATGGTCGGCGTCTCCAGGAACAGGTTCAGGGACTGGGCCTGGTCAAGGTACGGGGTCCGGGCGGCGGCCATGTCGATCAGGCCGCGCTGCGGGATCTCCCACGCCGTGCGGTACAGGGCGCGCACGTCCGCCGGGATCCAGGCGAAGTCCTGCACCGAGCCGCTGGAGTCGCGCAGCGCCTCGCGGGTGCGGGCGTCCCAGACGCCGAGGTCCTTGAGGTCCTGCACCAGGTAGGAGTTGACCTGGAGGAACTCGCCGGACAGCGTCTCTCGCTTGAACAGGTTGGACACCTGCGGCTCGATGCACTCGTACACGCCCGCTATGGACGCGATGGTGGCGGTGGGGGCGATGGCGAGGAGCAGGGAGTTGCGCATGCCGGTCCGCGCGATCCGCTCGCGCAGGGCCGCCCAGCGCTCGGGCCAGCCGAACTCGACGCCGTAGTGGTCCGGGTGCAGCACGCCCCTGGCCGTACGGGTCTTCTCCCAGGCCGGCAGCGGGCCGTTGCGCTCGGCCAGCTCGGCGGAGGCCTCGTAGGCGGCGAGCATGACGCGCTCGGCGATCCGGGTGGACAGCGCCTTCGCCTCGGGCGAGTCGAAGGGCAGCCGCAGCTTGAAGAAGACGTCCTGGAGGCCCATCGCGCCCAGGCCGACCGGGCGCCAGCGGGCGTTGGAGCGGCCCGCCTGCTCGGTCGGGTAGAAGTTGATGTCGACGACCCGGTCGAGGAAGGTGACGGCCGTGCGGACGGTCTCGTCCAGCCGCTCCCAGTCGATCGTGCCGGCCGCCGCGTCGACGAACGCGCCGAGGTTCACCGAACCGAGGTTGCAGACCGCCGTCTCGCCGTCGTCCGTGACCTCCAGGATCTCCGTGCAGAGGTTGGAGGAGTGCACGACGTGGCCCGGTTCGGCCGTCTGGTTGGCGGTGCGGTTGGCCGCGTCCTTGAAGGTCATCCAGCCGTTGCCGGTCTGCGCGAGGGTGCGCATCATGCGGCCGTAGAGATCACGGGCCGGGATGGTCCTCTTCGCGAGGCCCGCCTCCTCGGCCCCGCGGTAGGCCGCGTCGAACTCCTCGCCCCACAGGTCGACGAGCTCGGGCACGTCGGCGGGGGAGAACAGCGACCAGGGTGCGTCGGCGTTGACCCGGCGCATGAACTCGTCCGGGATCCAGTGCGCGAGGTTCAGGTTGTGCGTCCGGCGGGCGTCCTCACCGGTGTTGTCCCGCAGCTCCAGGAACTCCTCGATGTCGGAGTGCCAGGTCTCCAGGTAGACCGCCGCCGCGCCCTTGCGCCGTCCGCCCTGGTTCACCGCGGCGACCGAGGCGTCGAGCGTCTTCAGGAACGGCACGATGCCGTTCGAGTGCCCGTTGGTGCCACGGATCAGCGAACCGCGGCTGCGGATACGGGAGTACGAAAGGCCGATGCCGCCCGCGTGCTTCGACAGCCTGGCCACCTGGTGGTAGCGGTCGTAGATGGAGTCCAGCTCGTCCAGCGGCGAGTCGAGGAGATAGCAGGACGACATCTGGGGGTGCCGGGTACCGGAGTTGAAGAGCGTGGGGGAGGACGGCAGGTAGTCCAGACGGCTCATCAGCCGGTAGAGCGCGGCGACCTCGTCCAGGGAACGGGGCGTGTCGTCCTCGGCGAGGCCGCAGGCGACGCGCAGCAGGAAGTGCTGCGGCGTCTCGACGACCTTACGGGTGATCGGGTGCCGCAGGAGGTAGCGGCTGTGCAGGGTACGGAGCCCGAAGTAGCCGAAGCGGTCGTCGCCCTGCTGGTCGATCAGGGCGTCGAGGCGGACCGCGTGGACGCGCACGAACTCGGCGGTGCGGTCGGCGATCA
Organism: Streptomyces zaehneri; assembly: GCF_032248645.1. NCBI lineage: Bacteria > Bacillati > Actinomycetota > Actinomycetes > Kitasatosporales > Streptomycetaceae > Streptomyces > Streptomyces zaehneri. The sequence goes on from NZ_JASTTJ010000001.1 coordinate 79,178, forward strand.
GACCCTCGCGGTGGCCGACGGCGACCGATCCGGTGAACGAGGTGACGCCCTGGGAGGCGGCCTCCGCGGCGATGCTGATCGTCAGCAGCCGGGCGGCCAGCTTCGAGTAGGCGGGGTCCTCGGAGATCAGGCCCGCGGCGCCCTCCGTGGCCAGCTCGCGCAGCTCCGCGGTGATCTCGGAGGCAGCCCGCGCGGACCGGCCGCGCAGAGCGGCGGCGGCGACCCGGCCGGGGTCGGCGTCGGGCAGGTCGGCGGTCAGCTCGGTCAGGGTCCGCAGCAACGCGGTACCGGGACCGTCGGTCTCCAGCTCGGTGACGGAAACCGGGCCGGCTGGCGCGATGGTCACGTGGGGCTCTCCCTCGCTCGGCGATGGGCCTTGCGGAGGGCAGGGGGCAGCTCGCGAGCGCGGGGCGTCGCGTCCACCGGCCCACTCCACGAGACCCGGACGTCAGGGCACCCGGACCGGACGGCCGGGCACGCTGTTCGGCAGGACCTCGGACTGAACAGGCGTGCGCATACGGGTATGCGTGCACGCATGTACACCGTTGCGGGACAGTTCCGGATTCGCACCGGATTCCCCTGCGGCGACAGCGAGCATGAGCATACATCTTGTGCTCACCTGTCACGCCACCCCCAGATGTTGTGTCGGGGTGGCTTCAGAGCGTCAACTGGTGGGCGAGGGGAGTGATGTCGTACATGCCGGGCGATGTCGCCCCGGGCGCACGACGGCGGGCCGCCGGATCGCTCCGACGGCCCGCCGTGTGCCGTGCCGAACACCGTGCCCGGGTGCCGTCCCCGGTGACCGGTCCATGGCGTGTCCGACGATTCCCGTCGCGCACCCGGCGGGAATCGTCGGACGCGTCCTAGTGGCCCGCGCCCGCCGTCGCCGGGGGCAGCTCCACCACCACGCCGGGGTCGCCCGCGTCCGCCGTGTAGTCCTGCGGCTTCGTCTCGTCGACGCCGTCGGGAGCCTTGGCCGCCTTCAGGACGAAGGTCAGCACCACCGTGACGACGACGTTGATCACGAACGCCGTGAGACCGATGTAGCCGATCTCGCCGATGCCCGGGATCTCCTTCGACGAGCCGCCGAAGTGCTTCTGGGTCGGGGACGCGACACCGTACGCGGCGAAGGTGCCGTAGACCATGCCGACCGCCCAGCCGGCGAGCAGGGCCCAGCGGTGGAACCAGCGGGTGAAGAGGCCGCCGACCAGGGCCGGGAACGTCTGGAGGATCCAGATGCCGCCCAGCAGCTGGAAGTTGATGGCGACCGTCTTGTCCATGGTGAGGACGAAGACCAGGGCGCCCACCTTCACCAGGAGCGAGACCAGCTTGGAGACCTTCGTCTCCTGGGCGGGTGTCGCGTCCGGCCTGATGAAGTCCTTGTAGATGTTGCGGGTGAAGAGGTTCGCGGCCGCGATCGACATGATGGCCGCGGGCACGAGCGCGCCGATGCCGATCGCCGCGAACGCCACCCCCGCGAACCAGGACGGGAACATGTCCTCGAACAGCTGCGGGATCGCCAGCTGCCCGTTGGTGACCTTGACTCCGGCCGCGATCGCCATGAAGCCGAGCAGCGCCAGCAGACCCAGCATCAGGGAGTACAGCGGCAGGATCGTGGTGTTGCGGCGGATCACCTCACGGCTGCGCGACGACAGCGTCGCCGTGATCGAGTGCGGGTACATGAACAGGGCGAGCGCCGAGCCCAACGCCAGCGTGGCGTACGTCCACTGGCCGGGTTCCGCCGGCGCCAGCGCGCCGCGCGGCTTGCCCGTCGCCGGGTTGGTCTGGCTGAACGCCTCGCCGGCCTTGGCGAAGATGTCGTCGAAGCCGCCCAGCTTGATCGGGATGTAGATGATCGCCACCGCGATGACGATGTAGATCAGCGTGTCCTTCACGAACGCGATCAGTGCGGGGGCCCGCAGACCCGAGGAGTACGTGTAGGCCGCCAGCACGCCGAACGCGATCAGCAGCGGCAGGTCCTTCATGAACCAGTTGGTGTCCTCGCCGCCGCCGACGCCCATCACGTCGAGCACGGCCTGGATGCCGACCAGTTGGAGCGCGATGTACGGCATCGTCGCCAGGATGCCGGTGACGGCGACCGCCAGCGACAGGCCCTTCGAACCGAACCGGCCGCGCACGAAGTCCGAGGTCGTCACATAGCCGTGCTTGTGGGACACCGACCACAGGCGGGGCAGGAAGGTGAAGATCAGCGGGTAGACGAGGATCGTGTACGGCACCGCGAAGAAGCCGGCCGCGCCCGCCGCGTAGATCGCCGCGGGTACCGCGACGAAGGTGTAGGCGGTGTACAGGTCGCCGCCGAGCAGGAACCAGGTGACCCAGGTGCCGAACGAGCGGCCGCCGAGGCCCCATTCGTCGAGGCTGTCGTTCTCCGCCTTGCGCCAGCGCGCGGCCAGGAAGCCCATGACCGTGACGGCCAGGAAGAAGAAGATGAAGACGGCGAGCGCGACGCCGTTCACGCCGTCCTTCACTCCGACGCACCCCCCTTCGCGGAAGAAGAGGCGGCGCGGCCGCGCTGGTCACGCTGCCACAGCTTGTACGCGGTCACCGTGAGCGCGGCGGACAGGGGCACCCACAGCATCTGGTACCAGTAGAAGAAGGGGATCCCGATGAACGCCGGATCCACCTTCGCGTACGACCCCACCCACAGCATTGCCACGAAGGGCGCGATCAGACAGAGGGCGATGGCGACGCGCGCAGGCGTCACCACCGGTTCCCTCGTTTCCTCGTCGGTCATCGGCGGCCGTCCCCTCACTCTGATCGCCTTGATCACAGATGTAATGCGCAGGCAATGTAAGTGACGGATAAGCCCAGCGGAAGACCCTCCACAGACCCTCTACGCGGTGGGCTGCCCGCCGGGCCGCTCGCCGGCTCTCGGCGGCTACTCGGTGGGCCTCTTCAGTCGGGCCACGAACTTGTACCGGTCGCCCCGGTACACCGACCGCACCCACTCCACCGGCCTGCCCTCCTGGTCCAGCGAGTGACGGGAGAGCATCAGCATCGGCAGGCCCACGTCGGTGCCCAGCAGGCCCGCCTCGCGCGGGGTGGCCAGTGAGGTCTCGATGGTCTCCTCGGCCTCGGCGAGACGGACGTCGTAGACCTCGGCGAGCGCGGTGTACAGCGAGGTGTACTTGACCAGCGACCTGCGCAGGGCCGGGAAGCGCTTCGCCGACAGATGGGTGGTCTCGATGGCCATCGGTTCGCCGTTGGCCATACGCAGGCGCTCGATGCGCAGCACCCGTACGCCGGCCGTTATGTCGAGGAGGCCGGCGAGGCGGTCGTCGGCGGTGATGTAGCCGATGTCCAGGAGCTGCGAGGTCGGCTCGAGGCCCTGGGCGCGCATGTCCTCGGTGTACGAGGTGAGTTGGAGCGCCTGGGACACCTTCGGCTTGGCGACGAAGGTGCCCTTGCCCTGGATGCGCTCGAGGCGGCCTTCGACGACGAGTTCCTGCAGCGCCTGGCGGACGGTCGTGCGCGAGGTGTCGAACTCGGCCGCCAGGGTGCGCTCCGGCGGGACCGGGGTGCCCGGGGACTGTGTCTCCGTGATGTCGAGCAGATGTTTCTTCAGACGGTAGTACTTGGGCACACGCGCGGTACGGACGGTCGCCCCACCCTCGTTCTCCGCACTGCTGACGTCGGTGCTCATGGCCTGCCTTCCCGGCTGCGGGTGCCGAAATGGCCGACACGCCGTCGGCCGCGGCTCACATCGTGGCACGGACGCGAGGATGCTGCTCCACCGTTCCGTGATCCCTCTGTATACCGGCGTAACCTTTGCTGGTCTAGTCCACCAGGGTAAATGGTCTACCGGAGCGGCGCCCTCCGGAGTCCGGGTTTTCGAGGGCTTCTTACTTAAAGGTTCCTGCATATGTAGGTCCCATAACGGCTGTTCGGAGGGGGTTCGGCCACCCTTGACAGGCTTATTGGTCTGAGCCAAGCTCTGCGCACTGGTCTACACCATTGGTCCAGATCGAGTTCCCGGCCCGTGGGCGGGGGGTGTGGCATCCCTGAGGAGGATGGCGTGAAGCGCAAGCTGATAGCCGCGATCGGTATCGCGGGCATGATGGTCTCCATCGCGGCGTGCGGGGACGACAGTGGCAGCGGGGACTCGAAGGGCACCGACGCCAAGGAGCTGACGGTCTGGCTCACCGTCGACGCGCAGAACAACTGGCCCGAGCTGGTGAAGGCCGCCGACGCGGCGGTGCAGAAGGCGCACCCGGGCGTCAAGATCAACCACGAGTACTACGGCTGGCCGGACAAGAACGCCAAGCTGGACGCGGTTCTCGCCACCGACAAGGCCCCCGACGTCGTCGAGATGGGCAACACCGAGATGCTCGGCTACATGGTCAAGGGCGCCTTCGCTCCCCTCGACACCGCCGAGTTCGACAACTCCTCCGCCTGGCTCGACGGCCTCAAGGCCTCGGTGACCTACGACGGCAAGACCTACGGCGTCCCGTACTACGCGGGCGGCCGGGTCGCCAACTGGCGCAAGGACCTCTTCGCCTCGGCGGGCGTCAAGACCACGCCGAAGACGTACACCGAGCTGACCGCCGCCCTGGACAAGGTCCAGAAGAAGGAGGGCGACAAGTTCTCCGCCTGGTACCAGCCCACCCGTGACTGGTACGCGGCCATGTCCTTCGTCTACGACGCCGGCGGCTCGATCGCCAAGGAGGAGGGCGGCGAGTGGAAGGCCAACCTCTCCTCGCCCGAGTCGGTCAAGGGCCTCAACGAGTTCAAGAACGTCGTCGACAAGTACATGCACGGCGACAAGACCAAGGACGAGTCCGACCGGTACATCGTCTACGGCCAGGGCAAGTCCGGCATGATCTTCGCCCCCGCCTGGGAGGGCGCGACCGCCGCGGCGAAGGAGAACGACAAGACCGGCAAGCTCGCGAACAACGTCGAGAACTTCGTGATGCCCGGCCCGTCCGGCAAGAACCTCCCCGTCTTCCTGGGCGGCTCCGACCTCGCCGTCCCGGTCAAGTCGGACGCGCAGGCCCTGGCCGCCGAGTGGATCAACGCCTTCACCGGCCCGTCCGGCCAGAAGGGCCTGATCGCCAAGGGCAACCTGCCCAACAACAAGACCGACCTCGCGACCCTCAAGAGCGATCCGGCCACCGCGGTCCCGGCCACCGCCGCCGAGTCCAACTGGTTCGTCCCGATGGCTCCCGGCTGGGGCCAGGTCGAGAAGGCCCAGGTGCTCCAGACCATGCTCCAGAGCATCGGCACCGGCAAGAAGACGGTCGAGGCCGCCGCGAAGGACGCGGACGCCGCGATCGACAAGGTCATCAACACCAAGTGACCTGAGGGCAGGGCCCCGTCTACCCCGGAGGGCTTCATCGGGGCGGGGCCCTGCCTCCCGTACGACCCGTGCGGGGCTTCGCCTTCGTACGACCCGAGGGACCGCTGAGGAGCGCGCGGATGAGTGCCGCAGACACGACCACTGCCAAAGTGCCGCCGACGCGGCAGTCGCCACCACCACCACCACCCGCGGGCGGACCCGGCGCGAAGAGACCACGCGGCGGCCGCGGTTCCCGCGGGGCCACCACCCCCTGGCTGCTCCTCGCCCCCTGCCTGCTGGTCCTCGCCCTGGTGATGGGCTATCCGCTGGTCCGGCTGGTCACCCTCTCGTTCCAGAAGTTCGGGCAGTCCCAGCTGTGGGGCTTCCAGCCGGCCGAGTCCGTCGGGTTCGACAACTTCACCGGAGTGCTGGGCGACGGCGAGTTCTGGCAGGTCGTCTTCCGCACGATCGTCTTCGCGGCCGGCTGCGTGATCTTCACGATGGTCATCGGCATGCTGATCGCGCTGCTCCTCCAGCGGGTCTCCGGCTGGGTGAAGACCCTCGTGAACATCGCGCTAGTGGCCAGCTGGGGCATGCCGGTCATCGTCGCCACCACCGTCTTCAAGTGGCTGTTCGACGCCGACTACGGCATTCTCAACGCGGTCCTGAGCAGGCTGCCGGGCGTCGAGCTGATCGGCCACAACTGGTTCGCCAGCGGACCGCAGGGGCTGGCGGTCATCATGCTCCTCGTCGTCTGGGGCGCCGTGCCCTTCGTGGTCATCACCCTCAGCGCCGGCCTCACCCAGGTCCCGGCCGAACTGGAGGAGGCCGCCCGCCTCGACGGCGCGGGCGCCTGGGGCGTCTTCCGGTACGTCACCCTGCCCATCCTCAAGCCGATCATCGTGATGCTCACGACCCTGTCGGTCATCTGGGACATGGGCGTGTTCCCCCAGGTCTTCGTCATGCGCAACGGACACCCGGAAGCCGAGTTCCAGATCCTGACGACGTACTCCTACGACCGCGCCTTCGTCGTCAACGACTACGGACAGGGCTCGGCGATCGCCCTGATCACCGTGCTGCTGCTGCTCGGTGTGGTCGCCGTCTACATGCGCCAGATGCTGAAGATCGGAGAGGTCGAATGAGTGCCGTTGCCTCCGAGGCGAGCCGGGCGGGAAGCCGGTCCGGGCGCCGCAGGTCGAAGTCCGGCTGGAACCTCCTCGGCGTGCTCGTCTTCGTCGTCGCGGGCTTCCCCGTCTACTGGATGCTCAACACCGCGTTCAAGCCGGCTAAGGACGCGATCGACCCGGACCCGAGCCTGCTGCCGACGGCACTCACCCTCGACAACTTCAGCCGCGCGCTGCACATCGCCGACTTCTGGGGCCCGGTGGGCCGCAGCCTGCTCGTCTCCCTGGCGGTCGTGGCGATCGGCGTCGTCGTCGGCATGCTGGCCGCCCTGGCCATCTCCCGGTTCGCCTTCCGCGGCCGCAAGATCGTGATCGTGGGCATCCTGGCCGTCCAGATGGTCCCGCTCGTCGCCATGATCATCCCGGTCTTCCTGCTCCTGAACGACCTGGGCCAGTACGACAAGCTGACCGGCCTGATCCTCACGTACCTGACCTTCATCCTCCCCTTCACGGTGTGGACGCTGCGCGGCTTCATCGTCAACATCCCGAAGGAGCTGGAGGAGGCCGCGATGGTCGACGGCTGCTCCCGCACCGGGGCCTTCGTCCGGGTGGTCTTCCCCCTGCTGGCGCCGGGCATGGTCGCCACCTCGGTCTACGGCTTCATCCAGGCCTGGAACGAGTACCTCTACGCCCTGATGCTGCTCAGCCAGAAGAACCAGACGGCCACCGTGTGGCTCAGCAACTTCTCCACCAAGCACGGCACCGAGTACGCCCCGATGATGGCCGGCGCCACCATGATGGCGCTGCCGATCGTCGCCCTGTTCCTCCTCGTCCAGCGCAAGATGGCCGCGGGGCTGACCGCGGGCGCCGTGAAGGGATAACGCCCCCGATGACGACAATCGCCAGCGGCACCGACACTCTCACCCGTGACGCCCTGACGGTCCTCCAACCAGGCTTCCCCGGCACCACCGCCCCCGACTGGCTGCTGCGCCGCCTGGGCGAGGGCCTGGCGTCGGTGGGCCTGTTCGGCCGGAACATCGCCTCGCCGCATCAACTCGCCTCGCTGACCGCGCAGCTGCGCGCCGAACGGGACGACGTCCTGGTCGCGATCGACGAGGAGGGCGGAGACGTCACGCGCCTGGAGGTGCGCACCGGCTCCAGCTTCCCCGGCAACCACGCGCTGGGCGCGGTGGACGACGTCTCGCTCACCCTGGAGGTCGCCGCGGAGCTGGGCCGCCGCCTCGCGGAGTGCGGCGTCAACCTCAACTGGGCACCCTCGGCCGACGTGAACTCCAACCCCGCGAACCCGGTCATCGGGGTCCGCTCGTTCGGCGCCGACCCCGGCCTGGTCGCCCGGCACACCGCCGCCTACGTCACCGGCCTTCAGTCGGCGGGCGTGGCGGCCTGCACCAAGCACTTCCCGGGGCACGGCGACACGGCCGTCGACTCCCACCACGCGCTCCCGCGCATCGACGCCGACCCCGCGGTCCTGACGGAACGTGAACTGACCCCGTTCCGCGCCGCCATCGCCGCCGGCACCCGCGCGGTGATGAGCGCGCACATCCTGGTCCCCGCCCTGGACCCGGCCCGACCGGCGACCCTGTCCCCGCACATCCTCACCACCCTGCTCCGCGAGGAACTCGGCTACGAAGGCCTGATCGTCACCGACGGCATGGAGATGCAGGCCGTCGCCGCGACCTACGGCATCGAGCGCGGCAGCGTTCTCGCCGTCGCGGCCGGCGCCGACGCCATCTGCGTGGGCGGCGGCCTGGCGGACGACGAGACGGTACGCCGGCTGCGCGACGCCCTGGTCACGGCCGTCCGCACGGGCGAACTCCCCGAGCAGCGCCTCGCGGACGCGGCGCGGCGGGTGCGGGCGCTGGCCCGCTGGACGGCTGTGCGGAGCACGGCCGCGGTCGGCCCCGAGGAGGCAACGGCGCGCGCGGGCCGCAGCGCCGGGCGAGCCGACGTCGGGCTGATCGCCGCCCGCCGGGCACTGCGCCTCACCGGCGACGACGTCTTCACCCCGCTCACCGACCCGCCGTTCGTCGCCGCGCTCACCCCGGTCGCGAACATCGCCGTCGGCGACGAGACCCCGTGGGGCGTGGCCGCGGAGCTGGGCCGGCTGCTGCCGGGGACGGAGACCGGCAGCTTCGCGGGCGCGGACGCGGGCCACGCGGCGCTGGTCGCGGCGGGCGAGCGGCGGATCGTGGCCGTGGTCCGCGACGAGCACCGGCACCCGTGGATGACGGCGGCCCTCGACACCGTCCTCACGGCGCGCCCGGACACGGTCGTCGTCGAGATGGGCGTCCCCCAGGCCCCGCCCCGCGGCGTCCTGCACATCGCCACCCACGGCGCGGCCCGGGTGTGCGGCCGCGCGGCGGCGGAGGTCATCGCGGGCGGCACGCACGCCTGAGCGCCATCACGACGAAGGCGCCGGGCTCCTGTAGAGGAGCCCGGCGCCTTCGTCGTCGGTGGTGACGGTGCGCCCTCAGATGCCCTGCCACGCCGGCTTGCCGGCGTACGTGTGCCGGAAGTACTCCGCCAGCTTCAGCTTGGACGCGGCGGCCTCGTCGACGACGACCGTGGCGTGCGGGTGCAGCTGGAGCGCGGAGGCCGGGCACACCGCGGCGACCGGCCCCTCGACGGTGGCCGCGACGGCGTCCGCCTTGCCCTCCCCGGTGGCGAGCAGCACCAGGTGCCGCGCCTCCAGGATCGTGCCGATGCCCTGCGTGATGACGTGGTGCGGGACCTGTTCGATGTCGCCGTCGAAGAAGCGCGCGTTGTCGACGCGGGTCTGCTCGGTCAGCGTCTTGATCCGGGTGCGCGAGGCCAGCGAGGAGCACGGCTCGTTGAAGCCGATGTGCCCGTCGGTGCCGATCCCGAGCAGCTGGAGGTCCACTCCGCCGGCCGCGGCCAGCGCGCGGTCGTACGCCTCGCACGCGGCCTGTACGTCCGTGGCCGTGCCGTCCGGCCCGAGGAAGGCCTCCATGCCGATGCCCAGCGGCTCCAGCACCTCGCGCCGCAGCACCGAACGGTAGGACTCGGGGTGCTCGGACGGCAGGCCCACGTACTCGTCGAGCTGGGCGATCCGCGCCCGCGCGGTGTCCACCGCCCCGGAACGCGCCTCGGCCGCCAGTGCCTGGTAGACGGGCAGCGGGGTGGAGCCGGTGGCCACACCGAGCAGGGCGTCCGGCTTGCGCCGCAGGAGCCGCGCCATGGCCTCGGCGATGAGCTCGCCGCCCGAGCGGGCGTCCGCAACGATGACAACTTCCACGCTGGCCTGCCGTTCTGAGAGGGGCACGGGGCCCGGAAGGGCTATGTGGTTTAGACCAATCTATGGGGTCAATCTAACAGAGTCGACCGTGTCCGTCCCGGGGCGCGGGAGGGGGCGGGAGGGCCGCTCCGGAGGTGGATCGCGGAAAATGCCGCCCGTAACTGGCCCCGCACGGGAACCCGCACAGGCTAGGCTGCGTTGTGGATGTCAGAGCGTCCGCATACCTACGACAACGAACGACCCTCCACACATGGACACCCCTAGTGGTCTAGTCCACAATGGAGGGGAGTGCGACACACAACTTCCGTCTTCCCCGCACAGGAGGGCGGACCGAGGACCCGGAGCTCTCTGCCCTGACTGCCCCGGTTCCTCACCCTTCGGTCGACGGGACCGCACACCCCGCGGCCGATATTGCTCCGGGCTGCGGTGCCGGGAGGGCTGAGGGTCCCTCTCAGGCGCCGCGGCCCGCGGGTGTTTCCGGGCCCGGGCGCCCCTCGCGGCCGACCGTGCGCCGCCGACAGGTTTAGGCCCCGCACAGACCCACGGGTACGCTCGCAGACGTGCCCTCCATGAACGAACTCGTACGCCAGCACACCGCACTCGACGACTCCGACCTCGAGTGGCTCCACCTGCTGGTCTCGGAGTGGCAGCTGCTCTCCGACCTCTCCTTCGCCGACCTGGTCCTGTGGGTCCCCACCCGGGACGGCACCCGCTATGTCTCGGTCGCCCAGATGCGGCCCAACACGGGCCCGACCTCCTACCAGGACGACATGGTCGGCCACCTCGTCCCGCGCGGCCGCCGTCCGCTGCTCGACGCCGCCCTGGACGAGGGCCGGATCGTGCGCGAGGGCGACCCGGAATGGCGTGAGGAGGTCCCCGTACGGGTCGAGTCGATCCCCGTACGGCGTGAGGGGCGCGTCCTCGGGGTCATCGCCCGCAACACCAACCTGCTCACCGTGCGCACCCCCAGCCGCCTGGAGCTCACCTACCTCCAGAGCGCCTCCGACCTCGCGCAGATGATCGCGGCCGGCTCCTTCCCGTTCCCCAACCAGCAGATGGACATGGACGCCGCCCCGCGCGTCGGCGACGGCCTGATCCGCGTCGACGGCGACGGAATCGTCCAGTACGCCTCCCCGAACGCGCTCTCGGCCTACCACCGCATGGGCCTCGCCTCCGACCTGGTCGGCCAGCACCTCGGCGTGACCACCGCCGAACTCGCCCCGACCCGGGGTCCGGTGGACGAGGCGCTCGCCAAGGTCGCCAGCGGCTGGGCGCCCCGCGAGTTCGAGATCGAGGCCAAGGACGGCGTCATCCAGTTCCGGGCGATTCCGCTCAAGCCCAAGGGCACCCGCATCGGCGCGCTCGTGCTGCTCCGCGACGTCACCGAACTGCGCCGTCGCGAGCGTGAGTTGATCACCAAGGACGCGACCATCCGGGAGATCCACCACCGGGTGAAGAACAACCTCCAGACGGTGGCGGCCCTGCTGCGCCTCCAGGCCCGGCGTATCGAGTCCGAGCGCGGCCGGGAGGCGCTGGAGGAGGCGGTCCGCCGGGTCGGCTCGATCGCCATCGTGCATGAGACGCTGTCTCAGAACCTGGACGAGCGGGTGGAGTTCGACGAGATCGCCGACCGGGTGCTGGCGATGGTCGCCGAGATCTCGCCGGGCAAGGTCGCCGGCCGGCGCAGCGGACGCTTCGGGATCCTGGACGCCGAGGTCGCCACCCCGCTGTCCATGGTCCTCACCGAGATCCTGCAGAACGCCCTGGAGCACGGCTTCGTCGAGGGCGACACCGGCACCGTCGAGGTGTCCGCGGTCCGCGGCGGCACCACGAAGGAGACGCGTCTCCTGGTCACCGTCCAGGACGACGGCGTCGGACTGCCCGAGGGCTTCGACCCGCACACCTCGGGCAACCTCGGCCTCCAGATCGTACGGACGCTGGTGGAGGGCGAGTTGGGCGGCACCTTCGACATGGTCCCGGGACCCGAGCGCGGTACCCAGGTGATCCTGGACATCCCGGTGCGCGCACAGAAGTAGCGGGCCCGCGACGGCGCGGGGCAGGTGACGGCGTGGGCGGACCGGGCGGGCGCACAGCAAGAAGCCCCGGACCGTTCAGGGGTCCGGGGCTCGAATGCTCGTTGCCAGCTTGTGCTGCGCATCGGGGGTACTGCGCGCTGCGGCTCGGGGGCGGGAGATGCGTACTCGCTGTACGCGCCGCCAAGCTCAGGCTTGCGGGGCGGGTGTTGTCAGGCGGAAGCCTGACGGGCCCGGTTGCGGGCGGCGCGGCGCTTCATCGCACGACGCTCGTCCTCGCTGAGGCCACCCCAGACGCCGGAGTCCTGGCCGGACTCGAGCGCCCACTGCAGACACTGCTCCATAACCGGGCAGCGACGGCAGACGGCCTTGGCTTCCTCGATCTGCAGCAGCGCAGGACCGGTGTTGCCGATGGGGAAGAAGAGCTCGGGGTCTTCCTCGCGGCAAACGGCGTTGTGACGCCAGTCCATGGCTGCTACCTCTCCTTGGTATTACATGCAAGTTGCTTGTGAATGTGAACGCTTTCACGAATCCCTCAACAAGTGAAGGGCCACCAGCCAGGTTCCCTGGCGCGGTCCTGTTGTTTGGAGAGGGGTTCCGGTGATCAGTGGATGCCGGTGTTGCGGGCCGTCCCGATCGCCACGTAGAGACTCGCAAACCTCAGCGGCGGATACAACCCCTTCCGGAAAGTTTTTTTTGATTCCTCGGTGTCGACTAGGTCACAGCCGTACTTCCATGGGGTGGACCCTGGTCTAAACGTTCGAGTGAAAGGACTTCAGCCCTTTCTGCTCACACAATCACACGCAGTGCACGGCGTACGCCTGTGAACGTCACGCTTGTTCGCAGCCCCAGGTGGTCACCGTCCATCTGAAGGGGCAAAGGGACCTTCGAATGCAAGGTGAACTGGTCCAGATCGTGCAGGGAGACGGCGTGCTTACCGTGCGGCCCCCGTTCGGGGGACGAAGTGAGCAACTGGGTGCCATATCGGGCAACCGAGGCCGTGGACAGACGGCTGAGACCCAGTACGTCGAGCCCTGTATCGAACGAGGCCTTAGGTGACGCGTACACCGGGCGATTGCCCAGATAGGTCCACGGAGCCGTGTTGCAGACTATGGACAACACCAAATCGGTCACCGGTTCGGCACCCGGACGCTCCAGGGTGATCGACCCGTGCCGGCGCTGTGACTCACCCAACAACTGGCGCATGGCCTGGCGGATGTAAAGAGCGTGCGTGGATCTCCTGCCGCGCTCGCGCTGCTGCTCCACCCGCCCCACCACCCCGGCGTCGAAGCCCAGTCCCGCGTTGAACGTGAACCAGCGCGACGGCACCGCCTCGTCCTCCGTGCCGGGCGTACCCGCCGCGAGGCCGAGCCCGACCGTGCGCTCACTGCTCTCACGCAGGGCGTCCAGCAGCGCGCCGGTGGCTTCCACCGGATCGTTGGGCAGCCCCAGGGCGCGGGCGAAGACGTTGGTGGAGCCACCGGGGACCACCGCTATACCGGGCAGGTTCTCCGGATCGGGGCCGGCGTGCAGGAGGCCGTTGACCACCTCGTTGACCGTGCCGTCGCCGCCGAGGGCCACCACCAGATCGACGTTTCCGCTGTCCGCCGCCTGCCGGCCCAGGTCACGCGCGTGTCCGCGGTACTCGGTGGTGACCGCCTCGAGCTTCATCTCGCTCGCGAGCGCGTGGATGAGGACGTCGCGCGTCCGTGCACTCGTAGTGGTTGCCGCCGGATTGACCACGAGAAGTGCACGCATGAGTTGCAGCGTACCTACTGGGTGGTACCGGGCACAGGCCGAGGTGGGGATCGGGTAAGAGATCGCGGAGTGAGCCTAGACACGAGCGCCGCGCCTTCGCGCGCGGGGGCATCGGCGCCCGTTCGGGGGTGCGGGCCCGCGGGTGGCCGGGGGCCGCTCAGCGGTGCGGGCTACCCTTCTGGGGTGAGCAGTGACGAGACCTCCGCCGCCCCGGAAACCGCCGTACCCCGCCCGCGTCGGGTGACGTACGCCGCCGCGCTCGTCGCCCTGGAGGGGCTGGCGCTGGTCGTCGGCGGGGTGTGCATGCTCGCCCTGGGGGTCAGCGGCGACCCGGGCGACCGACAGCAGGCCGTCACCGGCGGAGTCACGCTGATCGTGCTCGCGCTGCTGCCGCTGCTCGCCGCCCGTGGGCTGCTGGGTCTGCGCAGCTGGAGCCGGGGACCCGCCGTCATCACCCAGGTCATGGCGCTGCCGGTGGCCTACAACCTTTTGCAGGCCGACAGCCTGGCCATCCCGGCGGGCATCGCGCTCGCGGCCACCGCCGTCGCCTCGCTCGTCCTGATCGTCAACGGCGAGACGACCCGGGCCCTCGGGATCCGGGGGCCGGGCCGCGCATCGGAGTAGGCCTTCGGGCTGCCGCTCCTCCGTACCGTTTGCACCGCCTGTGCCGCTTGGGCCGCTATTCCTCGACGAGCAGTTTCTCCCGCAGCTGGGCCAGCGTGCGGGCCAGCAGGCGCGAGACGTGCATCTGCGAGATGCCGACCTCCTGCGCGATCTGCGACTGGGTCATGTTGCCGAAGAAGCGCAGCAGCAGGATCCGCTTCTCGCGCGGCGGGAGGTCCTCCAGAAGAGGCTTGAGGGACTCCCGGTACTCGACGCCCTCCAGCGCCTCGTCCTCCGCGCCGAGGGTGTCCGCGACCGCCGGTGACTCGTCGTCGGTGTCCGGCACGTCCAGGGAGAGGGTGGAGTACGCGTTGGCGGACTCCAGGCCCTCCAGGACCTCCTCCTCCGAGATCGCCAGCTTCTCGGCGAGCTCGTGGACCGTGGGGGAGCGGCCGTGCTGCTGCGACAGCTCGGCCGTCGCCGTGGTCAGCGCCAGGCGCAGTTCCTGGAGCCGGCGCGGCACCCGCACCGCCCAGCCCTTGTCGCGGAAGTGGCGCTTGATCTCGCCGACGACCGTCGGGGTCGCGTAGGTGGAGAACTCCACGCCGCGCTCCGGGTCGAAGCGGTCGACCGACTTGATCAGGCCGATGGTCGCGACCTGGGTGAGGTCGTCCAGCGGCTCGCCGCGGTTGCGGAAGCGCCGCGCGAGGTGCTCGACGAGCGGCAGATGCATCCGGACCAGCTGGTTGCGCATCTCCGCGTACTCGGCACTGGTGTTCTCGAGCTTGCGCAGCTCGATGAACATCGCCCGTGCGCCGCTGCGGTCCCCCGGCGCGGGGGGTACCGGCACGGGGGTGGCCGGCACAGGGGTTGCCGGTGGTTCGTGCTGCGTGCCCGGCACGCTCTGTTCGCCGTCTCGCTGGTGCTCGCTCATTGTCCCGCCCGTCGCCCTCTGTCGAGCCCTCGCCTCTGCTCGGCCCGGGGGCGAGCCCCCGATCCGCCTCTCCCGAGGCGAGCCCTGCACGGCACCTTCCGGCAGGCCCGCCCGCGCGGAGACCGAGTCGTCCTCCGGATGCGGCCGGGCCTGCTCGGGAATGCCGTCGATGCCGTCCGCCATGCGTCGGGAACCGTCCGGAGAGACTGGAATCTCGGCGTTCTCGGCCGGCAGCTCCCGTGTGCCGCGCTCTTCGTCCCGCACCGGCCCGTCCCCGTTCCTCACGCCGGCCCGGGTCCCGCGCCGCGTTGTTTGTAGAGACTGATCGTCACGGTCTTGTCCTCGTCGACGGCGGAGGACACCTTGCCCGCGAGGGCGGACAGGACGGTCCAGGCGAAGGTGTCCCGTGAGGGGGCGTGTCCGTCCGTGGTCGGCGCGGAGACGGTGACCTCCAGCGAGTCGTCGACGAGTCGGAACACGCAACTGAGTACCGAGCCGGGCACGGCCTGCTGGAGCAGGATCGCGCAAGCCTCGTCCACCGCGATGCGCAGGTCCTCGATCTCGTCCAGGGTGAAGTCCAAACGGGCCGCGAGGCCGGCCGTGGCCGTCCGCAGCACCGACAGGTAGGCACCCGCAGCCGGCAGCCGGACTTCCACGAAGTCCTGGGTCGCGGGCTCGCCTGCGATCTGGGACACCCTCACCTCCAAGGTGGTACAAGCTTTTCGGGGCCGAGGGTCGCCCCCCGGGGTAACGCGTGTGTGGTGCAGCGGTGACGCTATCGCGCTCTCAAGTTTCTGTCCCCGGGACCCCAACCCCCTGGCGTCACTCACAGTAAAGCTGTGAACACGCTCCGTGTCTAGAGGTTGGTCGGCCCAAATGGGAACAGGGCGCGCCGGGTTGACGTACCCAGGCGTCAGATGGTCGAACCGTACCCGCCGGACGGCCGGGGCGTCATGGTCTCCTCATACGAGGCTCCTCATACGAGGACATGGTCGACGAAGCACCAACGCCAGTTCTCGCCGGGTTCGAAGGTCCGCATCACCGGGTGACCCGAATCCTTGTGGTGCGCGGTGGCGTGCCGGCTGGGCGAGGAGTCGCAGCAGCCGACGTGGCCGCAGGTCAGGCACAGCCGAAGTTGCACCGGGTGGGTGCCGTCCCGCAGGCACTCCGGACACGTCTCGCCGAGCGGGACGGGTTCCGGGTGGGGCAGCGCGTCGGCATGCGTGCACTGTTTCATGATTGCCAGATTACGACGGGCGTGCGGACGACCGCGCGGAAAAACGAGGGCGGGCTGGACATGGACGTGATGCCACTGCTGTTGCTGGTGGCCGGCAGTGCGGCTTTCGCGGCGGCGGCCCGGCGCACCCCGGTGCCCGCGCCGCTGCTGCTGGTGGCGGTCGGCCTGCTGGTGTCCTATGTGCCGGGGGTGCCCGACTACACCCTGGACCCGGACGTCGTGCTGCCGCTCCTGCTGCCTCCGCTGCTGTACACGTCGGCCACCGACAGCTCCTATCTCGACCTGCGCGCCCAGCTGCGGCCGGTGGCCCTGCTGTCGGTCGGGTACGTGCTCTTCGCGACCTTCGCCGTCGGCTGGGCGGCCTATCTGATCGTCCCCGGGCTGCCGCTGACGGCGGCGCTGGTGCTGGGCGCGGTGGTGGCGCCGCCGGACGCGGTCGCGGCCACGGCGGTGGCCCGCCGGGTCGGTCTGCCGTCACGGATCACCACGATCCTCCAGGGCGAGTCGCTGCTGAACGACGCCACCGCGATCACCGCCTACAAGGTGGCCCTCGCGGTCGTGGTCGGCGAGGGCGCGTCCTGGGCCGGCGGTATCGAGGAGTTCCTGGTGGCGGCCGTCGGCGGGACCGCCGTCGGCCTGATCCTGATGGCCCCGCTGCACTGGCTGCGCACCCACCTCAAGGAGCCCCTGCTCCAGAACACGCTCTCCCTGCTGATCCCCTTCGTCGCCTACGCGGCGGCCGAGCAGTTCCACGCCTCCGGCGTCATCGCGGTGGTCGTCGTCGCGCTCTACCTGGGCCACCGCGCGTGGGAGGTCGACTTCGCGACCCGCCTCCAGGAGGAGGCCGTGTGGAAGATGGTCGCCTTCGTCCTGGAGTCGGCGGTCTTCGCGCTGATCGGCCTCCAGCTCCCGGTCGTCCTGAAGGGTCTCGGCGCCTACGAGGGGGTGGACGCCGCCTGGTACGCCGTCGCGCTGTTCCTCGTGGTCGTGGCGGCGCGCTTCCTGTGGGTGTACCCGGCGACCTTCCTGCCCCGGCTGCTGTCGGCGCGTATCCGCGCGCGGGAGGAGAACCCGACCTGGCGGGGGCCGATCGTCATCGCCTGGGCCGGCATGCGGGGCGTGGTCTCGCTCGCCATCGCGTTCTCCATCCCGCTCACCGTGGACCACGGCGACGCGCCCTTCCCGTACCGCAATCTGATCCTCTTCCTCACCTTCACGACGGTCATCGGCACCCTGGTGGTGCAGGGGCTGAGCCTGCCGCCGCTGATCCGCCTGCTGAAGTTCCCCGAGCCCGACCCGCAGGCCGCGACGCTCGCCGAGGCCAATGCCCAGGCGCAGGCCTCCCGGGTCGCCGAGGAGCGGCTGGACGCGCTGCTGGCCGACGAGCGCAACGCGCTGCCGCCGCCGCTCGCCGACCGGCTGCGCAGCGTCCTGGAACGGCGCCGCAACGCCGTCTGGGAGCGCCTCGGACAGGTCAACCCGGTCACCGGCGAGACCGTCGACGACACCTACCGGCGTCTGTCGCGCGAGATGATCAGCGCCGAGCGCGAGATGTTCGTCCGGCTCCGGGACGGCCGCCACATCGACGACGAGATGCTGCGCACGCTGCTGCGCCGGCTGGACCTGGAGGAGGCGGCGGCCTTCCGGGAGACGGCATAGGCGCCGGCGTCCGCCGTCGCCTCACGGGAACGGGCGGCCGGTGATCACGGCCGTCACGGTCGTCCCGCGCACGAAGGCGCCCTCCTCGGCCAGGGCGACAAGGCCGTAGAGCGACTTGGCGACATAAAGACGTTCCACCGGCACCGCGTGACGTCGTTCGAAGTCCGCCGCGAAGGTCTCGAGCTCGGGCGGGACACGGGCGTAGCCGCCGAAGTGGAAGCGTTCGTCGAGCCGCCACTCGCCCCGTCGGCCGCCGAACGCCTCTTCCTGCAGCGCCTGTATCCCGTCGCCCAGGAAGCCGCCTCTGAGGACGGGTATGCCCAGGGCCCGCTGACCGGGGGCGAGGCCGGCCGCCAGGCCGGCGAGGGTTCCGCCGGTGCCACAGGCGAGGGCGACGACGTCGCTGCGGCCCCGCAGCTCCTCGCCGAGCGCCCGGCAGCCGTGGACCGCCGCCGCGTTGCTGCCGCCCTCGGGCACGACGTACGCGTCCCGCGCGCCGACCGCGTCCAGAAGCTTCCCGAGCACGTCCGGCTCGGTCTTGCGACGGTAGGTCGAGCGCTCCACGAAGTGCAGGCGCATTCCGTCGGCCGCGCACCGGGCCAGGGACGGGTTCAGCGGCCGGCCGGCCAGTTCGTCTCCGCGCACCACGCCCACCGTGGGCTGCCCCAGCAGACGGCCGGCGGCGGCCGTGGCCCGCAGGTGGTTGGAGTAGGCGCCCCCGAAGGTGAGGAGGGTCCGTCCCGCCGCCCGCTCCAGGTTGGGCGCGAGCTTGCGCCACTTGTTGCCGATCAGCTCGGGGTGGATCAGGTCGTCCCGCTTCAGCAGCAGCCGGACGCCGTACCGCCCGAACCGGTCGTCGGACACTTCCTGGAGGGGAGAGGGCAGGCGGGGGCGCAGGTCGGTCACCCGCTCATTGTCGAACACCGTTCGGTGAAACGTAGCTCTTCCCTGCCCACGTAGATCCATTCCCGCTCGTTCGGGTAATAGCACGAGCACACACCGTGATGGAAGGCTTGCCGCGTGAACGAAGTGCATCGGCGCAGTTCGGCGTCCGTGCATGAATCGGGAGGGCATTTCTCATGTCGGTAGGCGAAGAGGTCCGCGCGGATTCGGGCAAGCCGCAGCAGAGTCTCGGCACCGCGGCCGCGCGGAACCTGGCCACCACGACCAAGTCCGCACCGCAGATGCAGGAGATCAGCTCCCGCTGGCTGCTGCGGAATCTGCCCTGGGTCGATGTGCAGGGTGGTACGTACCGGGTCAACAGGCGTCTGACGTACGCGGTGGGCGACGGCCGCATCACTTTCGTGAAGACCGGCGACCGGGTCGAGGTCATCCCGGCCGAGCTGGGCGAACTGCCCGCGCTCCGCTCCTACGAGGACGAGGAGGTGCTCGGGGAACTCGCCCAGCGCTGCCGGCAGCGGGAGTTCGGCCCGGGCGAGGTCATCGCCTCCTTCGGCAGCCAGAGCGAGGAGGTCTACCTGCTGGCGCACGGCCGCGTCGAGAAGGTCGGCACCGGCCCCTACGGCGACGACCAGGTGCTCGGCGTCCTCGCGGACGGCGCGTACTTCGGCGACCAGACCCTGCTCGACGCGGACGCCATCTGGGAGTACACGGCCCGCGCGGACACGGCCTGCACGGTGCTGATCCTGGCCAGGCAGGACGTCGAGCAGGTCGCGGAGCGTGCCGAATCCCTGCGCGAGCACCTCCAGCGGCTGCGCGCGATCCCCGAGCAGCGCACCAACAAGTACGGCGAGAAAGAGGTCGACCTCGCCACCGGTCACGCCGGTGAGCCGGACATCCCGCACACGTTCGTGGACTACGACGCCCGGCCGCGCGAGTACGAACTGAGCATCGCCCAGACCGTCCTGCGCATCCACTCGCGCGTGGCCGATCTGTACAACCAGCCGATGAACCAGACCGAGCAGCAGTTGCGGCTGACGGTCGAGGCGCTCAAGGAGCGCCAGGAGCACGAACTCGTCAACAACCGCGAGTTCGGGCTGCTGCACAACTGCGAGTACGACCAGCGGATCCAGCCGCACGACGGCGTGCCCGGCCCGGACGACCTCGACGAACTGCTCAGCAGGCGGCGCGGCACCAAGATGCTGCTCGCCCACCCGCGCGCGATCTCCGCGATCGGCCGTGAGCTCAACAAGCGCGGGCTCGTCCCCGAGACGATCGATGTCGGCGGCAACCGGATCCCGACCTGGCGCGGGGTGCCGATCTACCCGTGCAACAAGATCCCGGTCACCGCGGCCCGCACCAGCTCCGTCATCGCGCTGCGTCTGGGCCAGGAGGACCAGGGCGTCATCGGTCTGCGCCAGTCCGGCATCCCGGACGAGATCGAGCCGAGCCTGTCCGTGCGGTTCATGGGCATCAACGAACAGGCCATCATCAAGTACCTGGTCACGGCCTACTACTCGGCCGCGGTCCTGGTGCCGGACGCGCTGGGCGTCATGGAGAACGTCGAGATCGGCCGCTGGCGGTGACTTCCGCCATCAGGCGGTACCGGGGTGAGACGCGCGAAAGGCGGAGGCCCATCGGCAGCCAGGGCGACAGTGGTCCGGGGCCGGCCGACGGGCACGACGCGGCGGTGATCCTGGAGCGCTCCCGGGCGTCGGTCGACCCCGAACTGCGTCAGGCCATCGACTCGTTGCCCGGCGCCGTGCGCCGGGTCGCGCGCTACCACTTCGGCTGGGAGCAGGCCGACGGCACCCCGGCGGCCGCCAACGCGGGCAAGGCGATCCGCCCGGCCCTCGTGCTCGCCGCGGCCACCGCGCTCGGTGGCCCGGCGGCCCGCGCGGCGGCCCTGCGGGCGGCCGCCGCGGTCGAACTGGTCCACAACTTCACGCTGTTGCACGACGACGTGATGGACCGGGACACCACCCGCCGGCACCGGCCCACCGCCTGGACCGTGTTCGGCGACGCCGACGCGATCCTCGCCGGGGACGCACTTCAGGCTCTCGCCCTCGGGCTGCTGGCCGCGGATCCGCATCCCGCGTCCGCGGCGGCCGCCCGCCGGGTCGCGGCCTGTGTGGTCGAACTCTGCGCCGGCCAGCAGGCGGACACGGCCTTGGAGAAGCGCGGCCCCGCCGAGATCACCCTCGACGAGGTGCTCGTCATGGCCGAGGCGAAGACGGGAGCGCTGCTCGGCTGCGCCTGCGCCGTGGGCGCGCTGTACGCGGGGGCGGCCGAGGAGGAGGTGGACGCGCTGGACGCGTTCGGCCGGGAGGCCGGGCTCGCCTTCCAGCTGATCGACGACGTCATCGGCCTGTGGGGAGACCCGCGGCACACCGGCAAGCCGGCCGGCGCGGATCTCGCCGCCCGCAAGAAGTCCCTGCCGGTGGTCGCCGCGCTGACCTCCGGCACCCCGGCGGCCGGCGAACTGGCCGCGCTGTACGAGGCGCCCTACGACCCGGCCGACCTGGACCGCACGACGCTGGCCGTCGAACGGGCCGGCGGCCGGGAGTGGGCGCAGGAGCAGGCGGCCGACCGCATGGCCCGCGCGATGCACGAACTGGCCCGGGCGATCCCGGACCCGGAGTCGGCGGGCGGCCTGCTGTCCCTGGCGGAGTTCGTGACCCGGCGCAGCAGCTAGGACCTGACCTGACCGGTCCGAGGGCGAGGGAGAGGGCAAAGAGGGACGACGGACGAGGAGGGCGAGGAGGGCGAGGACGAGGAAGCGAGGAAGGGCGGCGGACGAAGCCGGGCTGCCTTCCGGTGGGTTCCGGTCCGGCGGGTCCCGCACATCCCCACGGTGTGCGGGGCCCGCCGCCGTTCGTCCTACGCGGGTTCCTCGGCGCCGTCCGGGACGATCGTCGCCACGATCCGCTCCACCAGCCCCTCCGGCACCCCCACCCCCGGCAGGACGCCGTCCAGGACGTCCGGCAGGGTCAGGTGCTCCAGGATCAGCCCGAGCATCGCGAGGTACAGGACGACGACGGTCTCGTCGCCGCCGGGCAGGCCGGCCTCGCGGTGGAAGAACCTGCCGTGGTCGAGGTCGCCGCGCACCGACGTGGTGAACGAGGCGCGGAGCTCGGGACGGCGGGTGGCCTCGAGGCGCATCTCCAGCAGGGCGAGGTAGCCGCTCCGGTCACGGGTCGCGCGGGCCATCAGGTCGTGCATGAACGCCGTGACCAGGGAACGGTCGCGCGGCCGCGCCAGCAGCGCGCCCAGCACCTCGGGGTCGGGCGCCAGCCGGACGTGCAGCCGGGCGTCGATCTGCCGCAGCAGGTCGTCGCGCCCGGTGAAGTAGTTGGAGGCGGTGCCCACCGGCACCGCGGCCGCAGAGTCCACCGCGCGGAACGTGAGCCCCCGCGCGCCCTCACGTGCGAGCACCTCCACCCCGGCGTCCACCAGGGCCGCCCGGCGCTCCGGATTTCCGGCCATGCGGAACCTTCTCTCTCACTTGGCTCCGTTTCCCGAAACACCGGGAAACCCGCTTGCGACCACTACATCTGAAGTACTACAACTGGAGTGGTTCGGAAGCCAGCCTACGGAAAGAGCCCCACTTGCGAAAGCTCACGTACTTCGTCGCCTGCTCCGTCGACGGCTTCATCGGAGACGTGAACGGCGACGGCTCGGCGATGATCGCCTACGTCGACGAGGAGTTCCTCGACTTCCTCACGACGGAGTATCCGGAGACCATTCCGACCCACGGCCGTCGCGCGCTGGGTCTCGACGACCTGGAGAACAAGAGGTTCGACACGGTCATCCAGGGCCGGGCCAGCTACGACGTGGCACTGAAGGAGGACATCCCCAGCCCGTACGCACACCTGCGCCAGTACGTCGCCTCCCGCACCCTCGGCGGGTCGCCCTCCCCGGACGTCGAGATCATCGCGGACGGCCTGCTCGCCAAGGTCCGCGAACTGAAGGCGGAGGACGGCGGCCTCGACATCTACCTGTGCGGCGGCTCCCGACTCGCGGGCGAGCTGATCGACGAGATCGACGAGCTCGTGATCAAGACCTACCCGATGGCCTACGGCGCAGGCATGCCGATGTTCGGCGCCGGCTTCGACATCGCCCGCTTCGCCTTCGGCGGGGTGCGCTCGTTCGGCAACGGCGTGGTCGTACGGACGTACGACAGGCAGCGCTGACCGATGTCGACGTACAGCGGGGAGCGCTCGGGGCCGTGCCGCCCTACTCTGGTGGCATGGACCGGGAACAACGCGTCTGTCCCGACTGTGGGCAGCCAGTGCAGTCCGTCGTCCGGCGACACAAGACGCTGGGCGCGTGGGTCCCGCGCTGGGTGCCGGGCCCGTGTCACAACCCGCGCTGCGAGGCGTACGTGGAACCGGGCCCCCGGCACAGGACGGCCGGGGCCGAAAAGGAACCCGCACCCGAAGCGGAACCCGGAACCCCCGCCGCCCCGGCCCCCTGACCTCACCGAGCGGAGACCGATGACCAGCCGAGTGACCTTGATCTCACCGGCGATCACTTCGGCCCTGCGCGAGGCGCGGTTCGACGACGGCAGCTGCGAGGTGGACGACGCCGGAGTGCGCCGGGCCCGGTCGGCCGCGGCGCTGCTGCCCGGCGTGGACCGCTCGGCGGCCTCGCCCTCCACCCGGTGCCGGCAGACCGCCGAGGCGCTGGGCCTGCCCGCGCCCCCGGTACCCGCGCTCGCCGCTCTCGACGTGGGCCGCTGGCGCGGCCGGACCCTCACCGAGGTGACGGCCGCCGAGCCGGACGCGGTCGCGACCTGGCTGGCGGATCCGGCCCATGCCCCGCACGGCGGGGAGACGGTGCGGGAGCTGTGCGACCGGGCCGGGGCCTGGCTGGAGGACGTCGCCCGCACCCCGGGGCGGGTGACCGCCGTGGTGGAACCCGACGTCGTGCGAGCCCTGCTCGTGCGTGCGCTGGGCCTGCCGGAACCGGCTTTCTGGCGCCTCGACGTGCGTCCGCTGACCGCCGTGGACCTGAGCGGCCGAGCGGGACGGTGGAACCTGCGGGTGGGCGCGCCGCTGGGAGAGGGTGTGTAGGCGGCCCGGCGTTCAGTCGTCGGACGTCGGTCCGGTGACCCGGGAAGCGGCCCGTGGCAGCCCGCCCGTCTCCGCGTCGCGCCCGGTCAGGCAGTACAGGCCGCCGGTCGGGTCGCGCATCACCGTCCAGTGGGGCCGGCGGGCGACGAGTACCGCGCCGAGCTCCTCGTGCCGGGCGCGTACGGCGTCGATGTCCGGGCCGCAGGCCAGGTCGAGATGGGCGCGGACAGCGCTCTCCGCGTCGAGCCGCTGGAGCAGGACGCGGACCGGCAGCCCCGGCGGCGGCTGGACCACGTGGAACTCGGACCGGGAACCCGGCCGGGCCGACCAGTCGGGCAACAGGCCGCTCCAGAAGGCCACTTCGGCCTCGTACGCCGACGGCGGGACGTCCATGCACACCTGGTCCAGGCGGCTGCCGGCCACCACGGACGGCCGCACGGACTCCCCGTGCCACGGCACCGCGCAGAACAACTGTCCGGCAGGGGAGCGCAGGACGGCCCAGCCGTCGTGCGCGGCGGCCGACTCAGCGCCCAGTTCCCGCGCCGCCGCGACGAAACCGGGCACATCCCGCACGGAGAGGTCCAGATGCGCGCCGCCCTCGCCGTCCGTGACCGCCTGCGCCTTCACGCAGGCGTCGGCGCCGACGTCCCTCGGCAGCAGGGTGACGAACTCCCCGTCCTCGCCCCTGGGGACGGAGAGGGACGTATCCGTGACGGCGGTCCAGAAGTCGCATGCCCGCGCGAAACTCCGCGCGGGCCGGTCGACGAAGACGTGGGCCCAGCGGACCGGTCCGCTCATCCGGCCCGCTCCATGAACCGCAGCATGTTCCCCGCCGGGTCACGGAACGCGCAGTCGCGCACCCCGTAGGGCTGGTCCGTCGGCTCCTGGAGCACCTCGACGCCGGCCTCCTGCACCCGTGCGTGCAGCGCGTCGCAGTCGGTGGTGGTGAAGATGACCCCGCGCAGCACACCCTTGGCGAGCAGCCGGGCCATCGCCTCCCGGTCGGCGGGTGAGAAGTCCGGGTTCGCGCCCGGCGGCTCCAGCACGAGGTCCACGTCCGGCTGGAGCGGCGACCCGACGGTCACCCAGCGCATCCCCTCGAAGGAGACGTCGTTGCGGACTTCGAGACCGAGCACCTCGACGTAGAAGTGCAGGGCTTTGTCGTGGTCGTCGACGGCGACGAAACACTGGTGGAGTTTGAGGTCCATGGCGTCCAGCCTAGGTGTGCCTGCCACGCAGCGGGCGGGTGTACGTCCGGGCCACACAGGACGGGATCACCGCACCGGCCTCGTGCGACCGTGCCCGGTACGCGCTCGGGGTCTCGCCGACCAGCTCGGTGAAGCGGGAGCTGAACGAGCCGAGCGAGGTGCAGCCGACCGCCATGCAGACCTCCGTCACGGTCAGGTCGCCGCGGCGCAGGAGGGTCTTGGCGCGCTCGACCCGCCGGGTCATGAGGTAGCCGTACGGCGTCTCGCCGTAGGCCTCGCGGAAGCTGCGCTGGAAGTGGCCCGGGGACATCAGCGCGGTGCTCGCGAGCGCCGCGACATCGAGTGGCTCCGCGTACTCACGGTCCATCCGGTCACGTGCCTGCCGCAGCCGTTTCAGGTCCTCGAGGGTCACGGGGTCAGCATCGCACGGAGTGCGACATCCGGGCGGGGCGTCCGGGGCGAGGGCGTCCGGGCGGGGGAGAAAAGGAGACCGCACCCGGGCCGTCGGAGCCGCCGTGTTCGGCGGCCCGCGGACCGGGTGCGGACAGGTGGCCGTTGCGACCGGCGCCGGTGCAGGCCGGACGGCCCGGGGCGACGACCAGGCCTTGGTCAGGCCTTCTTGGTCTCCCAGAAGATCTTGTCGATCTCGGCGATGAGCTCCAGGGCCTTCTCGCCGGTCTTCGGGTCCGTCGAGGCCTTGGCGGCCGACAGGGCCTTCAGGGTGTCGTTGACCAGCTGGTGCAGCTGGGGGTACTTCTCGAAGTGCGGCGGCTTGAAGTAGTCGCTCCACAGCACGGAGACGTGGTGCTTCGCGAGCTCGGCACGCTGCTCCTTGATGACGGTGGCGCGCGCCTGGAAGTGCGGGTCGTCGTTGGCGGCCATCTTTTCCTGGACGGCCTTCACCGACTCCGCCTCGATGCGGGCCTGGGCCGGGTCGTACACACCGCAGGGCAGGTCGCAGTGTGCGCTGACCTTGACCTTGGGGGCAAACAGGCGGGAAAGCATGGAGCGTTCCTTCCTCGTGATCGTCTTCTCAGGTGGGACATTACTCCCTGGGAGACGGCTTTTCGCGAGTGCCCCCATGGGCTTAGGACAAAAGTCCGGGGTCAGACTGAGACTGGTGGAGGAACGGACCGGGGAGGTGCCGGCGATGCCGGAGCTGTCGCAGGAGACCGAGCGCGCGAGGGCGGCCGCGCTCTTCGGGCTGGCCGAGGTGACCGGCCCGTCCATGGTGCCCACGCTGTACCAGGGGGACCGGCTGGTGGTGCAGTACGGCGCCCGGGTCCGGGTCGGTGACGTGATCGTGCTGCGGCATCCGTTCCAGCAGGACCTGCTCGTCGTCAAGCGGGCCGCGGAGCGCCGTGAGGGCGGGTGGTGGGTCCGTGGGGACAACACCTACGCCGGCGGCGACAGCACCGACTACGGGACCGTGCCCGACGAGCTGATCCTGGGCAAGGTGCGGCTGCGCTACCGCCCGCTGAAGCCCGGTCAGCGCTCGCCGCTGGCGGTGATGCGCTGGGCGCTGTCGGCGGCCAGGCCGGTGCTGGCCGTCCGGTCCGCCTCCAGGCGCTTGCGGGCGCGGTAGGCGGCGACGTTGGCGCGGGTGGCGCAGCGGTCGGAGCAGTAGCGCCGGGAGCGGTTGGTCGAGGTGTCGAGGTAGGCGTTGCGGCAGGGGCCGGCCTCGCACAGGCCCAGGCGGTCGACGCCGTACTCGGTGAGATGGAACGCCAGGCCCATGGCCGCGATGGCCGCGTAGCCCGCCGTCGCGTTCGACGGGTGGTCGGCCAGGTGCATGTGCCACAGCGGACGGCCGTCGTCGTCGCGGAAGTCGTGGCCGGAGATCTGCGGGCTCACCGGGAACTCCAGCAGGAGCGAGTTCAGGAGGTCCACCGCGAGGGTCTCGTCGCCGCCGTCGGCCGCCTCGAAGACCGCGCGCAGGCGGGCCCGGACCGAGCGGAACCGGGTGACGTCCGCGTCGGTGGCCCGACGGCCCGCGGACTGGTTGCCGCCGAAGAGGGCGCGGACTGCCTCGACCGAGGTCAGCGCGTCCTTGCCGCGGGCCGGTTCCTCGCTGTTGACGAGGCGCACGGCGTAGTCCGAGTAATAGGCCAGTTCCACTTGTAGTCCTTACGGTGGCGCTCTATGGTCGGGGTGCGGGCGGGGTAACGGCCGTTCGTGCTTCCAGGGTATTACGTGACGAACGCGGCGGAGGGTTGCGATGACGGACGCGCAGACGACCACGACCGGTGCCACGACCGGTGCCACGAGCGGTGTCACGACCGGCGCCGACTGGGCTGCCTGGCAGCGGAGCTGGGACCGCCAGCAGGAGTGGTACATGCCCGACCGCGAGGAACGCTTCCGGATCATGGTCGACATGGTCGAGGGGCTCGTCGGGCCCGCCCCGCGCGTCCTCGACCTCGCCTGCGGTACCGGCACCATCACCGCCCGGCTGCTCGCCCGCCTCCCCGGCGCGACCAGCACCGGCGTCGACCTCGACCCGGCGCTCCTCGCCATCGCCGAGGGCACCTTCGGCGGCGACGACCGCGTCACCCTCGTGACGGCGGACCTCAAGGACCCGGACTGGCCGGCCCGGCTGCCCTACGACGCGTACGACGCCGTCCTGACCGCCACGGCCCTGCACTGGCTGCACAGCGAACCCCTCGCTGCCCTCTACGGTCAGGTCGCGGAACTCGTCCGCGACGGCGGTGTCTTCATGAACGCGGACCACATGATCGACGACACGACGCCCCGGATCAACGCGGCGGAGCGCGCGCAGCGCCACACCCGCATGGATCAGGCCAGGGCCGAGGGGGTGCTCGACTGGGCCGAGTGGTGGCAGCTCGCCGCCAAGGACCCCGTCCTCGCCGGGCCGACCGCCCGCCGCTTCGAGATCTACGGCGAGCACGCCGACGGCGACACGCCCTCCGCCTCCTGGCACGCTCGCGTACTGCTCGAACAGGGCTTCAGCGAGGCTCGGCCCGTGTGGGCGTCACCCTCCGACACCCTGTTGCTGGCGTTGAAGTGACCGAGCCTCCGTACAGGCCGAAACCGGCCAAACTGCGCTGACAGGTCCCGAACGGCGGAAAGGGGCGGCACGGGAATCCCGTACCGCCCCTTCTCGAACGTTCCGCCGTGCCGCTACAGCACCTTGGACAGGAACGACTGGGTCCGCTCGTGCTGCGGATTCGTCAGTACGTCCCGCGGGTTGCCGGACTCGACCACCACACCGCCGTCCATGAAGACCAGGCTGTCGCCCACCTCGCGGGCGAAGCCCATCTCGTGGGTGACGACGACCATCGTCATGCCGGACTCGGCCAGGTCGCGCATGACGTCGAGGACGTCACCGACCAGCTCCGGGTCGAGTGCCGAGGTCGGCTCGTCGAACAGCATCAGCTTCGGGTCCATCGCCAGGGCCCGGGCGATGGCGACGCGCTGCTGCTGGCCACCGGAGAGCTGCGAGGGGTAGCCGCTCGCCTTGTCCGCCAGGCCCACCCGCTCCAGGAGCTGCATCGCGCGCTCCCTGGCCTGGGCCCGGCTGACGCCCTTGACCTGGACCGGGGCCTCGACGACGTTCTCCAGCGCCGTCATGTGCGGGAACAGGTTGAACCGCTGGAACACCATGCCGATGTCCCGGCGCTTCAGCGAGACCTCGCTGTCCTTGAGCTCGTACAGCTTGTCGCCCCTCTGGCGGTAGCCGACCAGCTCGCCGTCGACGTAAAGCCGCCCGGCGTTGATCTTCTCCAGGTGGTTGATGCACCTGAGGAAGGTCGACTTGCCGGAGCCGGAGGGGCCGATGAGGCAGAACACCTCACCGTTCTTGACCTCCAGGTCGATGCCCTTGAGGACCTCGACCAGGCCGAACGACTTGTGGACGCCCTCGGCCTTGACCATCGGGACCGTGGAGTCCTTGACGGACGTGGTCGTCTTCGCGATCTTCTCGGTCATGCCAGGCCTCCCTTGCTGCGGCCGAGTGACAGCACGTTGGCCCTGATCTTCTGGAGGGGCGTCTGCGGCAGCTGACGCAGGGCACCGCGGGCGTAGTACCTCTCGAGGTAGTACTGGCCGACGCTGAAGATCGAGGTCAGCACCAGGTACCAGGCAGCTGCGAGGAACAGCATCTCGGCCGGGGCACCGGAGGTCTGGCCGATGTCCTGGGCGACCCGGAGCAGCTCCGAGTACTGGACCACCGACACCAGCGAGGTCGTCTTGAGCATGTTGATGACCTCGTTGCCCGTGGGCGGCACGATGACGCGCATCGCCTGCGGGACGACGATCCGGCGGAGCGTCTTCGCGTGGCTCATGCCCAGGGCGTGCGACGCCTCGGTCTGGCCCTCGTCCACCGACAGCAGACCGGCACGGCAGATTTCTGCCATGTAGGCGGCCTCGTTGAGGCCCAGGCCGAGCAGAGCGGTCAGGAACGGGGTCATGAAGTCCGACCACTCGTTCTTGTAGATCGGCCCGAGGTTGATGTACTCGAAGACCAGGCCCAGGTTGAACCAGACGATGAGCTGGACCAGGACCGGGGTGCCGCGGAAGAACCAGATGTAGAACCACGCGATGGACGACGTGACCGGGTTCTTCGAGAGGCGCATCACCGCCAGCAGAATTCCGCCGACGACGCCGATCAGCATGCACAGCACCGTGAGCAGAAGCGTCTTGCCGACGCCGCTGAGGATGCGGTCGTTGAAGAAGTAGTCCGGGATCGCCCCCCAGTTGATCCTGCCCTGGGCGAACGCGTAGACGATGCCGGCGAACAGGGCGAGGGCGACCACGGCGGACACGTACCGCCCGTAGTGCCGGACCGGGATGGCCTTGATGGCCTGCGGGCCGGCCGGCGGAGTGTCCGCCGGGCCGTCCGCCTTGTCGATGTCAACAGTCACGGGTGTTGCCTTTCAGCGCCGCAGACCGCGCGGTCACTTGCCGCCGTTGATGGTGGCTTCCTTGACGGCGCCGTCGGCGACGCCCCACTTCGTGATGATCTTCTCGTACTCGCCGTTCGCGATGATCGCGTCCAGCGCCGCCTTCAGGGCGTCCCGCAGCTGGGTCTGGTCCTTGGCGACGGCGATGCCGTACGGGGCGGCCTCGACCTGCTCGCCGACCAGCTGGAAGTCGTTGCCGCCGCCAGAGGTCTTCACGGCGTAGGCGGCGACGGGGAAGTCGGAGGAGCCGGCGTCGGCACCGCCGCCGCGCAGGCGGGTCTGGGCCTGCTGGTCGTTGTCGAAGGACTCGATGGAGATGGTCTTGCCGCCGGTGCACTTCTTGGCCTCGGACTTGGCGAGGTCCTCGGAGACCGTGCCGCGCTGCACCACGATCTTCTTGCCGCACAGGTCGGACCAGGTCTTGATGCCCTGGTCGTCGCCCTTCTTGGTGTAGATCGAGACACCGGCGGTGAAGTAGTCCAGGAAGTCGACGCCCTCGCCGACCTTCTTGCCGGTGTCGGAGTCGACACCCTCCTGGCGGTCCTTGGTGTCGGTCATCG
The DNA here is from genome assembly GCF_032248645.1 of Streptomyces zaehneri. Lineage (NCBI taxonomy): Bacteria > Bacillati > Actinomycetota > Actinomycetes > Kitasatosporales > Streptomycetaceae > Streptomyces > Streptomyces zaehneri. The sequence goes on from NZ_JASTTJ010000001.1 coordinate 109,761, forward strand.
CGGACATGGCGATGTTGTAGCGGTTCGAGCGCAGACCGGTGATGAGGGTGTCGAAGGTGCCGTTCTCGAACTCGAACGTCACACCGAGCTGCTTGCCCATCGCGGCCGCGAGATCCGGGTCGATGCCCACGGTCTTGCCGGCGGAGTCCTTGAACTCGACCGGCGCGTACGCGATGTCGGAGCCGACCTTGATGACGCCCGCGTCCCGGATCGCCTTCGGCAGCTTGTCGGCCAGCGGGGCCGAGCTCGTCGAGGCCGAGCCGCTGCTCTCCGAGCCGCTGTCCTTGGTCTGGTCGCCGCAGGCGCTGAGCAGCAAGGCGCCAGCGACCGCGAGGGATCCGACCGCTGCCAGGCGGGTGCGCGCGGCGGTCGTGCGTCGGGTGGAGCTTGCGGTCATGGTGGATTCCTCCGGCGGATGGATGGAGATGCCGATGGGTCGACAAATGCCGATGGGTCGACGAGAACACACACCTTCGGGTGTCGCGACCTCGTGTGATTACGGCATCTTGCCATTCGGACTACGCCATTCAGGGGGCCAGCCATGTCAAAATCGGATAACGGGCGACCCCCGAACCGCAACACTCCGGTACATCACGACCGGACGGAGCCGGACCATCTGCGGGAATCCCCCGTTCCGGCCGAAAGATCTTCGGTTGATCTCATGGTGTGGTCGCTCGGCGTGAGCGCTGTTCGTCTACTCGAGTCCGTGTCAAGGGCTCTCGGCGGCTTGGCGAGACTTCGCGCATGAGTCATGTCACTCGAGGCGGCCTCTGTCCAAGGTCCACAGAGTGAGCCATGTGACCTTGCACGGAATGGACTCGTCGGCTGTGGTCTCCGTCCGGTAAGAAGGATTTTTACACCCCTCATCCGGGGCTCAGGGCGCGTGTGCGGCGCGCCCGACGCGCAGGCGCCCGTACGCATCACCTCTGGGGCCCGCGCGATGCCCGCCCACTTCTCAATCAGGAGTGGCCACCCTCAAACCATGCAGACCTAAGGGGTAAGACACAGTGGCAGCGGAGATCGTCAATCCTCGCAGCGAGAGCGCCGACCGAACGGGCCAGGAGGGCGGTGCGGAGCCCCTCGACTCGTTCGACCCGGTGTTCGCGCTGCACCGCGGCGGAAAGATGGCCGTGCAGGCCACCGTCCCGGTTCGCGACAAGGACGACCTGTCCCTCGCCTACACGCCCGGCGTCGCTCGCGTGTGCACCGCGATCGCGGAGCGGCCGGAGCTGGTGAACGACTACACGTGGAAGTCGTCCGTCGTCGCCGTCGTGACCGACGGCACGGCCGTGCTCGGGCTCGGCGACATCGGCCCGGAGGCCTCCCTCCCGGTCATGGAAGGCAAGGCGATCCTGTTCAAGCAGTTCGGCGGTGTGGACGCGGTTCCGATCGCGCTCGCCTGCACGGACGTGGACGAGATCATCGAGACGGTGGTGCGCCTCGCGCCCTCGTTCGGCGGTGTGAACCTGGAGGACATCTCGGCGCCGCGCTGCTTCGAGATCGAGCGCAGGCTCCAGGAGGCGCTCGACATCCCGGTCTTCCACGACGACCAGCACGGCACGGCGATCGTGACGCTGGCGGCGTTGCGCAACGCCGCGCGGCTGAGCGGCCGGGGCATCGGCGAGCTGCGCGCGGTCATCTCGGGCGCCGGCGCGGCCGGTGTCGCCATCGCCAGGATGCTGGTGGAGGCCGGCATCGGGGACGTCGCGGTCACCGACCGCAAGGGCATCGTCTCGGCGGACCGCGAGGACCTCACCGACGTCAAGCGCGAGCTGGCCGGGTTCACCAACAAGGCCGGGCTGAGCGGGTCGCTGGAGGTCGCGCTGGCAGGTGCCGACGTCTTCATCGGCGTCTCCGGCGGGACGGTCCCGGAGGAGGCGGTGGCCTCGATGGCGAAGGGCGCCTTCGTCTTCGCGATGGCCAACCCGACGCCCGAGGTGCATCCGGACGTCGCCCACAAGTACGCGGCCGTCGTCGCGACCGGGCGGTCGGACTTCCCGAACCAGATCAACAACGTGCTGGCGTTCCCGGGGATCTTCGCGGGCGCGCTTCAGGTGCGGGCGTCGCGGATCACCGAGGGGATGAAGATCGCGGCGGCCGAGGCGCTGGCGGGGGTCGTCGGTGACGATCTCGCCGCCGACTACGTGATTCCGTCGCCGTTCGACGAGAGGGTCGCTCCCGCGGTGACCGCGGCGGTTGCCGCGGCCGCTCGGGCCGAAGGGGTTGCGCGTCGCTGACGTGTGTGTGGGTGGCCCCGTCGGTCTCGGCGGGGCCACTCTTTTTTTGCCCACCCACCCGCCTGATCGGGTGATGACGAGAGCGCCGTCCCCGGGGGCTGCCGTCCTTAGGGGGCTGCCGCCCCCGCACCCCCGCTTCGGCCCTGAACGGGCCTCGTCCGCAGACGCCGGACGGGCTGGAGACACCTGACCGGCGCTCGATCGGTGCCGTGGGGCGGAGGTACCCGACCGGGGCCGGTCTGTGCCGTGGGGCGGGTCGGAGCGCCCCGCCTGTGCGCGATCGGCGTCGTGGGGTCGGGCTGCGGGGTGGGCGGGAGGTTTACGTCCGGTGCGTGACCGGTGCCGCCGGGTGGGCCGGGGGTACCTGGCCTGTGCGCGATCGGCGTCGTGGGGTCGGGCTGCGGGGTGGGCGGGAGGTTTACGTCCGGTGCGTGACCGGTGCCGCCGGGTGGGCCGGGGGTACGTCGCCTGTGCGCGATCGGTGCCTCGGAGCGGGCCGGAGGTACCCGACCGGGGTCAGGTCCGCGCCGCGGGGCGGGATGCGCAAGAGGGCATGTCTCACAGTGACGTCCGGTTTCGCTCGTCGGCGCCGGACCCTATCGTCGGCTGCATGTTCGCCGTCTACGCCGCCCGAATCGACCGTGACCAGCCGCTTTCCGGCCTGGAGTTGGGGGAGCGCCCGGCCCCCGAGGCCCGGCCGGGCTGGAGCACCGTCCATGTCAGGGCCGCCTCCCTCAACCATCACGATCTCTGGTCGCTCCGGGGTGTCGGACTCCCCGAGGGCAGGCTGCCGATGATCCTCGGCTGCGACGCCGCCGGGGTCGACGAGGACGGCAACGAGGTCGTCCTGCACTCCGTCATCGGCCAGACCGGGCACGGTGTCGGGCCCGACGAGCCTCGTTCCATCCTCACCGAGAGGTACCAGGGCACCTTCGCCGAGCAGGTCGCCGTGCCGACCTGGAACATCCTGCCCAAGCCCAGGGAGCTCTCCTTCGAGGAGGCCGCCTGTCTGCCCACGGCCTGGCTGACGGCATACCGCATGCTCTTCACCAACGCGGGCGTACGGCCCGGTGACTCCGTCCTCGTCCAGGGCGCCGGCGGCGGTGTCGCCACGGCGGCCATCGTGCTGGGCCGGGCGGCCGGACTGCGGGTCTTCGCCACCAGCAGGGACGAGGCCAAGCGGAAGCGGGCACTGGAGCTCGGCGCCGTCGAGGCGGTGGAGCCCGGCGCGCGCCTGCCGCAGCGGGTGGACGCCGTCATCGAGACCGTCGGCGCGGCCACCTGGTCGCACTCGGTGAAGTCCCTGCGGCCCGGCGGCACGCTCGTCATCTCCGGCGCCACCAGCGGTGACCGGCCCTCGCACGCCGAGCTGACCCGGATCTTCTTCCTGGAGCTGAAGGTCGTCGGCTCCACCATGGGCACCAAGGACGAGCTGGAGGACCTGCTCTCCTTCTGCTCCGCTACCGGTGTCCGCCCCGTCATCGACGAGGTGCTGCCGCTCGACCGGGCCCGCGAGGGCTTCGAACGGCTCGCGTCCGGCGAGCTGTTCGGCAAGATCGTGCTCACCGACAGCTGAGTCGTCGACCGAGTCCTCGGCCGAGGCTCCTGCCGCGACTGTCAGGCGGGTCCGGGGTTACGGGCCCGCCTTTCGCGTGCCGTTTCGCCGCTGGTGTCAACTGTGGTTGACATGCCTCTCGTGTCAACGTAAGTTGACAACATGACCGAAGCAACGGATCTCGCCGAGCGCGCAGGAGACCGCGATCCACGGGTCGGGCTGCGCGCCGTCGCCGCACTGCGCCGGCTGCTGGAGCAGTTGGAGGCGGTGCAGGTGCGCAGCGCGCGCAATCAGGGCTGGTCGTGGCAGGAGATCGCCGCGGAGCTCGGAGTCAGCAGGCAGGCCGTGCACAAGAAGTACGGGAGGCATTGATGTTCGAGCGGTTCACGAAGGACGCCCGTGCAGTGGTCGAGGGTGCGGTGGGGCACGCCGAACGGGAGGGGGCGGCGAGGGTCGAGGAGACGCATGTACTGCTGTCCCTGCTCGACCGTGAGGGCAGCCGCGGTTCCTTCGCGCTGGCCTCGCTCGGCCTGCCGCCCGGTGGGCGGGCGGGGCTGGTGCGGGACCTGGACGAGACGCGCCGCCGCGGCGGACTCTCCCGGGCCGACGCGGACGCCCTGTCCGGGCTGGGCATCGACCTGTCGGAGATCGTGTCCCGGGTCGAGGAGACGCACGGCGAAGGAGCACTGGCCACCGCCGGCCGGGGCGGCCTGTTCGGCGGGCGGTCCGGCCGGCGACCGTTCAGCCGCGGCGCCAAGGACCTGCTCACCGGGACCCTGCGCGTCGCCGTCGCCCAGGGCGAACGGCACATCGGCGACGAGCATCTGCTGCTCGCCCTCACCACCCGCCGGGGCGTCCCCTCGGAGATCCTCGCCGATCACGGGGTCACTCACGCGTCCCTCATCCGGGTGCTGTACGGCGCCGGCCGAGGAGGCGAGCCCGGGACCGCGACCGAGGCCAAGGCCGGCTGAGCGGGCCGCCCGCCTGTCTGCCTTCCGTGCCGGCTGCCTGTCCGCCTTCCTCGCCGTCTGCCCGTCTGCCCGTCTGCCCGTCTGGCTGTCCGCCTGCATGGCTGCTGCCTGTGGGGCGGTCGCCGGTCCGCCACGGGTCGCCCGGGGGCGTCACGGGGCGTCAGGGTTTCGGCGCTCGCAGGATCACCCCGATGTGTGCCGCCGCCGTGGACAGGTGGCGGCGCGCTTCGCGGAGCTGCTCTCCGCTCACGCCGTGGTCGCGGGCCGCGTCACGGATGTCGTCCCGGAAGCGGTCGAGCAGGCGGTCCAGATCGCGGGCCGGTTCGCCGCCGGTGTCCTCGTGGGCCCAGGCCGGTTCGTACTCGGCGGGGAAGTCCTTCGGGGTGCGGGAGTATTCGGCCGCGCGGGAGGCGTCCGCCACGCCCGAGGCGTCCGCGGTGCGGGACTCTTCAGCGGTGCGGGAGTCGTCCGGATGCGTGGTCGCCGTCGAGCCCGCCGTGGTCGCCGTCGAGCCCGTCGTACCCGTGCGGCCGAAGCCGAAGTCCCTGCCGTACTCCCTGCCGAAGTCACCGAACTCCTTGGCGAGTTCCGTCAGGCCCTCGCGGACGCCGGTCGGCCAGTCGCCCCGGGAGAAGTGGTCCTGGACCTGTTCCTGAACCCGGCGGGCGATGCGCTGCACCTCTTCCTGGGCCTGGGTACGGGCCCGATCCTGTGCCTCCTTGGCCTGGCGGCGGGCCCGCTGGGCCTCCTCGCGGGCGCGGCGGCTCTCGTCCTTGGCCCGGCGCGCCTGTTCCTTCCACTCCTGCTTGACGCGGCGCATCTCCTCCTTTGCGGCGCGCCACGACTCCTTGTCGCCGTACTCCCCGTACTCACCCTGTTCGCCGGGCTCCGCGGAGCCCGCCCCGGCGCCCTGGCGCGCCTCGGTGGCCGCCGCCCGCATCTCGCGCCGCAGATCGCCCGCCGCGCCGCGTACGTCGGCCCGGATCTCGGCGGCCAGCTCGGCGACCGACTCGCGGATCTCCAGCTCGAGATCGGCGAGTTCGCCGCTGCGGTCCGCCAGTTCGGCCCGGCCGGCGTCGGTGATGGCGTACACCTTGCGGCCGCCCTCGGTGGTGTGGGTGACCAGGCCCTCGGTCTCCAGCTTGGCCAGCCGGGGATAGACCGTGCCCGCCGACGGCGCGTAGAGCCCCTGGAAGCGTTCTTCGAGGAGGCGGATCACCTCGTAGCCGTGCCGCGGTGCTTCGTCCAGCAGCTTCAGCAGGTAGAGGCGGAGACGGCCGTGGGCGAAGACGGGAGGCATGTCAGAGCACCTTCTTGTCGGTCGTGCTGTCGGCCGGGTCGCCGGAGGAGCTCTCGCCGTCCGGGCCGGAAACGGCATTGTCCCCCGAGTCGATGGGCCGGTTTGAGCGCGCTTCACCCTCCGGAACGGCCGTCGGGGCCGAGGTCGGTTCCGTTGTCGCCGTTGGTGCCGGTGCCTGCTTCGGTGTGCCGGTCGCCGTCCTGGAGTCCCGCTCCTTCCGCTCCTTCCGCTCCTCCCGCTCCTTCCGCTCCTCCCGCTCCTTCCGCTCCTTCCGCTCCTCCCGCTCGTCGGACCAGGCGTCGTCCGCCGTGTAGTCCGCCGCGTCTTCCGTCGGGGGCCTGCGCAGCAGGGCGATCGAGCCGGAGATCGTCGTCGCCTTCAGGCTGCCGTTGCCCGCGCCCAGGCGGCCGGTGATGCGCTTGGCGCCCCACTGGCCGCTGACCCGGAGGTCCTCGAAGGCGTTGGAGACCGAGCCGCTGGCGGTGTTCGCCTCCACCCGTGCGTCCGCCGGATGCGGCAGCCGGATGGCGATCTCGCCCGAGACGCTGGTCAGGTCGATGGTCGTGGGGCGGCTCGTCGGATCGAGGTCGACGATCATCGAACCGCTCACGGAGTCGGCCTTCACGGAGGAGCCCGCCTCCACCACCGTCAGGTCGCCGGACACGGAGTTGAAGCGCAGGTCGCCGGTGAGGGCCTGGGCCTCCACGCTTCCGGAGACGGTGTCCGTGCGCACCGGGCCCGCGAGCCCCACCAGGGTCGTGTCGCCGTTGACCCCCTTCACCTCGGCCCGGCCCTCGATGCCGGAGACCACCGCGCCGGCGCTGACCACGCCCACCTCCACGCGGGTGCCGGCCGGTACGGCCAGCGAGACCACGGCGCTGCGCCGCCAGCCCTTGCGGTCGAGCCACTTGAGGAAGCCCTTCCAGGGGAGGTCCTCGTACGCCACCGTCAGGTTCCCGTCGCGATGGCTCACCACCAGGGGTGGTCCCTCGATCCGTGAGATCTCCAGGAGGGCGGGGCCCTCGTCGGTGCCCACGATGTTCACGGTGCCGTCGACGATGCGCACGCGCAGTTCGCTCACGGGCTCGTCGAAAGAGAGCTTCCTCGGCTCGGCGACGGACCACTCGGACATGGTGCGGACCTCCTCCACGGCAGCGACACGACACGCCATATCGCGTCTCCCGTAAAACACGATATATCGCGGTGAGGGAAAGTCAAGACACCCGTTCCGGTGAGCACTTCCGCGCACGCAAAAGGGGCGCCCCAGGGCGCCCCTCCACGCGAACCGCCGCCGGACGGCTGCCGACGGCCTACTCGTCGTCCTCGTCGTCCAGTCGTGCCAGCCAGGTCGCCAGCCGCTCCACCGGCACCTCGAAGTCCGGATTGAGGTCGACGAACGTCCGCAGCTGCTCGGCGAGCCACTCGAAGGTGACCTCCTCCCCGCCGCGCCGCTTCTCGAGTTCCTCGATTCCGCGATCGGTGAAGTACATGGATCGTGCTCCGTGGGTCGGTCGCAGGGATAGGGATCCCCCCTCGGGGGAAGGACCCTTGTTCCTGTGAGGGGAGGAAGAGATCCGCTCTCCGATGAGGAGGGGACAGGAAAAGGATAGGCGCAGGGGGACGGCGTCCCGCGGGCCGCCGGGTCCCCGCGCGGTCGGAACCCCGTGGCGGGCCCGCGCTCCGACGGGCGGGGCCAGGGGGACTGGGGACAGCGGGGGAGTGGCATGAGTGGTGAGGACGTGACGCGGGTGGCGCGCATCGCGCTGCCGGACGGGACGCCCGTCTGGGCCCGGATCTCGGGGGCGGGGGAGTTGTCGGCGCCGTCCGGGCGGCTGTCGTACAGCGACACCGGCTTCGCCGAGCGGGTGGAGGCGAGCGTGGAGAGCCTGCACGCGCTCGTCACCGGGGTCGCGCGGTCGTTGGCGGAACCGCTGCGCGCGGTGCGGCCCGACGAGGTCAGCGTCGAGTTCGGCATCGAGCTGACCGCCAAGGCCGGGAAGGTCGTGGGTCTGCTCGCCGACGGGGAGGCCAAGGCCGGCATCACGGTCACCCTCACCTGGAACAGCGGGCCACCGGACCTCGACGCACCACCTCCCGCGTCTCCCGGCGCGCGCCCCCGCGCGGGTGACGGCCCGTCGTCCGGCGGGGGCGGGGTCCGGCACGCGGGCGCGTCTCCCGGCGCGCCGATGCACGGGGGCGCCGACGGCCGTGTGGGCGGGGGCGCGGAATGACGGGCGGGCACGCCCCGGGCGCATCGAACGCGTTCGATGCGGCCCGTCGTGCACTGCGTGGACTCGTCGTGGCGGCGACCGTGCGCATTCATCGCCCGGTCGTCGGGTATGCCCTGGAGGAGCCCGGCACGTTCCTCGGGAGCGGCTTCTTCGTCGCCCCGAACTGGGTTCTGACCTGCGCACATGTGGCTTGCGGCGGGGAGGGGGGCGAGGTCGCGGTGGTGTACGAGACGGCGCCGGGGCGAGGCACCTCCGCCGCCCCCGGCCGCGTGGTGGCGACCCTTCCCGACCGGGCCGACGGGGCCGGGCGGGCCCTGCCCGCGGGCAACTGGCCGGCCCCGGACCTCGCGCTGGTCCAGCTGACCGAGCCCGTCGGCGACCACGAGTGCGTGTACGTCTCCGAGCGTCCGGCGGCCTATTACGGCGAGGGCCGGGTGCTGTACGCCGGCTGGACCGAGAACGAGGGCCGCTTACAGGTCCTGGACGGCACGCTCACCGTGCAGGGCACCATCGGCGGCTGGTCCTCGGACGTGCAGATGCGGCTGGGCGACAACGACCTGCCGTACGGCGTCTCGGGCGGCCCGGTGATCGACCCCGAGCGCGGCGAGGTGATCGGCGTGCTGAAAGCGCGCTCGGACCACCGGCCCGGCGGCACGTCCACCGGGATCGAGCAGTTGCGCACCCTGCGGGTCCCCGCGCAGGCGGCGGCCGAGCACAGCGACCTCTACCAGGCGGTCTTCCACGCCCACGACCGTTACCACCGCGACCGCCAGCGCCACCCGGCCTCCCGGCGGCAGACCTGGACCGACGTCCAGGGCGGGCTCGGCGCGCGGCCGGGCCGCACCCTCAGTCCGGACGAGCGGATCCAGCTGCTGGGCCGGCTCGCCGAACTCCCGCCGCCCGAGAGCACCCGCGGGCTGCTGGACATCCTCGACTCCCTCCCCGACTTCCAGGCCCTCACCCCGCTGCCCGCGCCGCGCGGCTGGCGCGACGGCCTCGGGGCGCTGTACGAGAGCGCGAGTGACGACGGGGCACTGGAACTCGTCCTCGACTACGCGATGCGCGCGATGTCCGCTCCGCGCCCGTTCGTCGTGCCCAGCACCCCGGACGCAGAGAAGGCCCTCTGGGTCTGGGTGTGGCAGGCCGCGCAGCGGCTCGGCGCCCGCTACCGGTCCGGTCTCGCCGAGCAGCGCGTCGAGCGGCTGCGCCGACGGGACGAGGCGGAGCGCGACACCCCCGACACCGTCTCCGGCGGCATCCACCCGACGGACGGCCCCGGCGGGCGCAGGCGGCACCGGCGTGGTGGGCCCGACGCACGCCCGCGTGCCCGTTCCGTCGGCAGTGTGGCCCGGCCCTCCGCCCTGCTCGAACTGGTGCGGCGGGGCTGGGAGCCGGACCGCTGCGACTGGTCGGTGTCCGTGGCCGCGCCCGGCGGTGAGGCGGTCCGGCTGCACGAGGCCGAGCGCACTTTGCTGACCGACCTGCCCACGCACCTCGCCGGCCCGCTGGGGGAGGCTTTCCGCCGCTGCGACGAGCCCGGCAGGCCGGCGCTCCTTCAGGTGGCGCTGCCGCACGCGCTGCTCGGCCTGGAGGTCGACAACTGGCAACTCATCCCCGGAGGCGAGCCGTTGGGGGCACTGCGGCCGGTCGTCGTGCGTTGCTCCGACCGCGACCGGCTGCCCGACGAGGCGTTCGGCGCGTACGGCGGCGGTGAACCGGACGATATGGGCGAAGCCGAGGGCGCCGGCGGCGTCGAAGGCGCCGACGACCTGGACCACCTGGATTACCTGGACGACCTGGACGCGGAGCGCCGGGCCCGTTGGCGCTGGCTGCACGCGCACCGCGCCATGGCCGAAGTCCTCGACTGCGACGAGGGGTTGCGCAAACCCGTACCGACCGTGGAGCAGTTGCGCGCCCTGTCGCACGGCACCGTCCCGGTGCTCTGCCGCTACGGCGACCTCCGTTACGAGGACGACGCGGAGGCGCTCGCCCGGATCGTGCTCGGCGGCTACGGCGTGGCCCTGTGGCGCCGGCGGCGCGGCCGGGCCGACGCCGTCTGCGGGGAGTTCCACCGCGGCACGATCGACGGCATCGCCGAACCGCCCACCGTGCAGCACCTGCCCGAGGCCGTGCACGATCTCCGGATGCGGCTGCGCGCGGGCCGCACGGAGTCGTTCTGGGCCGACGGCGTCGCCCTGCTGTACGACGATCCCCACCAGCCGCTGCCCGGCACCGGAGACCTGCTGGAGGCCCCTTGAACCCACCCGCCCGCGGGGCCGGCCGGCCCCTTACCAGGCACCTTCAGTATGGATAACGTGATGCACGTTCGGACGGCCGCGGCGGTGGACGAGTGACGAGGACCGGATCATGACCGAATCCAGTGAGTGGCTCATCTACCGAGGCGCCGGCGAACCGCACGACGGCATCGAGCGGCTGCCCGACCCGCCGCCCTGGCGGGACTTCACCAGCCGGGACGCGGCCGGCTCCGGCGACGGGTCGCAGGACCGCAGGCTCGGCGCCCACCGGCACCTCGCGGAACTGCACCGGCCCGGCGCCGAGGAGCTGGAGATGATCAACGCGGCGCTCTATCTGCGCCGTCCCCTGCTCGTCACGGGCAGCCCCGGCGCGGGCAAGAGCACGCTCGCCCACTCGGTGGCCTACGAACTCGGCCTCGGCAACGTCCTGCGCTGGTCGATCGTCAGCCGTTCCGCGCTCCAGGACGGGCTGTACCACTACGACGCGATCGCCCGGCTCCAGGACGTGCAGATCGCCGCGCAGGGCGGGTTCGGGTCGGCGGCGGGCTCGCCGGGCGCGGTCGAGGGCATCGGCAGCTACATCCGGCTGGGGCCGCTCGGCACCGCGCTGCTGCCCTCCGACACCCCGCGCGTGCTGCTCATCGACGAGCTGGACAAGAGCGACATCGACCTCCCGAACGACCTGCTGAACGTGCTGGAGGAGGGCGAGTTCGCCATTCCCGAGCTGGAGCGCATCGCCGACCGGCTGCCGGACGGCGAGGCGGAGGTGCTGACCGCCGACGGGGTGAAGGTCCGGGTGCGGGACGGCCGCGTACGCTGCCGCGCCTTCCCGTTCGTCGTGCTCACCAGCAACGGGGAGCGCGACTTCCCGGCCCCGCTGATGCGCCGGTGCATCCACCTGGAGCTGGGGCGCCCCGACCACAACCGGCTCGCCACCTTCGTCCGCGCGCATCTCGGTGACGAGGCGGCACGCGCGGGGGACGATCTGATCACGCGGTTCCTGGAGCGGTCGCGCAGTGAACTCCTCGCGGCGGACCAGTTGCTGAACGCCATCTACCTCACCGACGCGGCCGCGCCGCCCAGTCGGGACCGCCTGGCCGACCTGCTCATCCAGCGACTCGACCGCCCGAGGTGAGGGCCTGATGCCCGACGCAGCGGCCCGCCACGGCCCCGTCCCGCCCGACGGCCGGCGTCCCGGCCCCCCGGGTGCCGTCCCGGCCGGAGGCGGCTCCGTGGAGCCCGGCGGTGCCTCGCCCTCCGTGGCGCGCGGCGGTGATCCGCTCGCCGAACTCGTCGCGCGGCTGCGTGACGTCGGACTCGACCCCGATGTGCCGCAGCTGCGCGACGCGCTCTGGCTGGCGCGCTGGACCCGGCCGGTCGAGGCCGCCGACCAGGAGGACCCGCCCGCCGCAACCGACGGGCGGCCCGCGCCCCGGCCCGACGGCGGACGTGGCCCGGACGGGGACACAAGGCCGCGCGGGGACCGCCCCGAACGGCCGGAGCGGCTGCCGCAGGACGTGGGGGCCGACGGGCGGGTGAGCCTCTACCCGGTCCCGCAGGACGGGGCGGAGCGGACCCGTGGCGCGGGGCGGGCCGCCGCGCTGCCGGTGGGTGTACCCGCTGCCCCGGCGCTGCCCGCCCCGCTCGAACTCCAGCGCGCGTTAAGGCGGTTGCAGCGTTACCGCAGCCCCGCGCCGCCGCTGCGCATGCGGCTCGACGAGACGGCGACGGCGGAGCGCAGCGCGCAGGCGGGCGGCCTGATCCTGCCCGTGTACCAGGCCGTCACCCGGGGCGACGCCCGGCTCCAGCTGGTCCTGGACGCCTCGTCCTCGATGCGCGTGTGGGACCGGTTGTTCATCGAACTTCAGCAGGTTTTCGGCCAGTTGGGCGCCTTCTCCGACATCCAGGTCAGTCATCTGCACCAGGGGCCGGACGGTGAGCCGGCCGTCAGCCGCAGCCCCGACGCCTACGCGGCGCCGCTGCACTGCGCGGACCGGCTCAGCGATCCCACCGGCCGCCGGATCGTCCTGCTGGTCAGCGACTGCGCGGGTCCCCTGTGGCACAGCGGCCACGCGCACCGGCTGCTGCACCACCTCTCCCGGCAGGGCCCGGTCGCGGTGCTCCAGCCGCTGCCGCAGCGCCTGTGGAACCGCACCCGACTGCCGGTGATGTTCTGCGAGTTGAGCCGCGGCGAGACACTGGGCGGAGCGGCCGCCCTGCGCGTGAGGACCCCCGCGGGGATCCCGGCGGAGGCGCGCCGGGGAGCGCTGCCGGTGCCGGTGCTGCCGCCCGAGCCGGTGGCCCTGGGCGCCTGGGCCAGGCTGCTGTCCGGGGCCGGCGGCGGGCCCGTCCCGGGGGCCGTCGGCTGGGTGCGCGCGGACCAGCCGGCCGCCCCGGCGGCCCGTGCCGACCGCCGGCGCACGCCGTTCGAACGGGTCAGCAGGTTCAGCTCCAGCGCCTCCCCGGCCGCCGGTCGGCTCGCCGTGTATCTGGCCGCCGCGCCCCTGTGCCTGCCCGTGATGCAGCTCGTCCAGCGCACGATGCTGCCCGACTCCGGGCCGGCCGAACTCGCCGAGGTGCTGGTCGGCGGCCTGGTCACGCGCGCGTCGGAGGAGTACGCCGACGGCGGCGCCCAGTGGTACCGCATCGAGCCCGACGTGCGCGACGCCCTGCTGTCCCGGCTGGGCCGTGACGAGGCCGTGCTGGTGCTCAAGCACTGCTCGGAGTACATCGAACAGCGCTTCGGCAAGGGCGGCCCCAACTTCCCGGCACTCGCCCTGGCCCAGCTCGGCGACGGCGGCGCGGGCCGCCCGTACGCACCCACCACCCGGCGCACGGACAACGGCGACAGCGGCGACAGCGGCGACCAGGGGGATCACGCCGACCACGGGGACAACGGCGGCAACGCCGAGGAGGCCTCCGTGCCCCAGCCCTTCGCGGAGGTCGCCGCCCGCGTGCTGCGGCGGTTCATGCCGCTGCCCGAGCAGTTCGAGAGCCCCGGAAGCGGGACCGGACCGGGACAGCCCGCGGAACGGCCGACGCACCAGGCGGTCCGCAGGGCCCGAGCGCTGATCGAGCGCTTCGACAGCGAGGGCATGATCCAGGACGTCATCGACGCGGTGCAGCTGCTGCGCGGCGCCACCGAACGCGAGCGGACGGGCGCGGACCCCGAACTGTGGGCCGAGTACGCGCACTGCACCCTGCGGCTGTGGGAGGTGCAGGGCGGCGACGACCTCCTCCAGGAGGCCGGGGCGGCCGCGGAACGGGCGACCGCACACCCGCGCCGCCTGCACGAACGGGCCGTTCTGGCACGGGTGTTGCACGCGGCCGCGACCGACCGCAGGCGGCGCGGCGACCGCACCGGCGCCCTGGACCTGCTGCGCCGCGCCGACCGCGAGTACGCCGTCGCCTGCGCCGCGCCCGGGCTCGACGAGAACCAGGCGCTGAAACTCACCCTGGAACGGGTGCGCGCCCTGGAGGCGCAGTGGCGGCTCGGCGGGGACAGCGCGCTGCTCCAGGGCGCCGTCGGCATGCTGGAGGCCTTCGCCGACGTCTGGCCCGACCGGCGCCGGCGCCCGCCCGAACTCCCCCTGGAGCACGGCCGGATCCTGCTGCGTCTGTCCGGCGCCACCGCCGATCCCGTCCAGGCCCGCCTCTACGCCGAACAGGGCGCCGGGTCGCTGCGCAACGCCCTGGACACCGGCACCGAGCCGTACACCGCCGAGTCGGCACGCGCGCGTGTGCGCATCCTGCTCGACCTGGTCGACGCGCTGCTCCAGGCGGGCGGCCCGCTGGACGACGCCCAGGCCCGGGTCGACGAGGCCCTCGCCCTGGTGCGCGAACAGGGGCGGCGCGCGTCCTTGCTGGCGCGGGCCGGCCGGATCGCCGTGGCCCGCTACGCCGAGTCGGGCGAACCGGCGGAGCTGGAGGTGGCCGCGGACCGCTTCGCGCAGGCCGCCCAGCGGATGTCCCGCGACGCGCCCGCCCACGCCGACGTCCTCGCCGAGTGGGGCGAGGCGCTGCTGCGGCTGGCCGGGCTCCAGTCCGGGGTACGGGCGCAGGACGTGCTGTCCCGGGCGATCCGCGTGCTGCGGGACTGCCGGATGGAGACCCCGGCGGGCAGCCGCCAGGTCGCCCACCGGCTGCTGCTGCTCGGCCGCGCGCTGATGCTGCGCTACCGGGCCCGCGGGGACCGGGTCGACCTGCGCGAGGCCGAACACCTCTTCGGCCTCGCGGCGGCGGAGGCGGGCGATCCGCTGCTCGCCGCCCGCTGCCGACTGGAGCTCGGCCAGGTCCAGTTCGAGGCCTACCGCAGCCTGCGCCGCCCGGCCCGGCTCGACCTCGCGGTCGACGCCTTCCGCGACGCGGCGGAGGCGGCCCGGGAGGCGGAGGGGGTGGCCGAAACCGGTCGCCGGCGCCATGAGGCCGTCGAGTTGTGTGCGCAGGCGCATCACTGGCGGGGTATGTCCTACGAGGCGGCCGCCCGGCCGCGTGCCGCCCGCGAGGCCTACCGCCTGGCCCGCACGGAGTGGTCGAGACTGCCGGACGACTACCTGGGCACGGGCGAGCCGACGGCGGAGCAGACGGCGCGGCGGCTGGCCGCACTGGAACGTGTGACATGAGCGGAGAGGGTCGGGAGGGGTGGGCATGGACGCACAGGACGGGTTCGCGGGGGTGACGGTGGCGCCGGAGGCTCCCGGCGCCGGGGAGCCGCTGCCGGATCTGCTGTCGCTGGGTCTCACGGAGCTGGGGACGATCGAGCATCCCGTGCTGCTGGAGCTGCTCGAAGAGCTGCGGGACCGCGCGGGACGGGCGAGCGAGCCGCTGTGGGGGTTCGCCTCGGCGCTCTGAGGCGAACCCCGTCGGCTCCACCGGATCGCGCGATTCGAGTCACCCGATCGTTCAGGGTCGATTCCGGTTTCTTCTGCGCACGACTCGGACAACTTCGGTCGGGTGGGGTTTGTGACCTGTGTCCGCCCGGGAATCCGCCCCCATGCGGCTCAAGGGCCAGGGCGCTTCTTCTGGATCAGCCCGGGTCCGCGGCGCCCGGCACGGCACCTCGCGGCGTTGTCGCACGACCCGCGTACACCCGGTACGCGGATCATGCTCCGCCTCGCGATGCACCGCACCGGACACCGCGGCCTGATCCGACCCGATCCAAGAGAAACACCCTAGGCATGGGGGTGCTGGAGTGTCTCGACAGGCCTTCCGCCAGTTCATCGTGAAAACGCACGGTCGCTGCAACCTCGCCTGCACCTACTGCTACCTCTACGAGGGCCCCGACTCCACCTGGCGCACCCGCCCCGCGGCCGCCGCCGACGAGGTCCTCGAGCGCACCGCGACCCGTATCGCCGAACACGCCGGCGCCCACGGCCTCACGGACATCTCCCTCGTCCTGCACGGCGGCGAGCCCCTGCTGGCCGGCGCCGGGAGGCTGGCCCGCTTCACCGCCCTGGTGCGCGACCGCGTCCCGGCCGGCTGCACGGTGCATGCCACCGTCCAGACCAACGCCACCCTCCTCACCGAGCGGCGCCTCGCCGTCCTGGCCGACGCCGGCATCCGGATCGGCGTCAGCCTCGACGGCGGCCTCGCCGCGCACAACGCCCGCCGTGTCGACCACGCGGGGCGCCCGTCCTGGCCCGCCGCCGCGCGCGGGGCGCTGCTGGTCGCCGAACGGGCGCCGCAGGCCTACGCCGGCATCCTCACCGTCGTCGACGTCACCTTGGACCCGGTGGAGACGTACGAGTCCCTCCTCACCCTGCGACCGCCCGGCCTGGACTTCCTGCTGCCGCACGGCAACTGGTCCGCCCCACCGCCCCACTGGGCGGACGCCCGCCACGGGGAGTGGCTGTGCGCCGTCTTCGACCGCTGGTGGCGGGCCGGCCGGCGGGAGACCCGGGTCCGCCTCTTCGAGGAGTGCGTCGCGCTCCTGCTGGGGCTGCCCTCGGTCACCGAAGCCCTCGGCCTCGCTCCGTTCGACGCGGTCGTCGTGGAGACCGACGGATCGATCGAACAGGTGGACGCCCTGAAGTCCGCCTACGACGGCGCCGCGCGGACCGGCCTGGACGTCTTCCGGCACGCCTTCGACGAGGCGCTGCTGCATCCCGCGGTGGCAGCTCGCCAGGCGGGCGCCGCGGCCCTCGCGGACCAGTGCCGGGCCTGCCCCCTGCTGACCGTCTGCGGAGGCGGTCACTACGCCCACCGCTACCGGGCGGGGCACGGCTTTCTCAACCCGTCCGTGTACTGCGCGGACCTCCAGCGCTTCATCCGCCACGTCGCCGGCCGGCTCGCCGCGGACACGGCCGCCGCGGCCGCCGCCGTCTCCGCGGCCCGGGAAGGAGGCGCACCGTGACCAGGCCGACGATCCCCGACCGGGCCCTCGTGGAACTCGGCCGCACCGAGGGGACCCCCGACACCCTGGCCCTTCTCGTGCGCGACCAGGACACCCGACGGCTGCTTCTGCTGCGCGCCGTCCTCGACGCGGCCGAGGCGGCGGACCCCGCGCTCTGCTCCCCCGGCCGAAAGGCCCGGCTGCGCGAGGACTGGTCCCTGCTCGCCGAGGCCGACCACCCGCAGCCCCCCGGCACACACCCCCCGGCCGGCACACCACCGGACCCGCGCGGGACACCGCCACCCGGCGACCCGCGCGGGACACCCGGGCCAGGCGCGCCGCACCCGTCGTCGGGCCCGGCCCACCCCCCGGCCGGCACGCCACAGGACCCGCGCGGGGCCTCGCACTCCTCCCTCGGCGCGCCCCACCCCTTACCGGGCACCGTCCACCCGCACCCGCCGGGTGCCGTGCTCTCGCCCGCCCGGGACCGGCTCTTCCATCCGTTGACCGGGCCATGGGCGCTGAGCTGTCTGCACGGACTCGACGGCCGCGCAGGTCCCCCGGACGGGCCCCGGTCCCGCCGGCTCCGCCAGGACCTCGCGCACTTCAGCGCGATCGCCGCCGTGGCGGCTGCCCGCGCCGGGATCCCCTTCACCGTCCGGCTGACCGCGTACGCCGGAGTGCTCACGCTGCCCTCCCTCGGCTCGCTGCGCACGGCCACCCGAGGTGACGTCCCCGTCGATGTCACCCACCGGAGAGGGTGCCTGACGGTGCGCCGGCCCGACGCGCCGGACGTCGTCGTGCGTCTGGAGAGCGGGATCGGGGCCTGGTCCGGCGCCCTCGCCTGGACTCCCGTGCACGCCCTGCCCGGACTGCCGTCCGCGGGCGGCCCCATGCCGCTGGACGACGTGGACCCCTACCGTGTCGCACCCGGCCCCCGCCACCGGACGCTCGGCGGACCCGCGACCCTCGACGACGCGGACGTCAAACGCTGGCTCCAGGCCTGGTCGGGCACCGAGGCCGCACTGCGCACCGGCGGCGCCCACCGGGTGACCGAGGCGGTGGCGCTGCTGCGCTGCCTGGTGCCGCTGGAGCGGCCGCCCGGCGCCGAGGGACGGGACAGTTGCAGCGCGACCCGGCACGAGGCGTTCGGCGCCCTGCTCTCCAGCACCCCGCAGGACGCCCTGGCCCTGGCCGAGACCCTCGTCCACGAACTGCACCACGCCAAACTGGCCGCCCTGGGTGACCTCGTGACCCTCCATCACGCCGACGCGGAGGCCCGCTACTTCGCCCCCTGGAAGACCGACCCCCGACCGTACGACGGTCTGCTCCAGGGGATCTACTCGCACCTGGCCCTCGCGGACTACTTCCAGCGCCGCGCGCTGCGCACCACACCGCCCGACAGCGAGTACGCCTGGTCGCGGCACGCCCGCTACCGCGCCCAGGTCGGAGCGGCCCTGCCGGGACTCGTCGGCTCGCCCGACCTCACCCGCCGGGGACGCCGGTTCGTCGACGAGATGACGGCCACCTACGAGCGCATGGCCGACCATCCGGCGCCCCGGAACCACACGGCGCGCGCCCAGGCGTACGTGAAGGCCGCGCGCGCTCTGTGGACACAACGTCATGCGGCCGCTGTGCCACGCCCGAAAGAATGAGGATGGCCTGCAAGGGGCCGCCCGGTGCGCGAAGATCGTCGAATCGAGGCACGCGTGGATGAAGTCGGCGGACTTACGCACGACGCGCCGAGGTTCTAGGATTTTGGTACTACGCGCTGGAGGCCGCTGCATGTCTGGAGCTCGTACGCCGGTGGGGGCGACCGGGAGAGGGGCCGCAAGGCAGACGGTCACGATCCATTTCGCGGGTTTCAACCGGGCCTGGGCGGCCTGGGTCGGGGACCGGCTCGAACGTCGTGGCCTGCGGGTCGTGTACCTGCGCTGGGACTCCCCGGCGGACGTCCCCCTGGTGGACCTGCTGCGCGACCTGCAACTCGCCGAGGGCCGCATCCTCATCGTCGTCAGCGAGTGGTACTTCCAGCTCGGTCCCCGCACGCAGGAGGAGTGGAACGCGGCGCTGCGCGAGGTCGTCGCGCCCGACGCCTCCCGGTTCGCCGCCGTCTCCGTCACCTCGGCGTCCGTGCCCTCCGCGACCGCCGTCCTCGCCCCCGTCAACCTGACCAACATGGGTGCGGAAGAGGCCGAGCGCCGGCTGCTCGACCGGCTGGACCTGCCGACCGACCCGCTGCCCGAGCCCGTAGACGCGGCGCGCCGCGGTCCCCGGTTCCCGGCGTCGATGCCCGAGGTCTGGGGCGGGGTGCCCCGCCGCAACACGCGGTTCACCGGCCGCGAGGCGCTGCTCAACGAGGCCTATCAGGTGCTGCGGAACGCGGAGCCCGGCGCCGGCGTGGTCACGTTCCACGGCATGTCGGGCGTGGGCAAGACCCAGCTGTCCGCCGAGTACGTCTACCGCTTCGGTTCCGAGTACGACGTCGTCTGGTGGGTGAACGCCGAGAAACGCGTCACCTACCGTCGGCTGCTCGCCGAACTCGCTCCGAAACTGGGGCTCCAGACCGGCCAGGAGTACGGCGAACGGCTCCGCGCGGTCCGCGACTCGCTGCGCCGCGGCGAACCGTACGGGCGCTGGCTGCTGATCCTCGACGGCGCGGACGAGCCGGACCAGATCTGGGACCTGGTGCCGACCGGCCCCGGCCACGTCATCATCACCTCCCGCAACCCGGAGTGGACCGAGCACAACAGCAAGCTGCTCGAGGTACCCGTCTACGCCCGCGACGAGTCGGTGGCGTTCATCCGGCGCCGCGCCCCGCGGCTGACGGAGGTGGAGGCCGACCAGCTCGCGGACGCGCTGGAGGACCTGCCCCTGCTGCTGGACCAGACAGCGGGCTGGCTGAACGACTCCGAACTCTCGGTGCGCCAGTACATCGCCCTGCTCGACGGCGGTATCGACAGCGACGTGGTGAAGGTGTCGGCGGACTTCCCGCTCGCCTTCCAGACCGCGTGGTCGATACTGCTGAACAAACTCCGCGACACCGTCCCCGAATCGGTCGATCTGCTGCGGCTGTGCACGTTCTTCGCGCCGGGATTCATCCCTGTCCGCCTGCTGCGCGAGATGTCCAGCGAAGCACTCCCGGAACAGCTCGCCGGGCTGCTCAACGACCCGCTGCTGTGGAACAAGGCGATCAACCAGCTCCGCCAGTACTCGGTGGTCCGCCTGGAGTCCCACGAAGCGCTCGGCGACGAGGCCGCCGCCTCCGGCGAGTCGCTGTACCTGCACCGCATGGTCCACCAGATCGTGCACAAGGACATGCCGGACACGGACCGCAAGGAGTTCATCGACGTCGTACGCCAGGCCCTCGCCGCGGCCGACCCGCGTCGGCCCACCGACCCCGACCTGTGGCCGGGATACGCCCAGATCGTGCCGCATCTGAAGTACGCGGACGTGCTCCAGACCCAGGACCCGGCCGTCCAGCGGCTGGTCTTCAACTGCCTGCGCTACATGTACTTCTCCGGCGAGTACAACGCCGGCATCAAGCTCGGCGAGCGCGCCATGGAGGCCTGGCGCGAGCTGCTCGGCCCGACCCACCCCAGGATCTGGGAGCTGAGCTACCACTACACCAACCTGCTGCGCGCCGTCGGCGACTACGCCGGGACCGAGGCCCTCAGCCGCGCCGCCTCCGAGCACCTGAAGGCGGAGCGCGGACCTCAGGACCTGGAGCATCTGCGGGCGGCGGCCGGTCTCGCCGCCGACCTGCGCGGCCTCGGCCGCTACGACGAGGCGCTCGAACTCTCCCAGTGGGTTCTGGTCGGATACCGCGACCTGCTGGGCGAGCAGGACTCGCGAAGCCTCAACTCCCTGAACAATCTGGCGGTCTCCCTGCGTCTGCTCGGGCGCTATCAGGAAGCCCTGGACATCGACCGGCAGACCCTGGAGTCCCGGCGGGTGCTGCTGCGGGCCCGCCATCCGTGGACGCTCGGCTCCGAGATCTACTACGCCATCGACCTGCGGCTCCTCGGGCGCTACGCGGAGGCCGAGTCCATCCAGGCGAAGAACGTGCGCGAGAGCCGTCTCGTGATGGGCCGCGACAACCCGCAGACCCTCAGCGCCGAGCACAACCTCGCGCTGTGCCGCTACCGCCTGGGCGACCGTGACCGCGGCCGGGACCGCAGCATCGAATGGGAGGAGCCCGGGGAGATGCTCTCCAGCGTGCTGGAGCGCGGTGAGCGGGTGCTGGGCGAGACCCACCCGCTCACCCTGATCTTCGCGACGGCCCAGAGCTGCTTCGCCCGCGAGCACGGCGACATCGACCGGGCCCACGAGCTCAGCGAGGCCGTCGTCGCACGCTACGAGATGATGCTCGGCGACGAGCACCCCTTCGTCGCGGGCGCCCGTGCCAACCAGGCGCTGATCCTTCGCAACGTCGGCGAGCGGGAGGCCGGCCACGTGCTCCTGGAGCAGGCGCTGGCGTCGATGACCGAGGCGGTGGGCGAGAACCACGCCTGGACGCTGGGCTGCGCCCTGAACGCCTCGGCCCTGCGCAACATCGTCGGCGACACCGAGAGCGCCGCCGACCTCAGCCGGGACACGGTGACCCGGGCCGTCGAGACGCTCGGCCGGACCCACCCGCTGACCCTGTCGGCGCGGATCGCGTACGCGGCGGACCTGCGCGGTCTGCGGGACCGGCGGCAGGCGGAGAAGGCCGAGCAGGAGGCCCTCTCGGACCTCGACTCGACGCTGGGCAGCAAGCACCCGCACACCGTCTCGGCCCGCTCCCGCAACCGCCCCTACTGGGACTTCGAACCCCAGGTCATCTGACGCCCGGCCGGCCCGAGCACACCGAAGGGCCCGCCCCCCGAAACTCGGGGGGCGGGCCCTTCGCCGTCAGGCAGGTGTGCGCGGGCTCAGGCCTCGAACACCTCACGCACCAGCTGCTCCTGCTCCGCCTGGTGCCGCTTGGCGGAGCCGACCGCCGGGGACGAGCCGTGCGGGCGCGAGATGCGGCGCAGGCGCTCGCCGTGCGGCACGTCCGCGCCGACCGCGAGGTCCAGGTGGTCGATCAGGTTCAGGGCGATGAACGGCCAGGCGCCCTGGTTGGCCGGCTCCTCCTGGGTCCAGAGGTACTTCTCGGCGTTGGGGTACTTGTTGACCTCCGCCTGGACCTCGGCGCCCGGCAGCGGGTACAGCCGCTCGAGGCGGATGATCGCCGTGTCCGTGACGCCGCGCTTCTGACGCTCGGCCTCCAGGTCGTAGTAGACCTTGCCGGCGCAGAAGACGACCTTCTTCACGGCCGCCGGGTCGGTGATCGTCGTGTCGCCGATGACCGGGCGGAACTGGCCGCTCGTGAACTCCTCCGCCTTCGACGCGGCGGCCTTGAGGCGCAGCATCGACTTCGGGGTGAAGACGACCAGCGGCTTGTGGTGCGGGTTGTGCACCTGCCACCGCAGGAGGTGGAAGTAGTTCGACGGGAGCGTGGGCATCGCGACCGTCATGTTGTTCTGGGCGCAGAGCTGGAGGAAGCGCTCGACGCGGGCCGAGGAGTGGTCCGGGCCCTGGCCCTCGTAGCCGTGGGGGAGCAGGAGCGTGACGCCGCTCGTCTGACCCCACTTCTGCTCGGCCGCCGAGATGTACTCGTCGACCACGGTCTGCGCGCCGTTGACGAAGTCGCCGAACTGCGCCTCCCACATCACGAGCGCGTCGGGACGGGCCAGCGAGTAGCCGTACTCGAAGCCCATCACCGCGTACTCGGAGAGGAGGGAGTTGTAGACGTTGTAGCGCGCCTGCTCGTCGTTGAGGTACTGGAGCGGGGTGTGCTCCTCGCCCGTCTCGCGGTCGATGAGCACCGCGTGGCGCTGGCCGAAGGTGCCCCGCTGCGAGTCCTGGCCGGACAGCCGGACCGGGGTGCCTTCCAGCAGCAACGAGCCGACGGCAAGCGTCTCGCCCATGCCCCAGTCGATCGTGCCGTCCTCGACCATCGTCGCCCGGCGCTGGAGCTGCGGCAGCAGGCGCGGGTGGACGTGGAAGTAGTCGGGGATGTTGACCTGGGACTCGGCGATGCGCTTGACGACCTCCGCGGAGACGGCGGTGTTCACCGCGACGGGGAAGTTGTCCTGCGGCTCGTGGGCGTCGCCGGCGGCGGGCTGCGCGGTGGCCTCGCGGACCTCCGTGAAGACCTTCTCCAGCTGGCCCTGGTAGTCCTGGAGCGCCTGCTCGGCCTCTTCCAGGGTGATGTCGCCGCGACCGATGAGGGACTCGGTGTACAGCTTGCGCACCGAGCGCTTCTTGTCGATCAGGTCGTACATCAGCGGCTGGGTGAAGGCCGGGTTGTCCGACTCGTTGTGACCGCGGCGGCGGTAGCAGATGAGGTCGATCACCACGTCCTTGTTGAACGCCTGACGGAACTCGAAGGCCAGCCGCGCGACGCGGACCACGGCCTCCGGGTCGTCGCCGTTCACGTGGAAGATCGGGGCCTCGATCATGCGCGCCACGTCCGTGGCGTACATCGAGGAGCGCGAGGACTCCGGGGCGGCGGTGAAGCCGACCTGGTTGTTGATGACGATGTGGACCGTGCCGCCCGTGCGGTAACCGCGCAGCTGCGACATGTTCAGGGTCTCGGCCACCACGCCCTGGCCCGCGAAGGCCGCGTCACCGTGCAGGGCGACCGGCAGGACGGTGAAGTCCGTGCCGCCCTTGTTGATGATGTCCTGCTTGGCGCGGGCGATGCCCTCGATGACCGGGTCGACCGTCTCCAGGTGTGACGGGTTCGCGGCCAGCGAGACCTTGATCTGCTCGCCGTCCAGGCCCGTGAAGGTCCCCTCGGCGCCCAGGTGGTACTTCACGTCGCCGGAGCCGTGCATCGACTTCGGGTCGAGGTTGCCCTCGAACTCACGGAAGATCTGCGCGTACGACTTGCCGACGATGTTCGCGAGGACGTTCAGCCGGCCGCGGTGGGCCATGCCGATGACGACCTCGTCCAGCCGCGACTCGGCCGCGCTGTCCAGCACCGCGTCGAGCAGCGGGATGACGGACTCGCCGCCCTCCAGCGAGAAGCGCTTCTGGCCGACGTACTTCGTCTGGAGGAAGGTCTCGAAGGCCTCCGCCGCGTTCAGCCGGCGCAGGATGCGCAGCTGCTCCTCGCGCTCCGGCTTGCTGTGCGCGCGCTCGATGCGGTCCTGGATCCAGCGGCGCTGCTTCGGGTCCTGGATGTGCATGAACTCGACGCCGGTGGTGCGGCAGTACGAGTCGCGCAGCACGCCCAGGATGTCGCGCAGCTTCATCAGGGACTTGCCCGCGAAGCCGCCGACCGCGAACTCGCGCTCGAGGTCCCACAGGGTGAGGCCGTGCTCGGTGATGTCGAGGTCGGGGTGCTTGCGCTGGCGGTACTCCAGCGGGTCGGTGTCGGCCATGACGTGGCCGCGGACCCGGTAGGAGTGGATCAGCTCGAAGACCCGGGCGGCCTTGGTGACGTCGTCGTCGTGGCTGGCGTCGATGTCCTTGAGCCAGCGGACCGGCTCGTAGGGGATGCGCAGCGCCTCGAAGATCTCGTCGTAGAAGCCGTTCTCCCCGAGGAGGGAGTTGGCGACGACGCGGAGGAACTCGCCGGAGGCGGCGCCCTGGATGACCCGGTGGTCGTAGGTCGACGTGAGCGTCATGACCTTCGAGATGCCGAGCTTGTTCAGGGTGTCCTGGCTGGTGCCCTGGAACTCCGCCGGGTAGTCCATCGAGCCGACGCCCATGATCACCGACTGGCCGGGCATCAGGCGCGGCACGGAGTGCACGGTGCCGAGACCGCCGGGGTTGGTCAGGGAGACCGTGACGCCGGTGAAGTCGTCCATCGTCAGCTTGCCGTCGCGGGCGCGGCGGACGATGTCCTCGTAGGCCTGCCAGAACTCGAAGAAGTTCAGCGTCTCGGCCTTCTTGATGCCGGCCACGACGAGCTGGCGGTCGCCGTTGGGCTTCACCAGGTCGATGGCCAGGCCGAAGTTGACGTGCGGCGGCTTGACGAGGGTGGGCTTCCCGTCCTTCTCCGCGTAGTGCCAGTTCATCGACGGCATGGCCTTGATGGCCTGCACCATCGCGAAGCCGATCAGGTGCGTGAAGGAGATCTTCCCGCCCCGGGCGCGCTTGAGGTGGTTGTTGATGACGATGCGGTTGTCGAACAGCAGCTTCACCGGGACCGCGCGCACGGACGTGGCCGTGGGCAGCTCCAGCGAGGCGTTCATGTTCTTGGCGACCGCGGCGGCGGGGCCGCGCAGCGTCACGAACTCCGGACCCTGCGCCGGCGCGGCCGAGGCCGCGGCGGGCGCGGGCTTCGCGGCGGCGGCCGGCTTCGCGGCCGGGGCCGCCTTCACCGGAGCCGGAGCAGCCGCCTGGGCGGCGGGCGCGGGCCTCGGGGCGGCGGCCGGCGCGGGAGCCGCGGCGGCGGGAGCCGCAGCAGCGGGCGCAGCCTGGGCCGGAGCGGCCGGTGCGGCGGGCGCAGGGGGCGTGGTGGTCGCTGCGGCCCCCGCGGCCGCAGTACCCGCCGGAGCCGAGGGAGTGGCGGCCCCCGGCTTGTAGTCGGCGAAGAAGTCCCACCAGGCACGGTCTACCGAGTTCGGGTCCTGGAGGTACTGCTGATAGATCTCATCGACGAGCCACTCGTTCGGCCCGAACGCGGCAGCGGGATTCTTGCCCGCTTGGTCTGCGTCGGTCGAGATGCTCGATGCGTTACTGGGGGACTGTGGCGACACGGCGGCAACCGCCCTCTTCCGCTTCACAAGGTGATGGACAGCGGGAATAAAGGCTACGCCCCCTGGAGGGGGAAGGTCAGGCCGGGCCGGTGCATCGTCGCGTAAGTCACATCGGAAAGCGCGTTTCACGGCTGTAAATGGCGGGAAACAAGCGCGGTTGCGCGTCAAAAGGGGTGCGTTGACGCAGGTCGCGCACGCTGAGCGTGCGGACCCGTGCCGACCTGGGACGGTCCGCTGCCTGATCACACGTGTCCGACTGCGCGAACGTCGGTGGATCTTGTGGCTCCGCTTCGAACTTTACGTCAACTTGAGACGGAAAACTCTCCCGGAAGAGTGACAAGAATCCGGCAGCCCCGCTCGGATTCGGCCACTCCGATCCGGCCGCCGTGAAGATCGACCGCCCAGCGGGCGATCGCCAGCCCCAGCCCCGTACCGCCGTCGCTGCCCGGTCCGTGCGGACGGCGGACGGCGCCCCGGTTGAACCGCTCGAACACCTGGCGCCACTCCGAGCGCGGAATGCCGGGCCCCTCGTCCAGGACCTCGAGCTCCAGCGACTCCGGCAGCGGCCCGCGCCGCGCCTTCACCGTCACCCGTCCGTGCGGCGGGCTGTGCTTGACCGCGTTGTCGATCAGGTTCGCGACGACCTGGTGGATCCGCTCCGGGTCCGCGTGCGCGGTCAGCTCCGGCGGGGACACGTCCAGGTGCAGATGGACGTCGGTGCGCGTGTGGTTGCCGCCCGAGCCCATCGTGGCGCGCGCCGAGGCGACCATGTTGGCCTCCTTCAGCACCCCGGACAGGTACGGCCACACCTCGAAACGCCGCTTGCGCAGCGGGACGACGCCGTTGTCCAGGCGGGACAGGTCCAGCAGCGTCTCCACCAGCCGCCCGAGCCGCTCCGTCTGCTTCAGGGCGGTGCGCATGGTCTCGGGGTCCGCCTCGGCGATGCCGTCGACGACGTTCTCCAGGACGGCGCGCAGGCCGGCGATGGGCGTGCGCAGCTCGTGCGAGACGTTGGCCACCAGCTCCTTGCGCTGCCGGTCCTGCGCCTCCAGCTCGTCCGCCATGACGTTGATCGTCTGGGCCAGGTCGCCCAGCTCGTCGCCGCGGTTCTCGCTCACCCGGCGGGTGTAGTCGCCGTGCGAGATGGACCGGGCCACCGTGTTCATCTCGTCCAGCGGCGCCGTGAGCGAATGCGCCACGAACTGCGTGATCAGCAGTGTGGCGATCATCGAGAAGACCGTGATGAAGCGCAGCTCCGTCTTGGTGTGCACCGCGATCACCGACAGGCCGGTGGTGATCAGCACCGAGACGACGACCAGCGCACCCAGCTTGGTCTTGATCGAGAACGGCCGTACCCGGCCCCAGGGCTCCCCGGGGCTTCTCGGCCCGTCCGGCCCGGAACTCATGGCGTCGGGGTCTCCAGCGCGTAGCCCACGCCGTGCACCGTGCGGATCCGCTCCGCGCCGATCTTCCGCCGCAGTGCCTTGATGTGGCTGTCGACGGTACGGGTGCCGGAGGCGTCCGCCCAGTCCCAGACCTCCGCGAGGAGCTGCTCACGGGAGAGCACCGCGCGCGGGGTGTTCGCCAGGCAGACCAGCAGGTCGAACTCGGTGGGCGTGAGGTGCACGTCCTCCGAGCGCACCCGCACCCGGCGCTGCGCGTGGTCGATCTCCAGCTCGCCGAGCCGCAGGATCCCGCTGCGCGGGGTCGTCGCCGCGATCGCGGCCCGCTCCACCCGGCGCAGCAGCACATGCACGCGTGCCGCCAGCTCCCGCATCGAGAACGGCTTGGTCATGTAGTCGTCGGCGCCCACGCCGAGCCCGACCAGCATGTCGGTCTCGTCGTCGCGCGCGGTGAGCATCATGACCGGCACCGGGCGGGACGCCTGCACACGACGGCAGACCTCCAGACCGTCGAAGCCGGGCAGCATGATGTCGAGGATCAGCAGGTCGGGCTGCCAGGCCTCTGCCGTGTCGACGGCCGCCGGGCCGTCGCCCGCCGTTTGCACGAGGAATCCCTCGGCGCGCAGGCGGGCCGCGATGGCGTCGACGATCGTCGGGTCGTCCTCGACCACCAGGACGCGCCGCTGCGCGCCCGGCGTCGCCGTCGCCGTGCCGTTGTGTGCGGTGTGTGTCTGCTCCATCGCCCGCCCCTGAGTGTGCTTTCCGGAACCAGTGGGGTGATCCCATGTCTGCGCATGACTGCGGTTGACGCGTAAATGATCGGCGTCAGGGGTGCAGCGTACGGGGAGTCACCACGGCTTTGCTATCCAGGCCGGACGGCAAGATGCACGACGTCCGGCACGCCTCGGGCAACCGGGATCTCTTCGGTACGCACCTGTTGGAACCCGGCATTCCCCATGGTTCCCTCGAATTCCGGAGAGGGTCGGGCGGACCACACGGCCAGTACCCCACCGGGTCTCAACACCCGTGCGCAGCTTGCGAGTCCGGCTGCGGAATAGAGGCTGTCGTTGCCCTCGGTGACGGTCCAGCCGGGACCGTTGTCGATGTCGAGGCATACCGCGTCGAACGTGTCGCATGTCTCATTGACGTACTTGAGCAGATCCGCTTCGACGATCTTCGACCGGGGGTCGGCGAGCGCGTCCCTGGAGAGGGCGGCCAGCGGGCCGTCGAGATGCCAGTCGACGACGGCGCGCTCGCGCTCCAAGACCGTGACGGCGCCCCAGCGGGGATCGGCGGCGGCATGCGCGAGGGAGAAGCCGACGCCGAGGCCGCCGATCAGCAGATCGGGTGAGGGGCGGCCGTCCAGCGCGGTCAGCGCGGCGTCGACCAGGAGCCGCTCCGAGCGGCCGTCCGAGGTGTCCATCAGGAAGCAGCCGTTGGCGATGATCTGGAGCAACTCCCCGTGCCGGCGCAGGACGACCTCACCGTAGGGGCCCTCGCGACGGTCCAGCACCTCGGGCGCGTCGGGGATGTCGTACGGGATGGGCATCGGCCCATCCTGACACTTTCCTGACGGTTCGTTGAGGGATTTACATGGGCCGCGGATGCGGTTGACGTACGGCCGTTCGGAACGGGTTCGGAGTGGCTTCGGGGTACGTGGGAGCCGGCTGGGGAAAGTCTCGGAGCTTGCTGTGAATCGGCTCGGGCGTGGTGTCGGTCACAGACAGCGGACCGGCGCGGCGCGAAAGGTGGGGGGAACGGAAGGAGCGCCGCACGGTGGAACGCACGGCCGCACCCACGAGCCCGCCGCTGCCCGAGGTCCACGGGCTGCTGGACGGCATCCCGGGCCAGCGCCCGCCGCCCCGCGCCGAGCCGCCCGTCGAGGCGCCCGTCGAGGCCCGCGCCGAGCGGCTCGCCGAGCCCCGCGCCGAGCCACCTGTCGAGGCCCTTGCCGAGCCGCTCGCCGAGCCGCTCGCCGAGCCGCTCGCCGAGCCGCTCGCCGAGGCGCCCGCCGGGGCGGCCCCCCGCCGCCGGTGCCGGATCCCCGTCCCCTTCACCCTCTCGTACGCGACTGTCCTCGCCGTCACCTCCTTTCTCGCCGCGCACCTCGGCCCCACCGTCGTGCACGCCCTGCACCAGGGCTCCAGCACCGATGTCGCGCATCTGGTGCGGACGCCCGTGCTGGTGCTGGTGGCCAGCGCGCTCTGGGTGGCGGGCGGCTTCGCCTCCCCCTTCACGCTCGGCTTCCTGACCGTCCTGACGGCGCTGGAGCGGCGCATAGGCGGCGTCCGTACGGCCGTCGTGTTCCTGCTCGGGCATGTCCTGGCCACCCTCGCCACCGAGGTGCCGGTGGGCCTGGCCGTGCTCGTGGGCCGGCTGCCCGACAGTTCGCTGCACCGCCTCGACTACGGCATCAGCTTCGGCGTCGCCGCGAGTGTGGGCGCCCTGGCGGGGCTGCTCGGGCCGTGGCTGCGCTGGCCGCTGCTCGCCGCCTTCGGCGGGATGCTGCTCCAGGACCTGATCGCCTTCACCGACCCGATGACGAACTGGGGACACCTGATCGCGCTGGCGATAGGCGTCGGCACCTGGCCGTGGCTCCGGCGCCTGCCGCGGCCCCGGCCGCTTCCCGGCGCCGGCCTTCAGCCCGGCGGCTGACCGTCATCCCGGCCGCTTTCCGGGGCCGGCCGTCGGCCTGGCGGCGTTTCGGGGCCGGCTGTCAGCCCGGCGGCCGAGCGTCATCCCGGCCGTCGGTCGGGTGCCGGTCCTCCCGGTCAGTCGTCGTACTGGACCGTGCCGTCCGTGTGCAGGGTCGGGTGGAGCTTCATGGGGCCGTACTCGTCGAGGTCCGACGGGCGGGGCGGCTCGGGGCCGTCGGGTCCCAGGCGGACCATCCGCTCGACGCGGCAGATCCGGAACAGGCGGTCCTCCACGCTCGCCTCGTCGGCCCGGCCGGCCGCCCGGAACGTCTCCGCGGCCCGCGCGTAGAGGGCCTTCTTGTGCTCGTCGAAGCGGTAGAGCATCGCCCAGACGCGGGCCATCCCCTCGTACAGCGAGCGGCGCGCCTCGTGCGGGGTCGCCGCCAGCGACCCGCACGGGGTCCAGCCGGACCCGTCGCGTTCGGCCACCGAGAAGCCGACCGGCAGCCGCACCACGTCCGGGTGCGTCCGGGCCGCCCACTCGGAGTCCGCGCGCACGTCGGGAGGGAAGCGGGCACCCGTGTACGTGAAGTCGCGCAGGCCCAGCCGGAGGGCGCCCGCCATCGGGCCCTCGTCCCGCTCGGGGTCCAGGACGTACCCCACGTCCGGCGACGGGACGACGCCCGGGTCCTCCCACGACAGGCCCACGGGCTCGAGGTCGGTGGGCCGGGGCGGCTCCAGACCGTCGTCGCCGGTCCGGGCGAACTCGTCGCCGCGCACCACCCGGTAGCGCACGCCCAGCGCCTCCACCTCGTCGGCCGGGGCCCGCTCCAGCACGGCCACGGCCGCCAGTAGTTCGCGCCGGGCGGCCGGGTCGTCGGTGCCGTCCTTCGCCTTGAACCACAGGTGTGAGTTGAGCCCGTCCCGGGCCTGCTGGGGCATGCCGTCCACCACCGGCTTCAGCAGCCGCCAGCGCGGCTCCGCGGCCGTCCGGTCCCGTGCGGCGACACCGAAGACGGGTCCGCGCAGCGCGATGTGCGGGTAGCGGCGCGAGGAATCGACGGCGTCCGCCTCCGTCACCCAGGCGACGGGGTCGTCGCGGCGGACCAGGTCGGCGTGGAGGGCGTCGAGACGTCGCTTCCAGTCATCGGTCATACGCGCATTGTGGTCGCGCGGCGGGCGGCTTCGGGGTGAATGCCGGAAGTGGGCGGGGTACGGAGAGGGGGCGCGAGGGGCGTGCCCCGTCGTGCGGCGGCGAACGGTGCGCCCTCCCGGCCACCCGACGTCACCCCCGCGCGTCTCCCGTGAACTTCGCGCTCGTCAGCGACGACTCGACGCGCCAGCCCAGCGACTCGTACAGTGCCCGCCCCTGTGGTGTGGCTCCCAGTACCCCGGTCCGGGCACCCTGTGCGAACGCCGCGTGGTGCAGGGTCCGCATGACGAGGGCGCCGAGCCCGCGGCGGCGGTGGCCGGGGGAGGTCTCGACCTGGTCGACGGCCGCCGTGCCGCCGGTCGGGGCGATCTGCCCGCGCCCGGCCAGGGAGCCGTCCGGGGCGACGATCATGGTGCGGGTGACGCCGCCGCGCGACCAGGTGCGGGTCCGGTAGCCGTCGGGGGCGGAACCCGGCGGGACGCCGGGGAGGGCGGCCGTCATCAGGAAGCCGGGCTCGGGGTCGATCCACCAGCCGGGGCCCAGCCAGGGCCCGACCACCGCGGGGTCGGCGAACACCTTCAGCCACACGCCGGCCCCGGTCACCGCGCCCGCCACCTCCCGGACGGCCGGCTCCGACACCGCGCCGGCCGTCGCGCCGAACACGTGCCGGGTGACGTGCTGGATCCCCGTTCCCACGTCGACGGTCCAGCCCCACGGCTCGGCCACGGGCGGAGCCGCCCCGCGCGACACGACCCACCCGTCCACCCATGCCTGGACGAAACGATCCACAGGAACCCCCCGAGAGCGTTCGGTAATAGCCGCATTGCCTGTTGAGCTATTACATCCGACCGTAAGGGCGGAGCCGCCCGCCGGAACAGTCTTGATCGCCCAGAGCGAACGGGTCGCCTCCCGGGGAACATTCGGAGACTCACGTGCATTGAGTCGGCATAGCTCAACTTGACTGCCTAAGGGGAGATCATGGCATCGACGTCCGCTCCGCTCACCCTGCCTGTGCTGCCTCTCGACGACGAGGTCGTGCTCCCCGGCATGGTGGTTCCGCTGGACCTCAACGACACCGACGTACGCGCCGCTGTGGAGGCCGCGCAGGCCGCCGCCCGTTCAACACCGGGCAAGCCCCAGGTACTCCTGGTGCCGCGCATCGAGGGGACCTACGCGAGCACCGGCGTGCTCGGCACCGTCGAGCAGGTCGGCCGGCTGGCCGACGGCGACCCGGGCGCGCTGATCCGCGGCCGCGGCCGCGTGAAGATCGGCGCCGGCACCACCGGGCCCGGCGCGGCGCTGTGGGTCGAGGGGACGAGGGTCGACCAGAGCGTCCCCGAGCCGCTGCCCGGTCACGTCGCCGAACTGGTCAAGGAGTACAAGGCGCTCGCCACCGCCTGGCTGCGCAAGCGCGCCGCCTGGCAGGTCGTCGACCGCGTCCAGGCCATCGACGACGTCTCCGCGCTCGCCGACAACTCCGGTTACTCGCCGTTCCTGACCACCGAACAGAAGGTGGAGCTCCTGGAGACCGCCGACCCGGTGGCCCGCCTGAAGCTCGCCACCCAGCAGCTGCGCGACCACCTCGCCGAGCAGGACGTCGCCGAGACCATCGCCAAGGACGTCCAGGAGGGCGTCGACAAGCAGCAGCGCGAGTTCCTGCTGCGGCGCCAGCTCGAGGCGGTGCGCAAGGAGCTGCGCGAGCTCAACGGCGAGCAGGAGGGCGAGGAGTCCGACGACTACCGTGCCCGCGTCGAGGCCGCCGACCTGCCCGAGAAGGTCCGCGAGGCGGCCCTCAAGGAGGTCGACAAGCTGGAGCGCTCCAGCGACCAGTCGCCCGAGGGCTCCTGGATCCGCACCTGGCTGGACACCGTCCTCGAACTGCCGTGGAACGAGCGCACCGAGGACCGGTACGACATCCAGGGCGCCCGCGCCGTCCTCGACGCCGAGCACGCCGGCCTGGACGACGTGAAGGAGCGGATCACCGAGTACCTCGCGGTGCGCAAGCGGCGCGGCGAGCGCGGCCTGGGTGTCGTGGGCGGGCGGCGCGGCGGTGCCGTGCTCGCGCTCGTCGGACCGCCCGGCGTCGGCAAGACCAGCCTCGGCGAGTCCGTCGCCCACGCCATGGGCCGCAAGTTCGTCCGCGTCGCCCTCGGCGGCGTCCGCGACGAGGCCGAGATCCGCGGCCACCGCCGTACCTACGTCGGCGCGCTGCCCGGCCGGATCGTGCGGGCGATCAAGGAGGCCGGATCGCTGAACCCGGTGGTGCTCCTCGACGAGATCGACAAGGTGGGATCCGACTTCCGGGGCGACCCGGCGGCCGCCCTGCTGGAGGTTCTGGACCCGGCGCAGAACCACACCTTCCGCGACCACTACCTGGAGGTCGAGCTCGACCTGTCGGACGTGGTCTTCCTCGCCACCGCCAACGTGCTCGAAGCCATCCCGGAGGCCCTGCTCGACCGTATGGAGCTGGTCCGCCTCGACGGCTACACCGAGGACGAGAAGGTCGTCATCGCCCGCGACCACCTGCTCCCGCGCCAGCTGGAGCGGGCGGGCCTGGACAAGGACGAGGTGACCCTCGACGAGAGCGCGCTGCGCAAGCTCGCCGGCGAGTACACCCGCGAGGCGGGGGTGCGCACCCTGGAGCGGTCCATCGCGCGGCTGCTGCGCAAGGTCGCGGCCCAGCACGAACTGGGCGAGCGGAAGCTGCCGTTCACCATCGGGCACGAGGATCTGCGCGCTCTGATCGGCCGGCCGCACCACGTGCCCGAGTCCGCCCAGGACCCGGCCGAGCGCCGGACCGCCGTGCCCGGTGTCGCGACCGGTCTCGCGGTCACCGGCGCCGGCGGTGACGTCCTCTTCGTCGAGGCGTCGCTGGCCGACCCCGAGACCGGCGCGGCGGGCCTGACCCTGACCGGTCAGCTCGGCGACGTGATGAAGGAGTCGGCGCAGATCGCGCTCAGCTTCCTGCGCAGCCACGGCGCCGAACTGGAGCTGCCGGTGGGCGACCTGAAGGACCGGGGTGTGCACATCCACTTCCCGGCGGGCGCGGTCCCGAAGGACGGCCCGAGCGCGGGCGTCACGATGACGACGGCCCTCGCCTCCCTGCTGTCCGGCCGGCTCGTCCGCACGGACGTGGCGATGACCGGCGAGGTCTCCCTGACCGGCCGGGTCCTGCCGATCGGCGGCGTGAAGCAGAAGCTGCTCGCCGCGCACCGGGCGGGCGTCACCA
Organism: Streptomyces zaehneri; assembly: GCF_032248645.1. Taxonomy (NCBI): domain Bacteria; kingdom Bacillati; phylum Actinomycetota; class Actinomycetes; order Kitasatosporales; family Streptomycetaceae; genus Streptomyces; species Streptomyces zaehneri. The sequence continues at coordinate 143,800 of NZ_JASTTJ010000001.1, forward strand.
CCGTCGTGATCCCCAAGCGCAACGAGCCCGACCTCGACGACGTCCCGGCGGAGGTGCTGGACAAGCTCGACGTCCACGCCGTCACGGACGTCCGCCAGGTCCTGGAACTGGCGCTCGCGCCCGCCACGAACGGCGCGACGCCGGAGGTTCCGGTCGCGGCGTGACGGACGCGACCGGAGAAGGGAAGGCCCGGGTCCCGTGAGGGAGGCCCGGGCCTTCCCGGTTCCGCCGCGGACCCGCATCGAGGTCCTGGGAAGCGCCGCCGGTCCCCGCCTGCGAAATACTTAAGAGCTGCGCCGATGGCGGCGACCGGCGAGATCAGGGGTGCTGACGTGCACGAGGACACAAACGGCGACGGACGCGACAGCGGGTCCGACACGTCGTCGCGCGGTGTGGAGCAGGGCGACCGGGAGTTCCTGTCCCTGGAACGGGAGCTCACGGTGCTGCTGCGCCGCGCCCGCGCCAACCAGGGGGAGATGGCCCGTGAGGTCCACCCGGACCTGGAGTCCGCGGCCTACGGCCTCCTCGTCCGGCTGGAGGAGTGCGGCCGCCAGCGCGCCACGGAACTCGCCGGCTACATCGGCGTCGGCAAGGCCACCATGTCCCGCCAGCTGCGCGCCCTGGAGGAGCTCGGGCTGGTCGCCCGCGAGCCGGACCCGGCGGACGGCCGCGCCTGGCTCGTCGACCTCACCGAGGAGGGCCGCACCCGGGTGAGGCGGGTCCGCGAGGCCCGCCGCGAGCGGTACGTCACGCACTTCTCGGACTGGGACCGCAGCGAGGTCTCGGAGCTGGCCCGGCTGCTCCACCAGCTGAACCGGGGGATGGAGAAGTAGCGCCGCGGGCACGGCGGGGCCTCAGAGCTCCACGCACACCACCGTCGCGTCGTCGTGCGTCTTCGCCCGGCCCAACAGGGCCCGGCCGGCGGCGTCGTCCGCCCGCTCCAGCGCCCTGACCCGCTCCACCAGAGCCCCCGCGCCCTCCTCGCGGACGAGGGTGAACAGGTCCGTCCAGTCGCCCTTCCGGAAGAGCTCCGCCCAGCGGGTGGCCCCGTCCGACAGCGCGGCCAGCGAGCGGACCTCCGCGCGCGGCACGCTCGCGGTGACCGCGCGGGCGGCCACCCCGGGGTCGGCCGCGGCCGTGAAGAACCCGCCCTCCTTGTTACGGAGGGTGCCGTCGACGACCTCGGCGCTCCGCAGCAGGGCGCGCGGCAGGCGGGCCAGCCGGTCGTCGCGGACCGGGGTGACCGTGCCGTCCGGGGCGGCGAGCAGCAGCGCCGCGTCGCACAGGACCAGGTACTCGACGGTTCTCGGCGACCAACGCGCGAGGACCACGGTGGCCTGTGGGGTGCGTGGGTGAGAAAGGTCACAGGTCTCCGCATGGGCCTCGGCGGTACGCGCGATGGCAAGGGCGAGCGCCTCGGCCAGGGGGACATCCGGGAGTGAAACGGTCAGTTCGGTCAGGGCGCCGCCGAGTCGCGCCGTGAACCAGGGGACCGAATGCAGACAGCCGGCGCCACCCGGGGGTGGTGTCACCCCGTCCAGCAGGACGAGCGAACCGCCCTGTCCGGAGGCGGGAAGTCCGACACTCGCGAAGTCCTCGTTGGGGCGGGCCCGGTCACCGGCCTCCGACACAAGTTCCGTACGCATCCGGACAGTCTGCACGACCCCTTCACAGCCTTCGCGAAAGGCTGGCATCGCTCCCCGAACTCACGTACCGCCGCAGGTCAGACGCCTGGTTTGGGTAGGAATAAAGCACTCCGGGAACGCGTGGCGGCGAATACTGTCAAAGCCCGCCGCCCACGTCCAACCGGCCTGCCGCGCAAGGCCGCTGCGCACGCCGGAGGAACTTGCCCGCCAACTCTCTCCCGATGTTCACTCCTTCGGGTGGCGGGGCAAGCGATGCGAGGCCCCTGCCCACCGGCACTGGGAGGGTCGGAAACCGTACCGGACGTACGCGCCAGTTGACGGAGCGTCACATCCGGCCCATGGCACACGAGTCAGGAATGCGAGCACCGGTGCAGAAGACGCGGCCTCGGCGTACAGGCAGGCAGACGGCCTCCGAGGGGGGCGCGGAGCGCACCCCTGTCGGCAAGGGCCGTCCCACCCACGTACGCAACCGGCTGATCGTCGCGGTGGCCGTCGTGGCCGCCGCCGTCGCCGGGGCGGGCGCCCCCTCGATCCTCGCCGCCTCCGGGCAGCTGAAGGACTCCCAGGACCTGGTCACCCTGGCCGAACAGAGCCAGGACGCCCTCGCTCTCGCCCAGTCCCTGGCGGACGAGCGCGACGAGGTCACCACCTACGTGGCGGCCGGCCGGGTGAAGTCCAAGGCCCCCTCCGCCCAGGGCAGCGCCCGGGTCGACCGGCAGGCGGCCGAGCTGACCGCCGGGACGGACGTCTCCGCGGCGCTGCGCGAGGCCCTCGCCGCCGTGCCGTCCGTGCGCCAGTCGGCCCTCACCGGCAAGAGCACCGCGCTCACGGCGCACGAGGCGTACTCCCGGGCCATCGCCGCCCTCCATGTGCTCGTCGACCGGCTCGCGGAGGAGATGCCGCCCCGCGCGGGCTCCGGCGCGTACGCCCTCGCCGAGCTCGACACCGTCGTCCAGCAGGCCTCCGCGACCCGGGGGCTGCTGCTCGCGGCGCTGAACGTGCCGACGACCACCGAGACCGCGTACGACCCCGTCACCGGCCGGTCGGTCACCGAGAAGGTCTCCTCGGACGCCGACACCAAGCAGCGCAACGCGCTCACCGCCGCCGCGCAGCAGGCCCGGCTGCGCTCCGACGCGGCCCTCGCCGACTTCCGGGAGGGCGCGCCGCAGGAGACGGTGGACTCGTACGACTCCACGGTCACCGGCGGTGACGTCGACGCCGCCGAGGCCTACCTCGCCGCTCTCACCGACCAGCCGAAGCTGAGCGACGGCGAACTCGACACCAGCGTCAAGAAGCTCGACGCCGCGCTCTCCGCCCGGGTCGACCTGATGCGCGGGGTGGAGTCCTCGCTGTACGGCCACCGCGCCGAGGACCTGGCCCGGATGCGGGACGACGACGTCACCGACCTGGAGCTGCGCGTCACCCTGCTCGGGGCCCTGATGCTGCTGACGGTCGTCGTCGCCACGGGCATGGCACGCAGTCTCACCCGCCCGCTGTCCGTCCTGCGCCGGGGATCGGCGCGACTGGCGGGGGCCGAACACCCGGCGGCGGAGGAACCGGTCCGGTTCACCGGCCGCAACGACGAGTTCGCCCAGGTCGTCCGCTCGGTCAACGCCCTGCACGAACACGCCGCGGTGCTCCACGAGCGCGTCGGCACCCTGGAGTCCGATCGCAAGCACCTCGTCGGGCAGCGCCAGAAGATGGCCGACGCCCGCGAGGAACTGCGCACCGAACTCGCCGAGTCCGCAGCCCAGTTGGACGGGCTGCGGGACAGCATCGGCGGTACCTTCGTCAACCTCGCCCTGCGCACCCTGGGCCTCGTCGAACGCCAGCTGGCGGTCATCGAGGGGCTGGAGGAGCGCGAGCAGGACCCCGACCGGCTGGCCACGCTCTTCAAGCTCGACCACTTCGCCACGGTCATGCGCCGCCACAGCGAGAACCTGCTGGTCCTGGCCGGTACGGAACACGTCCAGCAGCACGCGGGCCCGATCCCGCTGGTGGACGTGGTCCGCGCGGCGGTCAGCGAGATCGAGCGGTACGAGCGGGTGCGCATCTCCGCCCTCCCGCCGCACGCGCACGTGGCCGGATTCGCCGCGGACGACCTCTCCCACCTGCTGGCCGAACTCATGGAGAACGCCACCTCGTTCTCCCCGCCGGACCTGCCCGTCGAGGTCTCCGGCTGGCTCCTGGAGAACGGCGAGGTCATGCTCTCCGTCCAGGACGAGGGCATCGGCATGGCCGAGGACCGCATGAGCCGTCTCAACGCCCGCCTCGCCGAGTTCGACCCCGAGACGCCGTACGACCAGGAGGGCGAGGAAGGCCTCGGCCTCGGCCTGTACGTGGTGGCCCGGCTCGCCCACCGGCACGGGGCACGGGTGCGGCTGCGCGAGCAGAAGCAGGGCGGGGTGGCGGCGGTCGTCGTCCTGCCGACCGCGCTGCTGGCCGCGGCCCCGGCCGCCGCGATCCCGGTGACGAACCCGGCGGCCACCCCCCAGTCCTTCTCGCTGCCGGGCGCGGACGCCGAAGCCAACTCCAATGTCCTGCCGGGCCGCAAGAAGCCCGAGGACCCGCTGGTCGAGCTGGCGGAGAGGGCGGTACGACAGGCAAAGACCCCGGCCGGGACGCCCACGCCGGCTCCGGCGGAACTCCCGGCCGAGACGCCGGCTCCGCCGCAGCCCCTGGCCGGGACCCCGACGCGGATCCCGGCCGAGACGCCGGCCGAGACGACGATGGAACTGCTGCTGCCGAGCCCGCAGGGCGAGGCCGCGGCGGACGCCGAGGAGGCCGAGGAGGTCGAGGAGACCGACCAGGCGGGGGAGCAGGGCACCGCCGCCGACCCGGCGACCGCCGACCGCGCGGACCTCCCGCCGGGCCCACCCGCACCCGACGAAGGCCACGCCGCCGGCGAGGCCGAGGCGGAACACACCCGCACACCGGACGCCCCGGAAGAGCTCGTCACGGACAAGGGCCTCCCGAAGCGCACCCCCAAGATCACCGCACCCGCCCAGGCCCCGCGCCAGCGGACCGGTTCCGTCGACGCGGACGCCCTCCGCCGCCGTCTGGGCGGTTTCCGCCGGGGAGCGGAGGCCGGCTACCGCGACGTGGAAGCCGAAATCGCCGAACGGACGGGCCGGAACCAGGTGCCGTCCCCCGAAGCAACTCGGAAAACAACTCGAGAAGCACGCGCACACGCCGAAGAAAGCACGGGGGGCACAGTCGAGGAGGCAAGCAGTTGACCGCGCCCAGTACCTTCGGACTGAGCAGTGAAGCCCGTAACCTGCACTGGCTGTTGACCAACCTCGTGGAGGAAGTACCCGGCATCCAGTCCGTCGCCGTCGTCTCCTCCGACGGCCTGCTCCTGCTGTCCTCCGACCCGGGCCGCAACCTCGAGGCCCGCGAGGCCCGCGAGGCGAAACCCACCGGCCCGCGCGGCTCCTCCGCCGATCTCGCCACCATCGTCTCCGGCATCGGCAGCCTCACCATCGGCGCCGCCAAGCTCATGGCCTTCGGCGGGGTCAGGCACACCATGGTCGCCATGGACGAGGGCAGCCTCTTCGTCATGTCGATCAGCGACGGCTCGCTCCTCGGCGTGCACGGCTCCGCCGACTGCGACATGAGCGTGGTGTCCTACCACATGGCTCTCTTCGTCGGCCGCGCCGGACACGTCCTGACTCCTGAACTCCGCAGTGAGCTACGGCAGTCACTGGAGTCCGAGGAGACGGGGGTCGTCCGATGAGCGCCGTTCCGAAGCAGTCGCGGGGCGACCGGCAGCAGCTCCCCGTGCGGGGCGGCGACCGCAAGCCGGCCCGGGTGCGCCCCTACTCGCTCACCGGTGGACGTACCCGCTTCGGGCACGTCCTGCTGGTGGAGACCTTCGTGGCGGCCCTCGAAGCCCCCGAAGAACGCAAGGAACTGGCGAACAGCTCTCTCAAGTCCACGGTCATGCCGGAACTGCGGGCCATCGTCGAACTGTGCCGCCGTATGCGCACGGTGGCCGAGATCGCCGCGCTGCTGAAGATGCCGCTCGGCGTGGTCCGGGTGCTCCTCAGCGACCTCGCGGACCAGGGAAAGATCCGTGTGTACGGCACCGGTACCGCTCACGGTACGGGCCGTCCCGACCGCGCTCTGCTGGAAAGGGTGCTGAGTGGACTCCGTCGTCTCTGACGCCGCTCGTGGCGTCTCCCCCTTCGTCGAACCCGAGCCCGACGAGCCCTTGCAGCCCTGGCAGACGGACCGCACCCGTGCCCCCATCGCCACGAAGATCGTGGTGGCGGGCGGGTTCGGCGTCGGCAAGACCACCCTCGTGGGCACCGTCTCGGAGATCGAGCCCCTCCAGACGGAGGCGCTGATGACCGAGGCCAGCGAGGGGACCGACGACCTCACCGGCACCCCGGAGAAGGTCACCACGACGGTCGCCATGGACTACGGCCGGCTCACCCTCGACGACGACCTGGTGCTCTACCTGTTCGGTACGCCGGGACAGCAGCGGTTCTGGTTCATGTGGGACGACCTGGTGCGCGGCGCGATCGGCGCGGTCGTACTGGCCGACACCCGCCGGCTGAGGGACTGCTTCCCCGCCCTGGACTACTTCGAGAGCTGCGGGCTGCCGTACGTCGTCGCCGTCAACCACTTCGACGGCAGCGAGGCGTTCGAGCCCGCGGACGTGCGGGAGGCGCTGACGATCCCCGCGCACATACCTGTCATGATCATGGATGCGCGGCGCCGGATCTCGGTGATCGAGACCCTCCTGGCCCTGGTGGGCCACGCGCTCGACGAAACCCCCGAGTAAGGCCCTCAAGGAGAGTCCCCCGCATGCGGAAGATACTCGTCGTCGGAGCCGGCCAGTCCGGTCTCCAGCTCGCCCTCGGCCTCCAGTCGCACGGGTACGAGGTCACCCTGATGTCGAACCGGACGGCGGACGAGATCCGCTCCGGCCGGGTCATGTCGACGCAGTGCATGTTCCACACCGCCCTCCAGCACGAGCGCGACCTCCAGCTGAACTTCTGGGAGCAGCAGGCCCCGAAGATCGGCGGGCTCGGCGTCTCGGTGGCGGCCCCCGGTTCGCACGACCCGGGCCCGACGCAGCGCGCGATCGACTGGCTGGGCAGGCTCGACGGATACGCGCAGTCCGTCGACCAGCGGGTGAAGATGGCCGGCTGGATGGAGACGTTCGCCCAGCGCGGCGGCCAGCTGGTGATCCACGGCGCGGCGGTCTCCGACCTCGACTACTTCTCCCGCGCCTACGACCTGGTCATGGTCTCGGCCGGCAAGGGCGAGCTCGTCCAGATGTTCGGCCGCGACGCGGAGCGCTCCCCCTACGGCGAGCCGCAGCGCGCCCTCGCCGTCGCCTATGTGCACGGACTGGGCCCGCGTCCGGAGCACCCGGACCTGGACGCGGTCCGCTGCAACCTCGTCCCCGGCGTCGGCGAACTGTTCGTCATGCCGACGCTCACCACCTCCGGCCGCGCGGACATCCTGTTCTGGGAGGGCATACCCGGCGGCCCGCTGGACGTGTTCAAGGGCGTCAAGGACCCGGCCGAGCACCTCTCCCTGACCCTGGAGCTCATGGAGAAGTTCACGCCCTGGGAGTACGCGCGGGCCACCAAGGCCGAACTGACCGACGCCGGCGGCACCCTGGCCGGCCGTTACGCGCCCACCGTCCGCAACCCCGTCGGCCGCCTCCCCGGTGGCGGCCTGGTGCTCGGCGTCGCCGACGTCGTCGTCGCCAACGACCCGATCACCGGGCAGGGCTCCAACTCGGCGTCCAAGTGCGCGGCCGCGTACCTCGCCTCGATCATCGAGCGCGGCGAGAAGGAGTTCGACGAGGAGTGGATGCGCGCCACCTTCGACCGGTACTGGAACACCGCCCAGCACGTCACCAAGTGGACCAACGCGATGCTGGCCCCGCCGCCGGAGCACATCATCGACCTGCTGGGCGCGGCCGGTCAGCTGCCCCCCGTGGCTGATCGTTTCGCCAACGCCTTCAACGACCCGGCCGACTTCGAGAACTTCTTCTACGAGCCGGAGAAGACGGCGGCCTACCTGGGCTCGGTCGCGGGGGCCTGAGCGGGGGCCCGAGAGGCCTGAGCGGGGCTCTTGACGGGAGTCCGGGCGGGAGCGGGAGCGGGCGGCGCGTCCGGGCGTACGGCTCCCAGGACCGGTTGGGCCGCGATCTCGGTGATCTTGACCTGCTCGCCGGTTCGCGGCGCCTGGACCACCTTGCCCGCGCCCAGATACATCGCCACATGCGTGGCCTCGGGGAAGTAGATCACCAGGTCGCCGGGGCGCAGCCGGGTCAGCGGGATCCTCGGCAGCCGCGCCCACTGCTCCTCGCTGGTCCGCGGGATCGGAGTCCCGGCGTGCCCCCAGGCCTCGGACGTCAGGCCCGAGCAGTCGTACGACCTCGGGCCTTCCGCGCCCCACTCGTACGGCTTCCCGATCTGTCGTACGGCGTACCGCACGGCCTTCGCGCCCTCCTTCGACGGTTTGCGGTCCTCGTCGAGCGCGCCGGACGCCATGAGCTTCTCCTGCGCCCGCGCCACGCTGTTGCGTTCCAGTTCGGCGAGGGCGGCGAGCTGCTCGGCGGTGAGGGAGGCGAGGAGTTCCTCGACGTCGGCCAGGCGCCGGGTCACGTCGTCCCGCTCCTTCTTCCGGCGTTCGGTGAGGGTGAGCTGTTCGTCGAGGGCGGCGCGGGCCTTGCGGGCCAGCCCGTCGGCCAGGCGTTCGCCGCTCGCCAGCCGCCCGACCGTCCCGGCCCGGTCGCGCGCCAACCGGCCGATCAGATGCCCCTGGTCGAGGGCGTGCTGCGGATCGCGGGCGAGAAGCAGCCGTACGTACGGGGAGATGTCGCTGCTGCCCTGGTACTGCTGGCGGGCCAGCCGTCCGGCCGCGCCCCGGCTCCGGTGCAGGGAGAGCCGGGCCTTCACCAGGGCGGCGTCCAGCCGCGCGGTCTCGGCCCGCCGCCGCTTCAGCTGTTCCTCGGTGGCGTTGAAGGCCTCGGTGGCCCGTTCGGCCTCCTGGTACAGCCGCTGAAGCTCCGTCAGCAGTTCGGCGACGGTGCGCTCTTCGCCGTCCGGGGCGTCCGGGTCGTCCGTCTCGGCCGCCGGCGGTTCCTCCGGGTCCGGCGTTCCCGGCGTCTCCGGCGTCTCCGGTGTCCCCGACACGTCCGACGTCTGCGGAGCCGTCACCGTCCGTTCGCCGGGCGTCGGGGGCTCCGGTGCCGCCACGGCGAGCCCGGGGCCCAGGACGGCCTGTACGGCGAGCGCCGCCGTGGCGACCGTACAGGCCGGACGCAGCAGTCTTCCTGACACGTCATCACCTCCGCTGCGGGGTGGCCCCTCCATCCCGTAGGGCGAGCATCAGGCGCGTGTGCGCTGCCCGCGCGCTGGAGGTGCGGTTCGGCGCAATCGAGTCACTCGTCGGCGTCATCCCGCCGTCCGCCCGGCGTGGCGTCGGGCGGAGTTCTGGGCGTGGTGCCGGACTCGGTGCCGGGCGTGGTGCCGGGTTTCGACCACGGCCACCTCAGTCCGCTCGCGCCGCCGCTCCACCTGCCCGCGCCCCTGTCGCCCTCGTCGGCGAACTCGTACTTCCAGCCCTGGGGCAGCCCGAGCTTCCTGCTGTGGCCGCGCGGCACGCGCCGGTAGACCAGGACGGTGGGCGGGCCGCCGGCCGCGTCGGGTACCGGGATGCGGTACGTCTTCGGCGGGTGCCCGGTGGGGCCCAGCAGCACGGGCAGCACCCGGCCGTCCATGGGGCCGCCCTCGAAGGGGGTGTCTTGGCTCTTCACCGCACCAGTGTCGATCAGGTCTCCGCCGCGAGCGCACCCCGGACCAGTTCGGCGGTCTGCGCGTCCCGCGCCGCGGTCACCATGAGGACGGCCACGAACTGGTCCACCAGCCAGTCCCGCAGCTCGTCGGCCGGCGGCTGCTTGTCCTCGTCGAGCCAGATGAGGGAGGCCGCCTCGACCGCGGTGATCCACATCCGTACGGTCATCCGGAGCCGCGGCCCGGGATCCGGGACCCCCAGGTGGCTGTAGATGTGCTCGGCGGCGGCCCGCCGTACGCCGTCCACGATGGCGGTGGTCCGGGACGTCTCGACGACGCTGCCGCCCTGGAGCAGGGCGCTGAAGCCGGCGTCGTGACGGCCGACGAACGTCAGGTAGCGGTCGAGGGCGCGGGCCAGGCGGGGGAGCGGCGGGCCGTCGTGGGGCTCGTCGAAGCAGTGGTGCAGCTCCTCGGCGGCGGAGCGCAGGGCGGCCTCGTAGAGCTGCTGCTTGCCGCCGGGGAAGTACCGGTAGACGAGCGGCCGGGACACCCCGGCGGCCTCCGCCACGTCGTCCAGCGAGACGTCCTCGGGGACGCGGTGCGCGAAGAGCGAGAGCGCGGCCTCGAGCAGCTGGCTGCGGCGCTCCTCGACGCTGAGGCGACGGTAGGCGGGCGCGGCGGGGGTCATGACGTGCAGCGTAATCGCCCACCCCCGCCCCGTGCCCGCCGCCGGGTCACGCCAGCAGTCCGGACGACCTCCACAGCCGCCGCCCGACGCCCCGCAGCACCCCGATGTCGTCCAGGAAGTCCGTCAGCTTCTTCGATCCCGTCTGCATGACCTCCCGCCGGTGCCCGCTCGCTCGCACCTGCGCCACGGCCTCCCGCTTGTCCAGGCCCACGTTCGTGTAGACGTCCGGGTTCACGAACGCCACGGAGAACACCCGCGCGAACTCGCCCGACGTGACCCTGGTGAACTCCTGGGACCACTTCGGCGCCGTCATCATCTGGCGGCGCAGCTCCTCACGGGCGTAGCGCACGTGCCGGGCCTCCTCCACGACGTGGATCCGGGTGACGCCCCGGACCAGCGGCTGGACCCGCTCGTCGGGGAAGGTCAGCCGCTGCATCCAGTCGAGGACCTCCTCGCCGAGCAGGGTCGCGGTGAAGGAGCCGGGGGTCGTGGAGATCGTCTTGAACAGCCGTCCCAGGTTCTGGTGGGCGCGGCTCACCGGGTAGTAGGGCGTCCCGCCCCGGGTGATCAGCCGGGCGAACATCTTCGAGTGCCGGCACTCGTCCTCGATCTCCGTCAGCGCGTACCGCACGTGCGCGCTCGTCGCCGCCTTGTCGTAGATGTGCCGGACGAGCAGCTGCATGAGGATCAGCTCGAACCAGATCCCGAGCGAGGCGAGCGCGGCGGCCTCGTGCTGCGACAGCAGGATCCGCTGCTCCTCGCTCATCCGCCGCCACATCGGCGTGTCGTACAGCGACACCAGCTCCGGCGGCCAGAACCACTTGCCTTCCTCGAAGGGGGCGTCCCAGTCCAGCTCCTTGTCGGGGTCGAACGAGTGCTTGGCGGAGGACGCGAGCAGCCGCTCGGCCACCTGCTCCCGGTCCTTGAGCAGGCCCAGCGCGTCCCGCAGCCCTTCCAGCGCGTCGGCATCGGTGAGGGTCGTCATGGCTCTTATGAGACTGCTTGTCAGCAAGACCGTCAATCCCTCACGCACCATTTATTGATCCGGTCCTCGCTTCGGTTCTCGATCCGGTCCTCGCTTCGGTTCTCGCTTCGGTTCTCGCTTCGGTTCTCGGTCCGGATATCTGTCCGGGTCCCGAAGGGGCGTCTGCGAGAATCGACCTCCACGAGTCGTAGGGGGAACCGACTTGAGCTCCGCGCACGGAAACGACGCCGACCGCGCCGCCGCAGTCTGGAGGGCCTGGCCCTCGGGGACGCGTTCGGGGAGCGCTGGTTCCCGCTCTTCCGGGATCCCCGGCAGGCGTACAAGGAGGTCCGCGCCCGCCGGATGCCCGAGGAAGCGGACTGGCACTGGACCGACGACACGGCGATGGCCCTCGGCCTCGTCCGGGTGCTCGACCAGCACGGGGAGGTGCGGCAGCGGGACCTCGCCCTCGCCTTCGCGCTCGGCCACGACGCCGACCCGGCCCGCGGCTACGGCCACGGCATGCACCAGTTGCTGCCCCGACTGCTCCGGGAACCCGACCGCTGGCCCGAGTTCAGCCGTGAGCTCTTCGGCGGCGAGGGCAGCCTCGGCAACGGTTCCGCGATGCGGGTGGCACCGTTGGGCGCCTGGTTCCGCTCCAGTCTTCGCCGGGTCGTCGAGCAGGCCACCCGCTCCGCCGAGGTAACCCACGCCCACCCGGAGGGCATCGCGGGCGCGGTCGCCGTGGCGGTGGCGGCGGCGCTCTCCACGCGTGGGCAGTCGGCCATCGCCGCGGTGGCCGAGCTGACCCCGGACAGCGCCACCCGCGACGGCCTCGCCCGCGCCGCCGAACTCCCCTTCGCCACCGAGCCCTGGAAGGCCGCCGACCTCCTGGGCAACGGTCAGCGCATCCGCGCCGACGACACCGTGCCCTTCGCCGTCTGGTGCGCCGCCCGCCACCCCGACGACCTCGTCGCCGCGCTGTGGGCCACCGCCGAGGGCTTCGGCGACGTCGACACCACCTGCGCCATCACCGGCGGCATCGTGGCCGCCCGCACCGGCGTCGACGCCGTCCCCGCACCGTGGCTGGAGCGCCGGGAACCCCTGCCCGGGGAGGCGGGGCGCCGATGACCGCCGAGGTGCGGCCCCTTGCCACGGACCGGTCGGCTAGACCGAGCAGCCCAGGTCCTCCGGTACCGGGAACGTCGTCGGCTCCGCGCCCTGTGGGGGGAAGGCCGTGCGCAGGCCGAAGGCGTACGGGGTCGGGCCGTTCGCGCGCAGACGCAGGAGGCGGGACTCGGCCTCCGCGACCGTCGGGCGGTGGCCCGCCGGTACCCACCACAGCGCCGTCATCGCCTCCGCCACCCGCTCGAACCACTCCCGGCGGCGCGTGAGCAGCTCGCGGTGCTGCCCCTGGTACATGAACGTGGTCAGGGCGTCGATGTCTCGCCACACCGTCAGGTTGACGATCAGCCAGGAGTCCCCGAAGACCTGGATGTCGGTCGCGTCGCCCCCGTCGGACTGGAGCCGCCAGACATAGCCGTCCGCCGCCTCCGCGGTGGCGTTGACCGGGTCGAGAGCGTCCACGAAGTCCTTCAACTCGGGTGAGTCCAAGGGAAACTTGAGGCGGGAGATGTTGACCTGGGCGAGTTCGAAAGCGGCGGTGTCGGTGACGTTCTCAGCTCTCGTGTCAGTCATGAGCGAACCGTAGGACGCCCCTGTGCGGTCCCGGTACCCCCTGTCTCACGACTTGAGCACCGCCTCCATCACCGCCCGGGCGATCGGCGCCGCCATCCCGCCCCCGGTGATGTCCCCGCGGCGGGCCGACCCGTCCTCGACCACCACCGCGACCGCCACGCTCGGCTCCATGTCCCGTTCGCCCCGCGCCCAGGAGACGAACCAGGCGTACGGGATCCCGGCGTTGCCGAGTCCGTGCTGGGCGGTACCGGTCTTGCCGCCGACGACCGCCCCCGGGATCGCGGCGTTCGTGCCGGTGCCCTCCCGCACCGCGTCCACCATCAGCTCCCGCATCAACCGCGCCGTCGAGGACTGCATCGCCTGGCGGGACGGGCGGGAGCCGGCCGTGGCCACCGTGGCCCCGCCCCGCCGTGTCGTCCGCTCCACCAGATACGGCGTGCGCAGCTGCCCCCCGTCGGCCACGGCCGCCGACACCATCGCCATCTGCAGCGGAGTCGCCCGGGTGTTGAACTGGCCGATCGAGGACAGCGCCAGCTGCGCCTGGTCGAGCGAGGTGTCGAAGGTGCTCGGCGCGACGGCGAAGGGGATCCGCACGTCCACGTCGTTGAAACCGAACGCCTGCGCCGTCCGGGTCATCCGCGCGAGGCCCGTGTCCACGCCGAGCTTGGCGAACACCGTGTTGCACGACCACTCGAAGGCGTCCCGCAGCGGCGCGTCCTCGCAGCCGGGGCCCTCGTTCGTCAGGCCGGTCGTCGTCCCGGGCAGCCGGTAGGGGGCGGGGGAGTCGGTGGCCGCGTCGAGGTCGGTGATCACCCCCGCGTCCAGTGCCGCCGCCGCGGTGACCACCTTGAACGTCGATCCCGGCGGATACGTCTGGCGAGCCGCCCGGTTCAGCATCGGCTTGTCCGGGTCGCGGTTCAGCCGCACCCAGGCCTGTTCGGCCGCGGCGTCGTTCCCGGACAGCACGGCGGGGTCGTACGAGGGACTGGACACCAGCGCCAGCACCCGCCCCGTCGACGGCTCCACCGCCGCCACCGCGCCCTTGCGCCCGCCCAGCCCCTCGTACGCGGCCTGCTGGGCCCGGCGGTTCAGGGTCGTCACCACGTTGCCGCCGGCCGGCCGGCCGTGCGTCACGTCGTCCCACAGCGGGAACGGCGAGAGCATCGGATCGGCCCCCGAGAGCACGTCGTCCCCGGTGTGCTCCAGGAACGTCGTCCCGTACACCTGCGAGGCGAAGCCGGTCACCGGCGCGTACAGCGGCCCGTCGCGGTACGTGCGTTCGTAGCGCAGCTGCTCACCGGTGTCCCGGGAGCCGGTCACGGGGGCGCCGTCGACCAGGATGTCGCCGCGCGGCTGGGCGTAACGGGCGATGGAGTCACGCCGGTTGGCCGGGTTGTCGTCGTACCTGCCGGACTGGACGACCTGGACGCGCAGGGCGTTGACCAGGAGCGCCACCAGCAGCAGGGCGCAGAAGGCGGCGGCGTGCCGGATGTGCCGGGTCAACCGGGCCTCCGTGGGTCCTCGTCGTGGAGTGGGTCGGGGAGTGAGGTGTGGGGTGTGGAGTGGGGTGTGGGGTGGGGTGTGGGGTGCGGGGTCCGGCGCGGCGCGTCGAGGGCGGCGTGGCGCGGCCGCCTCGCGGAGTCGCTCACCCGGATCAGCAGCGCCACGATCGCCCAGTTGGTGACGACCGAGGAGCCGCCCTGCGCCAGGAACGGCATCGCCATGCCGGTCAGCGGGATCAGCCCGGTCACCCCGCCCGCGATCACGAACACCTGGAGCGCCACGATCGAGGCGAGGCCGGTCGCCAGCAGCCGGCCGAAGGGGTCGCGCAGGGAGAGGCCCGCCCGGTAGCCGCGCTCCACCAGCAGGCCGTAGAGGAGGAAGAGAGCCGAGAGGCCCACCAGGCCCAGTTCCTCGCCCGCCGTCGCCAGGATGAAGTCCGACTTCGCGGCGAAGCCGATGAGGACGGAGTGGCCGAGGCCGAGCCCGGTGCCGGACATCCCGCCGGCCGCGAAGGAGAACAGCGACTGCGCGAGCTGGTTGGGGCCCTCACCGGCCTCGATCGTCGCGAACGGGTGCAGCCAGTCCTCGACCCTGCCGTGCACGTGCGGCTCCAGGCGGCCGACGGCGACCGCGCCCAGTGAGGCGAGCAGCAGCCCGACGGCGATCCAGCCGGTGCGGCCGGTGGCGACGTAGAGCATGACGACGAACAGTCCGAAGAAGAGCAGCGACGTGCCGAGGTCCCGCTCCAGCACCAGCACCCCGACGCTCAGCAGCCAGATCGTGACGATCGGCCCGAGGACGCGCCCGGTGGGCAGCTGGAGCCGTTCGAAACGCCAGATCTTCCGGCCCGCGTACGCCAGCGCCGTGCGGTTGGCCGCCAGGTACGAGGCGAAGAACACCGCCAGCAGCACCTTCGCGAACTCGCCCGGCTGGATGGAGAACCCGGCGATCCGGATCCAGATACGGGCGCCGTTCACGGCCGGGAAGAGGATCGGCAGCGCGAGGAGGGCGAGCGCGGCGACCACACAGACGTACGCGTACCGCTGGAGCAGACGGTGGTCGCGCAGCGCGGCCACGACCATGATGAACAGGGCCACCCCGAGCGTGGACCACACCAGTTGGGTGGGTGCCGCCCGGTCGCCCGGCGTCTCCAGGTCGAGCCGGTAGATCAGCACCAGGCCCATCCCGTTGAGCAGTACCGCGATCGGGAGGAGCAGTGGGTCGGCGCAGGGGGCGCGCAGCCGCACCGCGAGGTGCGCCAGCAGCGCGAGCACACCGAGCCCGGCGCCGTAACCTGCGGCGCCGGGCGGGACGGTGCCGTCCTTCGCGAGGCCGACAGCGCAGTAGCCGTACACCGAGAGCAGCACGGCCAGGACGATGAGGGAGAGTTCGACGCCTCGGCGCCGGGGGAGGAGCGCCGCGGGGGCGGGCGCGTCGGCCGCCGCCACGGTGGTTCCGGCGCTGGTGGTGCCCGCACCGGCTCCAGCTCCCGACCCTGCTCCTGTCCCTGCTCCCGTCCCTGGTCCGACTCCGGCTTTCGTCATGTCCGGAACCTACCCAAATATGACCCCTTGTGGGCCTTGGATGCTTTCGTGTCAGTGCCGCATCAGCACCAGCGAGGTGCCGTCCCGATGGTGTCGATGTAGCGCGCCGAACCCCAGGCCCAGGTGCCGTCCGTGAGCAGGTACCAGAGGGAGTTGCCCTGGACTTTCTGGCCCGGGGTCTTGCAGAAGATCGAGACGATCTCGCCGCGATGGGCCACACGGATCACCTGGCCGGCTCGGGTGGGCGCACTGCGCAGGAGCAGTTGGCTCGCGGTGACGCGCCCGCGGTAGCGGCGGGAGTCGTTGTGGTTGCCGTTGCCGGACTGCCAGTCGCCCGCGTCGGACTGCCAGTTGGTGTCACTCCCACCGGACTGCCAGCTTCCGTTCTGGTTGCCTTGGCCGCCGCCTTGACTCTGGTGCCCCTGGCCCCCGGCCTGGTTCTGGTGGCCTTGGCCGTTCTGGTTGCTTTGGCCCTGGCCTCCGCCCTGGTTCTGGTTGCCCTGGCCTCCGCCCTGGTTCTGGTGGCTCTGGCTCGCGGCTTGGTTCTGGTGGCCTTGGCCCGCGGCTTGGTTCTGGTTGCCCTGGCCTCCGCCGTGGTTCTGGTTGCCGCCCCCGCCACCCTGGTTCTGGTTCCCTTGGCCGCCTTCGCCGCCCTGGTTCTGCCAGTCGGAAGAGCCGTCGTCCTGGGTGGTGAGGCTGTCGCCGTCCCAGTCGTCGGCGATGGCCGGGGCGACGGCCGCGGTGGCGGCGAGGGTGCCGGCTGCGGTGAGTATGGCTAGGCGGGTGAGGGCGGTGCGCAGGGGCATGGCGATACCTCCATGAAGAGGGTGAAGCTGACTAATCGCCACATTAGGATCGGTTCGCGCGTGTCGCCCGTCACGCTGCGCCATCGGGGAGGCCGCTCCTGGCGGGAGGCGTCTGAGGGAGCGTCAGTGTCGCCACCGCACCGCCGTCCGGTGCGTTGGCGAACGTCAGCCGAGCGCCCAGCACCTCCGCCTGCCCGACCGCGATCGTCAGCCCGAGCCCGTGCCCCTTCGCCCCGCCCTCGGTACGGAACCGCTGCGGCCCGTGCGTGAGGAGGTACTCCGGATAGCCGTCCCCGTGGTCCCGCACGGTGACCACGGGCCCGTCCACCGACAGCACGACAGGCGACCGCCCGTGCCGGTGCGCGTTGGCGAGCAGGTTCCCCAGCACCCGCTCGAGGCGTCGCCGGTCGGTCTCCACGCGCGCGTCCCGGACGACCGTCACCTCGGTGCCGGTCGCCGAGGCCCCGGAGGTGTCCGAAGCCTCCGCCGTCCGCACCACGCGGACCGCCAGCGCGCCCAGCTCCTCGGCGTCCAGCTCGAGCCGCTCCCGCCCGGTGTCCAGGCGGGAGATCTCCAGCAGGTCCTCCGTCAGCGTGCGCAGCGCCGCCACCCGGTCGCGGACCAGTTCCGTCGGCCGCCCCGGCGGCAGCAGCTCCGCCGCCGCGTGCAGCCCGGTCAGCGGCGTGCGCAGCTCGTGCGCCACGTCGGCGGTGAACCGCTGTTCGCTCAGCAGCTTGCCCTGGAGCGAGGAGGCCATGGAGTCCAGCGCGACGGCGACGGCCCCCACCTCGTCCTGTGGCCGTCCCGGTTCCTTCGCCCGGGGGTCGTCCACGCGCGCGTCCAGGTCGCCGGCGGTGATCCGTCTGGCCACCTGCGCGGTGGTGTGCAGCCGCCGGGTCACCCGGGTGACCGCTACGGCGCCGACCAGCAGCGTCGCGCCGATGGCCAGGATCGACGACCACAGGATCGCGGTGTCGAGGGCCTCGATGGTGCGAGCGCTCTGCGAGTAGTCGACGGGGACCGCGAGGGCCCGCGCACCGTCGGCGGGGCCGGCCGCCCACATCGTCGCGCGCCCCTGATGGTCGGCGACCATCGTGCCGCGCGCGCCGGTGAGCGCCAGCGCCCGCAGCGAGGCGGGCAGGCCCGGCGGATCGAGGCTGGCGCCCCGCTCCAGGGTGTCCCCGGCCTCGAACGCCGCCGTCGCGTCCTTCAGCCGGGAGAGCGCGAGGTCGCGGGCCTGCCCGACGGTCTGGTTCGTCACCGAGACGTGCACCAGTACGCCGAGCAGGGCGGCCAGCGCGCAGCACATCACCGTGATGAAGACGGCGGCCTTCACGGCGAGCGTGCCGGCCCACGAGGGAAACGCGAGCCTCATCGGCCGCTCGCCGGCGCGGAGGCGGAAGAGGGAGCCGAAGAGGGGACGGAAGCGGAGGCAGCCGGGGACGGAGGCGCGGAGGTGGTCGGGGTCGAGGTCGGGGACGTGGAGGGGTGGGGCGAGTACTTCCGGCCCCCGGTGCGCAGCATCTCGTCGTGGGTGAGCAGCATCGCCCGCTGCTGTTGGTCCCATGTCCACTGGAGGCGGTACTCGTAGCCCGCGACCTCCGACGGGGCCCGGATGATCACGGACCGTCCGGCCAGTTCGACCCCGCTCACGGCGTCCTCGTAGGCCATGACCTGGACGAGTCTGTTCTTGCGCACGGTGTACACGCGGACGGCCGTCAGCTTGCCGGGCAGCTGTCGGAAGCCCAGTGTCAGGTCGTCGTGGCCGTCGCCGGTGAGGTCCCGGTAGTACGCCTTGAGTACGGGGCACCGGCTCCCCGCCGCCCCGCTCCTGCCGCAGTCGGCCATCCGGCGGGCCGTCTCGGCGTAGGTCCCCTCGGCGTAGTCGCCCGGATGCGTGGTGATCTCCTCGCGGACGACCGCGACCGGGTCCACCTTGCGGATGTCGCCGCCGGGCACCGTGATGCCCTTCACCACCTCGGTGTCCACCTCGCCGATGTCGAAGGCGGGACTGGAGGCGGGGGTCAGGTCCGGCCAGAGCCTGTCCGGGCTGATCGCGGTCGGTGTCGCCCCGGCGCCCTGAAGCCCACCCGCGTCACCGCAGCCCACGGCGACCGAGGCCAGCAGGGCGACGGCGACGGCGGCGAGCCCGCGTCGGGCGGGACGGGAGAGGCGGGCGGGACGTGAGAGGCGGGAGGAGGGGGAGGAGCGGAGGGGACTTCGGCGGCGCACGGGACTCCTGTGACTCCTCTGGGGATACGACGGCGTCAGGCCCGTACACCCTATTCGTAAGGAAGTCCGTTTTGCGTACTGGTGGGCCGGGGGCGGTGGAGCACTGGAGGCGCCGGGGTCCTGACCGCTGGAGGCGCAGGGGTCCTGAGGGGTCCTGACCATGGCGAAACGATTATTCGGCCAGTTCCTCCAAAAGCCTGGCCGTCGGCAGCCCCGCCCGCAGGTACTCCACGAACAGCTCGTTGTGCAGGGCCCACGGTGAGCGCCGCGACCGTATCAGCCGGATCGCCTCCTCGGCCGAGTGCCCCCGGCGTACCAGCGTGTGGGCGATGACCAGGCCGGAGCGGTTGTAGCCGCTGTAGCAGCGGACGAGGACCGTCCGGCCGTCGTCCATCGCGTCCTCCGCGGCCCGCGCCAGGCGGATCACCCCGGCGAGCTGGGTCCCGTCCAGCGGACCGTCCGGAATCGGCCACACGTGATGCTGCACCCCGGGATCGGGCCCATGTCCCCGCCGGGCTCGTGTCAACGTCTGGACGAGATCGAACTCACCCCGCACCACGGCGAGTTCAAGTTCGCCGGAGCGTCCCCGGAACTCGTGTCCGCCCATCCACAGGCCGGGCACGATCTCGCTCCACGGACGGTCCGGAGGCGGTACGTCGAGTTGCTTCCTGCGGGTTCGCAACGGCGCCTCCCCAAACGCGCTGCCCGGTAACGGCGCCTCTCCAGACCGCTGCTCAGTGCCTGCCCAACTCCCCTCGAAGGTAACCGCCTTCTTGCCCCCGGAGCACCCCTCCTGTTCCCATGGTCGTGGGGTGATGGTGCATGAACGGACTGCGCGTCATACCGACCTGGCGGCATGGCCAGGAGCGGCTCTACGTATGTCTCACGGACGGCAGGAACATCGCCTGGTACGACCGTGAGGCGGCCAGGATCAACCTGATCGGGGAGAGCCGCAGAGAGGACGTCCTGGAGGCCCTCGGCCCCTTCGTCACCGGCCCGGTCACGGTCGGCCCGCCCCCGGTCCCCACGCCCGCGGAGCTGGCCCGGCTCTCCCTCCACCCGGACGACGACCTGGCCCCCAACCGCCCCGGCGAGGCCCTCCTGATCGACCTGGACCGCGACCCGGACACCGCCCACCGCCTCCGAACCGATCCGCGCCGCCGCGCCCTGGCGGCCGAGCAGACCGTCGGCGTGGCCCTGGACCGCCTCGACGGCGCCGGCTGGCACACGCTGCACTCGCTGCCCCTTCCCGGCGGGGACCGCGTCCACCACCTGGCCATCGGCCCGGCCGGCCTGTTCGCGGTCCACGCGCTGTACGCCCGTAAGCAGCGGGTCCGGATCTCCGACCCCCTGGTCGGCCTGGGCCGCCGGGACCCACAGCCCCTGCTGCGCCGGGTGCGCGCCGACGCCGACCGCGCGTCCCACGCCCTGACGGCCGAGGTCCGCCCGGTGCTGGCCCTGGTCGGCCCGACCGGCGTCCTCGTCGCCGTCCCGCCGCGCGAGGTCCGCGTCCTGACCGACGCCGAGCTCAGCGACCTGACCCGTCTCGGCGGCGTACTGAAGCCGGCGGACGTGGAGGCCCTGCACGCGATGGCCCGCGACCGGGGGACTTGGGCGAGAGTGTGACGGCGCCCCCGTCCAGCCCGTCCAGCCCGTCCAGCCCGTCCAGTCCGTCCAGTCCGTCCGGCGTTCGAGGACGAGGCCCCGTCAGGGCCGAAAGCGGGGTCTGGGGGCGCAGCCCTCAGGGATGGGACGGGCAGGGGCGGGGGCGGGGGCAGGGGCAGGGGCGGCGGGGGCGGCGGGGGCGAGAAAAAGCCCGAGCCGGACGGGACGGAAACGGGAGGATGCCGGCCGGGGCGCGACGAGCACGGGCCCGAGGGCCCGATCACGGCACCGCCCCCGCCCGCCCGGCGTCGAGCAGCGGGGCCAGCAGATCCCCGAAGCCCTGAAGCCGCGGAGCGATGCCGGAGGCCGTGAACGTGAGCGTCCCGACGGACCGGCACTCCTCGACCTCCTCCCAGGTGACCGGCGCCGACACGGTCGGCTCGGCCCGCGCCCGCAAGGTGTACGGCGTCGCGGTCGTCTTGCGTGCCGCGTTCTGACTCCAGTCCACGAACACCTTCCCCGGCCGCAGACTCCGCGTCATCCGGTGCAGAACCAGCCGGGGCATCGCCCGCTCCGCCTCCACGGCCAGCTGCTTCGCGTACTCCGTGACCCGTTCGGAGGAGGCCCCCCGTACCGCCGCCAGCAGATGCAGCCCCTTCGACCCGGACGTCTTCGGCCACGCCTCGATCCCGTCCGCCGCGAGCCGTTCGCGCAGCCACACCGCGGCCTCGCAGCACTCGACGACGGTCGCGGGCGGGCCGGGGTCGAGGTCGAGGACGAGCCGGTCGGCGGTCTGCGGATCCTGGATCACCCACTGCGGCGTATGGAACTCCGTGACGAGGTTCGCCGCCCAGACCAGACTCGCCAGATCCTGGACGACCACCATCCGCGCGGGCCCCTCCGACCGGGGCACCTCGGCCGTGGTGACCCATTCGGGCGTCCCCGGCGGCACGTTCTTGGCGAAGAAGATCTGCCCGTCGGGCCCGTCCGGGTAGCGCAGGAAGGACAGCGGCCGGTCGCGCAGATGGGGGAGCAGGGCATCGGCGACGGTCGCGTAGTAGTGCAGCACCTCGCCCTTGGTGAAGCCGGTCGCCGGATACAGCACCTTCTCCAGATTGCTGAGCGCGAGCCGTCTCCCCTCCACCTCCGTGATCGGCGTCATACGATGAGAATCACATGAAACCATCACATAAGGCTCATTCAGGAGGGCGCTGCACGTGAGATCCATTTGGAACGGCGCCATCTCCTTCGGCCTCGTCAGCATCCCGATCAAGCTGGTGAACGCCACCGAGAGCCACTCGATCTCCTTCCGCCAGATCCACACGGAGGACGGCGGCCGCATCCGCTACCGCAAGGTCTGCGAGCTGGAGGACCGCGAGGTGAGCTCGGCGGAGATCGGCAAGGGGTACGAGGACGCGGACGGCACGATCATCCCGATCACCGACGAGGACCTGTCCCATCTGCCGCTGCCGACCGCCAGGACCATCGAGATCGTGGCCTTCGTCCCGGCCGACCGGATCGACCCGCTCCAGATGGACGCCGCCTACTACCTCCAGGCGGGCGGCGCCCCGGCGGCCAAGCCGTACACGCTGCTCCGGGAGGCCCTGAAGCGCAGCCACAAGGTGGCGATCGCGAAGTACGCCCTGCGCGGCCGGGAGCGGCTCGGGATGCTCCGCGTGGTCGGCGAGGCGATCGCCATGCACGGTCTGCTCTGGCCGGACGAGGTCCGCGCACCGGAAGGAGTGGCCCCGGACACCTCGGTCACCGTCCGCGACAAGGAACTCGACCTCGCGGACGCCCTGATGGACACCCTCGGCGAGGTCGACCTGGAGGACCTGCACGACGAGTACCGCGAGGCGGTGGAGGAGGTCGTGGCGGCGAAGGCGGCCGGCGAGACACCCCCCGAGGCCCCGTCCGCGCCGTCCAGCGGCAAGGTGCTGGACCTGATGGCGGCCCTGGAGAAGAGCGTGCGGGCGGCGAAGCGGTCGCGCGGCGAGGAACCGGAGGCCGCTTCGGAGACGGAGGGGGAGGCTGAGGAGACAAGGGAAAGGGCAGGGGAGGAGACGGACCGGGAGTCGGAGTCGGGGGCCGAGGTCAGGCACCTTTCGCAGCGCCGGTCGGCCCGTGCTGCGCCCAAGGGGACGGGCGGCAAGAAGTCGACCTCCACGGCGACGGCGAGGAAGACCACGGCGGCGCCGAGGAAGTCGACGTCGAAGACGGCGAGCTCGACGCAGCCGGCGAAGAAGGCAACGGCGTCGAAGAGCACTGCGGCAACGAAGAGCACAGCCAAGAGGGCCGCCGCGAAGAAGACGACGGCCAAGGGAACGACGGCCAAGGGGACGGCGGCCAAGGGGACGGCGGCGAAGGGGACGACGAAGAAGTCGGCTGCGAAGAAGGCGACGACGGCCCGCAAACGCACGGCCTGACACCGCCCGAAGTCACCCACCTCAGCCGCGCGTCACTTCCCCCCTCCCACCTCAGCCCCGCCCCACCTCTGCGCGCCCTGACTCCTGGTCCTCGGCACCACCGTCGTTGTCGTCCGCGTCGGTTCCGTCGCTTCGGTCGCTCCCGCCGTCCCCCTCGTCCCGGCGGGGAAAGGCCACGCACAGCGTGGCCACGCCCAGCGCCAGCCCCACGGCCGGCCACACCGGGAACTCGCCGCCGTACGCGAACCCGTGCCCCGCGAAATACGTCAGCGCCCAGACGCTCACGCCGAGCCCGGCCCACATCCGCCAGGCCGCCGCCCCCCGGATCCCCGCGCCGGGCCGCACGCGCACCTCCACGGCGGCCAGGGCCCGCTCCACTGGCCGCAGCGCCCGCACCACCCCCACCAGGACACCCCCCAGCACCAGCAGCCACGGCACCCGCAAGGCCCACCAACCTGCCGAGCCGTAGCGGGGTTCGGGGGCGATCCCGGTCAGGTAGAAGGCGGCGGCGACGATCAGCACCGGCAGCATGTGCCAGAGGTAGAGCGCCATGCTCCCGGCCCCCAGCACCCGCACCGCCCGCCGCACCCGGGCCCGCTCCAGCCCCCGTCGCACGACCGGTGCGACCAGCAGCGCCACCCCGACCTGAGCCAGGCTCCACGCCAGCATGGCCGCCGACGGGGGATCGGTGTTGCTCAGTTCCTCCCCGGTCACCAGGATCAGGCTGACGGGAAACGGCCCGGGCCCGACGAGCAGGGCGAACCCCGCCGCGCCGCCCACCGCCATGACCACCGCCCGTCCCCGCGCCCGCGGCGCCGTCTCCCCGTCGCCGCCCAGCAGCCCGTCCCGCCAGCAGAGGCCGAGCTGGTAGACGACGCCCCACACGAGCAGGTAGTTGAGCGCCCCGATCGCCTCGATCGCCTCGATCGCCTCGACGCCCGAGCCGCGCGAGGACGCGTCACCCGCCGCCACGAGCAAGCCGACACTGAGCCCCGCCACGCCCATGCCCACAGGGACGCGCAGACCCCACCGTTCGTGAAGGGAGTACAGCACCGGAGTCAGGGCGCTGAGCAGCAGATACACCGGAAGGAACCAGAACTGCATCGCCATCGCCCACCCCACCAGCGCGAGGGTGGCGCGGTCCACGCCGAGCGCGGAGCACACCCCGACGGCGAGCAGCACGAGGCCGCTGTACACGGCCGTGGGCAGTAGCAGGCGCACGGCCCGCTGCCCCACCCATCCCGTGACGCTCCCGCCGGCGGCCCGAGCCCGCGCCCAGGAGCCCGCGGCGGCGTGTCCACCGGCGAGGAAGAACAACGGCATGATCTGGAAGCCCAGGGTCAGCCACTGCGTCCAGGGCACGGTCGCCAGCAGTTCCGGGGCGGTGATCTCGCCGTCCGGATGCCGGACCAGCCCGGTGATCAGCCAGTGGCCCAGCACGACGAGCAGGATCGCCCACGCCCGCAGGAAGTCGACATACCGGTCTCGGCTCATGCGTCGCATGCTGCCCGCCCCCCAACTCCCCCGCGGCGAATAGTCCTTGTCGCAACCAAGCCGTACCCGGGACGACACCGGCCGGCCCGCGCCCACCCGAAGAAGCGGCCAGGCGGCCGACGTCCGCGCCTCGCCCGCGAACCCCGGTCGACGCTTCGACCCTGCACCCATGCCGGCAGCCACCACGCCACCACTGACAACGTCCGGGGGCCTGGAGTCCAAGAGCATCGACTACGCGTCAGGCATCTTGACGCTGTGCATGTTACCGGTAACATCGTTTTCGTCGGAGCACCAACCGCACGCCCACGCAGAGGTGGGCCGTCCGCCCCCGGGAGTCCGCGTGACCGACCACCCCACGGCGCAGCGCGTCCCGGCCGGCTCACCCACGCCGGACTCCACCGACGGCCCGGCCGACGGCGTGACCCGCGACGCGACCGACGTCACGAGCACCAGCACCAGCATCGGCCCCGGCCCCGGCCCCGGCCCCGGCCCCGGGCTCGGACCCGGCACCCGAACCGGCACCGTTCCTGTTCCCGTCCCGGCCCCTGTCTCCGCCCCCGTCTTCACGCCGTCCGCCGTGGTCGCCTCCTGCGTCGGCTTCATGCTCATCGGCGCTCTCCAGGCGTTCTACGGCCCCGCGATCCCGGCCCTGCGCCAGGAGTTCGGGCTCTCGCCCTCCGCAGCGGGCCTCGGGCTCAGCGCGCACTTCGTCGGCGGGGTCGCGGGAGTCCTCCTCTTCGACCGGCTGTACGGCCGTACCGGCAACCGGCGGATCCTCGCCGCCTCGTACCTGCTGATGGCCGTCGGCTCGGCAGGCTTCGCGGTCGCGCCGAACTGGCCCCTCGCCCTCACCGCCGCATTCCTCGCGGGGTTCGGCTTCGGCGGTATCGACTACGGCCTCAACCAACTCTTCGCGGTCGGCTTCGGCCACCGTTCCACCGCGATGCTCAACATCCTGAACGCCCACTTCGGCATCGGCGCGATCCTCGGCCCGGTCCTGATCGGGGTGGTGGGCGCCGAGCACTACCCCGTCGTCTTCCTGGTCTTCGCGCTCGCCAACCTGCCCCTGCTGTTCTGTCTGCGCGGCGTACGCGACAGCCCGCCACGGTCACCGCAGCCCCCGGGGCACCCCGCGTCCACCGGGGCGTCCACGCCGGCCGGCCGCGCCCTGCGGTCCGTCCTCGCCGTCTTCGTCACCCTCTACGTGCTGCACGTCGGCATAGAGGCGGGTGTGGGCGGCTGGGAACCCACGCACCTGGAGACCGTCGGACACGGCGCCGGCGTCGCGGCCACCGCGACCTCCGTGTACTGGCTGATGATGACCGTCGGCCGATTCCTGGTCGCCCCGATCGCGCTGCGCTTCTCCGCCCAGACCATCGTCACGGTCTCCTGCGCCGGCATGACCGCCTGCCTTCTGCTGGCGGCCGTACCGGACCTGGCGCCCGTCGCCTACGCAGGCGTGGGCCTCTTCATCGCGCCTATCTTCCCCACCGGACTGCCCTGGCTGCACCGGGCCGCCCCGCACGCCCGCCGGGCCGGCGCGGTCGTCATCGCCGCGTCCATGATGGGCGGCGTCGCGGCGGGCCCGGCGCTCGGCAAGGTCATCGAGTGGTCCGGCGTCCGGGCGGTCCCGCTCCTCCTCGCCGCGGTCTCCGCCGTCTGCCTCGCGGCCACCCTCTGGCTGACCCGGGCGACCCACCCGAAGCCCGCGCAGTGACCGCCCCACCGCTCCCGGCCGCCGCGCGGCACCGATGGCCCGGGGCGGTGCCGCCGAGCCCGTCGCCGACCCGCGTGCATTCCGAGGCACAGCCACGCACCCGCACGTCCACCCCGACGACCAGGCACCCCGAAGCACAAGTACAAGACCGAGACCGCGTACGCGCACGAGACCAAGCACAAGACCGAGACCGAGCGCGAGACCGCACCCGCACGTCCGCCCCGACGAAGGGACCCGCATGCCAGCCCTG
This sequence comes from Streptomyces zaehneri, assembly GCF_032248645.1. NCBI lineage: Bacteria > Bacillati > Actinomycetota > Actinomycetes > Kitasatosporales > Streptomycetaceae > Streptomyces > Streptomyces zaehneri. Next base: position 170,136 of record NZ_JASTTJ010000001.1, read on the forward strand.
ACCACGACCTCCGACGGTTTCCTCCTCGACGACGAACCGTTCCGCATCCTCTCCGGCGCTCTGCACTACTTCCGTGTCCACCCCGACCAGTGGGCCGACCGGCTGCGCAAGGCCCGCCTCATGGGCCTGAACACCGTCGAGACGTACATCCCGTGGAACTTCCACCAGCCCGAACCCGGCACCCTCGTCCTCGACGGACTCCTCGACCTGCCCCGCTTCCTGCGGCTGGCCGCCGCGGAGGGCCTGTACGTCCTCCTCCGCCCCGGCCCCTTCATCTGCGCCGAGTGGGACGGCGGCGGTCTGCCGCACTGGCTCACCGCCGACCCCGACATCCGCCTGCGCACCAGCGACCCCCGCTTCACCGACGTCGTCGACCGCTACCTGGACCTTCTCCTCCCACCGCTCCTGCCGCACATGGCGGCGTCGGGCGGCCCGGTCATCGCCGTACAGGTGGAGAACGAGTACGGCGCCTACGGCGACGACATCGCCTACCTCAAGCACCTCGAGCACTCGCTGCGCTCACGCGGCGTCGAGGAGCTCCTCTTCACCTGCGACCAGACCGACGGCGATCACCTCACGAACGGCGTGCTGCCCGGTGTCCTCGCCACCGGCACGTTCGGCAGCCGCGTGGACCAGTCGCTCCGGCGGCTCCGCGAGGCACAGCCCGAAGGTCCCCTGATGTGCGGGGAGTTCTGGATCGGCTGGTTCGACCACTGGGGCGGCCCGCACCACGGAAGGGACACCGAGGACGCCGCCGCCGACCTCGACCGGCTCCTCTCGGCGGGCGCCTCCGTCAACATCTACATGTTCCACGGCGGCACCAACTTCGGTTACACCAACGGCGCCAACCACCACCACGCCTACGTGCCCACGGTCACCTCCTACGACTACGACGCCCCGCTCACCGAGAGCGGCGACCCGGGCCCGAAGTACCACGCCTTCCGTGAGGTCATCGCCCGTCACGCCCCGGTCCCGGACGAGCCGGTGCCCGCCCCGTCGCCCAAACTCCCTCCGACCACGGTCCGGTTGACCCACCGCGCCCCGCTCCTCCCGCTCGCCGACCGCCCCGTGCACGCCATGGACCCGCGCTCCGCCGACGAGCTGAACCAACGCTCCGGGTACACCCTGTACCGGACCACCGTCCCCACCGCCGGGGCCGGCCTCCTGCACTTCGGCGGCGGAGTGGGGGACCGCGCCCAGGTCTTCCTCGACGGCGCCCCCGCGGGCGTCCTCGAACGCGAGCGCTACGACGAGACGCTGCCCGTCCACGTCCCCCGCCCCGACGCCGTGCTCGAGGTGCTCGTGGAGAACATGGGCCGGGTCAACTACGGCCCCCGCATCGGCGTCCCCAAGGGCCTGCTGGGACCGGTCACGCTCGACGGCACGCCCCTGCACGGCTGGGACTCCCACGCACTGCCCCTGGACGACGTACCGGTCACCGCCGTGTTCACCCCGGCCGAGAACCCCACCTCCGCCGAACCCGCCCTGCACCGCGGCACGTTCGAGGTGCGGACCCCCGCCGACACCTTCCTCGCCCTCCCCGGCTGGACGAAGGGCCAGGCCTGGGTCAACGGGTTCCACCTCGGCCGCTACTGGAGCCGCGGCCCGCAGCGCACCCTCTACGTCCCGGCCCCCGCCCTGCGCCCCGGCGTCAACGAGCTGGTCGTCCTCGAACTGCACGGCACCACCACCCTCGACGCCCACCTCACCGACACCCCCGACCTCGGCCCGGAGCGGTCCTGATGCGGCACCAGGTGAGCATTCCGCCACCCTCCGCGCCCCCGCTCCGAGGCCACCTCCCCTTCGCCGACGCTCCCACGGCCCCCGACCCCATCGAGGTGACCAGTCGTTGGCTGACCCGGGGCGGCCGCCCGTGGTTCCCGGTCTCGGGGGAGTTCCACTACTCCCGGTATCCGGCCCGCGAGTGGGAGGAGGAGCTGCTGAAGATGAAGGCGGGCGGGGTCACGGCCGTCGCCTCGTACGTCATCTGGATCCACCACGAGGAGACCGAGGGCCGCGTCCGCTTCGACGCCGACCGTGACCTGCGCCGCTTCGCCCGGCTCTGCGCCCGCCACGGCCTGGACTTCATCCCCCGCATCGGCCCGTGGTCGCACGCGGAGGTCCGGGGCGGCGGCCTCCCCGACTGGGTGCTCGCCCGCACCGCGGCCCCCCGCACCGACGACCCGGCGTACCTGGCCGCCGTCCGCCCCTGGTGGGACGCGATCGCGTCACAACTGGACGGCCTGGACCGCGCGCACGGCGGCCCGATCGTCGCGATCCAGATCGAGAACGAGCTCTACGACCGGCCCGGCCACCTCCGCACACTGAAGCGCATGGCCCAGGAGGCAGGCCTCGGCGCCCCCCTCTGGACCTCGACGGCATGGGGCGGAGTCCACCTCCCCGACGACGAACTGCTCCCCCTCTACGGCGGCTACTCCGAGGCATTCTGGACCGAGGCCGACGGCGGCTGGCCCGACACCTGCCGCAAGCACTTCTTCTTCACCCACCAGCGCGACGACGAGGGCATCGGCGCCGACCTGCGCCCGACGACCGTCCGCGGCACGGATCCCGACACCTACGCGGACCAATTCCCCTGGGCAACATGTGAGTTGGGCGGTGGAATGGCCGTCGCCTACCACCGCCGCCCGCGGGTCGACGCCGCCGACGTCGGCGCCCTCGGCCTCACGAAGATCGGCTGCGGCTCGGTGTGGCAGGGCTACTACATGTTCCACGGCGGCACCAACCCGGCGGGGGAGCGGACGACCCTCCAGGAGTCCCACGCCACCGCCTACCCCAACGATCTCCCGGTCCTGACGTACGACTTCCAGGCCCCGCTCGGCGAATACGGCCAGTACCGCCCCTCGTACGACGAACTCCGCCTCCAGCACCTGCTGTTGGCGGACTTCGGGGAGGTGATCGCCCCCATGCGGTCGGTGCTGCCGGACGGCCGTCCGCGAGGCCAGCACGACCGTGACACCCTGCGCTGGGCGGTCCGCGGCGACGGGCGCACCTCGGGCTTCCTCTTCGTCACCAACCACCAGCCGCACGAGCCGCTCCCGGACCACCCGGACACCAGCTTCACGATCGGCTTCCCCGAGGCCCCGCCCCTCACCCTCCCCAGCACCCCGGTCACCGTCCCCACGGGCGCCTACTTCTGCTGGCCGCTGCGCCTGGACGTGGCCGGCCTGCGGCTGGACTGGGCCACCGCCCAGCCCGTCTGCACGATCGTGGACGACCACGGCCGTACGGTCCTCGTCCTGGCGGCGACGGACGGCATCATGCCCGAACTGGCCCTGGACGCAAGGACGGTGAGGTCCGTCGCCACCCCGCCCGGTACGGACGTCGCGGCCGTGACCGACGGCGACCGCGTCCTGATCACCGGCCTGCGCCCCGGCACGGACGCCCTGGTCGAGACGGAGACGCCGGCCGGCGACCGGGTCGCCCTCCTGGTACTGGACGCGACCACCGCCCGCACCGCCTACCGGGGCGAGGCCTGGGGCGCGCAGCGGCTCGTCCTGTGCGCCGACGGCGTGGTCTTCGACGCGACGAACGGCGAGGTACGCATCCACCCCCGCCCCTCGGACGACGCGAGCGGAGCGCACGACGCGAGCGGAGCGCACGGCGCGGACGGCGCGGACGGCGCGGACGGCGCGGACGGCGCGGACGGCAGCGGACCCCGTACCCCCGCCCCGCCGGTCTCGACGGTCTCGACGGTCTCCCTCTCCGTCCTCCCGGCCCCGCACCGCCCGCCGACGACACCCGGTGCCACCGTGAAGGAGAGCCAGGACGGCGCCCTGACCCGCTACACACTCGTCCCCGACGAGGACGCGCCCACCGTCCCCGCCGTCACCCTCACCGCGATCCGCCCGGCGGGCCCGGCACCGGCCCCGCAGACGGGCGTCCTGGGCCGGGCGAGCGCCCCCGCCGACGAGCACTACGACACGAAGGCGGCCGTCTACCGCGTCGACGTACCGGCGACCCGCGCCGGCACCCCGACCCCACCCGGCTCCGACCTGCTGCGCCTGCACTGGACCGGCGACGTGGCCCGCGCCTACGTGGGGGACACACTGGTCGCCGACCAGTTCTTCACGGGCCGCCCGTGGGACATCGCGCTCGACCGACTCCCGCCCGGTGAGCCGCTCACCCTGAGAATCCTGCCGCTCGCCGCCGACGCGGCGGTCCATCTCCCCGTCACCCCGCCGGCCGGAGTCGCCGAGCTGCGGCAGGCCGAACGGATCACGACCCGCACCTGGCGGCTCGGCCCGACCTGAACCGCGCTTCCTCGTCCGCCCGGCCTATCCTGTGGGTCCGCCGGGCGGCCCAGCGCGACTGGCCCCGGACCAGTCCCGAGGAAGAAGCCCCCACCATGACCCGAAGCGCCGCCGACGGCCCGGCCGGCCCGGCGTCCAGGGGACGCAGCAGACGCAACTTCGCGGGCTCACGTCCGGTCATGGACGACGTCGCGAAACTGGCCGGAGTCTCCAAGCAGACGGTCTCGCGGGTGCTCAACGAACACCCCGCCGTCCGCGCCGAGACCCGGGAGGCGGTCCGGGCGGCCATGCGCACCCTCGGCTACCGCCCCAGCAGCAGCGCCCGCTCACTGGCCAGCGGCCGCACCCGCATGCTCGGCGTGATCTCCTTCGACGCCGCCCGCTACGGTCCCGCCTCCACCCTGACCGCCATCAACACGGCCGCGCAGGAGGCCGGTTACCTGGTGAGCTCGATCGCACTGGACACCGCGGACCGGGACACGGTGGTACGGGCCGCGGACCGGCTGTCGGCGGAGGGCGCCGACGGCGTGATCGCGATCGCCCCCCAGGTCCGGGTGGCCCGCGCGCTGGCCGAGGCCCACCTCGACACCCCGCTGGTCGTCATGGACAACGACCTGGGCGACGGCACCCCCATGGTCACCTCGGACGCCCGCACCGGCGCCCGCAAGGCCACGCGGCACCTCCTCTCCCTCGGCCACCCCACGGTCCACCACCTGGCGGGCCCGGCGGGCTGGACCTCGGCGGACCGCCGGGCGGAGAGCTGGCGCGCCACCCTCGAGGCGGCCGGCGCCGAGGTGCACCCCCCTGTCTTCGGTGACTGGAGCGCCGACTCGGGCTACGACCTGGGCCGTGAACTGGCGAAGAACCCGTCCGTCACCGCGATCTTCGTGTCGAACGACCAGATGGCCCTCGGCGTACTGCGCGCCCTGTACGAGGCGGGCCGCCGGGTCCCGCAGGACGTCAGCGTCGTCGGCTACGACGACATCCCCGAGGCCGCCCACTTCCTTCCCCCGCTGACCACGATCCGTACGGACTTCACGGACATCGGCACGATCTCCCTCCGCATCCTGCTGAACCGCATCGACAGTCCGTCGACCCCCGGGAGCCCGCTCACGATCGTCCCCGTCGACCTGTGCGTCCGCCACAGCTCGGCCGGCCCACGCCGACCGGGATCACAGGGCTGACCGAGATCAGAGGGCTGACCGAGATCAGAGGGCTGACCGAGATCAGAGGGCTGACCGGGTTCCGTCGCGCGGGCCCCGCAAGGCCGCGGCATGGAGATGCTCCAGTGCGTCCAGCACGACGCTGTTCCAGTGCCAGGCCAGCCACCGGCCGACATCGCTGCCGGTCTGCCGGAGCGCGGCCAGCTCGGCATGGGTGAAACCGGTCAGCGGCCGCTCGTGATGGGAGGACACCATCCCCAGCGGCACGCCCAGCCGGTTCACCAGCGGAACACTGTGCGCGGCCCGACTGCCGGTCTGGAGGATGGCGTGGCGGGAGGCCTCGTCGAACACCGGCGCCGACTCCACGTCCCGCACGGTGACCTGCCGGCGCTGGCCGGCCGCCTGCGAGCAGGAGGTGGTCGGGGAGTCGACGAAGGCGAAGAAGTCGCTGAAGTACCTGTTCAGACCGGTGTGCCGGGCCAGCCGGAGCCGGCCTCGTTCGCTCAGCTGGACATTGCCCATGGGCGTCTGGGTGATCGACAGCACCCGTTGCAGGGTCGCCCCGAGGACAGCGCCCTGGCTGGTGCCGTTGCCACGCTCCACCGGGAGCCCGGGAAGCGCGGGCGGGCCGTGCCGCACCCGGCCGGGGAACCACAGTTCGGCGTCGGCATCGGGCGCCGGTGTGCGTACGACGGCGTCGGCGAGTGTGGAGAGCTTGATGTTGAACTGCTGGGAGGCGCTCTTCATCAGCGCGAACGCCTCATCTGTGGAGCCGAGACCGTAGCGGTCGAGCAGCACCCCTTCGGCACGGGCGACCCCGGCGCGGCCGTACAGACGGTTGCGCAGATCGAGATCGTCCTGCCGCCACCGCGGTCCGCTTCCCTCTTGGGACCCGGTGCCGGACACATCGGCCGCCGAGCCTCCTTCGGCAGGGTGCCGGGACAGCTGGCTCATACCAAGGGCTCCAATCCGGGGTGAGTCCGAGCGACGGACGACAGTGAACCCGGCGGGCGCTCCCCGGCCGGCCGGGGGCGTACCTCCTTACCGAGCATTGCCATCGCCTAACCGGAAGCCTGCCGAGTAAACCCGCCGGCTTACGCGTCACAGCGGAGGTCGGGCGGCGCGCGGGCCCGGCGGCGCGGTGAGCGCATAGGCGGCGACCAGCCCGGCCACACCGAGTGCGCAGTCCAGATAGATCGACGTGGATTGCGAGATTCCGTTCCCCGCGATGATCAGAATGACTCCGATCACGAGAATCGCCAGGAATCCCATGTAGTGATCGTGAACCACGGACCGAAAGCCGATACCCACGCATCCTCACCTGTTCCTGTCTTGTGCCGCTGTGATGTTCCGGCGTCTTGTCCCGCCGTCCTTGTCCCGCCGGCTTGCCCTGCCATCGGGTCCTGCCTGAGGTGAGGGCCATTCGACCAGTCCCCCGGCCGCCCGTCCACGGATTCCCGGATGTCCCGATCGACACGGAACCCGAGCGCATTTCGCGCGTACTGTGCGGAACGGCGTCTACGCGGACTGTCCGCCGCCCGCGTGGACGCCGTTCCTGACCGAAGCGCAACGCATCGCAGCGAATTCCGGCGAGGTGCGGTGAAGCCCGCTGAAGCCCGATGAAGCCCGCTGAACTCCGCTGAATTTCGGTGAAGCCGACCAGGTCCGGTGAAGCCGATGAAGTTCGGTGAACCTCTGCGCCTTCCAAGGATCTGGTGGGACGATCTCATCCGCTCGGTGGGGTAAGCATTCGAGGGGGCGCCATGGGCACCAACCAGCATTCCGAGACACCGCCCGTGCGGCGCTTCGCCGCGGAGTTACGACGGCTGCGCATCAGCGCCGGTGAGCCACAGGTCAAGACGATCGCCTCGCGGGCCCAGTGCAGTCCTGCGACCGTTTCCGAGGTGCTCAACGGGCACCGCCTGGCGAGCGAGACGGTCACCCGTCGTCTGGTGGCCGCGCTCGGGGGCGACTGGGCGCACTGGGGCCGGTTGTGGCGCGCGGCGAAGACGGAACTCGACGAACTGAAGCGGGACACCCCGGACGCGAGCAAGGAGGAGGCACGGCCTTTCGGCGCGGGACCAGACCTTTCGGAAGCCTTCCGGAGCACCGCCCGGACGGAGATGGTGTGCTACCCGGACCCTCCCGCCTTCTGCAAGGCCGTAGCCGATCACATTCGCGCGGCCCGATCCGAAATCCGCCTCACCTACGTGCGGCTCCACCCGCCCACCCAATGGGGATCCACGGAACCCGCCTCCTACTACGACACGGTATTGCAGTGGGCCAGGGACAATTCGGCCGAGTGCGCGAGCGTAAGGCGCATCATCGGCGTCCCCGAACGCAAGGGCGTACCGAAAGCGACCTACTTCGAGTGGCTGAGGCAACACCACGACGAGGTCAAGGATCTCTACACCTACGAGGCACGCGTCATGCCGTGGAGTGCTTCCTGCGCCTGGTACAACATGGGACTCATCGACGACACGGTCACCTTTCTCTCCTTCTCCGGCGCGGGTCGCCGACAGCTCACGGGATTCAGCGTCGACAGTCCCCGGTTCCTGGCGTATTTCGCGGACAGTTTCGACCAGGCCTGGGGCGCCCTGGAACCGCTGGACACCTACGTGACCCGGCACTCCACACCGGCCCCGCGCCCCACCGAGCCCCCGCCGCCCGAGAACCGAAGGTCCGGCCCTGCCGCACCGGAGCCACCCCCGCAGGCCCGACCACGGTGAGCGGCACGACGGACGGCGGAGCGTGCTGCTCGGTGCTCACCCTGGTCCTGGCCGAGGTGCACGACCCCGCCACCGCCGGTTCGGTCTCCGGACCCCTGCCCACAGCACAGCAGCTCGGCGGACCCATCGGAGTGACCGCGGCCAAACTCGCCTACTACGCCCCCGCCGCCGAAGCGGACACCGCGTGGCGGCACGCCATGCTCCACCAGGTCGCCGCCTTCGAGATCACCGAGCTGATCAGCCTTCTCGCTCCGCGACCGAGGGTGGTGCAGCCGGACACTCCGGCGGCCGTGACGCTGCTGAGCGACGGCGTGACGCGCCTCGTCGGCTCCTTCGAACTCACCACTTGGGAAACGACGTTGACCGTTCTCGACGCGTCCGGGTCGGGTGAACTGATCCGCCTCGCACGGGAAGCCGAGGGAGGAGATCCCGACGGTCGCCGTTGGCCGCGGGGCAGGGCGCGGGATGACGCCACGGTCCTTCACCCGTCACTGTGAGGGCACTCAAGCCGTCCTGAGCGGCACGACTACGGCAGGTCATCGCAGAGGGCGTGAACCAGCTCCTCGAAGCCGGTGACTTCCACTTCCGCCGCTCCAAGAACCCTTCGGTCGATCTCGACCATGCGCTCCTGGGCCTCGATCGCCGCAGCGTCCGGAGGCGATTGCGCCTTCAAGTGGGCGAGTTTCGCTTCGTCTTCTGTCAGGTCTCTCTGAAGGCGGTTCTTTCGCTGCTCCGCTTGCTTGAGTTTGGCTTTTGCTGCCTGGCACTGTTCGTGAGGCATGGCGCTCCCTAACCCTGCGACGTTGCTTCAGCCTTACGGCTCGGCAGTCAACGTGCATGCCGGCTTGGCCCAACTGGGCGTCTCGCCGAGCCGGCGTGGGCGGAGGCGGGCAGCGGGCGGCTGAAGCCCTCGACTCAAGCGGGACCAGGGTCCGACTTCACACGGATCTTGCCCCAGAGCAGGAATGACGCGCAGGAATGACGCACAGGAATGACGCGAGACTGACCGCTGCCTCGCAGGAGGTGGCGGTCTTGTCGAATCCGGTGGCGATTTCGCGGTAGTTTGCCGATGTCGTCGGCCGCGTCCGCGTAGGCCTGAATCCGCTGCGGAGCTCGGGCGAACACGCCGTCCAGGGCGTTACTGCGGAAGCGGGTGCAGACCGTCTGCCACGGTCCGTAGCGTTCCGGCAGTCCGTAGCGTTCCGGCAGATCATGCCAGGAGATCCCGGTCCTGATCTTGTAGACCATCCCGTCGACGACCTGCCGGTCCGACACACGCGGCCGTCCCGTCGCGGCCCGGGGCATCAGCGGAGCGAGTAACTCGCACTCCTGATCGGTGAGTTCATGGCGGCGTATCAACCGCCATGAACCACCATCCGGTGATCCTTGAAGAGGGACCCTAGTAGGTGAAAGCCAGCCCGTGCGTCTTGGCGATGTTCTGGGAGGCCAGCCCCGCGTGGACCTGCAGACGGTTTCCCTCGGTGTTCGAGACCTTCAGCGAGACCCGGAGCCTGTCGCAGGCACCTAGTTGTGCCGTACTGAGATAGAGGGTGTTCGTGGCGGTCTGGTGGTGCTTGCGCTCAGAGATGTTCCACGACGCCACAGCGCTCTTCAACGGGCTGCCGCATCGTGTCCCGTCGCTCTTCTCCGGCTGTGCCTCGATCCACGTCGATGCCTTGGTGTGGTGCGCCGTCGGGTCTGCCGGATCCGCGCAGGCGTCGATGCCGTAGTTGGGCGAGACGCCGTCCTTGTCGTTGTTGCAACTGGTCACGTTGGCGTCCATGACGACCGCGATGCCGTCCGTCCCGCTGGGCGCGTAGACGTGCTCCAGGATGCTCGTCGTCGCCCCGGGTGCCAGTGCGGCCGGCTCGGCGCCGCCCAGGGTCCACCGGTCCATTCCGCTGTGGACGGCTCGCGCCAGGGTTGCACCCGCTTCGACCCGCATGGTGGCGGTGTCGGTCGCGTTGATCCACGTCGCATAGGGGAGAACCGAGATCCGGCACCGGTAGCGGTCCGCCGTCGGAGCGGTGAAGGTCCACCGGATCGAGGGCAGCAGCGCCGTCTCGACGGTGGGCACGAAATTCGCCGCCCAATACGAGCCGGTCTCGTACCCGCTCGGCAGAGCACGCCCGTCCGCGTACATACAGCGGAAGGCGGCGGTCACACCGACATTCCGATGCTCGGCCAGCGAGGTGAGGTTGCGGATCGAGACGTCACGGGACCACAGATAGGACTTCTGGCCCGCTGTCGCGTCGAATTCCAGTTTCGTACCGGGGACGTCCGCGTAATTGGCGGGGTCGGCGGTCGAATGGGCGGACACGTCGAAACCGGGGGATGTCATCGGGTCCGCGCCGCCCGTGCAGACCTTGTCCAGCGCGTGCCACGGCGAAGCGGGATTCACGGCGTCGGTGTCACTGCTCGCACCGCCGGCTCTTATGCTGCCACGCAGTGTGTGGTCCGCCGAACTGGTTCCCGGGCCGGTGTCGTACTGGTACACCTGCGCTGTGACCGGCAGGTTGTTGACATACGAATTGATGCCGTTGGTGCCTTCGCCCAGGCCGTACCGTCCCAGCCAGAAGCAGGCACTCGTACTGGCGGCCGTGAACTTCAGCCCCCTGAGCTCTGTACTGGAATAGAGACAGAGCTTGTCGGCCGGGCACTCCTCGGCTGCCGCAACGGGCGATGCCGCGCCGACGAGGCCGGCGAACACGAGCCCTGCGACGGACAGGAGAGAAGCGGCTTTTGCGCGTATATGCATCCGGAAAACAACTGCCTTTCGAGAGATGGCTGGTCGCAGTTCACGTTATAGGAATTGATGTGGCGTCGGACGGCCAGAACGGCATGCCGGAGAATTCCAGCTCTTCGCCCGACCGGAAAAAACACCCTACGAGATCCATTCCGCGTGTTTCAGGATCATCTCGCCGCCCGACCTGGGCGAGCAGGAGCGTCGGCACTCCGGCGATCGCCGACGTGAGGGGCCCATTGCGTGCCCGGCGACCGGGGGAGCCGGCGGCGGCAGACCTACGTCGGCGTGCTCGTCGGTGACTCGGTGATCAACCGCGCTCGGGCGCCGACTCGTCGCACTCTTCGCCCGCATGTACTTCGGTGGGCTGCGGCCGGCGGAAGCCGTGGCTCTGTGCCGTCCGGACTGCACGCTGCCGGACAAAGGGTGGGGCTCTTCGATCCCGGAGAAGAGCCGCCCGACCGTCGGGAAGCGCCGGACCGGAACCCGGGAGGTGCACGACAACCGCGGCCCCAAGAATCGACCCGCCAACGAGACCCGCATCGTTCCGGCTCCGCCTCGCCTGGTCCGCATGCTCCGGGCTCACATCGAGGAGTTCGGTACGGCCAAGGACGGCCGGCTCTTTGCCGACGAGCGCGGGGGAGTGGTCGCCTCGACGACGTACTGACGTGTCTGGGACGAGGCGCGGCACCTGGCGCTCACGCCGGAACAGGCGGCGTCGCCGCTGGCGGCTCGACCGTACGACCTGCGGCACGCGGCGCTGTCGTCCTGGCTCAACGCCGGCGTGGATCCCACCGAGGTTGCGGAGCGCGCGGGCAACAGCGTCGAGGTGCTCCTCAGCCGGTACGCGAAGTGCCTCGACGGGCGTCAGGACGTCGCCAATCGCCGGATCGCCGAACTCCGACACACGTATCTGCGACATGATGGCCCCTGGACTTCGGTCCGGGGGCCTCGTCGTTGCCTGGGTCGACCTGCGGGTTTACGCCCTGTGGCTTGGCCACAAATAGGCTGCGGGCTCCGACATACGGCCGCTCCGAGCGGCACATGGCTGCACATACGCCAAGACCCCGTCCTCAGCGAAAGTGCTGGTGGCGGGGTCTTTGGGCACCTCGTGCAAGGTGCCCCCGGCAGGATTCGAACCTGCGCACACGGCTCCGGAGGCCCCTTGGGTGCCGGGAAGCACAGCAGGTCACAGCTCTGAGCGTGGCAGGCAGGGCGGGACGAGTCCACGAATAGACCACGGCAGACCGAGCACCGTTTAGCAGTTCGATCGCTGCTCGGCACTGCCGAGGAGCCATCCGGAATCCGGAGGTGACCGTGCCTGGCCGCTGCATCTGGCACGGAAGTGGCACGAACCTCAGCCAACGAAAGCCAGCCACGACGGCGGGTGCGTCGACGACCAGGCGCGCGTATGCCTCGCTGAACCCCCACCTGCCCCAGCCACGCTACCGGTTTGCGCCGTCGACCAGAGGTCGACTGCTGGCGTCCGATGCTGCGCGTTGGGTCCTCGACTGACGCGGCTCCTGCCGCGTTCACTACATCGGCGGCGGCTTGAAGTTCTCCTTAAGTGCTGGCAATCTAAGGGCACTTAAGTGGAGGCCTAGGGCGCCGCACTGACTAGGGGGACGTATGCCCACCATCAGCATTCACTTCGAACCTGAAATCCTCGCACACCTGGCCAAGGCAGGACCAGATGAGACGGTCCACGTCACCCTCGCGCTTGGGACTGGAGAGGAGCATCCGGATGCCGCCCCCGTCCTGCCGAAGGGACCTCTGGCAAAGATCATGAAAGCCGGTCTGTTGGAGGCCGGGACGGTCTTGACGTTCCACCAGCCGCGCGCGGACCGGAAGGGGCGTGCCGTAGTCACTGCCGGCGGGCAGCTGATCGTCGATGGTCACTCATCACCGTTCCCATCGCCGTCCAAGGCGGCTGGGGCAGTCACCGGCAACTTCATCAACGGTTGGACCCTGTGGCACCTACCCGACGGCAGGACGCTAGATGAGCTGAGGAGCGCGCTGGAGCGGCACGGCAACGAGTAGCTGATGAGTGGAGGCCAGGGACCGACCTCCTGGCAAGTGGGACGCCGGCTACGCCTCTTGACCGGTGCGTTGGCGATCTTTTTCTGGCAAGCTCTCTCCATGGCCAGGATCCCCACATCTCCAATCAAGCCCAATCAGCTCTACTACGGCGACAACTTGGGCATCATGCGCGAACACCTCGCAGGTGCAAGCGTCGACCTGGTCTACCTCGATCCTCCGTTCAACTCCAACAGGTCTTATAACGTCCTGTTTAAGGAGAGGAACGGCGACGACTCACCTGCCCAAATCGAAGCTTTCGGCGACACCTGGGTGTGGAGCTATGAAACGGAAAACCTCTTCCAGGAGCTGCTGGATAGCGACGCATCGTCGGCAGTGAAGGATGCTCTTGAAGCTATCCGGAAGCTGGTCGGCGAGAACGATGTCCTGGCATACCTGACAATGATGGTGGCTCGATTGATCGAGCTGCACAGGGTGCTGAAGGACACGGGTTCTCTATTTCTGCATTGCGACCCGACGGCCAGCCACTATCTCAAAATCTTGCTTGACGCAATCTTCGGGCCCACTAACTTTCGTAATGAGATTATTTGGCGACGTACGCAGGCTAAATCTCTCATGACCCGGCGTCTCCCCTCAAACCACGATGTGATCCTCGCTTACGGGAAAAGCGAAGATGCACTCTGGGATGATGATCGACTGTTTCAACCGTACAAAGAAGACGAGCTAGACGAGAAGACTCTGGCGAAGTACTCGCAAATCGATGAAGACGGCCGTCGTTATCAGCTCACGAGTCTCATCAATCCTAGCCCGGATCGTCCGAACCTCACTTACGAATTTTTGGGTGTAACCAGAGTTTGGCGCTGGACAAGGGAGCGTATGCAGGCGGCATACGATGCAGGGCTAGTGGTGCAAACAGCCCCTGGGCGCGTGCCGCGGTTGAAACGCTACTTGGACGAGCAGCGCGGTAAGCCTCTGGGTGACGTATGGACTGAGATTTCACCGCTGAACTCACGCGCAGCGGAGAGGCTTGGCTACCCCACTCAAAAGCCTGTAGAACTGCTACGGCGCATCATCGAATTCGCATCCTCTCCTGGAGATGTCATTCTCGATCCTTTCGCAGGATGTGGGACGACCATTGATGCTGCCCAAAGCCTCGGGCGGCGGTGGATCGGGATAGACATCACCACTTTGGCTATCGACTTGATTGACGCGCGACTGCGTCATACTTATGGCGAGTCAATAACTGAAAAGTATGACATTCTCGGCATCCCGTTCGATGTCGATGGTGCTCAAAAACTCTTCCAGCAGTCCCCATTTGAGTTCGAACGCTGGTGCGTCATGCTGGTCGATGGTCAACCTAATGAGAAGCAGGTTGGCGATAGGGGAATCGATGGTGTCATTCGTATTCCTGTAGACAAGCGCGGCACCAGCGAGCGCGTCCTAGTTTCGGTTAAGGGGGGCGCTACCGGCCCTAGTCATGTGCGAGATCTTATTGGAACAGTCGAGTCCAATAAGGCTGCCATGGGGCTATTTATCACTTTGAGGAATCCCACCCCTGCAATGCGGGAGGCGGCCAACCATTCAGGAATATACACCTACCCGGTTAATGGGCAGAAATACCCAAGGGTTCAAATTATTAGCGTTGCCGACCTCCTCTCCGGTGTGCGCCCCAATGTTCCTACGAGTCTCCTGCCGTATTATCAGGCGCGACGTCGCCCCAACGTGGAAGCGGAGCAGATGACACTCGGCTAGTCATGGCTGCGCGCGGTGGTTACCAACACAAACCTGGGTGGGAGCGTGGGGATTAGTTTTGACCGGGCGAAGTTTGAAAAACTCGCTGGTCCTTTTGCCGAGTGGCCAAGAATTCTCTGCCCGCAGTGCGGAGAAATCACGCTGGAGCCAAGGATCGAGAAGTTTGAAAGCTTCGCCAGCCTTGAACTGCGTGAGACGGCGGAATCTGTCGACTCAGACGTGGAGGAGTCGGACCCCTTCGGTTTCTTCTATGGCGAGTTAAAGTGCCCACGCCTCCCGTGCGGGAATAGGCATATTGTTGTTGGTGAGTGGAGCCTCGACTGGGGTCCGGCAAGTGTCAAAGGATCCGAAGACGACCCCTACCTTGTGGGCTACTCGGTTAGGCACATACTTCCCGAGCTTCCGCTGATAGATTTGCCGCCAGGAACGCCTGAAGATCTACAGGCCATGATCGCGTCAGCGTCGCGAGTCCTGTTGTCGGATCCGAACGCCGCAGCAAACAGGATCCGTTCGGCAATCGAGTGCTTGTTGAGTCATAAACGGGTGAAAAAGTTTGGTACAGATAAGAAGGGAAAGAGGTTTCGGCTTTCAACGCATGCACGTATTGAACTATTCAATCAAGTGAATGAGTCGGCAGGGGTTCAGCTCATGGCGATGAAGTGGATCGGCAACGCTGGAAGTCATGAAAGTGAAGCTATCCCGCTTGATCATGCCTTGAATGGGATTGAGCATTTCGCTCGGGCGTTGGAGTTGGTATATGACCCCCGTGAGCGTGAATTGCAGAGAAGGGCCGCTCAAATCATTAAGGCGAAAGGGAAGGCTCCGAAGAGTCCCGGGGGCAGGTGAGAGCCTCGTATGGGCGAGCGCCGACTGTACCAACGGCCTAAACGCCATGGACCGCATCTGCTCGGCTCCAACTTGGGCCGACGGAAACGGATCGGCTGCGCGCCATCACTCCGCCGGCAGCCGTGAACGGAGCCCCCTCCGTCTCGGAGCTTGACCGGCCCCCTCGGAGGCATGCCTGGGTCCTCAGGTGAACTTCTCGACCCTGCACGGAGCACACAGCGCGCCGCCGGGGCGCGGCTGGCCGGGGCGCAGACAGGAGGCAGGCCGCGCCCCGGCGGCGCGCGCCCGCGCTTGCGCGGGCCTTGAACCAGTAGAGAAAGTTTGAATCATGGTCTCGCTACCGGGGTGTGGCCGGCAGAGGCGAATCCTCGGCAGTCGTCAGGTACACGCCGGTCGCTAGCCTGTCCTCGTGATCCATACCGATGATCGACAGTTCCCAGCTGCCCTGGCCGCGGCGTTGGCGGTCCCGTTCGATTACAACGACGGCGACGGGGTCGACTTCGAACCTTTCGCAGCCTTCCTGTCTGCGGAGGAGACCACGGACTGGTTCCGGGCCTGGACTGGGAATGCAGAGCTAAGTGGCGACGGGTTCCGCGTGTTTGGGCAGGACGGCTCGGGCGGATTCGCGGCGTTCTGGTTGATCCGCCCCAGCTGCCCGCTTGTCGATCAGCCTGTGGTCTTCCTTGGTTCCGAGGGCGAGACCGGTGTCGTTGCACGTGATCTGAGCGCCTTCTTGTGGCTGCTGGCTGGCGGCTTCGGCCCCTGCGAAGCGGCCACCTCGGACGAACCCGACTGGACGCCGTCGCTCAACTCCGACTTCATGGCCGTCGCGGAACGATTCGCGGCCGACCAGCAGCAGCCGGCAGCTGCCGTCATCGAGCAGGCGACCCGCGAGTTCCCAGACTTCGATGACACCATCATGGAGCTCTGCCGCTGACTCGGTCCCCAACTGTTAAGGGCAGGTCCCTCCGCTCAGTGGTGTAGAACCCTGGGTATGGGGAGTGAGCGGCGGGAGCTGATGAAGGCGCTCGGGGTGCGCCTTCGAGGGCTCCGAACACAGGCTGGCCTGACGGGTGCCGTTCTGGCGCAGCGGGCTGGCGTGGGGCAACCGACCGTGTCCAAGGTGGAGAACGGGCGCATGGTTCCTAGCCTCGACGTCCTGGGGCGCTTGTCGCTGGCTCTCGATCTCGACGAGTTGACCTCTCGTGAGGTGCGTGACCTCCTAGTCGCCGTGGAAGCTGCGCCGGACGCCGCCGCGGTATCCGACGATGAGGCTCTTGCCGGGTCGGTCCTGGATGAGGCAGTGCGGTCTGCTCGGCTGGTTCGCTCGTTCCAGTGCGTCGTTCTGCCGGCCATGCTCCAGAGTGCCGAGTACGCCCGGCACGTGTTCGCGAGCGCGCCGAACTCGACGCCTGAGGCAGTCGGTCGGGCTGTCGCTGCGCGTGTCGAGCGGCAGAGTCTCTTGTACGAGCCGGGTCGCGAGTCGGTGTTCGTGCTGACGGAAGCTGTGTTGCGGACCTGGCCGGGGAATCCCTCGCTGATGCTTGCCCAGTTCGACCGGCTCTTGGCTGTCGAGAGTCTGAGTACTGTGCGCCTCGGGGTGATCCCCTGGCGTCGGGCCGTTCCGGTCCTGCCTCGTCACGGGTTCACCTTGTGCGACCAGGGAGCGGTTGTTGTTGAGTCCTTCCGCGGTGAGCGGGTCTTGGACGACTCCGACGAGGTTGCCGCGTACGAGGAGACCTTCCGGCGCTTCGAAGAGGCTGCGCTTTTCGGCTCTGAGGTGCGAGAGCTCCTGCTTCGGGTGATGCAGGAGTTTCGGGAGATGGAAGACTTCGCCACCCGTTAGAGGAATAATTCCTCAAGATGCCTGGCTCATTGGTCATCCGTGGGAATACCCTGCTCGCTGTGTCGTCTAGCCCCCTAGACGAGGAGGAGTGTTCCCATGTCCCAAAGTTGGTGCCGCATGTTTCCCGGCCTGGCCTGGCAGGTGGCACAGGCCCGTCACTTCGTCGCCGCCCTGCTTGAGGATGAGGCTCCAGACCTCGTCGACGACGCTGTCCTGGTCGTCGGGGAGCTGGCGGCCAATGCTGTCCGGCATACGCGGAGCGGCTGGTACCGCGGATGGTTCCTCGTGGTCGTCCACTTCCGTGACGACCTGGTCCGCGTCGAAGTCGTCGACCAAGGCGGAGACGAGGAGCCGCAGGTTCGAAGCGTGGCCAGAGGCGTGGAAGAGGATGGCCGCGGTCTGATGATGATTGCCGCTTGTGCCAAAGACTGGGGAGTGAAGGACCGGCCCTCGGGTGCTCGCTGCGTCTGGGCCGAGCTGGCTCGGAACGGCTCGTGATGGGTTCGTGCGCGGCGGTGATCCGTAGCTGCCTCGTGGGCAGTAGCGGGTGAGCCCTCGTGGAGTGCCTCGGCGCCGGGCCGGCTTCTATGTGATCGGTGTTCATTCGGGCAGGCGGCTCCCGCCCATTCCGTCTAGGGCCCTAGACTCCTGGTTACTTCTAGGAGGTGTGGTCATGTCGGACGAGTTGCAGCGGATCATGGCGATTGATGATCCGTACCTGCTCCTGCGTGAGGTCACGACGCGATTGGCCGATGCTCAGCAGGAGGTGACCGAACTGGCCCGACTCCGCCGTCGTGTGGTTCAGGACCTCCACTCGCAAGGGCTGTCGTACGCGCAGATCGCCGAGAAGGCCGGCCTGAGCCGCGGGCGGATCCATCAGATCCGGCATACCGGCCCGGCGCCCGAGGGTGCGTTCCTCGGTGCGGGTGCCGTCACGGTCGTGACTCCGCTTCGGTGGGACGACGACAAGAAGCGCACGGTCGTCGCCATGGCTGACGTGAACTCTGGGAAGCGCCTGGAGGAGCTGGCGAAGTCGTACGGGCTCGATGTCAGCTCCGGCAACGTGCTCGTGAGTGGTGAGGTTGACCTCAACCGTGACGGCCTGGTCGTCGTCTGCGGGCCGGGCATGTCCCAGGACATGAGCGACCTCTACGCACAGGATCCGGTACTCAGCTGGGAACATCCCGATGGCGAACCATGGGCGCTGGTGGACCGTCGTACCGGCACAGCACACCGCGCGGGGCAGGACACCGACTCAAACCGCCCGTACGACGTCGGCTACCTTGGCCGGCTGCCCCGTCCGGACGGCAACGGCTCGGTGCTCGCCCTCGCCGGAATCCACACTGAAGGATCCCTCGGCGTCGTCCAGCTGCTCGCCTCCGACCTGAGCACGCTGTGGGGCCAGGTGGGAGAGCATCGCTTCTCCACGCTGGTCGGCGTCGAATACGACCCTGAGACCGGCGAACCGCAGTCCGTCGAACTGCTCACCCCCCTCTACCGGCACGACGAGGAGACGACGGCGTGAACGTCGCCCTCGCCTCACTACCTGCTGAACCGGGGCGGGAAAACGAGGACTTCGCCGCCGCGGCTGCCGGGGCGGCTGTTCTCCTGGACGGGGCCGGCGTGGCCGGTGCGGAGACCGGGTGTACGCACGGCATCGCCTGGTTCTCCTCAACGCTCGGCGGGCTGCTGCTGAGCACCATCACGGCGAACCCGGCCCGGCCGCTCGCCGACTGTCTGGCCGACGCGATCCGAGTCGTTCGGTCCCTGCATGAGGACAGCTGTGACCTGACCTATCGGGCCAGTCCGACCAGTACCGTCGTCGCCGTCCGGGCTGGCGCGGAAGCTCTGGAATACCTCGTGCTTGGTGACTCGACGCTCCTCCTCGCCGACCAGGACGGTAAGACGACTGTCGTCACTGATCAGCGCCTGGACGAGGTCGGCAAGCGCCTCCGCTCGCCGGTCGATGAACTGCTCACAGGCTCACCCGAACACGGGGTTGCCTTGGCGCTGTACCGCGACGCCCTGACAGGGCTCCGCAACCGGCCGGGTGGCTTCTGGATCGCCGGGCCCGATCCGCAAGCGGCGGCGCACGCCCTCACCGGCGTGGTACCGCTGGAATCGCTGGCGTCCGTGACGCTGCTGAGTGACGGTGCGACGCGACTCGTCGACTCATTCGCACTCAGTACCTGGGAAGGGACGTTGCGCGTCCTCGACTCATCAGGGCCCGCGGAGCTGCTTCGGCGTGTACGGAGCGCTGAGGCGAGTGACCCTGATGGCCGACGCTGGCCTCGAGGCAAGGCACAGGATGACGCCACCGCCCTGCACTGGATGCTGCGTCCCGCCTTCTCCGCGGGCGATACGTCGCGACGTTGACGGCATCTTCTGCGGGGAGAGCCCGACCGTCAGTGCCCCTGTGGACGCTCGCGCACCTTCCGGAGGATCTCCATCCCAAGCTGCTGGCGATCCGAGTCCATTCGGAAGCGAACGCCCCTTTGCGCCTCTACTGTTTGAGCTAGCCGCCTGGCTTGGTCTGCGTCGAGTACGTCGACCATCTGCGCCGCGAGCAGCATGGCGTGGTACTGCTCGAACGGGGTGCGCGACTGGGCGATGACGGCAAGGGTGGCTTCGAAGTTTCGCAGTTCAGGGCTGGCCTGCATCATTGCCAACGCGGTGATGCGCTGTTCCTCCGTTCCGTCCTGCAGCCAGCGCGTGACCTCGGCCGGCTCGAAGGACTCCTCCTGCGCCAAGCGGCGCGCACGGGCAACCACCTCTTCCAAGGCCTGTGTACGCGAGGCGCCGGGACGCATCGACCGTCGTACTGAGCTGTAGTCGGCAGCGATAGGTCTCGCAGCGTCCATCAAGGCGCTCGCCTCTGCACGCAACTTGGTGGCGGTAGCGATGTCACCCCGGCGCTCGGACTCCTCCGCCAATTCAAACCTGTCTGCGGCGGCGGCCCGCATCCTCAGCGTGGCGCCTCCGAACTCAAGGCTTTCGATCTGGCTGCCGAGCATGGCGAGGGTGAGCAAAATGCCGCCGAGCATGATGAGGGCCGCAGAGCCGGTCCCGTTCTGAGTAGCAAAGACTGCAAGGGCACCTAAACCGAATGACCCTGAACCCACGAGAGCCGTGAGCGTGCGCCAGGCGGGTGCGGCTCTCGTCTTCACCGGCCTCCCCGCTTCTGTTCGGATGGGCGTGATACCACCGGCAAACGCGCGTGAAGCTATTAGCAGGATCTAGGGCTGGGATGCGACTGCGCCTTGTTGGGTGCCCTCACCTTGGCTGCGGTCCAAGGCGCGCCGAACCCCTTGCCTCACGACGTTAGGCATTCGAGCACGGGAGCGGCGACCGGTCATACGCCGTTCGTGCGTCGAGACCGATTCGTATACCCCCCTAGACGGTTCAGGGGTCGCCCCTCTGCTGTCTAGGGGGGTATCCGGTCCCAGCGGAGCGGACTTAACGCACCGCCAACCAAGTGAGGTTCACGAAATGCGTGTCATCCCCGTAGACGTCTCGGCCGCGACGCTCCTCGTCACCAAGCTGCCCGAGGTCAAGGTGAAGGACCGTCAGACCGGTGAGATCGCCATCGACCCGGTCACCAACGACCGGCTCATGGTGCTGGAGCTGGTGTTCATCGCGGCGGGCGGTTCGGACATGATCAAGGTCACCGTTCCCGAGAAGGGCATCGGTGAGGGCCTGGTGATGGGAGCTCCGGTCATCCTGCCCGGCCTCATCGCCCGGCCGTGGGAGAGCGAGTTCGGTGGGCGGATGCGTCACGGCATCGCCTACCGGGCGGATGCGGTCATGGTCAACGCTCCGGCTCCGGTGCAGGGCTGAACCCCATGACTGACACCGTCTGGATGCTGGCCCTGTGCCTGCTTGCAGTCGCCGCCCTGCTGGTCCTGCGCCGCCGAGCACCGGTTGCCCTCTGGTGGCTGGTCGGCTACCCGTTCGTCGCGCTGCGCGTGCTCACCACCTACCGGGCCACGATGGACGCGTGCGGCCTGACGGTCCCGGCCTCGGCCGTCCGTCGGGCCACAGCCCGGATGATCGGACGGGAAGCCGCCCCCGTCCCGCCTCGGCGGTCGCTGCCGTGGCCGACCGGTTCCGGGCTCGTGATGCGGCTGCGCATGGCGACCGGACAGGCCCCCGAGGACTTTATGGCCTCGGCCGACCGGCTGCGCCACGCCTGGGCCGCGCACGCCGTGCACATCCGCCCCACCAAGCCGGGCTGGCTCGAACTGCGCCTGATCGGCTGGGACGTGCTCTCCGACGTGCAGCCCGCACGGCGGTGGAAGCAGCGCGGGCCGCTCACCCTTCCGCTAGCGCTTCGGGATGACGGACGTTGGCACGTACGGGACTTCCGCGCCGTGCCGCATGAACTCATCCTCGGAGCGACGCAGTCCGGCAAGTCCGTGTACCTGCGGAACCTGGTGTGCGGCCTGGCGCGGCAACGGGTCGTGCTCGTCGGAGTCGACTGCAAATGGGGCGTCGAGCTCGCACCGTTCGCGCCCCGGCTGTCCGCGCTCGCCGACACTCCGGACCGGGCGAACGAACTCCTTGACGTCCTGCTGGAAGAGATGGAGGCACGGTTCCGTCTCATCGGGCTCTCGTCCGCTGCGGGCCCGGATGCCGTGCTCACCTCGGACGTGTGGGGGCTGCCGGACGCGGTGCGGCCAGTGCCGGTCGTGGTCGTCGTCGACGAGGTCGCAGAACTCTTCCTCGCCGCGAGCCGCGACGACGAGAAACGACGCGACGCCATGGTCACCAAACTGATCCGCATCGCCCAGCTCGGCCGCGCGGCCGGCATCTACCTCGAAGTGTGCGGCCAGCGCTTCGGCTCCGAACTCGGCAAGGGCGCGACCATGCTCCGCGCCCAGCTCACCGGCCGCATCTGCCACCGCGTCAACGACGAGTCCTCGGCGAACATGGCGCTCGCCGACATCTCCCCGGAAGCGGCGCTCGCCGCCACCTCCATCCCGGCCGAACGTCCCGGCGTCGCGATCGTCGGCGACTCGTCCGGCGGCTGGTCCCGCGCCCGCTCTCCGCACCTGTCCCTCGACGAGGCGGCGGCCATCTGCCGCGACACGGCTGCCCTGGTGCCGGAACTGCCCCGCCTCGACTCCTTCCGGCCCGTCGTCGCCGTGGAGTCCGCCAAGGCGCAGATCCCGGCCGGCGTGCCCACCGCCCGCCCGGTGACCGAGTAGCCGCACCAACTTCCCCACGGCTGGCGTGACCGCCTCGCGCCAAGTCCCTAGCCCTCCCATGCCGCGAACCGGAAGGAAGCCCATGTCACGCCCCTCCATCGCCGAGGTCAGCGCACTCATCGCCGACCTGGCCGCGCTGCGCCAGAACCCGGACCGCACCTCCGACGAGTATGCGGCGCTCATGAACCGCAAGGCGGACCTGTTGGAGCGCATCGCGGCCTGCACGCCTGGCGACGCCGATGCCGCCGAGGTGGCCCGTCTGGCCCGTGAGCGTGCCGACTCACTCAAGTCCGCCAACTGACCGCACGGAAGGGATCGGGAGCCGATGCGTGCCCAGCTCGCCCGCGTAGATGCGGTGATCGTCCAAGCCGTCATCGCGGGTGCCCTGTCCTTCTCGCACCTTCACGACCTCGCCGACGCGGCCGGACAGGGCGGCTGGAAGGCATGGGCCTACCCCGTCTCCGTCGACCTGCTGCTCGTCGCCGCCTGGCGCCGGATGCGCGAACAGCAGCGCGCCGGACAACCGGCCGGGGGACCGCGGCTGTGGTTCCTCATCGCCCTGGCCGCATCCCTCGGGGCCAACATCGCCACCGCCGGGCTCCTCGACCTGGACGACGTCCCCGCGTCGCTCCGCGTCGTGGTGGCCGGCTGGCCCGCCGTCGCCTTCTTCGGCGGAACCCTGCTCGCCCACACACCACGCACCCCGGACACGCCCACGGCCACGGCTACGCCCGAGACGGACAACGAACCGGCCCACGTCCCGACTGCGGTCGACGCACCCGAACGTGACGCGCTTCCGGCCCTGGTCACCGGCCCGGACTCTGATTCGGAGCCGCCCGCAACCCCCGAACCGGTCGCGGCTGTCCCCGCCCCGACGCCTGCCCCGGCCGTCACCCTCCCGCCCGCCCTCGTCGACCGCGCCCAGGCCCTGGCCGAGGAACACCGCGCCACCACCGGTCTCGCCGCAGACCCCGATGCCGTCCGCGCCCGGCTCGGCCTGCCCCCGTCCATGACGCCCTCTGTCGCCGCCCACCTCTGAGAAGGGACGAACACCGTGAACCCGCGCTTCCGCAACGTCCGCCGCATCGGCCCCGTGCAGGTCGCCTCCTACATCGCCCGCGGCCGCAACCGCCACCTCGCGGCCTGCACTGCGCCCCGTTGCGACTTCTCCACCGAGTACGACAGCCGCGCCGCCGCCGAACTCGCCGCACGCACCCACCGCTGCAAGGCCTGACAGGAGACCGCTGCCATGACCGTCCCTCTCTGGTTCGCCGTGCTCGTCGTCGCCGTCCTCGGCATCCAGCTCGCCCGCCCGCCGTGGTGGCTGGTCGCCCTGCTCCTCCTCGGCGGCTACCTCGTCGCCAACAGCGTTCTCGCCCCCGCCGTCGCCACGCTCCTCGACTGACCCACAGAAGGGACCGCCTCGTGTTCACCCCCAAGTACCCCCGCCCGGACACCGCCCCGATGCCCGCCAGCACACCCCCGGTGACCTACAGCCCGTCGGTCTACAGCCCCACCGCCTATGCCCCGGCCCCGGTTCCGGCGGCCCCCGCCTCCACCCGGCCGGCGGTCCAACTCACCCCGGGCAGCGTGCTCACCCTCGCCGCCGGTGGGGGAGCCCTGGTCCTGGTCGTCGGCGCGGTCCTCGTCTCCATGCTCCTCGCGGTCGCCATCACTGCCGCTTCCGTGGCCGTCTGCGCGGTCGTCATCCGCTCGATTCTCAAGAGCGACCGCCGCTGACCTCATCTGCGCAGCATCCCGGCCTGCCCACTCTGTCTAGCCCCCTATGCAGGCCGGGTGCCCGTCCTGAACTTCCGCCCCTCCAAGGAGGCACCCGCACATGCGCCCCGAGGCTTCCACCGGAGCCATCCGCCAACTGGCAGCCCTCGCCCAGCACGGCGACCTCAGCACCTACGCACACCAGGTTCAGCGGCTCGGCGGCTGCGAGCGGCCCGTACGGATGGAGGGCCACCGCCTCGACGTCCACGCCGCGACCGGCGAGATCGTCCGCGAGATCTTCGACCACGACCTTCCTGCCGGACAGCTCCTCATCCGCTGCAACAACCGCCGCGCTACCCGCTGCGCCGCCTGCGCCGAGGTCTATCGCAAGGACACGTTCCACCTCGTCACGGCCGGCCTGAGCGGCGGCAAGGGGATCGGCCCGACCGTCGCCCAACACCCCCGGGTCTTCGCCACCTTCACCGCGCCGTCCTTCGGCCCCGTCCACAACCGGCCCGGCGGCGGTCGCTGCCGCTGCGGATGCCTCCACCCGGAAGACGACCCCGCCCTCGGTACCCCGCTGAACCCGGAGCGATACGACTACCGCGCCGCCGTCCTCTGGAATGCGCACGCCGGTGCCCTGTGGGCCCGCTTCACCACCTACCTACGCCAACAGATCGCCTCCCGCGCGGACATCACCCGCTCCGAACTGCGCCACTGCCTCAAGCTCTCGTACGCCAAGGTCGCCGAGTACCAGCGGCGCGGAGCCGTGCACTTCCATGCCGTGATCCGCCTCGACGGCCCCGAAGGTGCCGAGGACTCCCCGCCCGTCTGGGCGACGACGGAACTCCTCTCCGACGCGATCCGCTCGGCCGTCCGGCTCGCCGAGACCCCCGGCCCGACCCTCGACGACCGCGCCCACACCTTCCGCTTCGGCGAACAGCTCGACATCCGCCCCATCCGCTCCGCCGACTTCGCCGGAACCACCCACCTGAGAAGCCGGGCCGTCGCTGCCTACATCGCCAAGTACGCCACCAAGGGCGCGGAGAGCGCGACGGGCACCATCGATCGCCCGATCCGCAACCCCATCACCGACCTGATCGGCACCGACGTCACCGACCACGCCCGGCAGATGATCCTTACCTGCTGGCACCTCGGCGGACTGCCCGAACTCGAAGAACTCCGGCTGCGCAAGTGGGCTCACATGCTCGGCTTCCGCGGCCACTTCTCCACCAAGTCCCGCGCGTACTCCGTCACCCTCGGCACCCTCCGCCAGGAACGCGCCGACCACAACGAAGCGCTCACGCGCGAACGGGCGGCTCTGGCCGGCCACCCCCTCCCGGACCCGGACACCGTCCTCGTCCTCTCGCACTGGCGCGTTGCCGGTACCGGCCTGACCGCCGCCGAATCCTGGCTAGCCACCTCACGGCGACCCGACACCCCGGACACGGAAGGAGACTCGTCGTGGACCGCCGACGAGACGAACTGATGACCGTCCCGCAGATCCTCGCCGAGCTGGGCGGAGTCTCCCGCCGCACCTTCTACCGCTGGCGCGAACTGGGACAGGCTCCAGAGGCGATCAAGCTCCCGAACGGTGAACTCCGCTTCTGGCGCAGCGACTTCACCTCGTGGCTCCACGGGCTCGGGGAGGCGGCGTGAAGTCCCATGACGTGAAGGTGTGGAGCATCCGCAAGCGGCCGTACAAGACGCCGTCGTACGACGTGCGATGGAAGGTCGGCGAGGTCCCGCCCTTCTCCGGGACCTTCCGGACCAAGGCGCTCGCCGACAACTTCCGCGCAAAGCTGCTCCGGGCTGCGCAAAAGGGCGAGGCGTTCAGCACTGAAACTGGTCTCCCGGACTCCATGGCGCCGATCAAAGAGTCCCTCACCTGGTACGACTTCGCGCGGACGTACGTCGCCATGAAATGGCCGCACGCCGCTCCGAACTCCCGCGACAGCCTGAACGAGACGATGACACTCGTCACGACTCACCTCCTGGGCGACCGCGCCGGCCGCCCCGCGGATGATGTGTTGCGGCGTGCCCTGCGCGGCTGGGCCTTCGTCGTCCAGGCCCCGGACGAGGAGGCCCCGCCGGTGGACATCGCCAACGCCCTTCGATGGGTCGCCAAGGCCTCGCTACCGCTGACGACGCTCAAGAACCCGGCAGACATCCGCAGCGTCCTCGACTCGCTCAAGCTCACCCTTTCCGGTGCGCCAGCTGCCGCTGAGACGGTGCGACGCAAGCGGGCTGTCCTCTTCAACGCCCTGGCCTACGCAGTCGAGCTGGGGGAGCTCCCGGAGAACCCGGTCTCGCTCGTGAAGTGGAAGCTGCCCAAGGTCACCAAGGAAGTTGACCGTCGAGTCGTGGTGAACCCCCGGCAGGCGGCTGAGCTTCTGGGCGCGGTCTCGTACGTCGGTGGGTACGGCCGGGCCCGTGGGCGCCGACTCGTCGCGCTCTTTGCCTGCATGTACTTCGGTGGGCTGCGGCCGGCGGAAGCTGTGGCTCTGCGGGGTCCGGACTGCACACTGCCGGACAAAGGGTGGGGCTCGCTGATCCTGGAGAAGAGCCGCCCGACCGTCGGGAAGCGGTGGACTGGAACGGGGGAGGTGCACGACAACCGAGGCCTCAAGAATCGACCCGCCAACGAGACCCGCATCGTTCCGGCTCCGCCCCGCCTGGTGCGCATGCTCCGGGCTCACATCGAGGAGTTCGGTACGGCCAAGGATGGCCGACTGTTCGCTAATGAACGCGGTGGAGTGGTCGCCTCGACGACGTACTGGCGTGTCTGGGACGAGGCGCGGCACTTGGCGCTCACCCCGGAACAGGTGGCCTCGCCGTTGGCCGCTCGACCGTACGACCTGCGGCACGCCGCGCTCTCCTCGTGGCTCAACGCCGGCGTAGACCCCACAGAGGTTGCGGAGCGCGCGGGCAACAGCGTTGAAGTGCTGCTGAGTCGGTATGCCAAGTGCCTCGACGGTCGACAGGACGTCGCCAATCGCCGGATCGCCGAACTCCTAGGCGAGGATGACGGCCAGGAGGACGAGCCCGGCAACGGGCCCTGATCCACGCACCCCTCACAGTCCCCTGCGGCATGATGGCCCCTGAACTACGGTCCGGGGGCCATCGTCGTTTCCAGGGCCATGCGGAATCCGGCCCTTCGGCCAGTCCACGGCGTTGGAGGCGTGTCGCGGGGCGCAGGAGAAGCCAGAGCAAATCGGAAGTCGCCTTCCGCTCCGCACATCGATGAGGTCGGCTTCGTCGACAGACGTGTTACAGCAGAGGTCATCTGACACTTTCTTGGCCTCATTCAGGACTGCTGGCGCCTCTCAATTGCGGCGGGAGAATTTCCTTATGTCGCGGCCTACTCATCTAGGGCAGATTTTCTTCCTCCGCTGCCCTCGCTTCCTCTTCCGTCCTCGTTTTGAGCCAGTCCCTGATTCCCTCTGGAAACTGCGTGCTCTCATCGTGCAAGCTGTCGTCGACCTGACTGTATTGCAGGCCGTAAATCTTGGTAGCGATTGTCTCCTTGAGGTTTGTTTCGTCGAAGATTGCATCGTGCACGTGGGCCTGTGACATGTATGCACGAGTTAGGTTCGTTCGAGATAGATCCGCATTGATTAGCCTCGTCCGGAAGAGGTTCGCGCCCACTAGATTGGCCTCTCGCAACGTGACGTCCTTAAGGCTGCTGCGTCGAAGGGTCGAGCCCTGCAAATCGCAGCCTGCCATGTCTGCGCGATCAAACTTGATCATATCTAGGTCGAGGTCGTACAGATCGTATCCCCTTAGATCCGTCCCTGAAAGGTCAATCGTCTGGTATCGGCTTAGGGACGAGCCTTTGGGCTGCCTTGGAGCTGTGCCGATCACGTTTAGTGCGGCGAGAACGTCCTCTCGATGTACGTGCGTTCCTTCACCATTCCCTGAGGAGTTCTTTCGAGCGTACGTGCGCACGAATGCAGCTAGAACGTCCGCGCCAGCCCAGTAATCCCGCTCACTGTCGCGCATAATTCGACCAAGGCTATAGATTCCGCCGAGACGTTGCGTTACGTTTTCCGAGCCCAACAGCTTTATGGCTTCCAGGTACCTATCAGTGACTTGGCCTTCGCGGGTGAGTTCAGCTTGTTCGCGATCTTTATCGCGGGCATGAGCGAATTGGTCCTGACTGTGCAGGTAGAGCTTTTCGGCGTGTCGATGGCTCTTATGGGTGTAGTACAGGCCGATTCCTGCGATGGCACTGGCGGCAACGGCAACCAGTACAGTACGGATACCTGTGATAATGATGCCCGCGGACGGGACCAGCGCCCCATTGTTGTCGTGGATGTGCTGGTCCTCGATGTACCAGGGGCCCCACACGAGAGCGGCCACGAAAGCTACGGAGAGCAGTGCGATGGCTGAGCAGACTACCGCGCGCCGGGTGATCTTGGCCTTGATGTGAAGTCCCATGGCGGGATGATGGCTTGCAGAAAGCCCCGGCGTGTGTTGATCGGCTTTTTCAGAGCGGAACTTGAGGTTGCGGCGTGCGCTGACGGAGTTGATCTCAGATGCGTTCGGTACAAATTATGTCAGGCGTTGAGCGGGGCTTTCGTGGCGTTCGAAACGGGATGAGCGGGGCGTAGCGTGAGACGTCACCGGGCATCGCGGACAGCCCTCGAACCCCGCATCGTTCTGGCTCCGCCCTGCCTGGTGCGCATACTCCTCGCGCACACCCAGGAGTTCGGCACGGCCAAAGACGGCCTGCTGTTCGCCAATGATCGCGGTGGAGTGGTCGCCTCGACGACGTACTGGCGTGTCTGGGACGAAGCACGGCACCTGGCGCTCACGCCGGAACAGGTGGCCTCGCCGCTGGCCGCCCGACCGTACGACTTGCGGCACGCCGCGCTCTCCTCGTGGCTCAACGCCGGTGTGGACCCCACCGAGGTTGCGGAGCGCGCGGGCAACAGCGTCGAAGTGCTCCTCAGCCGCTACGCGAAGTGCCTCGACGGGCGACAGGATGTCGCCAATCGCCGGATCGCCGAACTCCTCGGCGAGGACGACGGCCAGGAGGACGAGCCCGGCAACGGGGTCTGATCGCGACACACCTCCGACACGCGCACTGCGGCATGATGGCCCCTGGACTGCGGTCCGGGGGCCTCGTCGTTTTCCGGGGTTGACCTGCTGATTCCTGGTCGGCGGCCAGTCCACGCATAGTCCACAGCACCCGACATACGGCCGCTTCGAGCGGCACATGGCTGCACATACGCCAAGACCCCGTCCTCAGCGAAAGCGCTGGTGGCGGGGTCTTTGGGCACCTCGTACAAGGTGCCCCCGGCAGGATTCGAACCTGCGCACACGGCTCCGGAGGCCGTTGCTCTATCCCCTGAGCTACGGGGGCGTGTCGGTCGTGAGGTGTTGCTCGCGGCGACGGGTAGAACACTACCAGCTTGCTCGGGGTGTTCATGAACGGGTTTCTGCGGGTCCGGGGCGGGGTGTGGGTCGCCCGCACGGGGTGGAAGTGGGGAAAACCCGGACGCGGTGGCCGGTCCGGACCTACTCTCAAGTTGTGCCAGGGGCGTCGGGCCGGGTGCTTGTTGTGGACGACAACAAGGTCATCCGGCAGCTGATCAGGGTCAATCTCGAGCTGGAGGGCATCGAGGTCGTGACCGCGGGCGATGGTGTCGAGTGTCTGGATGTCGTTCATCAGGTGCAGCCGGATCTTGTGACGCTCGATGTCGTGATGCCTCGGTTGGACGGGTTGCGTACCGCCGCTCGGCTGCGTACCGATCCGCGGACGCGTGATCTCCCCCTTGTCGTCATCAGCGCCTGTACGCAGTACGAGGTCGAGGCCGGTCTTGAGGTCGGCGTCGACGCGTTCCTCTCCAAGCCCTTCGACCCTGACGAACTCGTTTCTGTCGTAAGGAAGTTGATGGAGGGTAGGGAAGGTCCCGGTCCGGAGCGGGGGATCGGGACCGTGTGCGTGGCCGAGGAAGGCGTAGGGGCGGGGAAGGGTGTAGGGCCGGGCCCGGGCGCGGGGCCTGGTACTGCGGGCTCAGGGGCCGAGTAAAGCCGTTCTGTAGGCCTGGCACGCATCAGTGCATCAACGCCTCGATGTGTCAGTGCCTCGGTGTGTCGGTCATCAGTCCGTCGGTGCGTCAGAGTGTCAGTGGATCAGTGGATCAGTGGAAACAGTCCCGGGTGCCCGGGCCGGGCCGAACGGTTCCAGTGGGTTCTGCCGCCCGAAACGTTGCCTGCGAGAGCGGCCACCTCGTCGCGTCGCAAGCCGGGCACCCGCCTGCGGTCCGTCCGGCATCCCGCACCCTCCGCGCCCGGATGCCCCGGCCGCCGCAGCCGGTGCCCCCACTCCCTCCCCGTCCACATCCCGGACCTCCGGTAAACCGGGTCGCCTACCCACCCCCCTCCTCCCCTACGCTTGTCCCGTGACCCCCGTCGAGCTCTCTCGTACCGTGCTGCGCGCGGTGCGTCGTGCTGTCGATGACGGGGAGCTGAGTGTGGTCGTACCTCCGCGGGCCGTGGTGACCGTTCCGGGGCCCGGTGGCTGTGGGGACTACGCGACCAACATCGCCCTCCAGCTGGCGCGGCCGGCCGGGCAGCCGCCGCAGCGGGTCGCCGAGGTTCTCCGGCCGTATCTTCTCGGTGCCGCCGGGGTCAGGGACGTCGTCGTCACCGGGCCCGGGTTTCTGAATTTCAGCCTGGAGGGGGCGCGGGCGGCCCAGGGGTCGGTCGCGCTCGTCAGCGAGATCCTGCGTAGCCGGGGCCGTGCCCGGGGCTGGGGCCAGAGCGGGGTTCGGAGTCGGCGCGGGGGTGGGTACGGGTGGGTCGATCGGCCCACCGGGCAGGTCGTGCAGCTGCATGCTCCGCATGAGGTCCGTGCCGTCGTCGTCATGGACGTCGTGGCCCGTGTGCTGCGTTCGCAGGGCGCCCTCGTGCGTACCAGCTGTGTGGCGCGTCCCGAGCGGGAGTGGACCGAGGTGCTCGGGGTCGAGGTCGACGCGTACGGCACGCCCGACGCGCCGGCTCCGCTCGAGGTCAACGTGCGTCCCGTGCCCGCCGCCCCGGCCGATCCCGTGTCGCTCGGTCGCGACGCCGGTCGTTGGGCTCTGCTCCACCCCGCCGCTCATGACCGGCCCCGCATCACCTCCGAGTATCTGTCCCAGCGGGAGGGCAACCCGCTCTTCCGGGTCCGTTACGCCCACGCCCGCACCCGGGCGCTCAGCCGTAACGCCGCCGACCTGGGTTTCGACGCCCGCCCCGGAGTCGTCCAGGACGTAATCCAGGACGTGATCCAGGACGTACGCGCGCTCGAGACCGCCCTCGCCGACCATCCCCGCATCCTGGCGGCTGTGGCGACCCGGCACGCTCCCGACCGTCTCGCCCGGCATCTCCTCGCCGTCGCCGACGCCGTCACCCCTCTTCTCCCCACCGTCCTGCCCCGTGGTGAGGAGAAACCCTCGGCCGCCCACCGTGCCCGGCTCGCGCTTGCCGAAGCCGCCGGGACGGTGCTGGCCGGCGGCCTGTCCCTGCTCGGCATCGACGCACCCGACCATCTCTGAAAGAGCACGCCAAAGATGAGCCGTTCCGCCCACCCCGCCGGGCCCCGTCACGCCGACGTCTTTCCGGAGGGGCACTACTCCGCCCCGCCCGCCGATCTCAACGCCCTCCACCCGAAGGTCTGGGCGCACACCGTCACCCGTAACGCCGACGGTGTGCTGACCGTGGGCGGTGTCGACGTCGCCGCCCTCGCCGAGGAGCACGGCACCCCCGCGTACATCCTCGACGAAGCCGACTTCCGCGAGCGGGCCCGTGCCTGGCGTACCGCCTTCGGGGCCGAGGCCGACGTCTTCTACGCCGGCAAGGCGTTCCTGTCCCGGGCCGTCGTGCGGTGGCTGCACGAGGAGGGGCTCAACCTCGACGTCTGTTCGGGCGGCGAGCTCGCCACCGCCCTCTCCGCCGGCATGCCCGCCGATCGCATCGCCTTCCACGGCAACAACAAGTCCGTCGACGAAATTCACCGGGCCATCGACGCCGGGGTCGGGCGTATCGTTCTCGACTCCTTCCAGGAGATCGTGCGCGTCGCCCATGTAGCGCAGTCCCTCGGTAAGCGGCAGCGGGTGCAGATTCGTATCACCGTCGGCGTCGAGGCCCATACGCACGAGTTCATCGCCACCGCGCACGAGGACCAGAAGTTCGGGATTCCGCTCGCGGGCGGACAGGCGGCGGAAGCCGTCCGGCGGGCTCTCCAGCTCGACGGGCTCGAACTCATCGGACTGCACTCCCACATCGGGTCGCAGATCTTCGACATGTCCGGCTTCGAGGTCGCCGCCCACCGGGTCGTCGGACTGCTCAAGGACATCCGTGACGAGCACGGCGTCGAGCTGCCCGAGATCGACCTCGGCGGTGGGCTCGGTATCGCGTACACCGGCGACGACGATCCCCGCGAGCCCCACGAGATCGCCAAGGCGCTCACCGAGATCGTCACCCGTGAGTGCGAGGGCGCCCGGCTCCGCACCCCTCGTATCTCCGTCGAGCCGGGGCGCGCCATCGTCGGCCCCACCGCCTTCACCCTCTACGAGGTGGGCACCATCAAGCCCCTCGACGGGCTGCGTACGTACGTCTCCGTCGACGGCGGTATGTCGGACAACATCCGTACCGCGCTGTACGACGCGGAGTACAGCGTCGCGCTGGTCTCCCGGACCTCCGACGCCGAGCCGATGCTCGCGCGGGTCGTCGGCAAGCACTGCGAGAGCGGCGACATCGTCGTGAAGGACGCGTTCCTGCCCTCCGACCTGGCACCGGGTGACCTGATCGCAGTACCCGCCACGGGCGCGTACTGCCGGTCGATGGCCAGCAACTACAACCATGTGCTGCGGCCGCCCGTGGTCGCCGTGCGCGAGGGGGAGTCGCGGGTCATCGTGCGCCGGGAGACCGAGGAGGACCTGCTGCGACTCGACGTCGGCTGAGAGCAGCCGGGAACAGCTGAGGGTAGCCGGGAACAGTCGGGAACAGCTGAGAGCAGCCGGGAACACCCGGGAACGGCCGGGGACAGCCGGGAACGGCCGGGAAACAGGGGGCGGAACGGACGACGGAACAGACGGCGGAACGGACGACGGAACAGACGGCGGGACGGCGGATTCGACCGCTTGCGGAAACGACGGCCGGAAACGACTGCCGGAAACGGTCGGCATCCGCCGACGGAATAGGGCGGAAGATCTCCTGTCTGCCGCCTCTGTGAAAATGAAATAGATGTCTCACGATCCGGACCAGGGATAGAAACTCCGGTCCGGTGAGTGAGACTGGGGCAACCGGAAACAACCGTAGACGGTATGAGGAAACGAGGTCGGATGATGCGTACGCGTCCGCTGAAGGTGGCGCTGCTGGGCTGTGGAGTGGTCGGCTCAGAGGTGGCGCGCATCATGACGACGCACGCCGACGACCTCGCCGCGCGGATCGGGGCCCCGGTGGAACTCGCCGGCGTGGCCGTTCGCCGGCCCTCCCGGGTCCGCGAGGGCATCGACCCCGCGCTCGTCACCACCGACGCCACCGCCCTCGTCAAACGCGGCGACATCGACGTCGTCGTCGAGGTCATCGGGGGCATCGAGCCCGCTCGTACGCTCATCACCACCGCTTTCGAGTACGGCGCCTCCGTCGTCTCCGCGAACAAGGCGCTCCTCGCCCAGGACGGCGCCGCGCTGCACGCGGCCGCCGAGGAGCACGGCGAGGACCTCTACTACGAGGCCTCCGTCGCCGGTGCCATCCCGCTGATCCGGCCGCTGCGCGAGTCCCTCGCCGGGGACAAGGTCAACCGGGTGCTCGGGATCGTCAACGGCACCACCAACTTCATCCTCGACAAGATGGACTCCACCGGCGCCGGGTATCAGGAGGCCCTCGACGAGGCCACCGCCCTGGGATACGCCGAGGCCGACCCCACGGCCGACGTCGAGGCGTTCGACGCCGCCGCCAAGGCGGCCATCCTCGCCGGGATCGCCTTCCACACGCGCGTGCGCCTCGACGACGTG
Organism: Streptomyces zaehneri; assembly: GCF_032248645.1. NCBI lineage: Bacteria > Bacillati > Actinomycetota > Actinomycetes > Kitasatosporales > Streptomycetaceae > Streptomyces > Streptomyces zaehneri. Next base: position 204,456 of record NZ_JASTTJ010000001.1, read on the forward strand.
TACCGCGAGGGCATGACCGAGGTGACCGCGTCCGACTTCGCCTCCGCCAGGGAGATGGGCTGCACCATCAAGCTGCTCGCCATCTGTGAGCGGGCCGCGGACGGCGGGTCGGTCACCGCGCGCGTGCACCCCGCGATGATTCCGCTGAGCCACCCGCTGGCCTCCGTGCGCGGCGCCTACAACGCCGTGTTCGTGGAGTCGGACGCGGCCGGGCAGCTCATGTTCTACGGTCCCGGCGCCGGCGGTGCTCCCACCGCCTCCGCCGTGCTCGGCGACCTCGTCGCCGTCTGCCGCAACCGGCTCAGCGGGGCAACGGGGCCCGGCGAGTCGGCGTATGCCGCCCTGCCGGTGTCGCCGATGGGCGACGTCGTCACGCGCTACCACATCAGTCTGGACGTCGCCGACAAACCGGGTGTTCTCGCCCAGGTGGCGACCGTGTTCGCCGAGCACGGGGTGTCCATCGATACGGTGCGCCAGCAAGGGCGACAGGACAGCGACGGCGAGGCCTCTCTCGTCGTCGTCACCCACCGCGCGTCCGACGCCTCCCTCACCGGGACCGTCGAGGCGCTGCGCAAGCTCGACACCGTGCGGGGTGTCGCCAGCATCATGCGGGTTGAAGGAGAGTAACCAGCAATGACCCACCAGTGGCGCGGAATCATCGAGGAGTACCGGGACCGGCTGCCGGTTTCCGACAGCACGCCCGTCGTGACGCTCCGTGAGGGCGGCACGCCCCTCGTGCCCGCGCAGGTGCTCTCCGAGCGCACGGGCTGCGAGGTCCACCTCAAGGTGGAGGGTGCCAACCCCACCGGGTCCTTCAAGGACCGCGGCATGACCATGGCCATCACGCGGGCCAAGGAGGAGGGTGCGCAGGCCGTCATCTGCGCCTCCACCGGCAACACCTCCGCGTCCGCCGCCGCGTACGCGGTGCGGGCCGGCATGGTCTGTGCCGTCCTCGTCCCGCAGGGCAAGATCGCGATCGGCAAGATGGGCCAGGCCCTCGTCCACGGCGCGAAGATCCTCCAGGTCGACGGCAACTTCGACGACTGCCTCACGCTCGCCCGTGCGCTGAGCGACAACTACCCGGTGGCGCTGGTCAATTCGGTGAACCCGGTGCGCATCGAGGGCCAGAAGACGGCCGCGTTCGAGATCGTGGACATGCTCGGCGACGCCCCCGACATCCACGTCCTGCCGGTCGGCAACGCGGGCAACATCACCGCGTACTGGAAGGGGTACCAGGAGTACGCCGCCGACAAGATCGCCGCACGGACCCCCCGTATGTGGGGATTCCAGGCGTCGGGCAGTGCCCCGATCGTGCGCGGCGAGGTCGTCAAGGACCCGTCGACCATCGCCACCGCGATCCGCATCGGCAACCCGGCCTCCTGGAAGTTCGCGCTGGCCGCGCAGGAGGAGTCCGGCGGCTTCATCGACGAGGTGACGGACCGTGAGATCCTGCGCGCATACCGGCTGTTGGCCGCGCAGGAGGGTGTCTTCGTGGAGCCGGCGTCCGCCGCGTCCGTGGCCGGTCTGCTGAAGGCGGCCGAGCAGGGCAAGGTCGACCCGGGGCAGAGGATCGTGTGCACCGTCACCGGCAACGGCCTGAAGGACCCCGACTGGGCCGTCGCCGGCGCCCCGCAGCCCGTCACCGTGCCGGTCGACGCGGTGACGGCGGCCGAGCGCCTCGGCCTCGCGTAGGCCGGCCGCGCGTCGCCCGTGAGTCACTCGCGGGCGACGCGCAGGGGGCTTTCCCGCGTAGGGGTGCACAGGGGGCTTGCGACACGCATCGTGCGCCGCCCGTGCGCCCTATGTCGCCACAGAACCTTCCTTCGATAGGCTGTACCGAATCCGCCCGCCGCATATGCCGCAGTGCCGCGTCGTCGCCGTGTCGTTGCCGCGTCGTCTCCGCGGACTCCAGGGTTCTCCGTACAGGTCTCCCGTACATATCGAATGTCATTCGACAGTCCCGCAGCTCAAGGAGAGTCATCGCGAGATGGCCGGTCCCGCCTTTCGTGCCGCCCCCGTCCGGGTGCGCGTTCCCGCCACCAGCGCCAACCTCGGCCCGGGCTTCGACGCCTTCGGCCTCGCGCTGGGGCTCTATGACGACGTCGTCGTCCGGGTGGCCGACTCCGGGCTGCACATCGACATCGCGGGGGAGGGCAGCGAGACACTGCCCCGCGACGAGAAGCACCTCCTCGTCCGCTCCCTGCGCACCGCCTTCGACGTGCTGGGCGGCCAGCCGCGCGGCCTGGAGATCGTCTGCGCCAACCGCATCCCGCACGGCCGCGGACTCGGCTCCTCCTCCGCCGCGATCTGCGCCGGAATCGTCGCCGCGCGCGCGGTGACCATAGGCGGCGAGAACAAGCTCGACGACGCGGCCCTGCTCGAGCTCGCGACCGAGATCGAGGGCCACCCGGACAACGTGGCGGCCTGTCTGCTGGGCGGGTTCAGCCTGTCCTGGATGGAGGCGGGCGCCGCGCGGGCGATCAGGATGGAGCCCGCCGATTCCATCGTTCCGGTGGTTTTCGTGCCCGGGAAGCCGGTTCTCACCGAGACCGCGCGCGGTCTGCTCCCGCGCTCCGTCCCGCACGTCGACGCGGCCGCCAACGCGGGCCGGGCCGCACTGCTCGTCGAGGCCCTCACCCGGCGCCCCGAACTGCTGCTGCCCGCCACCGAGGACCGTCTGCACCAGGAGTACCGCGCGCCGGCGATGCCCGAGAGCGCGGCACTGGTGGAAAGGCTGCGCGCCGACGGGATTCCCGCCGTCATCTCCGGCGCCGGGCCCACCGTGATGGCGCTGGCCGACGCGGGCACGGCCGACAAGATCGAGGCCTCGGCCGGCACGGACTGGGCCGCGAACCGCCTGGCCCTGGACCTGAAGGGCGCCTGCGTACTACCGCTCGCACCCGCTGGTGACAGCCACTCCGGCGACATCTAAGCGCACGGTTGCCGGATTTCGAGAGGGGGAATGTTTGTTGGATCCGGTAGTGTTAACCTCAAGTCTGCACCCGACCCCACCATGGCGAGGTGCTTCGTGTCCCCCTTCGGGACAGACATTCTTCCGGGAGCTCCCCAAGCCGCACTGCGTTCCGTACGTCGTACCTGGGCAGTACGCAGTACAGCGACGCTGAGTGGTCCACAGGGCACGCTCCGGAATTGGTGCGACCACGCCGCGTGACACTGAGTGTCATGGCTCGTCGCGGTAGCGCCGTCACCAGCAAATTCTCTTCCGCCGCTTTGGCGGACCACCGCCCCGGCTTCGCCACAGCAAGGACCGAAGTCGGACAGCACAACCGGTCGCCGAGCCAGACAGGCCGACGTCCGCTCCAGGGAAGGACCCTTCGTGAGCGACACCACCGATCTGATGGGCGCACGTGTCGAGGAGACCGCTGCCGCGCCCGCCACGGACGCCTCCGCGCCTGCCACCGGTGCCGGCTCCCGGCGGCGCCGCGGTACCGGCCTCGAGGGCATGGTGCTGGCCGAGCTTCAGCAGGTCGCATCCGGCCTCGGTATCAGGGGCACGGCGCGTATGCGCAAGAGCCAGCTGATCGAGGTCATCAAGGAGGCGCAGGCGGGAGGCGGAGCAGCCGCTCCCAAGGCCACGACGACCCCCGCCGGGGACGCCGCCGAGACCAAGCCCAAGCGCCGCGCCACCTCCAAGGCGCGCACCGGCGACGAGGCCGCCGAGAAGAAGGCGGACACCGCCAAGGCCGAGGCCCCCGCCGAGAAGGCCGTGGCCCAGCAGCAGATCGAGATCCCCGGTCAGCCGGCCAGCAACGACGCGCCCACCGAGCGCCGTCGCCGCCGCGCCACCGCCGACGCGGGCAGCCCGGAGACGGTCGTCGCCGAGGCGAAGGCCGCCCCGAAGGCCGAGGCGTCCGCCCCGGCGCAGAGCGAGTCCCAGGCCCAGCAGCAGGGCGACGCCAAGGGCGATGCCGACGGTGGCGAGGGCCGTCGCCGCGACCGCCGTGAGCGCGGCCGCGACCGCGGTGAGCGTGGCGACCGCGGTGACCGTCGCAAGGGCGACGACCAGCAGGGTGGCGGCCAGCAGCAGCGGGGCGGCGGCCAGCAGCAGGGGCAGCAGCAGAGCGGTGGCCGTCAGGACCGCCAGCAGCGCGACAACGGCCCCCAGGACGACGACGAGTTCGGCGACGGCCGGCGTGGCCGTCGCGGCCGTTACCGCGACCGCCGTGGCCGTCGTGGGCGTGACGAGATCGGCGCCGCCGAGCCGCAGGTCGCCGACGACGACGTCCTGATTCCCGTCGCGGGCATCCTGGACATCCTCGACAACTACGCGTTCATCCGTACGTCGGGCTACCTGCCGGGTCCCAACGACGTGTACGTCTCGCTCGCCCAGGTCCGCAAGAACGGTCTGCGCAAGGGCGACCACGTCACCGGCGCGGTCCGTCAGCCCAAGGACGGCGAGCGCCGCGAGAAGTTCAACGCGCTGGTCCGGCTGGACTCCACCAACGGCATGGCGCCCGACTCCGGGCGCGGGCGACCGGAGTTCAACAAGCTGACCCCGCTCTACCCGCAGGACCGTCTCCGTCTGGAGACGGACCCGGGCGTGCTGACGACCCGCATCATCGACCTCGTGTCGCCGATCGGCAAGGGCCAGCGCGGTCTGATCGTGGCCCCGCCGAAGACCGGCAAGACCATGATCATGCAGGCGATCGCCAACGCGATCACGCACAACAACCCCGAGTGCCACCTGATGGTCGTCCTGGTCGACGAGCGTCCGGAAGAGGTCACCGACATGCAGCGGTCGGTGAAGGGCGAGGTCATCTCCTCGACCTTCGACCGTCCGGCCGAGGACCACACCACGGTCGCCGAGCTCGCCATCGAGCGCGCCAAGCGTCTGGTGGAGCTGGGCCACGACGTCGTCGTGCTGCTCGACTCCATCACGCGTCTGGGCCGTGCGTACAACCTCGCCGCCCCGGCCTCCGGCCGCATCCTGTCCGGTGGTGTCGACTCGACCGCCCTGTACCCGCCGAAGCGCTTCTTCGGTGCGGCCCGCAACATCGAGGACGGCGGCTCGCTGACCATCCTCGCCACCGCTCTGGTGGACACCGGGTCCCGCATGGACGAGGTGATCTTCGAGGAGTTCAAGGGCACCGGCAACATGGAGCTCAAGCTCGACCGGAAGCTCGCCGACAAGCGCATCTTCCCGGCGGTGGACGTCGACGCGTCCGGTACCCGTAAGGAAGAGATCCTGCTCGGCAACGAGGAGCTCGCCGTCACCTGGAAGCTGCGCCGGGTGCTGCACGCGCTCGACCAGCAGCAGGCGATCGAGCTGCTCCTCGACAAGATGAAGCAGACGAAGTCGAACGGCGAGTTCCTGATGCAGATCCAGAAGACGACGCCGTCGACGGGCAACAACGACTGACGACCGACGTCTGCTCACCGATGACCGACGCCTGACGTCTGACGTCTGACGCGGTTCCGTCGCACACCGACCGAGGGCCGCCCCCGCACAGGGGGCGGCCCTCGGTCGTGCCGTGCAGGGGGATACGATCTCGCTCTCTTCATGCAATCTTCAGATCGAACTTCTTCGATTTTCTTGATCCCTAGGGGGGACACGAGTGGGTACACCCACGTCAGGGGGCGGTCGGCACAGACGCCGGATACGGATCGCGCTGCCCGTCGCCGCGGCCGGGCTGGCCGCCGCCGTCGCCGGCACGCTGTTCCTGTCCTCGGCCCAGGCCGCCGAGGCGCCGCCGTCGCCGGCTCACGGTACGACGCTGTCGACCGAGCGACTCGAAAAGCTCGCCGCCGTGGCGGTCGCCGGTGACGACATCCCGGGCGAGACCTCCAAGGCGTCCCAGAGCGCGAGCGACAGCGCGAGCAGCAGCGCCACCAAGGTCGACCCGAAGATCATCGGTGGTACGACGACGACCATCACCAACGCGCCGTGGATGGCCCAGCTCTGGTACGGCGACGACCGGGGCACCGCCACGACCAGCGACGACATCGGCTTCTTCTGCGGCGGCTCGGTCGTCTCGCCGACGAAGATCCTCACCGCCGCGCACTGCGTCAAGGGCTACAACTGGAACGCCCACGGGTTCGTCGTCACCGGCAGCACGCAGCTGCTGTCCGACGACGGTGACCTGCACGGCGGCACCGCCACCGGCGTCTGGCGTCAGTGGAACCACCCGTCGTACAGCGCCACCACCCTCGACAACGACATCGCCGTGCTGACCCTGCCGAACCCGGTCAAGGCCACGCCGATCCGGATGACGACCAACACGGACAGCGCCTCGTACGCCACCGGCACCAAGGCGACGCTGTACGGGTGGGGCCGCACCACCTCCACCACGCAGGACATCTCCGAGACGCTGAAGACGGCCGAGCTGCCGATCCAGTCGAACACCACCTGCTCGGGCTACTACGGAGCCGAGTACCTCAAGGGCCACATGATCTGCGCGGGCACGCCCGCGACCGGCAGCGACACGGGGACCACCACCGCCTGCAACGGCGACTCCGGCGGCCCGCTGATCGTCAAGAACGCGGCCGGCGAGAACCGCATCGTGGGCGTCGTCTCCTGGGGCGTGAAGGACTGCGTCGAGAGCGGCGCGTACAGCGTCTTCAGCAAGGTCTCCACGTACGCCGCCAGCGCCTACCCGCGCGTCGACGACACCAACCTCGACGGTGACCACCTCGCCGACCTGTGGGCGCGCAACTCGTCCACCAAGACCGGCTACGAGCTGGACTCCAAGGGCACCTCGCTGGCCTCCCGCGAGTCCTGGGGCACCTGGAGCGGCTTCAACCTCGTCGTCCAGACCGACCTGGACCGTGACGGCTACCAGGACCTGATCCTGCGCCGCGCCTCGGACGGCGACGTCTTCTGGAAGCACTACGTGGCCTCCAGCGGGACCTGGGCCACCAAGCTGATCGGCGACAACTGGAAGACCCGTACCCAGATCGTCGCTCCCGGCGACGTCACGGGTGACTACCTTCCGGACCTGATCTCCGTGGACTCGGCCGGCGCGCTCTGGGTCTACGCGGGCAAGGGCAACGGCACCTTCGCCGCGCCCGTCAAGAACGGCACGGGCTGGAACGCGTACAACGTCGTGCGCGGTCACGGCGACTTCAGCTTCGACGGCAAGACGGACCTGATCGCCCGCGACAAGGCCACCGGCGCGGTCTACCTCTACAAGGGCAACGGCACCGCCACGAGCTCCTTCGCGGCCCGTATCAAGGTCGCCACCTGGAGCAACACCACGTACAACGTCATCGCCGCCGTCGGTGACGTCAACGGCGACGGCCTCGCCGACCTGCTGGCCCGTACCCCGGCAGGCACCCTGTACCTGTACAAGGGCACCGGAAAGGCCACCACTGCGATCTTTGCCACAAGGGTCTCACTCGGGACGTCATTCAAGCAGTACGACCTGTTCGGCTGAGTCCGGCCGAACCCGCAGGTGAGCGGGGGTAGACCCCGCTCACCCGCGTCACGCGGCGTGCCCGGTCCATCGCGGACCGGGCATGACGCGTTGTGCAACCCTGTCCCGAGTTTCCCCGTCTGACCTGGCGGAGTGACGATGGTGAGGTTGCACGAGAACAGAGGAGCACATGTCCGCCGAGAGCACGCCGGAGCCCGGAACCCCGGGTGAGACCGGCACGACGAGCGGGGCGGCCGGCAGCAACGGTCCGCGCCACCGCAGGCAGCGTGGCCGACGCAAGGGGGTGCTGATCGCCGCGTGGACCGCCGCGGGCGTCCTCGTGCTGGGCGGCACCGGTGTCGGCTACCTCTACTTCAAGCTCAACGGCAACATCAAGAGCGTCGACATCGACCAGGCCCTGGGCACCGACCGGCCCACCAAGGTCGACAACGGCTCCGAGAACATCCTCGTGCTCGGCTCGGACACCCGCTCCGGCTCCAACAAGAAGCTCGGCGGCGGCACGGACGACGGCAGCGCCCGCTCCGACACCGCGATGATCATCCACGTGTACGAGGGCCACAAGAAGGCCAGCGTGGTCTCCATACCGCGCGACACGCTCATAGACCGCCCCGCCTGCACCGACACCGGCGGTGTCACGCACGACGCCGCGTCCGACGTGATGTTCAACTCGGCGTACTCGACGGGTGGCGCCGCCTGCGCGGTGAAGACGGTCGAGTCGATCAGCGGCGTCCGGATGGACCACTACCTGGAAGTCGACTTCTCCGGCTTCGAGAAGCTCATCGACGAACTCGGCGGCGTCGAGGTCACCACGACGAAGGCCATCGACGACCCCGACAGTCACCTGAACCTCGAGGCCGGCACGCACACGCTCACCGGCGAGCAGGCGCTCGGTCTGGTCCGCACCCGGCACGGCGTCGGCGACGGCTCCGACCTCGGCCGCATCCAGCTCCAGCAGGCCTTCATCAAGGCCCTGGTCAACCAGGTCAAGCACGTCGGCCTGTTCACCAGCGGCACCAAGCTGTACGGCCTCGCCAACACCGCGACCAAGGCCGTCACGGCGGACTCCAGGCTCGGCTCGCTGAACTCCCTGATGTCCTTCGCGAACGGGCTCAAGGGCATCAGCGCGGACAACATGAACATGGTCACGATGCCGGTCCGGTACGACCCGTCCAACCTCAACCGGGTCATCGTCGCCGAGGCGAAGGCCAAGCAGGTGTGGACGGCCCTGAAGAACGACCGGCCCATCCCGAAGGCCGCCACCGAGGGCACCGCCACGGGCGAGGCGGCGGGCGTCGTGACGTCTTCCTGACGGCCTTCGCGCACCCCGGGGAATAGATCCCCCCGCCCCCCGGTTTTGGGGGATGCGGCCAGTCCTGGCAGACTGGTACGTCGGCTCCGGTTCACGTTGGTCGTATCCCGCGACAACGACCCGGCGCCCTCCCGAAACTAGGAGACACCTTGAAGCGCGAAATCCACCCCGAGTACGTCGAGACGCAGGTCAGCTGCACCTGTGGCGCCTCGTTCACCACCCGTAGCACGATCGAGAGCGGTTCCATCCGCGCCGACGTCTGCTCCGAGTGCCACCCGTTCTACACGGGCAAGCAGAAGATCCTCGACACCGGTGGCCGTGTGGCCCGCTTCGAGGCCCGCTTCGGCAAGGCTCCCGCCGGCTCCAAGAAGTAGCGAGCCCCTCTTCGCCGGTCCACGGCAGTGCCCCCGCCCAGGGGCACGCCGGGACCGGCGTTTTTGGTCGCCCGCCCTTCCCCCACGCACGTCATTCAGGAGCGCATCATGTTCGAGGCCGTCGAGGAGCTGCTCGGAGAGCACGCCGACCTGGAGAAGAAGCTCGCCGACCCGTCGGTCCACTCCGACCAGGCCAACGCGCGCAAGCTGAACAAGCGCTACGCCGAGCTGACCCCCATCGTCGGCACGTACCGCTCCTGGAAGCAGACCGGCGACGATGTCGAGACCGCGCGCGAGTTCGCCTCCGCCGACCCGGACTTCGCCGCCGAGGTCAAGGAGCTGGAGAAGCAGCGCGAGGAGCTCACGGAGAAGCTGCGGCTGCTGCTCGTGCCCCGGGACCCGTCCGACGACAAGGACGTCATCCTCGAGATCAAGGCGGGCGCGGGCGGCGACGAGTCGGCCCTGTTCGCCGGCGACCTGCTGCGCATGTACCTGCGGTACGCCGAGCGCGTCGGCTGGAAGACCGAGATCATCGACGCGACCGAGTCCGAGCTGGGCGGCTACAAGGACGTCCAGGTCGCGGTGAAGACCAAGGGCGGACAGGGCGCCACCGAGCCCGGGCAGGGCGTCTGGGCGAGGATGAAGTACGAAGGCGGCGTGCACCGGGTGCAGCGGGTCCCCGCGACCGAGTCCCAGGGGCGGATCCACACCTCCGCCGCCGGCGTGCTCGTGACGCCCGAGGCCGAGGAGGTCGACGTCGAGATCAACGCGAACGACCTCCGCATCGACGTCTACCGGTCCTCCGGGCCCGGCGGGCAGTCCGTCAACACCACCGACTCCGCCGTGCGCATCACGCACATTCCCACCGGAGTCGTCGCCTCCTGCCAGAACGAGAAGAGCCAGTTGCAGAACAAGGAGCAGGCGATGCGTATCCTGCGCTCCAGGCTGCTCGCAGCGGCGCAGGAGGAAGCGGAGCGGGAGGCCGCCGACGCCCGCCGCAGCCAGGTCCGCACCGTCGACCGCTCCGAGAAGATCCGCACGTACAACTTCCCGGAGAACCGCATCTCGGACCACCGCGTCGGCTTCAAGTCGTACAACCTGGACCAGGTCCTGGACGGCGACCTCGACGCGGTGATCCAGGCCTGCGTCGACGCGGACTCGGCCGCCAAGCTCGCAGCCGCGTAAGCGTTGTAGGACGTACGCACGACGAGTACGACACGGAGGACTTGCGTGAACCTGCTGCTCGCAGAGGTGGCCCAGGCCACCCAGCGGCTGGCCGACGCCGGCGTGCCCTCGCCGCGCAACGACGCGGAGGAGCTCGCCGCGTTCGTGCACGGCGTGAAGCGCGGTGAACTCCACTCCGTGAAGAACTCCGACTTCGACGCCCGCTACTGGGAGACCATCGCCCGGCGGGAGCAGCGCGAGCCGCTCCAGCACATCACCGGGCGGGCCTTCTTCCGGTACCTGGAGCTCCAGGTCGGCCCCGGAGTCTTCGTACCGCGCCCCGAGACCGAGTCCGTGGTCGGCTGGGCCATAGACGCGGTACGCGCCATGGACGTCGTCGAGCCCCGCATCGTCGACCTGTGCACCGGCAGCGGCGCCATCGCGCTCGCCCTCGCCCAGGAGGTGCCGCGCTCGCGTGTGCACGCCGTGGAGCTGTCCGAGGACGCCCTGCGCTGGACGCGCAAGAACATGGAGGGGTCCAGGGTCGACCTGCGTCAGGGAGACGCCCTGGACGCCTTCCGTGACCTCGACGGCCAGGTCGACCTGGTCATTTCCAACCCCCCGTACATCCCGCTCACCGAATGGGAGTACGTGGCGCCCGAGGCGCGCGACTACGACCCCGAACTCGCCCTGTTCTCGGGGGAGGACGGCCTCGACCTGATCCGCGGCATCGAGCGCACCGCGCACCGGCTGCTGCGGCCCGGCGGTGTCGTCGTCATCGAGCACGCCGACACCCAGGGCGGCCAGGTGCCGTGGATCTTCACAGAGGAGCGGGGCTGGGCCGACGCGGCCGACCACCCCGACCTCAACAAGCGCCCGCGCTTCGCGACCGCCCGCCGGGCGACGCCGTGAGCACCCCCCACACTTTCGACCCCCAGCAGTACGTGTACGAGGAGGCCCGCTAGATGGCACGGCGATACGACACCAACGACGCGACCGACCGCGTGACCGGTCTGCGCGAGGCCGCGTCGGCCGTCCGCCGTGGCGAGCTCGTGGTCCTCCCGACCGACACGGTGTACGGCATCGGCGCCGACGCGTTCTCCTCGGAGGCCGTCGCCGACCTGCTGGCGGCCAAGGGCCGGGGCCGCAACATGCCCACCCCCGTCCTCATCGGCTCCCCGAACACGCTGCACGGGCTCGTCACGGACTTCTCCGAGATGGCCTGGGAACTGGTCGACGCCTTCTGGCCGGGCGCGCTGACGCTCGTCGCCAAGCACCAGCCGTCCCTCCAGTGGGACCTGGGCGACACCCGCGGCACGGTCGCCGTCCGTATGCCGCTGCACCCGGTCGCCATCGAGCTGCTGACCGAGGTCGGTCCGATGGCGGTGTCGTCGGCGAACCTCACCGGACACCCGGCGCCGGAGAACTGTGACTACGCCCAGGAGATGCTCGGCGACTCCGTCTCCGTCTACCTCGACGGCGGCCCGACCCCCGGCAACGTCCCCTCCTCGATCGTCGACGTCAGCCGAGAGGTACCGCTGCTGCTGCGTGAGGGCGCGATCTCCGCGGACGAGCTGCGCAAGGTCGTACCCGACCTCGAGGTGGCGAATTGACAGCCCCTGACGCGGGGCGTGGCATAGGCAACGGGGAACGTGCCGCGGAACAGACGACGACGTTCGGGTTTCCGCGCGACAGCTTCCGCATCCTCCACGTCAGCACCGGCAACGTCTGCCGCTCGCCGATCACCGAGCGGCTGACCCGGCATTTCGTGTCGCAGCGGCTCGGGGTGCTGGGCCGCGGGCTGATCGTGGAGAGCGCGGGCACCTGGGGTCATGAGGGCGCGTCCATGGAGGCCAACGCGGAGACCGTGCTGGCCGACTTCGGCGCGGACGCCACCGGGTTCACCGGCCGCGAGCTCCTCGACGAGCACGTCATCATGGCCGACCTGGTCCTGACGGCGACCCGTGACCACCGTGCCCAGGTCATCTCCATGGGCCACTCGGCGGGCCTGCGCACCTTCACCCTGAAGGAGTTCACCCGCCTGGTGAACGCCATCGACCCGGCCACCCTCCCGCCGCTGGACGAAGGCGTGGTGATGCGCGCCCGGGCCCTGGTCCGCGCGGCGGCGGCGCTACGCGGGTGGCTTCTCGCCCCGACCCTCGAAGCCGACGAGGTCTACGACCCGTACGGGGCGCCCCTGCCGTTCTTCCGCTCGATCGGCGACGAGATACACCAGGCCCTGGATCCGGTGGTCACAGCGCTCACCGGTGTCCCCGCCCGCGCCTGAAGACGGCGGACGCCGAAGCCCCGGGTTCGGCGCTCACAGCGCTCACCGGTGTCCCCCGCATGGACCTGAAGGCGGCCGGCGTCGAGGATCGGGATCCGGTCGGCACCTCTCTCACCGGGGTTCGCGCGCGCGGGCGTAGCGGCCGCGCGCGCCCCCGACCCCGGGCCTACATTGGACGTACGTCACCGTCGACGCCCGGAGCGCATCATGTCGGTCACCCATGTCCCCGAGGCCGATGTCCTGCGCCGGCAGGACCCCGAGCTGGCCGAGATCCTGCTCGGGGAGCGGGAGCGGCAGGCGTCGACGCTCCAGTTGATCGCCGCCGAGAACTTCACCTCGCCCGCCGTGCTGGCCGCGCTCGGCTCGCCGCTCGCCAACAAGTACGCGGAGGGCTACCCGGGGGCCCGGCACCACGGCGGCTGCGAGATCGTCGACCTCGCCGAGCGGATCGCCGTGGACCGGGCCAGGACGCTGTTCGGCGCCGAACACGCCAACGTGCAGGCCCACTCGGGCTCCTCCGCGATGCTGGCCGCCTACGCCGCCCTGCTCCGGCCCGGCGACACCGTCCTGGCGCTGGGCCTGCCCGACGGCGGGCATCTCACGCACGGGTCGCCGGCCAACTTCTCCGGCCGCTGGTTCGACTTCATCCCCTACGGGGTGGACGCGGAGACCGGGCTCATCGACCACGAACAGGTCCGCACGCTGGCCCGGGGGCACCGGCCCAAGGCGATCGTGTGCGGGTCCACCTCCTACCCCCGCCACATCGACTATGCCTTCTTCCGCGAGGTCGCCGACGAGACGGGCGCGTATCTGGTCGCCGACGCCGCCCATCCCATCGGGCTCGTCGCCGGGGGAGCGGCGCCCAGTCCGGTGCCGTACGCGGACATCGTCTGCGCGACCACGCACAAGGTGCTGCGCGGGCCGCGCGGCGGGATGCTCCTGTGCGGCGGTGAGCTCGCCGAGCGGGTGGACCGGGCGGTCTTCCCGTTCACGCAGGGCGGCGCGCAGATGCACACCATCGCCGCGAAGGCGGTCGCGTTCGGCGAGGCGGCGACCCCGGCGTTCGGCGTGTACGCCCATCAGGTGGTCGCCAACGCGAGGGTTCTCGCGGCGGCCCTGGAGGGGGAGGGGCTGACCGTCACCACCGGGGGGACCGACACCCACCTCATCACGGCCGACCCGGCACCGCTCGGTGTCGACGGGCGTACCGCGCGCGGGCTGCTCGCGGCCGCCGGGATGGTGCTCGACTGCTGCGCCCTCCCGCATGTCTCGGGCACCGACGTCATCGCCGCGCACGCCCGTGGCCTGCGCCTGGGCACCGCGGCGCTGACCACACAGGGCATGGGGGAGGAGGAGATGGGGCGGGTCGCGGCACTGCTGGCGGGGGTGCTGCGGGACGAGATCGAGAGCAGGAAGGCCCGTGAGGAGGTGCGCGAGCTGGCGCTGGCCTTCCCGCCGTATCCGGGCTGAAACGGGGTAGGCGCGTCGCGTACACGCCCTCCTGCGCACCCCCCGTGCGTCCCCGCGCACAGCCTCACGTGAAACCATCGTCACTACCCGGTTGTCCTTACACATATGCGCCGTGCGGTAGTCGATCGCTAGGGTGTGGGACTGAGATGGCCAGCGAGACCTGTGGGGAAGCCCGTGCGTGAATACCTGCTGACGCTCTGCATCACGGCCGCGGTGACGTATCTGCTGACAGGGCCGGTACGGAAGTTCGCGATCGTGGCCGGAGCGATGCCGGAGATCAGGGCCCGTGACGTGCACCGGGAACCCACTCCGCGGCTCGGCGGGATCGCCATGTTCTTCGGTCTGTGCGCCGGTCTGCTGGTCGCCGACCATCTCACCAACCTCAACGAGGTCTTCGAGAAGTCGAACGAGCCGCGCGCCCTGCTCTCGGGGGCCGCGCTGATCTGGCTGATCGGCGTCCTGGACGACAAGTTCGAGATCGACGCCCTGATCAAGCTGGGCGGCCAGATGATCGCCGCCGGCGTCATGGTCATGCAGGGTCTGACGATCCTGTGGCTGCCGGTGCCGCTGGTCGGCACGGTCGCGCTGACCCAGTGGCAGGGCACCCTGCTGACGGTCGCGCTGGTGGTCATCACGATCAACGCGGTCAACTTCGTGGACGGCCTCGACGGCCTGGCGGCGGGCATGGTGTGCATCGCCTCGGCGGCGTTCTTCATGTACGCCTACCGCATCTGGTACTCGTACGGCATCGAGGCGGCCGCCCCGGCGACGCTCTTCGCGGCGATCCTGATGGGCATGTGCCTGGGCTTCCTGCCGCACAACATGCATCCCGCGCGGATCTTCATGGGCGACTCCGGCTCGATGCTGATCGGGCTGGTGCTGGCGGCGGGCGCGATCTCCGTCACGGGGCAGGTCGACCCGGACATCATGCGGCTGTTCTCCGGTTCCGAGCGCAACGCGGTGCACCAGATGGTGCCGGTCTACATCCCGCTGCTGATGCCGTTGACGATCATCGCGATCCCGGCGGCCGACCTGATCCTGGCGATCGTGCGCCGTACCTGGCGTGGCCAGTCGCCGTTCGCCGCGGACCGCGGGCATCTGCACCACCGGCTGCTGGAGATCGGGCACTCGCACAGCCGCGCGGTGCTGATCATGTACTTCTGGTCGGCGCTGATCGCGTTCGGCGCCCTCACCTACTCCGTCAACGCGGCTTCCATGTGGATCGTCCTCGGTGTCGTGATCCTCAGCGCGATCGGTCTGGCGCTGCTCCTGCTGCCGCGCTTCCGGCCGCGCACCCCGCGCTGGGCCGAGGCCTTCGTGCCGCCGCGTTACCGGCGTCGGCGCGGCCTGTCGGCCGAGGCGCAGGAGGCCCAGGCGCAGGAGGCCCAGGCGCAGGACTCCGAGGCGGCCGCCGGGCGGCACGAGCCGGCCGGTTCCGAGCAGCCCGCCGCCGCCGTCGACGCGCAGAGCCCTGTGACGGTGGGGGTGGCAGGGGCGAACGGGGCCACCGCGATCGGCGGCCGGGGCAGCTCCAAGGTAAGAATCTGACTAGAGCATTGCCAAGTCGTGGGAGAACCGGTGCGGGGCAAAGCACCCCAATACCAGACAAGACCTCCCCGTTTCCGCACAGACGCGCACTGTCACTCTCATGTGTGACAGTAGGCACACCCGCCAGGTAAAGACCTCATCAAATAGTTTGTGATACGGTTCACGAGAACCCCCCGGACAGAGCCGAAGGACCGCACTACGACGGTTCATTGGAGTGAGGTGGCGTGAGGTCTCTCGCCCCTCGGGCCGGGACTACGCTCGTCCATGACGACACCCTGCCCCCCTTGAATGCGGAGTTGCCGCCATGCAGTCCAACGACGTACGAACACTCCTGCACTGCGCCCTGCCCACCGCAACCGCGGGTGTGGCGGGAGTCGCGGTGAGCGCCGCCGTCGCCGGCGGCAAGGGAGCGCTCGGCGCCGTGTTCGGTGCGGCTCTCGTCCTGCTGTTCATGGGCGGCGGTCTGGTGGTGCTGCTGCGCACCGCGCGCCAGCTTCCCCATCTGTTCCAGTCGATGGGGCTGTTGCTCTACACCACCCAGATCCTGCTGCTGATGATCGTGCTGATCATGTTCAAGGGGACCTCGGTCTTCAACCCGAAATGCTTCGCCTTCACGCTGCTGGCGGCCACCCTGGTGTGGATCGCCGCCCAGGTGGTCTCGCACATGAAGGCCAAGGTCCTCTACGTCGAGCCGGATTCCGCTCGGACGTCGTCGTGACCTGTAGGGCCGGTGTAAAGGGACTTCCGCTCTTTTGCTATGGTCTCGCCACAACTGCGGCAGAGCTGGCGCGGGCGGCAGTCGAGCCTGTGACGTCTCACGGTTCGGAGCCCAGTCGCCGCCCCCACATCCGCAAGTCCAGTCCAGTGCCGTCCCGCGGTCGCAGGCCGCGCCGACACATCGAGGTTGCCGTACCCATGCGCCACGCTGAAGGAGCTCGCGGTGAGTAACGCCAAGACGCTCGCCTTCGAGACCGACTGTCATATTTTCGACGGGTGCGGTTTCCCGACCCCCGGCCTGCACTCGTTCCTCTTCGAACCGCTCTTCACCGTCGGCGGCATCGAATTCAACAAGCCGATGCTGCTCTCGCTGGTGAGCACCGTCATCGTCATCGGATTCTTCTGGGCGGCCTTCAACAAGCCGAAGCTGATCCCCGGCAAGCTCCAGATGGTCGGCGAGGCGGGTTACGACTTCGTCCGTCGTGGCGTCGTCTACGAGACGATCGGCAAGCGCGAGGGCGAGAAGTACGTCCCGCTGATGTTCTCGCTGTTCTTCTTCATCTGGATCATGAACCTGTGGTCGATCGTCCCGATCGCGCAGTTCCCGGCCACCGCGGTCATCGCGTTCCCGGTCGGTCTCGCGGCTCTCGTCTACATCGTGTGGATGAGCGTGACGTTCAAGCGCCACGGTTTCATCGGTGGTTGGAAGAACATCACGGGCTACGACCCGTCGCTCGGCCCGGTGTTCCCGATGGTCATGTTCTTCGAGTTCCTGTCGAACGTGTTCATCCGGCCGTTCACCCACGCCGTCCGGCTCTTCGCCAACATGTTCGCCGGGCACGTCCTGATCCTGATCTTCACGATCGGAACCTGGTACCTGCTCAACGGCATCGGCATCGCCTACTCGGCGGTCTCGTTCCTGATGGTCATCGTGATGACGGTCTTCGAGCTGTTCATCCAGGCCCTTCAGGCCTACGTCTTCATCCTCCTGTCCTGCAGCTACATCCAGGGCGCGCTCGCCAAGCACCACTGAGCACCTGATCAACATCCCCTGAACTTCCGGTGGCCAACCCCCACCGGCCTGTGTAAAGAGAAGGAAGTTACGGCATGTCCGCTCTCGACACCCTCGCCGCGGTCGAAATCAAGGGCAACCTCGCTGCCATCGGCTACGGTCTCGCGGCCATCGGCCCCGGCGTCGGCGTTGGCATCATCTTCGGTAACGGCACCCAGGCGCTGGCTCGCCAGCCCGAGGCCGCCGGCCTGATCCGTCAGAACCAGATCCTCGGCTTCGTCCTCTGTGAGGCGCTCGCCCTGATCGGTCTGGTCATGGGCTTCGTCTACCCGACGTCCTGATCCGGTCTACGCCGACGAGAGAATTCCACGGAAGGAACTGATGTGATCTCGCCCTTGCTGCAAATCGCGGCTGAGGAGGAGGCCCAGAATCCTCTGATCCCGGAGATCCCCGAGCTCGTCATCGGTCTGATCGCGTTCGCGATCGTGTTCTTCGTCCTGGGCAAGAAGCTCCTTCCGAACATCAACAAGGTTCTGGAAGAGCGTCGCGAAGCCATCGAGGGCGGGATCGAACAGGCCGAGATTGCTCGCACTGAGGCCCAGAGCGTTCTGGAGCAGTACAAGGCCCAGCTCGCCGAGGCTCGTCACGAGGCCGCGCGGCTGCGCCAGGAGGCGCAGGAGCAGGGCGCCGCACTCATCACCGAGATGCGTGCGGAAGGCCAGCGCCAGCGCGAGGAGATCGTCGCCGCCGGGCACAGCCAGATCGAGGCGGACCGCAAGGCCGCCGCGTCCGCGCTGCGTCAGGACGTCGGCAAGCTCGCCACCGATCTGGCCGGCAAGCTCGTCGGGGAGTCCCTCGACGACCACGCCCGCCAGAGCCGCGTCATCGACCGCTTCCTCGACGACCTCGAGGAGAAGGCCGAGGCGTCTCGATGACCGCACACGGAGCGAGCCGCGAGGCATTCGCAGCAGCCCGTGAGCGTCTCGACGCGCTGACGGACTCCACGTCCGTGGACGCGGCGCAGCTCGCCGACGAGCTGGCGGCAGTCACCGCGCTGCTCGACCGCGAGGTCTCGCTGCGTCGGGTCCTCACCGACCCGGCGCAGGCCGGCGAGGCCAAGGCCGAGCTGGTCCAGCGCCTGCTCGGCGCCCAGATCAGCGGTGCCACCGCCGACCTGGTGTCCGGCACGGTGCGTTCGCGCTGGTCGCAGTCCCGCGACCTGGTGGACGTGCTGGAGGAGCTGGCGAACATCGCCGACCTCACCGCCGCGCAGAAGGCCGGCAGGCTCGACAACGTCGAGGACGAGCTGTTCCGCTTCGGACGGATCGTCTCCTCGAACACCGAGCTGCGCGCCGCACTGACCAACCGGAAGGCCACCGCCTCGGCCAAGAGCGAGCTGCTGCGCAGCCTGCTCGGCGGCCGGGCCGACGCGGCCACCGAGCGACTGGTGACGCGCCTCGTGACCGCGCCCCGGGGACGTAGCCTGGAAGCGGGCCTCGAGTCCCTGTCCCGGCTCGCCGCGGAGCGCCGGGACCGCATGGTCGCCGTCGTCACCTCGGCGGTACCGCTGAGCGACCCGCAGAAGCAGCGCCTCGGCGCCGCCCTCGCCAAGCTCTACGGCCGCCCGATGCACCTCAACCTCGACGTGGACCCCGCGGTCCTCGGCGGGATCCGGGTGCAGGTCGGTGACGAAGTGATCAACGGCTCCCTCGCGGACCGCATCGAGGACGCCGCCCGCCGCATGGCGAACTAGCAGCAACTCAAGACCGCAGTACGAACTGATGGCGGCCCTGGTTGGGCCGTGCAGAGGATTCACCTCTTTCAGGGGGGAGTCCCCATCCCCCCAAAGTGAAACTTCGGGCCCAACAAGGAGAGCAGGGAACCCAGATGGCGGAGCTCACGATCCGGCCGGAGGAGATCCGGGATGCGCTGGAGAACTTTGTCCAGTCGTACAAGCCGGACGCGGCCTCGCGCGAGGAGGTCGGTACGGTCACCCTTGCCGGCGACGGCATCGCGAAGGTCGAGGGCCTTCCCTCGGCCATGGCCAACGAACTGCTGAAGTTCGAGGACGGCACCCTCGGCCTCGCGCTCAACCTCGAAGAGCGCGAGATCGGTACCGTCATCCTCGGCGAGTTCAGCGGCGTCGAGGAGGGCCAGCCGGTCACCCGCACGGGAGAGGTCCTGTCCGTCGCCGTCGGCGAGGGCTACCTCGGCCGTGTCGTCGACCCGCTCGGCAACCCGATCGACGGCCTCGGCGAGATCGAGACGTCCGGCCGCCGTGCCCTGGAGCTCCAGGCTCCGGGTGTCATGGCCCGTAAGTCGGTCCACGAGCCCATGGAGACCGGCTACAAGGCCGTCGACGCGATGACCCCGGTCGGCCGTGGTCAGCGTCAGCTGATCATCGGTGACCGCCAGACCGGCAAGACCGCCCTGGCCGTCGACACGATCATCAACCAGCGCGACAACTGGCGCTCCGGTGACGTGAACAAGCAGGTCCGCTGCGTCTACGTCGCCATCGGCCAGAAGGGCTCGACCATCGCCTCCGTGCGTGGCGCCCTCGAAGAGGCCGGCGCGCTGGAGTACACGACCATCGTCGCCGCCCCGGCGTCCGACCCGGCCGGCTTCAAGTACCTGGCGCCGTACACCGGTTCGGCCATCGGTCAGCAGTGGATGTACGAGGGCAAGCACGTCCTCATCATCTTCGACGACCTCTCGAAGCAGGCCGACGCCTACCGCGCCGTGTCGCTGCTGCTGCGCCGCCCGCCGGGCCGTGAGGCCTACCCGGGCGACGTCTTCTACCTGCACTCCCGTCTGCTGGAGCGCTGCGCGAAGCTCTCCGACGACCTGGGCGCCGGCTCGATGACCGGTCTGCCGATCGTCGAGACGAAGGCCAACGACGTCTCGGCGTTCATCCCGACCAACGTCATCTCCATCACCGACGGCCAGTGCTTCCTGGAGTCGGACCTGTTCAACGCCGGTCAGCGCCCCGCGCTGAACGTCGGTATCTCCGTCTCCCGAGTCGGTGGTTCCGCGCAGCACAAGGCGATGAAGCAGGTTTCCGGCCGTCTGCGCCTCGACCTCGCCCAGTACCGTGAGCTGGAGGCGTTCGCCGCCTTCGGTTCCGACCTGGACGCCGCGTCGAAGTCCCAGCTGGAGCGCGGTCAGCGACTGGTCGAGCTGCTCAAGCAGGCTCAGTACCAGCCCATGCCGACCGAGGACCAGGTCGTCTCCGTGTGGGCCGGTACCACCGGCAAGATGGACGACGTTCCGGTCGCCGACGTCCGCCGCTTCGAGAAGGAGCTCCTGGAGTACCTGCACCGCAAGGAGCAGGGCCTCATGACCTCCATCAAGGAGGGCGGCAAGATGTCGGACGACACCCTCATCGCCATTGCCGACGCGATCGCCGAGTTCAAGAAGCAGTTCGAGACCTCGGACGGCAAGCTTCTCGGCGAGGACGCCCCGGCCGCGGCCAAGTGACGTAAGGAAGGGACCTGACTCATGGGAGCCCAGCTCCGGGTCTACAAGCGTCGCATCCGATCCGTCACCGCGACCAAGAAGATCACCAAGGCGATGGAGATGATCGCCGCCTCGCGTGTCGTCAAGGCACAGCGCAAGGTGGCGGCCTCCACGCCGTACGCGACCGAGCTCACCCGCGCGGTCACGGCGGTCGGTACCGGCTCGAACACGAAGCACCCGCTGACCACGCAGGCCGAGACGGTCGTGCGGTCCGCGGTGCTGCTCCTCACGAGCGACCGTGGTCTCGCCGGCGCCTTCAACTCCAACGCCATCAAGGCCGCGGAACAGCTGACGGCACGCCTCGAGGCCGAGGGCAAGCAGGTCGACACGTACATCGTCGGCCGGCGTGGTCTCGCGCACTACAACTTCCGTGAGCGCAAGGTCGTGGAGTCGTGGTCGGGCTTCACGGACGAGCCTTCGTACGCGGACGCCAAGAAGGTCGCGGGTCCGCTGATCGAGGCGATCGAGAAGGACACGGCCGAGGGCGGCGTGGATGAACTCCACATCGTCTTCACCGAGTTCGTCTCGATGATGACGCAGACGGCGCTCGATGACCGTCTGCTGCCGCTCAGCCTCGACGAGGTTGCCAAGGAGTCGGCGCCGAAGGGCGAGATCCTTCCGCTGTACGACTTCGAGCCCTCGGCGGAGGACGTCCTCGACGCCCTTCTGCCGCGGTATGTGGAGAGCCGCGTCTACAACGCTCTCCTCCAGTCGGCAGCCTCGAAGCACGCCGCCACGCGGCGCGCGATGAAGTCGGCCACCGACAACGCAGGAGAGCTCATCGAGACGCTCTCCCGCCTTGCCAACGCGGCCCGCCAGGCCGAAATCACCCAGGAAATCAGCGAGATCGTCGGTGGCTCCGCAGCCCTGGCCGACGCGACCGCGGGGAGTGACAGGTAATGACGACGACAGTTGAGACGGCCGTTGCCACGGGCCGCGTCGCCCGGGTCATCGGCCCGGTCGTCGACGTGGAATTCCCCGTCGACGCCATGCCGGAGATCTACAACGCCCTTCACGTCGAGGTGGCCGACCCGGCCCTCGCCGGCGAGAAGAAGACGCTGACCCTGGAGGTCGCCCAGCACCTGGGTGACGGCCTGGTCCGCACGATCTCGATGCAGCCCACCGACGGTCTGGTCCGCCAGGCCCCGGTCACCGACACCGGCACGGGCATCACCGTCCCGGTCGGCGACTTCACCAAGGGCAAGGTGTTCAACACCCTCGGTGAGGTGCTGAACGTCGACGAGAAGTACACGGGCGAGCGCTGGTCCATCCACCGCAAGGCCCCGAACTTCGACGAGCTCGAGTCGAAGACCGAGATGTTCGAGACCGGCGTCAAGGTCATCGACCTGCTGACCCCGTACGTCAAGGGCGGCAAGATCGGTCTGTTCGGTGGTGCCGGCGTCGGCAAGACGGTGCTCATCCAGGAGATGATCTACCGCGTCGCCAACAACCACGACGGCGTCTCCGTGTTCGCCGGTGTCGGTGAGCGCACCCGTGAGGGCAACGACCTCATCGAGGAGATGGCCGACTCGGGCGTCATCGACAAGACCGCCCTGGTCTTCGGCCAGATGGACGAGCCCCCGGGCACCCGTCTGCGCGTGGCCCTGGCCGGTCTGACCATGGCGGAGTACTTCCGCGATGTGCAGAAGCAGGACGTGCTGTTCTTCATCGACAACATCTTCCGCTTCACCCAGGCCGGTTCCGAGGTCTCGACCCTGCTCGGCCGGATGCCCTCCGCGGTGGGCTACCAGCCGAACCTGGCCGACGAGATGGGTCTCCTCCAGGAGCGCATCACCTCGACCCGTGGTCACTCGATCACCTCGATGCAGGCGATCTACGTCCCCGCGGACGACCTGACCGACCCGGCCCCGGCCACCACGTTCGCCCACCTCGACGCGACGACGGTTCTCTCCCGTCCGATCTCCGAGAAGGGCATCTACCCGGCCGTGGACCCGCTGGACTCCACGTCCCGCATCCTGGACCCCCGCTACATCGCGGCGGACCACTACAACACCGCGATGCGCGTCAAGACGGTCCTGCAGAAGTACAAGGACCTCCAGGACATCATCGCGATCCTCGGTATCGACGAGCTGGGCGAGGAGGACAAGCTCACCGTCCACCGTGCCCGTCGCGTGGAGCGCTTCCTGTCCCAGAACACCCACGTCGCCAAGCAGTTCACCGGCGTCGACGGGTCGGACGTCCCGCTGGACGAGTCGATCACCGCGTTCAACGCGATCATCGACGGCGAGTACGACCACTTCCCGGAGCAGGCGTTCTTCCTGTGCGGTGGCATTGAGGACCTCAAGGCCAACGCCAAGGAGCTCGGCGTTTCCTGAGCCTCGTGCTCTTGAAGAGGGGCGGGTGCGTCCCGCCCCTCTTCGTACGCCCACGCCGTATCTTCCGGGAGACACCCCCCGGACCCCCGGCAGAGTCCTGGGGCGGGACCCCGGCACTTTGGTGCTCGGAGCCCTACTAGACTTATACGCAACACCCGGCAGGAAAGCCGGGTGGTGACCCGAGGAGCCACCTTGGCTGCTGAGCTGCACGTCGCGCTGGTCGCGGCCGACCGAGAGGTCTGGTCCGGCGAGGCCACCCTGGTCGTCGCGCGCACCACGTCGGGCGACATCGGCGTCATGCCCGGTCACCAGCCGCTGCTCGGTGTGCTGGAGTCGGGCCCGGTGACCATCCGTACGAGTGATGGTGGAACGGTCGTCGCCGCGGTGCACGGCGGTTTCATCTCGTTCGCGGACAACAAGTTGTCGCTGCTGGCCGAGATCGCCGAGCTTTCGGACGAGATCGACGTCCAGCGCGTGGAGCGGGAACTCGAGCGCGCGAAGGCGGAGGGCGATGCCGCCGCCGAGCGTCGCGCGGACGTACGACTGCGTGCGGCGGCCTCGCGCTGAGCCAGCGTGTAACCGCTTGACGTCACTCAGCCGCGGTCGGCACCGGAGCAATCCGGAGCCGACCGCGGCTGAGGCAGATATGGATGTTTTTTCCGTTCCGTTACCTATTTTCGGTACCTAGGAGACGAGGAGGTCGGTGTCGATGGTCCTCGCTCTGACTGTGTGCGGAATCGTCGTGGCCCTGGTGGCGCTGGGGTTGTTCGTCTTCGGCCTGCGCCGCAGACTCATCCAGCGGTCCGGCGGCACCTTCGACTGTTCCCTGCGCTGGGACGTCTCCGAGAAACCGGACACGAGCGGAAAGGGCTGGAGCTACGGGGTCGCCCGCTACAACGGCGACCGCATCGAGTGGTACCGCGTCTTCTCGTACGCCTACCGCCCGCGCCGGGTGCTGGAGCGCGGTTCGATCGAGGTGGCCGGCCGTCGTCTTCCCGAGGGCGAGGAGGAGCTGGCGCTGCTGTCCGACGCGGTGATCCTCACCTGTGTGCACCGGGGCACGCGTCTCGAACTCGCGATGAGCGAAGACGCGCTGACCGGTTTTCTTGCGTGGCTCGAGGCGGCCCCGCCCGGACAGCGAGTGAATGTGGCGTAACCGCATTCACTCTCCCCCAGACGAAGTGAAGTCTGGAGGAGAGTCAACGTGGATGGATCACGCGGACTTTTCTACGACGGTTACGACAGTCCGCTGTTGATGGCGCTCACCAGCTCGCCGTTGCTGGTGTCTCCGCTGAACTCCCAGAAGAACGCGCCGCCCAGACCCTGGTTCTTGGCCCAGGTCATCTTGCCGGCGATGGTGGCCGGGGTGTCGTACGACCACCAGTTGTTGCCGCAGTAGGCGTATGCCGTGCCGGCGATGGTGCCGTTGGTTGGGCAGGACGTCTTGAGGACCTTGTAGTCCTCGATGCCCTGCTCGTAGGTGCCGGCCGCGGGACCGGTCGCCGTGCCGCCGGGTGCCGCCTGGGTGACTCCGGTCCAGCCGCGCCCGTAGAAGCCGATGCCGACGAGGAGCTTGCTCGCGGCCACTCCCTTCGACTTGAACTTGGCGATCGCGTCGGCCGTGGTGAACCCGGTCTGCGGGATGCCGCTGTACGTGGTGAGCGGGGAGTGCGGGGCGGTCGGGCCGTCCGCGTCGAACGCGCCGAAGAAGTCGTACGTCATCACGTTGTACCAGTCGACGTACTGTGCGGCGCCCGCGTAGTCGGCGGCGTCGACCTTGCCGCCTGAGGTGCCGTCGGCGGTGGTGGCCGCGGTGACCAGGTTGCCCGTGCCGAACTTGGCGCGCAGGGCCTGCATCAGGTTCTTGTAGGCCGCCGCCCCGCTGGTGTCGCAGGACAGACCGCAGGCGTTCGGGTACTCCCAGTCGATGTCGATGCCGTCGAAGACGTCGGCCCAGCGCGGGTCCTCGACCAGGTTGTAGCAGGACTGCGCGAACGCCGCCGGGTTGGCCGCGGCCTGGGCGAAGCCGCCGGACCAGGTCCAGCCGCCGAAGGACCAGAGCACCTTGATGTTCGGGTACTTGGCCTTCAGCTGGCGCAGCTGGTTGAAGTTGCCGCGCAGCGGCTGGTCCCACGTGTCGGCGACGCCGCTGACCGACTGGTCCGCGGTGAAGGCCTTGTCGTAGTCGGCGTAGGAGTCGCCGATCGCGCACTGGCCGCCTGTCACGTTGCCGAACGCGTAGTTGATGTGCGTGATCTTCGCGGCCGAACCGGACGTCACCAGGTTCTTGACGTTGTAGTTGCGGCCGTAGATGCCCCACTCGGTGAAGTAGCCGAGCTTGACCTTGGAACCGGTGGTCGGGGGAGTGGTGCCGCCGCCCGTGGTGTGGACCGCGACCGCGCCGCTGACCGGGCCGGTCTGCTCGGCGGTGTCACGGGCCTGGACGGTGTAGGAGTAGTCGGTGCCGGCCGTCAGACCGCTGTCCGTGTACGAGGTCGTCGTGACCGTGGCGACCTTGGCGCCGTCGCGCAGGACGTCGTAGTTCTTGACGCCCTTGTCGTCGGTGGCGGCGGACCAGGTCAGCTTCACCGAGGTGTCGGTGAGGGCGGAGGCGGTCGGGGTGCCCGGGGCGGACGGGGAGGCGTCGCCCGGGACCGTGGTGCCGTCACAACTGTCGCCGTTGAGCTTGCAGTTGGACGGGGAGCCGGCGCCCGCGCCGTTGAAGCCGAAGGAGACGGAGGCGCCCGCGGCGAGGGTGCCGTTCCAGGACTTGTTCTTGGCGGTCCAGTGGGTGCCGGCGGACGTGACGTCGGCGTCCCAGGCGGAGGTGACGGAGGTGCCGGAGGGGAAGTCCCACTCGACCGTCCATGAACTGATGGCGGTGGTGCCGGTGTTCTTCACCGTCCACTTGCCCTCGAAGCCGGTGCCCCAGTCCGATGCCTTGGTATAGGTGGCGGTGGCGGTCGTGGCGGCCTGAGCGGGGCTCGCGAGGCCGACCAGGCCGGCCAGCGGGAGCAGCAGCGTCGCGAACCCTGCCGCGGCTCTGTGTCTGAAGCGCATCCTGCGCCTCCTCGGGGGGAGTCGGGGGGCGTGACTGAGCCTTCACGCCCACGGTGCCGCGAGAATAGAAAGGTCTGGACCACAGGTCAATAGGTCTGGACCACTGCGGCCCGCTAAACCTCCGGAGCCCCCTCGGATCCCGCCCGGATCCCCAACTCCTGCGCCAACACAGCCGCTTGCACCCGACTGCGTAGCTCCAGCTTCCCCAGCAGACGGCTGACGTGCGTCTTCACCGTCGCCTCCGCCATGTCGAGGCGCCCGGCGACACCCGCGTTGGACAGCCCCTCGCCCAGACAGGCCAGCACCTCGCGCTCGCGCCGGGTGAGGGCGTCCAGAACGGCGGGGTCGGCCTTCGGCGCCCGCGCCGGCTTCGCGGCGAACTCGGCGATCAGCCGGCGGGTCACCGCGGGAGCGATCAGCCCCTCCCCGGCCGCCACGGTACGGACCGCCGCCAGGAGATCCCCGGCCTCCGTGTTCTTCAGCAGGAACCCCGCCGCACCCGCCCGCAGCGCCCCGAACACGTACTCGTCGAGGTCGAAGGTGGTCAGCACCAGCACGTCCGCGAGCCCCTCCTCGACGACCTTCCGGGTCGCCGACACCCCGTCGAGACGCGGCATCTGAACGTCCATCAGGACCAGGTCGGGCCGCAACTCCCGGGCCAGCGCCACCGCCTGTTCCCCGTCCGCCGCCTCGCCCACCACCTCGATGTCGGACGCGCTGCCCAGGATCAGGACGAGCCCGGCGCGTACGGCGGACTGGTCCTCGGCGACGAGGACCCGGATGGCGGAGCTCATACGGGCTCTCCTTCGGTGCGGGGGAACGTGGCACGCACCGTCCAGTACGAGTCCTGCGGCCCGGCGTCGAACGTGCCGTCCAGCAGCGCCGCGCGCTCCCGCATGCCGACGAGCCCGGCGCCGGAGCCAGGGGCGCGGGGCCCGTCCCGATGGCCGTACGGACTGCGTACCCGCACGTCGAGCACCCCGTCGCGCCGGGTGAGGGCGACGCTGACCCGGCCGGGGCAGGCGTGCTTGAGCGCGTTGGTCAGCGACTCCTGGACGATCCGGTAGGCGGCGAGTTCGACGGGGGCCGGCACCGCACCGGGCTCGCGGTCGAGGGTGACGTCGAGACCATTGGCGCGGGCACCGTCGACCAGGGCCTCCAGGCCGTCCAGGGTGGGAGCCGCGGCGGGCTCGCGGTCCCCGCTGCCGTCGCGCAGGATCCCGATCAGTCGCCGCATCTCCGCCAGCCCCTCGACGCTGTTCTCGCGGATGACCGACAGCGCCTGCCGGGAGGTGTCCGGGTCGTCGATCGAGAGCGCCGCCGTCGAGTGGATCGCGATCGCGGACAGGTGGTTGGCGACCATGTCGTGCAACTCCCTTGCCATCCGAGCCCGTTCTGTCGTGACGGCCTGGGTGCGGTCCATCTCGGCGAGCAGCGCGGTCTGTTCCGCCCGCAGCCGGGCCGCCTCGGCCGCGTCGCGGTGGTTGCGCACGATCCAGCCGGTGGCGGCGGGCGCGTAGGCCACGATGCCGACCACCACCCCGATGAGCAGGGCCTCGGGCACCCGCCACACCGCGAAGGGCACCAGCGTCCCGGCCACCGTCAGCAGTCCGGTGATCCACTGGATCCGGCGGGCCGACGCGAGCGGGCCGTACAGGACGGCCGCGTACATCAGGTCGGTGTACATCAGCACCGTGAACAGGTTGCCCTGGGTCAGGGTGTCCAGGACGATCGCGGCCGTGCCGGTCAGCAGGGCCGTGCGCGGCGCGACCCTGCGCAGCACCTCACAGCCGGCCATCACGCAGAGCGGCACCAGGACCGGCCAGGGGCCGTCGAGGAGCGTGATCGGATCGTCGGACGGCCGGGTGCCCAGGCCGATGGCGACCAACAGCAGCCCGCCGAGCAGCCCGCCGACCGCGATGTACACGTCGAAGCGGTGCGGGCGGTGCGGGCGGCGCAGGTCTCGGACGGCCATGTCCTCCATCCAACACGCCTCGTCTCCCGTCCGCCTGCTTCCCGGGAACGGTCCCGAACTGCATCTTTCGATGTACCGCGAGTTCGTCACCCACGACGACGAGACGCGCTCTCCCGGCCGGGAGCCTGGAAGGGGGAGCGAGAGGAGTGAACCGTGATCGTCGCACTGATCATCGCCTGCGAGGTGGCCTTCTGGGTGCTGCTGGCCGCCGGACTGGCCTTCCGGTACGTGTTCCGGATGCCGCGTCTGGGGCTGGCCCTGCTGCTGTGCGAGCCGCTCCTGGAGGTCGTCCTGTTCGTGGTGAGCGCGATCGACCTCAGGAACGGCGCCGAGCCGGACTGGCGGCACGGCCTCGCCGCGGTGTACATCGGCTTCACCGTGGGCCTCGGCCACTCCACCGTCAGGTGGGCGGACGCCCGGGTCGCCCACCGGTTCGCCGGCGGCCCGCCGCCCGCGCGGCCGCCGAAGTACGGCAGGGCCCGCGCCGTCCACGAATGGAAGGTCGCGGGCCGCTGGATCCTCGCCGCACTGGTCGCCGTGGCACTGCTTCAGGCGGCCGCCTGGTACGTGGGCGGGGACGGCGAGGCCCGATCGTTGCGGGCGTGGCAGCTGCGGATGACGTGGGTGATCGGCATCAACCTCGTCATCGCCGGGAGCTACACCCTGTTCCCGAAGTCCGGACCGGGGTCCGGACCGAAGTCCGGACCGGACGGCGGATCGGACGGCGGATCGGAGCGGGAACCGGCCAAGATGAGCTAGCGCTCCCCGCCCGGCACCCAGAGCACGTCGCCGACCGCCTTGTTGGCGGTGCGGGCCAGGATGAACAGCAGATCCGAGAGCCGGTTGAGGTAGGTCGCGGTGAGCGGGTTCATCCGCTCACCGTGCGCCTCCAGCGCCGCCCAGGTGGAGCGTTCGGCCCGCCGGACGACCGTGCAGGCCTGGTGGAGCAGGGCCGCGCCCGGGGTGCCGCCGGGCAGGATGAACGACCGCAGCTTCTCCAGCCGCTCGTTGAACCTGTCGCAGTCCGCCTCCAGACGGTCGACGTAGAACTGCTCGACCCGCAGGGGCGGGAACTCCGGGTTCTCCACCACCGGTGTCGACAGGTCCGCGCCCACGTCGAACAGGTCGTTCTGGACCCGGGTGAGCACCCCGCCGAGCTCCTCGTCCAGTCCACCCAGCGCGAGCGCCGTGCCGAGCGCCGCGTTCGCCTCGTTGACGTCGGCGTACGCGGCGATCCGCAGGTCGGTCTTGGCGACCCGGCTCATGTCGCCGAGAGCGGTGGTGCCCTGGTCGCCGGTCCTCGTGTAGATGCGCGTCAGATTGACCATGCGGCCAATCTAGACCGTCCCGGAGGATCCGTTCCGTTCCCTTCGTCACTCCTGTCGGCGCCCGGCCAGTTCCGGTCCAATCGGCGTGAATCGGACAGTAATTGACGACGTGACCGGCGTCTCACGCCCTGAGACGTGAGCCGCGTTACTAACCGGTCACACAGCGCCTCACGCCCGCTAATCTCCCGCCGAGAGGCATGCGGAGCGGCTGCGCCGGATGGTTGACGCCGGTGACATCGGACGCCTGAGCGGGCAGGGCTTCTACAGGCACCGAAACCGCACAGGCCCCATGGGCCTCACCCCTGCGAGTGAATTCGGTATCGGTTCGCTCACAGACGGCAACCTCCGGCCGCTTCCCGCAGTCAGAGGATGCAACACCGGACACCACCACCGCGGAGCACGAGACGCACGCTTAGGGGAGCGCTATGCACATCAGGGGCGACCACGTAGAGCTGGTCGTCGGGGGTCGTCTCGACGTTCGCAGCGCGGCGGATGCCCGTACGGCTCTGCACACTGCCGTGGACGACGGAGTCGGCGACCTGGTGCTCGACCTGTCCGAGCTGGACTCGTGGGACGCCACCGGACTCGGCGTCATCATGGGCGTCCACCGAAGGGCCGGCCGGTGCGGCCGCCGCCTGGTGCTGCGCGGGGTGCCTCCGCAGATGCAACGCCTGCTGGTGGCCACCCGACTGCACCGGATCCTCGCGATCGAGGGCGGTATCGGAGTGGAGTCCCTGCCCCGGGTCTGACCCCCGAGGGGGCGTGGCCTGCGGCGGGAAACATACGACGGGCGCAATCCTCACGAGACTGTGACGGTTCGGGCGGCCCGGCACCCCGGTCTGTCGTAGATACTGTGCGAAGGTTTACGGTTCGTCTGCCCGCCGCTCTCAGCCCTCGAGCGGGCACCGGACCAGAAGCGACAGCGCAGTGTGCAGCAAGGCCGGGAGGGGCTACCGCCACACGACGCTTTTGGGGGGCTTGAACCCATGGACCCGAACACCCGGGGACCCGAGGAGTACGGCCAGGACGGTGGGGGCACCTCCCAGTCGAGTGAATTCGAGACCGGGGGAGGCGGCACGCCGCGCCCGCGCCCGTCCAGGGATCCCCTCACACCCGAGTTCGGCCAGCACGCGCCGGCCCTGGCCCGCACCGTGCGGCTCGTCGCGGGCGAACACCTGCTCACGGTCAATCCGGTCGACGGCAGCGAGATAGAACTCCGCCCGCCTGGGGCCCCCTCCCGCTCGAGCGCAGCCGAGAGTGGGGGAGAGATACCGGAGCGCCCCGCCAAGCGCACCGCGGAGCAGCGTGCCGAGGCCGAGCGCGCCGCCCGGCCGCCGGCCCCCGCCGGAACCGCCCGGCCCGCCCAGCCGCTGCTGGGCCGCCAGGACGAACGCGAACAGCTGGTCCGGCTGCTGGCCCGCGGCCGCTCCGTCCGCCTCACCGGCCCGCCCGGCTCCGGCCGCACCAGCCTGCTCGACCTCGTCGCCGAGGACTGCGAGGACCTCGCCCCCGACGGGGTCGTCCGCCTCACCGGCTTCCGCCGCACCTCGGCCGACCTCCTGCACGACCTCTTCCACGCCGTCTACGACGCCCCCCTGTACCGCCCCGACAGCGACGACCTGAGTGCGCTGGTCCGCGAGATCGGCGCGGTCGTCGTGGTCGACGACCTCGAACTCGGCGGCGCCGCCCTCGACGAACTCCTGGACGCGACGCCCGAGTGCGCCTTCCTGCTCGGCGCGACCCCGGCCACTCCGCTGCCCTCCGCGGAGTCCGCCGTCGAGGAGGTCGTCCTCACCGGGCTGGACCGCGCGGGCGGTGTCGAGGTGATCGAGCACGCCGTCGGCCGCGTCCTCACCGAGGAGGAGGCCAACTGGGCCGGCGACCTGTGGTTCGAGTCCGAGGGCCTGCCGCTGCGGTTCGTCCAGGCCGGCGCCCTGCTCTCGCAGCGCGACCAGCTGCGGGCCGGCGCCGACGCGGTCGACGTGTTCGGTGTCTTCGAGGACGCCCGGCCGCTCGCCGACGCCGTCGACGGCCTCGCCGGAGCCGGCGAGGCCGAGGAGATACCCCTGCCCTCGCTCGGCGAGGCCGCCGCGCCCGCGCCGCTGCTCGCCGCCCGCCTCAGCGCCTCCGCCCGCGCGACGCTGCGCTTCGCCGTCGCCCTGGACGGTGAGGTCCCGCACCAGGCGCACCTGCCCGCCCTGGTCGGCGACACCCACGCCGACGCCGCCCTCGGCGAACTGGCCGCCTGCGGACTCGTCTCCCCGGTCGGCACCCGCTACCGGCTCGCCGCCGGCGTCCAGACCCAGCTCGAGGCCGCCGGATACGCCGACGACGTCGAGACCCGCGCCCACTCCGCCGCCCAGCACTACGCCTGGTGGGCCGGACATCCCTCGGTCACACCCGAGCGGGTCTGCGCGGAGGCCGACGCCGTCCTCGCCGCCCTCGTCGTGATCGTCCCCACGACGACCCGAACCGGCGAGGACGAGGAGTCCACCGCCGTGCAGCTCGCCCGCGCCGCCGCGCCCGCCTTCGCCGCGGGCCTGCGCTGGAGCGCCTGGGAGAGCAGCCTGCACGAGGGCGCCGAGGCCGCCCGGCTCGCCGGGGAGTCCGCCGACCGGGCCTACTTCCACCACGAGATGGGCGTCCTCGCCCTCTGCGGCGGAGACCTCGACCGGGCCCGCTCCGAGCTGGAGGCCTCCCTCGCCCTGCGCGGGGCGATCGCCGACAAGCGCGGGACCGTCGCCGGCCGCCGTGCCCTCGCCCTGGTCACCGACCGCTCCGGGGACCTACCCGGCCTCGCGGCGGCGACGGCGGGCGAGGAGGTGCCCGACGCCCGCCACGAGGAGTCGGCGTCCCCGCCGCGGGGCATCCAGGCGGTGCTCCCGACCTACCCGCCGGAGGCCGAGACCGTCGTAGCCCGCCGTGGGCCCGCCGGGCCGCCGACCCGTCACAACCGCGGCGGCCTGAGGAGCCTGGCCAAGCGCAACCTGGTCGCGGCCGGCGCCGGCGCGCTGCTCGTCGCCGTCCTCGGCACGGTCGTGACGCTCGGCGCGACCTCCAACAACGACGCCAACGACCCCTCCGACCGGGTCGGCGTCAACCCGTCCGCCAGTACCGGCCTGGACGACGGCGGCCTGGACTCCGACACCCCGGGCGACGACAGCGGTTCCGCGGACACGGGCGAGGCGACCAGCAGGCCGACGGACCCGGGCCCGGACGGAACGATGGGCACCTCGGACGACCCCTCCCCCACGGGGGAGGCGGAGCCTTCGTCGGAGGCGAGCAGTTCCCACGGGTCGGGGGGCGGCGGGTCGTCCCCGACGCCGACCTCGAAGCCGTCGTCGAGCACGAGTCCGAAGCCCTCGTCATCACCGTCGTCGTCGCCGAGTGCGTCCAGCTCGCCGAGCACGACGCCTCCGACCGAGAGCCCCGACCCGACCGGCGGAACCCCCAGCGGAGACCCGTCCACCGGGACCTCGGCCAGCGGTACGACATCGAGTGCCCCGGTGTCGCCGAGCAGGGCGGACAGCACGCCCTCCGCCTCGGACTCGGTGATCTGAGCCTCAAGGCACAGGTGAAGGCCGGGTTCCTCCAGGAACCCGGCCTTCTCGTCGTACGGGTGGGTGGGTCAGAACAGCCGCAGCTTGTCGTCCTCGATGCCCCGCATCGCGTTGTAGTCCAGGACCTGGCAGCCGATGCCGCGATCCGTGGCGAGCACGCGGGCCTGGGGCTTGATCTCCTGGGCCGCGAAGACACCACGCACCGGGGCGAGGTGCGGGTCGCGGTTCAACAGCTCCAGATAGCGCGTGAGTTGCTCGACGCCGTCGATCTCGCCGCGTCGCTTGATCTCCACCGCGACGGTCTGCCCCTCCGCGTCCCGGCACAGGATGTCGACCGGGCCGATGGCGGTCATGTACTCGCGGCGGATGAGGGTGTAGCCCTCGCCGAGGGTCTCGATGCGGTCGGCGAGGAGCTCCTGAAGGTGCGCTTCCACGCCGTCCTTGATCAGGCCGGGATCGACGCCGAGTTCGTGCGAAGAATCGTGGAGGATCTCCTCCATCGTGATGATGAGCTTCTCTCCGCCCTTGTTGACGACGGTCCAGACGCCTTCCTCGTCGCCCGCGCCCTCCTTCAGCGTGCAGGGCGGCGACATCCAGTTCAGGGGCTTGTAGGCCCGGTCGTCCGCGTGGATCGAGACGCTGCCGTCCGCCTTCACCAGGATGAGACGGGGCGCGGAGGGGAGGTGGGCGGTGAGCCGGCCGGCGTAGTCCACGGAGCACCGGGCGATGACGAGACGCATGGTGCACAACGCTATCCGACGCCCCACCTGGCACGCGATTCGCCCTGGTAACTGGTCGTTCGACAGTGGCCGATTGTGTGCCTACTCGGAGTTCCCTATGTGCCCATTCTCCTGGTGCGGTCACGGTCCGTTGCCTACCGTAGTGAACGGGAGGTCGCGATGCGTGTACTCAGCGTGTGCGGTGTTTCGGCATGCGAACTCCCTTTCCCTGTCCGGCAACCCCTGATGTTCCGGGGGTGCGAGAGGAGTACCCATGTCGCTCGACGTCTCACCGGCCCTACTCGAACAGGCCGAGCGAGGCGAGGTCGACGAAGCAGAATTCGTCGACTGCGTCCGGACCTCCCTGCCCTACGCATGGGAGATGGTCAGCTCCCTGGTGGCCCAGCTGAAGGTGGACGGCGCAGACTTCGCCGACAACCAGACGCCCCCGCCGGACGAGCAGGCACGCGGGCAGTTGCTGCGCGCGCTCGCGAGTGACGCCATACGCGGCGCGCTGCAGCGGCACTTCGGTGTGCGGCTGGCCTTCCAGAACTGCCACCGGGTGGCGGTGTTCCCGTTGGAGCCGGCTGTCGACGAGAAGCTCGCCCGATTCACCTCGGTCCGCAGCCAGGTGCTGAACCAGTCCCCGGAATTCCGGGACTGCTGACACGTGAGCCTGTTGCTTGCCGCTCCTGACGCGGGAGGTTCCATCAGTACGGGAGCGGCAAGCCTCGCGGCCGGCTGGGCTGTTCACCGGAGGTGGGGGAGCACCTCCGAGCCCAGCCGCCGTACGTTCTCCTCGGTGGCCGCCAGGTCTCCGGAACCCTCGACCAGCAGGGCGAAACGCGAGATGCCGGTCCGCTCGCCGGTCGCCGCGAGACGGTCGGCGCACAGCCGCGGGGTGCCCACCGGGTGCAGCCCGCAGAGCAGTTCGGTGTATGCCACCGGGTCCCGCATGGAGCGGGCCCGGCCGTCCACCGTCACATGGGCGTCGAGCCCCTGCCGCAGCCAGCCCGGCATCGCCTTCACCAGGGTCTCCACCGCGTCCGTGCGCCGGTCCGCGATCTGGCAGACGCCCGCCGAGACATGCGCCGCGCCCCTGATCTCGTCCCCGGACCGCCCGGCCGCGCGCGCGTACTGCCGCCACGCGGCGACCATCCCGGCCTTCTCCTCGTCCCCCACGTGCATGCCGAGGAGCATCGGCAGCCCGCGCTCGGCGGCCAGCCGTACGCTCGCCGGCGAGGTGCACGCGACGACGACCTCCGGGCCCGACGCGTTCGTCAGCGCCTCCGACGGCCTGGGGACGACGGGTACTTCGCGGAAGCGGAACCGCTCGCCGTCGGCCCCCACCGAGGGCTCGCGCAGCCAGCGCACCAGCAGATCGAGTGATTCCGGGAACCCCCGTTCGTACGCCTCCAGGCCCGCGCCGAACACCTCCAGGTCGACCCACGGGCCGCCGCGCCCCACGCCCAGCGAGAAGCGGCCGCCGCTCGTCAGGTGCAGCAGCGCGGCCTGCTCACCCAGGGCGACGGGGTGGACGGTGGGCAGTACGCTGACCGCCGTGCCCACCCGGATACGGCGGGTGCGGCCCAGCAGCAGCGCGGCGAGCGTGACCGCCGACGGGCACGTGCCGTACGGAACGAAGTGGTGCTCGGCCAGCCAGACCGAGTCGAGGCCCGCCTCCTCGGCCACCTCGGCCGAGCGGACCGCGCGGTGCAGCGCCTCTCCCTGACCCTGGCCGGGGAACTGGGCTCCCAACACGAAACTTCCAACGCGCATGGACTTTCCTGCTTCCTTGGCTCCGACACGGAGCTCCCCCACCCGGCATAACCGTCTGACACGTGCCGAGGACACGGCCTGGCGGAGAGATTTGCGGATTGTCTGGAGAATGGGACGTCGGGGAGGGCGACTTGTACGGCTCGCTGCCCTACGGGTACCCGCGCGCACGCCGCGTAGGCTGGACGGCAATCCTGCTCCCTGTATAGCCCCGTGAGGTGTCCCGTGTCCCCGCGTCGCAACCGCCCCAAGGGTGAGGGCTCGTCCGGCCAGAGTGCCGAGGACGACCGCGCGAGCCGCTACGGCGGCTGGCAGTCGGGGGAGAGCTGGCAGGGCGAGCAGTGGAGTGTGCGGCACGTGGCCGGCGCGAGCGCCCAGGGCAAGGCGTACCGGTGCCCGGGCTGCGACCAGCTGATCCCCGACGGTGTGCCGCATGTCGTCGTCTGGCCCGAGCACGCGGGCGTGGACGACCGACGGCACTGGCACAAGGCGTGCTGGAACGCACGGGACCGCCGCACCCCGGGGGTGCGGCGGTCCCGTAACGCGCCGAAGTTCTAGCGGTCGTCAGCCGTCGGCCGTCAGACGTCAGACGTCGCGCTTCTCCAGCAGGGCGAAGGCGCCGCCGAGGACGACGGCGGTCACGCCGAGCGCGATCCACAGCGGGTCCCAGCCGCTCGGCCCGCTGTCGCTGAGCGAGGACGAGTAGAACACGCTCAGCTGGTTCGGGATCGAGTACTCGAACAGGGCCTGGCGCAGGTCCTCCAGCGAGGACGAGAACATGAAGATCGCGATGACCAGCGGGGCCAGCAGGACGCCGATCATGATGGTGATGGCGCCGGCCGAGTGCCGGATGATCGAGCCGACGGCCAGCGAGATCAGCCCGAGCAGCGCGATGTAGAGGGACACTCCGAAGGTGGCCTTCAGCCACTCCGAGCCGGTCGGCTGCCGGGCGTCGCCCAGCATGCCCACGTCCACCACGGCGACGAAGCCCGAGGACACGAGCGTCACGACGAACGCGACGGCGAAGAACACGACCGCCTTCGCGGCGAGCACCCGGCCGCGCGACGGGCAGGCCACCATCGTCGTGCGGATCATGCCGGTGCCGTACTCCGAGGCCGTGGTCAGCACGCCGAGCGTGATGACGCACATGCTGCCCAGGAGCAGCCCGAAGAAGCCGAACGACAGGGCGGTTTCGCCCGCGAGGTCCTCCTCGGTCGCGTTCGCGGCGACCACCGCGCCGGCCAGCAGTCCGATGCCGATGACGAGCAGCACGAACACGCCCAGCGTCCACATCGTGGAGCGCACCGAGCGGATCTTCGTCCACTCCGAGGCGATGGCGTGCCCGAGGTGCGTGCGCACGATCGGGATCGGCGAGGTGTAGGCGGGGCCGGCCGCGGCGTACGCGGGACCGGGCGCCCCCTGCCAGGCGGGCGCGGCCTGCGGCGACGGGTGCTGCGGGGTGCTCATCGGGCGTCCTCGGACTTGGTCGGGGCGGCGTCGGGGGCGGGAGCGGCGGGCTCGGCGGGAGCGGCCGGAGCCGGCTCGGCCGGGGCGGCCACCGGGGCGGGCCCGGACGGTGCCGCCGGCGACGCGGCGGCCGGCTGGGCCGGGGCCTGTGCGGGCGCCTGCGCGTACGGGTTGGCCCCGTTCGGGCCGGGTGCCGGGGCGGGGGCCCCGGGGGCGCCGTACGCCCCGTAGGAGGCCGCCGGGGGCGCCTGGGCCGGCTGCTGCGGCGGCGCGTATCCGGGGTGCTGCGGGGGCGGCGGGGCGTACCAGCCCGGCTGGCCCTGGCCCGGCACCGGCATGGGCGGCTGCGCGCCGGGCGCGAGCTGCTGCTGGAGACCGGCCTTCTGGTCGATGGTGGACCGGTAGTCGACGGCGCCCTGCGTCATCCGCATGTACGCCTCTTCCAGCGAGGCCTGGTGCGGCGACAGCTCCCACAGGCGTACGTCGCTCTCGTGGGCGATGTCGCTGATGCGGGGCAGCGCCAGCCCGGTCACCCGCAGCGCGCCGTCCTGCTCGGGCAGCACATGGCCGCCCGCCTCGGTGAGCGCGGAGGCCAGCTTCTCGCGCAGCTGGGGTTCGGTGTGCGGGGTGCGGACCCGAGCGAAGTCGGCGGAGTTGGCCGAGATGAAGTCCGTCACGCTCATGTCGGACAGCAGCTGCCCGCGCCCGATCACGATCAGGTGATCGGCGGTCACCGCCATCTCGCTCATCAGGTGGGAGGAGACGAACACCGTGCGGCCCTCGGCGGCCAGCGACTTCATCAGGTTGCGGACCCAGAGGATGCCCTCCGGGTCGAGGCCGTTGACCGGCTCGTCGAAGAGCAGCACCTGCGGGTCGCCGAGCAGCGCGGCCGCGATGCCGAGCCGCTGGCCCATGCCCAGGGAGAAGCCCTTGGAGCGCTTGCGTGCCACGTCCTGGAGGCCGACCACGCCGAGCACCTCGTCGACCCGCCGGGCCGGGATGCCGGACAGCTGGGCCAGGCTCAGCAGGTGGTTGCGGGCGTGCCGGCCGCCGTGCACCGCCTTGGCGTCCAGCAGGGCACCCACCTGGCGGGCGGCGTTCGGCAGCTTGCGGTACGGGTAGCCGCCGATCGTCACCGTCCCGGCGGTGGGGTTGTCCAGACCCAGGATCATCCGCATGGTGGTCGACTTGCCCGAGCCGTTCGGCCCGAGGAAGCCGGTGACGGCGCCGGGCCGCACCTGGAAGGAAAGGTTGTACACAGCGGTCTTGTCGCCGTAGCGCTTGGTCAGGCCGACTGCTTCGATCATGCTCCGCACCCATCGAAAGGTTCAGGACAGCAGGGCACACGCCCCCGTAAGGGTTAGGAGGATATCGGGGCGCTGACGGTTCCGCTCAAATGAAAGCAAAGACCAAAGCGTTACGCGTCGCGTTTCTTCAGCAGGAGGTAGCCGCCCGCGAGCGCGGCGAGGGCCCACAGCGCCATGATGGCGAACCCGCCCCAGGGCCCGTACGGGGTGTCGTCGTCGATCGGCGTGACCACCCGCATGATCTTGCTGCCGGCCTGGTCGGGCAGATACCGGCCGATCTTCTTCGTCGCCGGGACGTTGCCGAGGATGTTGGAGATCAGGAAGAAGAACGGCATCAGGATGCCGAGCGACAGCATCGGCGAGCGCAGCATCGTGGCCACGCCCATCGAGAAGACGGCGATGAGGGTCATGTACAGGCCACCGCCGATGACCGCCCGCAGGACCCCGGTGTCCCCGATCGACGCCTTGTGGGAGCCGAGCATGGCCTGCCCCAGGAAGAACGTGACGAAGCTGGTGGCCAGCCCCACGGCCAGCGCGAGCCCGGTGGCCACCGCGATCTTGCTGAACAGGAAGATGCCACGCTGCGGCACGGCGGCCAGCGAGGTGCGGATCATGCCGGTGCTGTACTCGTTCGACACGACCAGCACCCCGAACACGATCATCGCGAGCTGACCGAGGCTCATCCCGGCGAAGCTGATGAAGGTGGGGTCGAAGGAGAGCCGGTCGTCGCGGCTCATGTTGTCGAACTCGTTCCTGGACAGCGCCGAGATCAGCATGCCGAGGGCGATGGTGACCACCACGGCGAGCGAGAGCGTCCACACGGTGGACGCCACCGACCGGATCTTGGTCCACTCCGACCGGATGACCTGGGTCGCCGCCATCATCAGCTCCTCGTCCGGTCGTCGCCCCACCGCGGTCCGGGCTGCTCGAACCGTCCGAGCGGGCCGGGGGGCGTGTCCGTGTGCGCGTGGTACTCCACCGACTCCGCGGTCAGCTGCATGAACGCCTCCTCCAGGGAGGCCCGCTGGGGGCTCAGCTCGTGCAGCACGATCTGGTGCCCCGCGGCCAGCTCCCCGATGTGCTCGGACTTGTCGCCGTCGACCTCGAGCACCCCGCTGCCGGACTCGACGACCAGGACCCCGGCGCCGTGCAGCACGTCGAGCAGCCGCTCCCGCTGCGGGGTGCGGATACGGACGTACGAGCGCGAGTTCCGCGCGATGAAGTCGGCCATCGAGGTGTCGGCGAGCAGCCGGCCCTGCCCGATCACGATCAGGTGATCGGCGGTCAGCGCCATCTCGCTCATCAGGTGGGAGGAGACGAACACGGTCCGCCCCTGCGCGGCCAGCGACTTCATCAGGTTGCGGATCCAGTGGATGCCCTCGGGGTCGAGTCCGTTGACCGGTTCGTCGAACATCAGGATCCGGGGGTCGCCGAGGAGCGCGCCCGCGATGCCCAGCCGCTGGCCCATACCCAGCGAGAACCCCTTGGCCTTCTTCCTCGCCACGGAGGTGAGACCGACGGTGTCCAGCACCTCGTGCACCCGGCTCTTCGGGATGCCGTTGCTCTGCGCCAGGCACAGCAGATGGTTGAAGGCGCTGCGCCCGCCGTGCATGGCCTTGGCGTCCAGCAGGGCGCCGATGTACCTGAGGGGGTCCTTCAGCCGGTCGTAGTGCTGCCCGTCGATCCGGACGTCCCCGGCGGTCGGCCGGTCGAGGCCCAGCATCATCCGCATGGTGGTGGACTTGCCCGCGCCGTTGGGACCGAGGAAGCCCGTGACGATGCCCGGTCTGACGGCGCAGGTGAGGTTGTTCACCGCGACCTTCTCGCCGTACCGCTTCGTCAGGCCGGACAACTCGATCATGCGGCCACGCTAGAGCGCGGCGAAGCCCTCTGCCACCGGAGTGGCAGAGGGCTTCGCCGATGTTCGGTCGCCGTACCCGTGGACGTTACCGGGACTGCTGCGCCGGGACGCCGCGGGAGATCGGCTCGTCGTCCGTGGACGGCGAGCCGGCCGCGGCCACCGCGGCGCCGGTCAGCGTGGCGAGCATCTCGCGGACGTTCGTCAGCTGGGCGTTGATCGAGTCGCGGCGGTTGGTGAGGGCCGCCAGCTCGCGCTCGGACTCGGAACGGATGCGGTCCGCCTTGGCATTGGCGTCGGCCACGATGTCCTCGGCCTGGCGCTGCGCCGTCTCGACGGTCTGACGGGCCCGGCGCTCGGCGTCGGTACGCAGCTTCTCGGCCTCCAGGCGCAGCTGCTCCGCGCGGTGCTCGATCTCCGCGAGACGCTTCTCCGCCTTCTGCTGACGCGACGCCAGGTCGCGCTCCGACTGCTCGCGGCGCTTGGCGAGGTTGGTCTCGAAGTCGGCGGCGGCCTGCGCGGCCTTGGCGCGGGTCTCCTCGAAGAGGGCGTCCGCCTCCTCACGCTTCGACTGCGCGTCCTTCTGCGCCTCGGAACGCAGCTGCGACGCGTCGCTCTTGGCCTTCTCGACGATCCGGACGCCCTCGTCCTCGGACTTGGCCTTGCGCTCCGCGGCGAACGACTCCGCGTCGTTGCGCACCTGCTGAGCCGCCGACTCGGCGAGCTCGCGGTGCTGCTCGGCCGCGCGACGGGCCTCCTCGCGCAGATCCTTGGCCTCTTCCTCGGCGAGGCGGAGGATCTTCTCGACACGCGCGCCGAGACCGGCGTACGACGGCTCCGCGTCGCTTACCTGAGCCTGGGCGTTCTGCGTCTCGAGGTGGAGCTCCTCGATGCGCTTTTCCAGAGCAGTGATACGGGCCAGAGCGCTGTCACGGTCGGAGACGAGCTTCGAGATGCGTTCGTCCACCTGAGCGCGGTCGTACCCACGCCGCACAAGCTCGAAGCCGTAGGGGGAAGTGTCGCTCATGGGGTTCCTGTCGAATGAGACCGGTGAGGTGATAGGTGGAATCCTAGGGGCCTGAGCGGTGTGTCATCGAGCGTATGCGTGTTTGATCTGGAGAATGACACCCCTTTTGGGTGGCTGAGCGGCAGAGCGCTTGCCAAAGGTCCGGTCAAAGGCATCAGACTTTAACGCAATTCACACATTCCGCTAGCTGTCCGACGCCTTCCCACCCGATCGGGGCGCTCCGATGGCGGCGCCCGCCTTGACGCCCCCGTCCTTGCCGCCGGTCGGCACCTCGAAGGATTCCAGCGCCTCCAGCACGTCCTGGACCCGGGAGATCTCGGCGTTGATGTCCTCACGCCGGCGCACCAGGACCTCCAGCTCGCGCTTGCCCTCCTCGACCGTGCGCCGCGCCTCACGGATCGCCTCGGCCTTGAGCTCCTCGGCCTCCCGCACGAGCGTCGCCTTCTTCTGCTCGGCCTCCTTGAGCAGCCCCTCGGCCTTCTTCACGGCGGCGATGCGGACCTTGCCCGCCTCGGAGTTGGCGTCCGACACCAGCTCCTTCGCCTTCGCCTGCGCCTTGGCGAGCTGCTCCTCGGACGCCTTGATGAGCGCGTCGCAGCGGTCACCGGTCGACTTCATCGTCTCGGCGGCCTCGCGGCGGGCCCGCTCGTGCAGCCCCTCGATCTCGCTCGTGATGCGGTCGCGCAGCTCCTCCGCCCGCTCCCTTATGGCGGTCGCGTCCCGGCGGGCGCCGACCAGCAGTTCGTCGGCGTCCGTACGGGCCTTCTCCACCCGGGAGTTCCCGTCGACGGTCGCCTCGGAGACCAGCCGCTCGGCCTCGTTGCGGGCCGCGCCGACCATCGAGTCGGCCTGCGCCTCCGCGTCCGCCGTGACCTGCTGCGCCTGCTGCTGCGCCTCCGTGAGCAGCTTGTCCGCCTCGGCCGCGGTCTCCGTGATGAGCGTGTCGACCTGCTCGGCCGCCTCGGAGCGCCGCTTGTTGGCCTCCTTGCGGGCCTCGTCCAGCGTCGAGTCGGCCTCCTCGCGGGCGACGCTCATCAGCCGGTCGGCCTCCGCGGCCGCCGACGCCCTGACACGCTCGGACTCGGTACGGATCCGCTCGGCGTGCTGCTGCGCGGAACCCACCGTCTCGGCGGCCTCGGCGCGCAGCCGCTCCGCGTCCCCGGCGGCGTCCGAGATCAGCTTCTCCGCCTTGGCGACCGACTCGGCCCGCAGCCGGTCGGCCTCCGCGATCGTCTCGGACTGGAGGCGCTCGGCCTCCGCGATGGTCTCCGTCTGGAGCCGCTCCGCCTCGTTGCGGGCCTCGGTGATGAGGGTGTCGGCCTGCGTCGCCGCGTCCGAGCGGATGCGGTTGGCGTCGTCCCGGGCGTCCGCACGGGTGCGCGAGGCGTCCTGGTCGGCCTGGGCGATGGCGTCCGAGACCTCGGTGCGGACCCGCTGGGCGTGCGCGGACGCCTCCGAGCGCAGCCGCTCCGCCTCCGCGATCGCCTCGCCGACGGTCTGCTCGGCCAGCGCCTGCGCCGCCTCCGACGCCTCGCTCGCCTCGCGCCGGACCCGGTTGGCGTCCTCGGCCGCCCGCTCCTGCACCGCGTAGGCGTCGGAACGGACCCGGTCCGCCTCCTCCTCGGCCTCGCGCCGGGTGCGCTCCGCCGCGTGCTCGGCGGCGGACCGCAGCCCGTTGATCTCGTCCTGCGCCTGCTCGTGCAGCCCGGCGACGGACTCCCGCACCTGCTGCGCGTGCTGCTCGGCCGCCGACACCATCTCATTGGCCCGCCGGTCGGCCTCCTCGACCAGCCGGACGGCCTCGGTCTGCGCCTCCTCCACGCGCTTGCGCGCCGAGGCCAGCAGTTCCTCGCTCTGCCGACGGGCCTGCTCGCGCTCCTGGTCGGCCTCCTGGCGGGCGGAACCGAGGAGCTCCTCGGCCTCGCGGCGGCGCCGCAGCGCCTCCTCCTGGGCGGCGGCCAGCGTCTCGGACGCCTCGGTGGCCAGCCGCTCGGCGGCGGCCTGCGCCTCCGCGCGCACCCGGTCGGCGGTGTCCTGCGCCTCCGACTTCAGCCGCTCCGCCTCGGCGGCGGCCTCGGAACGCAGCCTTACCGCGACGGCCTCACCCTCGGCGCGCGAGGCGGACGCGTCGGCGGCGGCCTCGTTGCGCAGCCGGTCCACCTCCGCGGCGGCCTGCTGGTGGAGGGTGCGGATCCGCTCCGCGGCCTCCGAGCGCAGCCGCTCGGTCTCCTCGCCGGCCTCGCGGCGGATCCGCGCGGCCTCCTCGCGGGCGTCGGTCAGCGCC
Organism: Streptomyces zaehneri; assembly: GCF_032248645.1. Classification (NCBI taxonomy): domain Bacteria; kingdom Bacillati; phylum Actinomycetota; class Actinomycetes; order Kitasatosporales; family Streptomycetaceae; genus Streptomyces; species Streptomyces zaehneri. The sequence continues at coordinate 247,944 of NZ_JASTTJ010000001.1, forward strand.
TGCTCGGCGGAGGCGAGCCGGGCCTCCGCCTCGGCGTGCAGCCGGGCCAGCTCCTCGGCGGCCTCCGCCTGCCGGGCCTCGACCCCGCGTTCGGTCTCCTCGCGCAGCTCGCGCGCGGCCTCCTCGGCGTTGGAGGTGATGGTCTCGGCCAGCTCCACCGCCTCGTCGCGCTGGCGCTCGGCCTCCGCGCGGGTGCGCTCCAGGGTCTCCTCGGCCTGCCGGCGCAGCGTGGTGGCGCGCTCGATGGCCTCGGTGCGCACCTTCTCGCTGTCCGAGGTGGCCTTCTGGCGCAGCTCGTCGGCGTCGGCCTTCGCCTTGGACAACAGCTCCTCGGCGGTCCTGGCCGCCTCCTCGATCTGCTGGACGGCCTCCTTGCGGGCCTCCGCGCGGATCTTCTCGCCCTCGGCGACCGCGTCGGCGCGCAGCTGCTCGGCCTCGCCGCGCAGCCGACGGGCCTCCTCCTGGAGCTCGACCGTCTTGGCGCGGTACTCCTTGGTGTCGTCCTTCGCCGAGCCCTTGAGCTGCTCGGCGATGTCGTGCGCCTCGGCCCGCAGCCGGTCCGCCTCGGTCTCCGCCTCACGGCGGATCCGCTCGGCCTCCTCGGCGGCGGCCTTGGTGGTGTTCTGCGCGTCCTCCTGCGCCCTGTTCAGGACGTCCTCGGCGGTCTTCGCCGCCTTCGACAGCTGGGTCGCGCTCTCCTCGGCGGTGAGCGTGCGGGCCTTCTCGGAGGCCTCCGCGACGATCTTCTCGGCCTCGGTGCGGGCGTCGGCGACGAGCTGCTCGGCGGCCTCCTTGGTCGCCTCGGCCTCCTTGGTGGCCTCGGTGACGAGCCGGGCGACCTGCTCCTTCGCCGTACGGGTGCGCTGCTCCTTGGCCGCCTCCGCGCCGGCGAGCGCCTTCTCGGCGGCGGCCTTCGCCTCCGCGAGCACCTTGTCGGCCTCGGCCTGCGCCTTGCGCAGCGCCTCCTCGGCCTCGGACATGCGCTGCTCGGCGGCGCGGCTCAGCTCACCGGCCTGCCGGCGGGCCGCGTCGGACTCCGTGACGGTGGAGGTGCGCAGCTGCTCGGCGTGGTCGCTGGCCTCCTGGGCCTGGCTGGAAGCGGCGTTCAGCAGCCGTTCGGCGTCCGTGCGGGCCCGCAGCAGCAGCTGCTCGGCCTCCGCGCGGGTCGCCTCGGCGTCCGCCTGGAGCCGCTGACGGGCCTCCGTGGCCACCCGTTCGGCCTCGGCGCGGGCGGCCGTCAGGGCCTGCTCGGCCTCGGCCCGCGACTCGTCGAGCAGCCGGCGCGCCTGAGCCTCGGTGCGGGCCCGCAACTGCTCGGCCCACGCCACGTTCTCGTTGACGTGCGACTCGACGTTCTGCCGGCGCTCGGCCAGCTCCTGGTCGAGCTGCTGACGACGGGCCACCGCCTCCTGGTGCAGCTCCGCCTGGAGCCGGGCCGCCTGTTCGGCGTGCTCCTGGAGGATGCGCTGCGTCTGCGCCCGGGTCTGGCTCAGCTCCCGTTCGGCGTCCTGCCGCAACTGGTCGGCCTGCATCTGCGCGTTACGCAGCATCTGCTCGGCCTGGTACCCGATGTCGCCGCCGTCGAAGGCGGGCCGGGACATGATGGTGCGCCGCGCCTCGTGCAACTTGGCGCGCAGCACCTCGACCTGGTAGCCGAGGTCCTCGGCATGCTGGATCGCCTTTTCCCGCTCGGTCTTCAGCCGCTTCATCTCGGCTTCGAACCGAGTCAGGTGGTCGACGTCAGCCGCCGGTTCCCGCTCCTGGCTCTCGTAGCCCCGCACTGCGCGGTCCCATCCGTCCCTGGTCGCAAGCTTCCCGAACGAGCTCCGTCCATCCGCCGAACGGGGCTCCCGGGGAATGGTGTCAGATCAACGGCGGAGCACGGGCTGCTGCCCCGACGCTCGCCCCCCGAAACCCGGACCCCGGCTGCGTCCCGCCGCCGTACGGCAGGACCGGGTCGCCCCGGTGTGAGCGGCGACCGTCCCCAACCCTACCGGCCCATATGTACGAGGGTCAGTGCTCAGGTGACTCAACGGGCGCCGAAGTGACCAGTTCTGTCAGTACTCCGTGGCAATCCTTTGGATGCAGGAAGGTGATTCGTGACCCCATGGAGCCGCGTCGAGGCTCTTCGTACAGAACGCGTACGCCCTTGTCCCTGATGTCCGCGGCGTCCGTGTCGACGTCCGCCGTACCGAAAGCGATGTGGTGGACGCCCTCGCCGTTCTTGTCGAGCCACTTGGCGACGGCCGAATCCGGTCGTGTCGGCTCCAGGAGTTGCAGGTACGAGGCCCCGCCGTCGGACGTATCGTTGATCTTGAGCATGGCCTCGCGCACGCCCTGCTCCTCGTTGACCTCGGAGTGGAACACCTCGAAGCCGTACGTGGAACGGTAGAACTCGACGGTTGCGTCGAGGTCGTGGCAGGCGATCCCGATGTGGTCGATTCGCGTCAGCATGTTGTCAGTGGAGCGCGGCCGCGATGGTTACGCAACGTGCGCGCGATCACACCGACGGCCCGATGACGGCACGGAGTGCCACTCAGTACATTCGAAGTAAACCCTCGTTCATTCCTCGGCCCGTGCAGGCCGGTAAGGGGAATCGCAGCTCATGACTGACTCGACTGGTTCCAACGGCACGACCTCGGTGATCGTCGCGGGCGCGCGGACGCCCATGGGACGACTGCTGGGCTCCCTGAAGTCCTTCTCCGGAGCCGACCTCGGCGGCTTCGCGATCAAGGCCGCCCTCGACCGTGCGGGGATCGGTGGCGACCAGGTTCAGTACGTGATCATGGGGCAGGTGCTCCAGGCCGGGGCGGGGCAGATCCCGGCCCGTCAGGCCGCGGTCAAGGCCGGCATCCCGATGAGCGTCCCGGCTCTCACGGTCAACAAGGTGTGTCTGTCGGGCCTCGACGCGATCGCGCTGGCCGACCAGCTGATCCGTGCGGGTGAGTTCGACATCGTGGTGGCCGGCGGCCAGGAGTCCATGACCAACGCCCCCCACCTGCTGCCGAAGTCCCGCGAGGGCTTCAAGTACGGCGCGATCGAGATGCTCGACGCGATGGCGTACGACGGTCTGACCGACGCCTTCGAGAACATCGCCATGGGCGAGTCCACGGAGAAGCACAACACGCGGCTCGGCATCGCGCGGCCCGAGCAGGACGAGATCGCCGCGCTGAGCCATCAGAGGGCCGCCGCCGCGCAGAAGAACGGCATCTTCGAGGCCGAGATCACCCCGGTCGAGATCCCGCAGCGCAAGGGCGAGCCGGTCGTCTTCAGCAAGGACGAGGGCATCCGCGCCGACACCACCGCGGAGTCCCTCGGCAAGCTCCGCCCGGCGTTCACCCGGGACGGCACGATCACCGCGGGCACCTCCTCGCAGATCTCCGACGGCGCGGCGGCCGTGGTCGTGATGAGCAAGGCGAAGGCCGAGCAGCTGGGCCTGTCCTGGATCGCCGAGATCGGCGCCCACGGCAACGTGGCCGGGCCGGACAACTCGCTCCAGTCCCAGCCCTCCAACGCCATCCTGCACGCCCTGAAGAAGGACGGCCTGGAGGTCTCCGACCTGGACCTGGTCGAGATCAACGAGGCCTTCGCCGCGGTGGCGGTGCAGTCGATGAAGGACCTCGGCGTCTCCACGGAGAAGGTGAACGTGAACGGCGGTGCGATCGCCCTCGGCCACCCGATCGGCATGTCCGGCGCCCGCCTCGTCCTGCACCTGGCCCTGGAGCTCAAGCGCCGGGGCGGCGGTGTGGGCGCGGCCGCGCTGTGCGGCGGCGGCGGTCAGGGTGACGCGCTGATCGTGCGGGTACCCAAGGCCTGAGCACCGACGCGCCCCTCGTGCACGTCTCACCCTGAACGGATCTGAACGGAGCTGTGATGCAGGACGTCTCCTCGCTGGTCGCCCAGGCCAGGGAAGGCCGGCCACGGGCCGTGGCCCGGCTGATCTCCCTGGTGGAGGGGGCGTCCCCGCAGCTCAGGGAGGTCATGGAGGCGCTGGCCCCGCTCACGGGCAACGCGTACGTGGTGGGTCTGACCGGTTCACCGGGCGTGGGCAAGTCCACGTCGACGTCCGCGCTGGTCACCGCCTACCGCAAACAGGGCAGACGCGTCGGGGTGCTGGCCGTCGACCCCTCCTCGCCGTTCTCCGGCGGCGCCCTGCTCGGCGACCGTGTCCGGATGTCGGAGCACGCCTCCGACCCCGGCGTCTACATCCGCTCGATGGCCACCCGCGGCCACCTGGGCGGCCTCGCCTGGTCGGCCCCGCAGGCGATCCGGGTACTGGACGCGGCAGGCTGCGACGTGATCCTGGTCGAGACGGTCGGCGTCGGCCAGTCGGAGGTCGAGATCGCCTCGCAGGCGGACACCAGCGTCGTCCTGCTGGCCCCGGGCATGGGCGACGGCATCCAGGCCGCCAAGGCCGGGATCCTGGAGATCGGCGACGTCTACGTCGTCAACAAGGCGGACCGGGACGGCGCCGACGCCACCGCCCGCGAGCTGAACCACATGCTCGGCCTCGGGGAGGCCCGTGGCCCCGGGGACTGGCGCCCGCCGATCGTGAAGACGGTCGCCGCCCGCGCCGAGGGCATCGACGAGGTCGTCGAGGCACTGGAGAAGCACCGCGCGTGGATGGAGGAGCACGGCGTCCTCACCGAACGGCGCCGCTCACGCGCCGCCCGCGAGGTCGAGACGATCGCCGTCACGGCCCTGCGCGAACGCATCGGGGACCTGCACGGCGACCGCAGGCTGAGCACGCTCGCCGACCGCATCCTCGCCGGCGAACTGGACCCCTACCGGGCGGCCGACGAACTCGTGGCGGGGCTCACCCAGGGCTGACACACGGCGGACGCGCCACCGACGCGGGGAGGGGCGGGACCGGGACGTGGGCCCCGTGTGCGTCGTGCGCTGCGGTCGGGCAGCGCGCCGGTCGCGTCCCGGCGTCGCCTTCGGCGGGACGCGACGGACGGGCCCGACGCCGGAGGCGACGGAGGACACAGGCAGGGCCGGCACGGGCAGGGCCCGCCTGATCAGGGTCTGCGCGTCCACGACCGGCCCGGGACAGCCGGCCGGCCGAACATCCCGTGGAGGGCGACGGCCTCCCGCCGGACCCCGGGACGAGCCGACGAGCTCTTCACAAAAGCCCTCGTCGGGCGCCGGACCGCGCTGATACGGTCGCGTTCATGTTCCTTCTCCTGGCATAGGGCCCGCCTCGCCCGTGATCGGTGAGCGGCTACGGCCGCCCCGCTCGCGGCGATCAGGCGTCCCCTTTTTCTCCTGCCATGAGTCGAGGAACTCCTCATGTCCGCTTCGCCTGCCGTGCGGCCTTCGTATGCCGTCGTCCTGCGCGTTCCGCACGCCCGCCGTACCTTCGCCGCCGCCCTGACCGGACGGCTGTCTTACGGGATCGTCCCGCTGTCCCTGATGCTCGCCGTGACCCGTTCCGCGGGCTCGTACGCGGTGGCGGGCACCGTGATGGCCCTGTTCGGAGCCACCACCGTCTTCCTGTCGCCCGCCCGGGCGGCCCTCATCGACCGGCACGGTCCACGCCGGGCACTCCTCCCGATGACCGCCGCCTACCTCGCGGTGCTCGTCCTGCTCACCCTGGCCCTGGCGCGCCCGGCCGGAGCCCCGACCCCGGTGCTGGGCGCCCTGGCCGCCGCCGCCGGCGCCTGTGTGCCGCCGCTGGGGCCGACCATGCGGGCGGTGTGGGGGAGGCTCACCCCGGACCGCGCCCTGTTGCAACGCGCGTACAGCCTCGACGGGGTCGCCGAGGAACTCCTCTTCGTCACCGGGCCGTTGCTGGTCGGCGTGCTCGTCGGATTCGCACCCCCGGCTGCGGGGATCGTCGTCGGGGCGGCCCTGATGGCCGGGGGGACGGCCGGGTTCCTGTCGTCGCCGGCCGTGCGGGCGGTGGAGCCGGGGAAGGCCACCGTGCGGAGGGCCGGCGGCGGTCTGCGCGGACTCGGCCGGCCGGTGGTCGCCATCGCCGGCGTGGGGCTGGCCCTGGGCGTGGTCGATCTGCTGGTCGTGGCGTTCGCCGAGCGCCACGGGCACGGGACCGGCGGGGCCGGCGCCGCCTGGGTACTGGCCGCGCTGTCGGCCGGCAGCGCCGTCGGCGGGCTGCTCAACGGGGCCGTCACCTGGCGGGCTTCGGCCTGGGCGCGGCTGCCGCTGCTCACGGCGGGGCTCGGGCTGACGCTGTGCGGTGCGGGACTCGCGCCGGGGCTCGGCACCCTGGCCGTCGCCGTCGCGGCCGCCGGGTTCTTCGTGTCGCCTGCGATCACCACGGCGTATCTCATCGCCGACGAGATCGCCGCGCCTCAGGCCCGGGTGCGGGCCGGGGCGTGGGTCAACACGGCCGTCAACGCGGGCAGCACGGCCGGTACCGCGGTCGCCGGAGCGCTGGCCGGGCGGCTGCCGGTGGCAGGCTGCTTCGCGCTGACCGGAGCGGTGGTGCTGATGACGGCGGTAGCCGTCGCCGGAGGTGCCCGGAGGGGCACGAGCGATCTCGTGCCCCTCGCCTGACGGCCGGCGGGTCGGACGGTCGGACGGTCGGTCAGTCGTCGAGCTCCTGGGTGACCTTGCCCGTGCGCACGTCGACCTGCCACTCGCCGGCCTTGGCGGTCTCCACGCTCCAGACCGTGGCGCGGTCGTCGTCGTCCAGGTCGACGTCGGTCACCGCGCCCTTGGCGGTGACGGCCAGCGCGGCCTCGCGGGCGTCCACGTCCGCGCCCTTCAGCGCGGCGAGCTCCGCACGGGCGTCGTCGGCATCGTCGTCGGCGTCGTCGGCGTCATCGGTGTGGCGGTGGACGCCGAGGACCTTGCCGGTGTCGGGGGCGACGGCGACGGTCCGCTCGACGCCGTCGGCCTGGACGACCTCCACGTGCCAGGTGCCCGCGTCGGCGCCGTCGTCCTCCCGGTCGGCGCCGACGGCGGTGCCCGGCGTGTGCCGCAGCGCGGCCGCGATCACCTCGGCGGCGGTCGCCTTCGAGGAGCTCGCCGTGCTCCCCTCGGCCGGGTCGGCGGCCACCGGGTCCGCGGCCCGCACCTCGGCCGCGCCGGTGCGCGCCTCGTCGTCCGCGAAGGCGACCGTCGTACCTCCGCCGATCACGACGGACGCGGCGACGGCGGCGATGACGAGCTTGCGCTTCATGGGGTTCCTCCCGATGGGTGTGCTCTCGGCCTGCTTCGGCTTCGACGCGGACCAAGCTGCCCGAACGGAGCTGAAGGCACGCTGAAGCAGCCTGAAGATCGCTTCAGGTTCGGTTTGGGACCCTGGTGCCATGCGGCTGTTGATCGTGGAGGACGAGAAGCGACTGGCCCGGTCGCTCGCCGGCGGCCTGCGGGAACGGGGGTCTCGACGACGACTCCGCCCGGGACTCGCTCGAACCCGGCGAGATCGGCGACGAGACCCGCTTCGGCGACGGCTCCGCGACCGTCGACGGCGACGCGGCCGACTACCGCTTCGCCGCCGTGGACGTCGAGGACCCGGAGAAGGGCCTGCTCACCGTGTGCGCGGGCGCGTCGCTGGCGGCTGAGCAGAGCGCCGTGCGCACCGCGCTCACCGTCATGCTCATCGGCTTCCCCCTGCTGCTCGCCGTGGTCGCGGGAGTGACCTGGCTGGTCACCCGGCGGGCGCTGCGCCCGGTCGAGGACATCCGGCGGGAGATGGCCGCGATCACCGCCGCCGCCGAGCTGACCCGCCGGGTGCCCGAGCCGGACACCCACGACGAGGTCGCCCGGCTCGCCCGCACGACCAACGAGACGCTGGCCGCGCTGGAGACCTCCGTGGAGCGTCAGCGCCGGTTCGTCGCCGATGCCTCGCACGAGCTGCGCAGCCCCATCGCCTCGCTGCGCACCCAGCTCGAGGTGGGTGTCGCGCACCCCGGGCTGCTGGACGTGCCGGGCGCGGTCGAGGACACCGTGCGGCTCCAGCGGCTGGCCGCCGACCTGCTGCTGCTCGCCCGGCTGGACGCGGGGGAGGGGCCGGTGGCCGGCGCGCGGGTGGATCTTGCGGCGCTGGCCCGGGAGGAGGCGGCCGGACGACCGGACGTGACGGTGGTGGTGGAGCCCGGGGAGCGGGCGCCCGGGGAGGTGGCCGGATCGCGGGTGCAGCTGCGGCGGGTGCTGGCCAACCTGCTCGACAACGCGCACCGGCATGCCCGTTCGGCCGTCACCGTGACCGTGCGGAGGGCGGGCGGGCAGGTCGTCGTAGAGGTCGCCGACGACGGGGACGGGGTGCCCGAGGCGGACCGGGAGCGGATCTTCGAGCGGTTCGTACGGCTCGACGACGCCCGTGGCCGTGACGACGGCGGGGCGGGCCTCGGTCTGGCGATCGCCCGCGACGTGGCCGTCCGGCACGGTGGCACGCTCACGGTGCGCCGGACGCCGACAGGCGGAGCCCTGTTCGAGCTCCGCCTGCCGATCGCCTGAACCCGGTCTCCCGGACAGGCCACCCGGACAGGTCACCCGGACCGATCGCCTGAACCGATCGGTCGCCGGGAGTCCCTCACGGGCGTCCCCGCTGCCCGCGGAGGTGTTCCGCGACGGGCTTCAGGGCCTTGGACAGTTCTGTCGTGGCATCGGGGGAGAGGTGGTCGACGAAGTGCCGCCGCACGGACTCCACATGATGGGGAGCGACCTTCTGCATCGTCTCCAGGCCGTGCTCGGTCAGGACCGCGTACAGGCCGCGGCGGTCGGACTCGCAGTTCTCACGGCGCACCAGATTGGCGCTCTCCATGCGGGTGATCTGGTGCGAGAGACGGCTCTTGGACTGGAGAGTGGCGGACGCGAGGTCGCTCATCCGCATCCGGACGCCCTCCGACTCGGAGAGATTCACCAGGATCTCGTAGTCGTTCATGGTCAGGCCGAACGGTTGGAGATCCTTTTCGAGCTGGTACATCAACAGCCTGTTGACCTCCAGGTGGGTGCGCCAGGCGCACTGCTCCGCATCGGTCAGCCAGCGCGTGGCCGTTTCGGTCTCCATAATTGAAGTCTACCTAAAATGTTGAAAGGCGAACTAGTGAGGGTGGTGTGACGGTGCGCACGCGTTCGATGTCACACTCCGCAGACTACCGCTCACAGCCCGAAGCGACGCTGGAGGTCCCCCAGCTGTCCGGGAAGGCGCGGTGCGCCGGTTTGCGCGCCGGGGCCCCCACGCCCACCGGGTACGCCGCCCCCGCCGGGCACTCCCGGCTCGTGCGGAACCGCCCCCGTCGCCTGCTCGGCCATGAGCAGCTCGGTCGACTGGAGCAGCACCGTCCCGGCCCCCACGAACTCGAACTGGTGCTCCTCCCCGGAAGCCCCTCCGAGGCCTGTCAGCGCACGTAGACCGCCCATCAGGCCGGTCATGTACCCGTGGTCGTAGTGATGGCACGGAGAGGGGCAGTCGGCCCAGCCGACGAGCGCCTGCGGATCGACCCGGATCGGCGGTTCCATGAACACCACCGGACCGTTGGATGCCGCGACGAACTTGCCGGTTCCGATCAGCGTGAGAAATCCCGGCACGATCGACTGCTTGAGCGACAGGGTTGGCTGAAAAGCGAGCAGATTGCCCGAGCGAATGGTCAGGTTGCCGTCGTCCAGGTCGTACGAATTCACGTCGAAGGCCCGGTCGGCGAGGAGCATCTTGCCCGAGCCCTCCGCCACGACCCAGTCGCTTGCGTGCAGAGGCGAATGGAACGAAGTGCGGACCAGACGGTCCAGACGGCCGTGTCCGATGCCGTTGAAGTCGATCGACCCGTAGTAGGCGATCATCTTCCCCTTCTGGAGGAACCACTGGCTCCCCTTGAGCTCCACGCAGAAGGTGTAGCTGTTCACGTTGTCGTCGACCGGCAAGGTCATCGGGTCGTGCACCGTCGGGCCGCCGCCCGGAGCCCCGTACATGCTCACAGCTTCTCCTCCGACGCCTGGACGAACACCGCACCGCTGCCGCTCAGCTCCAGCTGGAACGCCTCGCCGGAGCCCCGGCCCACCATGTCCCGCCAGCCCAGCGCGGTCGACAGCTTGTTGCGGACGTCGCCGTGGTGGGCGACATAGGCCTGGGGGTCGACATGGACCGGGCGCTGCGGGGTGATCGGCACCTCGAAGACTCCGCCGTGGGCCATCACGGCGACGGCCCCGTGTCCCTTGAGGGTGGTGGTGAACAGCCCCTGCCCGCTGACCTGGCCGCGGACCATGCCCATGACCCCGCCCTGGGAGCCCAGGAACATCGTGCCCTGCTGGAGGGTGCCCTCGAAGGCGAGCAGGCGGTCCGCCTCGACGTACAGGGTCTCGCCGGTGAGCCGGATGACCTGGACGTGGTGGCCGCCGTGCCCGAAGAGGACCGTGCCGCTGCCCTCGACCGTCATCAGGGGGGTGTCCTCGTTGGCGAGCCGCCGCCCGATCATGGACATCACCCCGCCCTGCCCGCCCTGGACGTTCGGGGTGAAGGCCACCTCGCCGCGGTAGGCGAGCATGGCGCCGCGCTGGCTGAAGAGCCGTTGGCCGGGGACGACCGTCGCCTCGACCATCTTGGAGTTGATCTCGCGGAAGGTCATCTCACACATCCCCCGCGATCGTGTTGCGCTCGCTCGGCTGGACGTACACCAGGCCGTCCCCCTCGAACCGGATCTGGAAGGCCTCGCCGCCGCCCTCACCCATGAACGTGCGGAACGTCACGCCGGACTGGAAGGTCTGCCGGACGTTGCCCTGGTGCGCGACGTAGGCCCCTGGGTCGACGGTGAGCGGGTACTGCGGACTGACCCGCAGCACCACGGCCGGCCCGTCCGAGGTGATGGCCGCCTGGCCGGTGCCCTCGACGGTCGTCGTGAACAGCCCGTTGCCCTGGGTCGCGCCGCGCAGTCCCGTGAAACTCGTCCCGGTCCTGAGCCCGGCGTCGGTCGCGAGCAGGTTGCTCGACTCGACGTAGAGCTTGTCCCCCTGGAGCTGCACGAGATTGATCTCGGAGGCGCGATCGGCCAGCCAGCACGTGCCCTGCCCCCTCACCTCCATCATGGTCATCTGCTCGCCGGTGAGCCGCCGGGTGACCATCCCCCGGATGCCCTCACCGCCGCCGCTGAGCTTCTTGAACGCCATCTGCCCGTCGTACGCGACCATCGAGCCGTTCTTCGCCTTCACGGCGTCCCCGGTCACGTCGACGGCGAGCACCTTGCTGCCTTGAAGTCGAAACATCGCCACGCTGCGAAAGGTATCGGCCGGACGGGTGCGCCGAACAGCACCCGGGGGTGGAGAACGACCCTGAACGCACCCTTAGGTGGACCGTTTGCCACAATGGGCGAACGCTTGTGCGTGCATTCACAAACCGACCTGTTCGTCGCCGTACCTCCCCCCGAAGGTGACCCGTGGACCTGAAGACAGCCTCCGCCCTCCGCCGCCTGCGCCTGGTTTCCGCCCCCGAGGCCGTTTCCTTCCTTCTGCTGCTGGTCTGCTCGGTGCTGAAGCGGACCACGGACTTCAACGCGGTGCCCGTGATGGGCGCGGTCCACGGCTTGCTGTTCGTCCTGTACGTGCTCTTCTGGGCGGACGCCTGGAACCGCGCGAGGTGGTCCCTGAAGACCGCGGCCCTCTACTTCGTCCTGTCGGTCCTGCCGACCGGCGGCTTCTTCGCCGAGCGCAGGCTGCGCCGTGAGGCCGAGGACGCGGTCATCGCCTCCCGCGCCCGCCGGGAAACGGCGGCGAAGGCATGATCGTCGCGTTCTCGGTCACGCCGCTGGGCGTCGGCGAGGACGTCGGCGACTACGTCGCCGACGCCGTCCGGGTCGTCCGCGCGTCCGGCCTCCCGAACCGCACCGACGCCATGTTCACCTCCGTCGAAGGCGAATGGGACGAGGTGATGGACGTCGTCCGGCGCGCCGTGGCCGCCGTCGAGGAACGGGCCCCGCGGGTCTCGCTGGTCCTGAAGGCGGACATCCGCCCCGGTGTGACGGACGGCCTGACCTCCAAGGTGGAGACGGTGGAACGGCATCTGGGGGACCGCTCGGCGTAGCGGGAGGGGACGGTAATCGGACACCCGTTTGAGTGATACCTCGAAAGGGTGATATCGGAGGGGGTTTTCGGCCGGTGCCGCCTGGCTAATGTCTCCCGAGGCCGATCGGGTTCCGCGCCGTGGCGTGGCACGGGAGGGGAGTGTGCGGTGGCAGGGCGGCGCGGACCGGGACTGGTCGGCAGGGCGGTCACGGCGCTCCTGGTGGCCGCATCGCTGTCGGTGGTCCACGTGGGGGAGGTGCCCCGGCCGCCCGCGTGCGCACTCGCCCGCGGCGAGCTGACCGTGGACGACCTGCCCGCCGGCTCGTCCGTCCTCGACTGCCTCGCCGTCGGCCGGGTGGTCACCCACGAGGGCGCCGGGGTGGCGGTGCCCGAACCCGGCACGACGGTCAGCGTCGACGCGCTCACGGTGGACGGCTCGGCGCACGGTTTCACTCTGACGGTCGCCGCCGACGGAACGGTCTCCTACGCCTACGCGGCGGCCCCCGAGCCGACCCACGCGGCGGCCCCCGAGCCGACCCACGCGGCGGTGGCCGCCTCCAGGGCCCGCGCCGACGCCCCCGCCCCCTGCGCCGACGGCGCCTACGCCACCGCGGGCCGCAAGGAGTACGGCACGTACGAGTGGTTCATCGGCGACGGGCCCCTGCCGGGCCGGCTCTCCCACGACGAGGGCCGGCGGGCCTTCGAGGACGCCATCGCCACCATCACCACCAGCCGCAACGACTGCGGCTACGACGACACGGTCACGGCGAAGGCCCGGTTCCTGTCGAGCACCGGCAACGAGGCCGGCATCGACGGCGCGGCCCGCTGCACCCAACGGGACGGTCTGAGCGTGTGGGACGCGGGCGACATCGGCGACGAGGCCGTCGCGACGACCTGCTCCTGGAGCCGTCCGGTGCCCGACGGACCAGAGGAACTGCTCGAGGCCGACGTCCGCTTCAACACCCGTGGCTTCCCGTTCACGAACCGCCCGTCCGGCGTCTGCACGCACGCGTACGACATCCGCAGCGTCGCCACGCACGAGGCCGGGCACGTCTTCGGCCTCGGCCACTCCGGCGCCGGACACGAGAACCTGACCATGTACGCGAACTCCTTCGCCTGCTCCACGGACGCCCGCACCCTCGGCAAGGGCGACGTCCTCGGCCTGCGCAGCCTCTACTGAGCCTCGCCCGACACCAGCGCCATCCCCAGCGGCGTCCGCTCGTACAGCACCTGGTGGCCGTAGCGCCGGGACACCAGCAGCCCGGAGTCGCGCAGCACCGTCAGGTGCGCGGAGACCGAGGACGGGGCGAGGCCGAGCCGGTGGGCCAGGGTGGAGGTGGTCGCCGGTTCGTCGAGCGCGCCGAGCACGCCGGCCCGGCCCCGGCCCAGCAGCCGGACGAGCGCCTCGGGGGAGCGGGCGGCAGTGTCGGTCCACAGGCCGCCGATGCCCCGTGCCGGGTACACCAGCGTCGGCTGCCAGGGCGGGTCGAAGCCGCTCACGACGTCCGGCCACGAGAACACGCTCGGCATCAGCACCAGCCCCTGCCCGCCCAGGTGCCGCTCGTGCTCGCCCTTCGAGTCGACGGTCAGGGTCCCGGCCCGCCAGCCGCACCGCCGGTTGATCTCCGGCAGCAGCCCGCCCAGACCCACCTCGGCCAGCCGCCGGGAGTGGAAGGCGACATCCGCCTCCAGCAGGGCGCGCAGCCGGGGCCAGTCGGGTGCGAGCAGGGTGTGCCAGATCTCCTCCAGGACGCCGGTCAGCTCCCGGATCATCCGCTCCGGATCCGTGAGCCAGGCCCGCCCCCGGGGCGAGTCCAGCGCGCCGGGGGTGTCCGCGAGCGAGCGGGCGGTGTCCGCGAGGGCGGCTTCGGGGTCGGCGGCCCGGACCGCGGCGAGCTCCTCCTCGAACCCGGCCGCGGGCCCGACCGGTGGCGGGCACAGCCAGTCGGGGGAGTGCCCCCGGCGCGGCATCAGCAGCCACAGTCCGGTCAGGTCGATCGCTTCGGCGGCGGTACGGATCCGGCGCAGCCAGGGCGCGTGGTAGCCGTGCCGGTCGGGCCGCTTGAGGGTGCGCGCGACCTCCTGCGCCTCCCACAGCGGGGACACGGCGAAGCGGCAGCGCAGGAAGTCGTCCTCCCCGAAGTGCAGGTACGACGGCACGACCTCACCTCTCGAACATTCGGCGGTGACCGAAACACTAGGGCCTGCGCGCCCCGCCGAGCACGCTGCCGTCATGTCAGAAGTCACGACGCCCTCGACGCCCTCGACGCCCGAGCCACCGGCGACACCCGCGACCGGGACGCCACCCGCCGGCTACCTGCGCGTCTTCGCCGTCCGTGAGTTCCGGGCCGTCTTCGCCGCCCATCTGCTGTCCATGCTCGGCGTGATCGTCGCCGAGATCGCGCTGTCCGTCCTCGTCTACGACCTGACCGGCTCCCCGCTGATGAGCGCCCTGGCCTGGGCCCTCGGCTTCCTGCCCTACGTCGTCGGCGGCACCCTGCTCGCCGGGGTCGCCGACCGCTTCCCGGCCCGGCGCGTGCTCGTGGGCTGCGACCTGGTGTGCGCGGTGTGCGTGGTGCCGATGACGGCCCAGGGCGCGCCCCTCGCCGTGCTGCTCGCCCTGCGCTGCTGTCTCGCCGTGGTCTCGCCGGTCTTCGCGGGCACCCGGATGGCCACCCTCGCGGACATCCTCGGCGACGGCGACCTGTTCGTCCTCGGCCGCTCCCTGCTGCGCATCACCGCGCAGAGCGCGCTGCTCGTCGGCTTCGGACTCGGCGGGCTGCTGCTCACCGTCGCCTCCCCGCGCCAGGCCCTGCTCGTCACCGTCGGCACCTTCCTCGCCTCCGCCGCGCTGCTGCGGCTCGGCACCCGCCGCCGCCCGGCCCGGGCCGGGACCGGCGGCGCCCTGGTCACGGACTCCCTCAAGGGGGCCCGGCAGATCCTCGCCGACCGGCGCGTACGGGCGCTGTTGCTGCTCTTCTGGGTGCCGCCGGCCTTCACGGTCGCCCCGGAGGCGCTGTCCGCGCCCTACGCCGACGGCCTCGGCGTCGGCCCCACCGGCCTCGGCCTGCTGATGTGCGCGCTGCCGGTCGGCGCGATAGCCGGCGAGCTGTACGCGGGCTCCCGGCTGCGCCCGGTCACCCGTGAGCGCATCGCGCTGCCGCTCGTCTGTGTGACCCTGCTGCCCTATCTCGGCTACGCCCTGCACCCCGGCCTCGCCGTCTCGCTGCTCCTGCTGGTGGTCTCGGGCGCCGGGTCGGCGTACACCCTCGGGCTCGACCAGTGGATCGTCCGGGACGTGCCCGAGGAGCTCCGCGGACGGACCATGACCCTGCTCACCGCCGGACTCATGACCTCCCAAGGGGTGGGCATGGCTCTCGCCGGGGTGGCCGCGGAGGTGGTGGGCGTGCGGGCCGCGGTCACGGGCGCCGGTGTGCTGGGGACGGTCTGCTGCGTACTGTCGGCCCTGGAGGTCCGGCGGACCGAAGGCCGAGACGGGGCTGACCACGATGTGACCGGCCGGTAAGGTCTGGAGGCGTGCCGAAACCGCCCAGTCTCCCGTTCGACCCCATCGCCCGCGCCGACGAGCTCTGGAAGCAGCGCTGGGGGAACACGCCGTCCATGGCCGCGATCACCTCGATCATGCGCGCGCACCAGATCCTGCTCGCCGAGGTGGACGCCGTGGTCAAGCCGTACGGCCTGACGTTCGCCCGCTTCGAGGCGCTGGTGCTGCTCACCTTCTCCAAGGAGGGCGAGCTGACCATGTCGAAGATCGGCGAGCGGCTCCAGGTGCACCCCACCTCGGTGACGAACACCGTCGACCGCCTGGTGAAGTCCGGCCTGGTCGCCCGGCGGCCCAACCCCAACGACGGCCGCGGCACCCTCGCCGTCATCACCGACAAGGGCCGGGAGGTCGTCGAGGAGGCCACCCGCGACCTGATGGCGATGGACTTCGGCCTCGGGGTGTACGACGCGGAGGAGTGCGGCGAGATCTTCGCGATGCTCCGGCCGCTGCGGGTCGCCGCGCAGGACTTCGACGAGGAGTGACCCGGCCCCGGCAGGGGTGACCCGGGGCAAGATCTCCCGGAACGGGTCGTTACGCTCGTCGGCATGAAGAAGAGCGTGCTGACCCGCTACCGCGTCCTGGCCTATGTCACCGGTGTGCTGCTGGTCCTGCTGTGCCTGGGCATGATCGCCAAGTACGGCCTGGACGTCGACGGGGCCGCGGACTTCACCCGCGTCGTCGCCATCGCGCACGGCTGGCTCTACGTCCTCTATCTGGTCTTCGCCTTCGACCTGGGCTCCAAGGCGAAGTGGCCGGTGGGCAAGCAGCTGTGGGTGCTGCTCGCCGGGACCGTCCCGACGGCCGCCTTCTTCGTGGAGCGCAGGATCAGCCGTGAGCTGGAGGGCCGGATCGCCGACGAGGCTCCCGTGGCCGCCAAGGCCTAGTTCCGGCGCCGATTCCGGAGTCGAGTCCGACGCCGGTTCCCGCACCGGTCCCGCCGCCGTACCCGTGCCGCACGCGCGCGTGTACGGCGGTTTCCGCGTTCGGACACGCACAGTTACTAGGATGTCCTACTAACAGCCATCGACATTTACTCGGACGTCCTAGTAAATTTGGGTCATGGACGCTGACGCCATCGAGGAGGGCCGCCGTCGCTGGCAGGCCCGGTACGACGCTTCGCGCAAGCGTGAGGCCGACTTCACCACGCTCTCCGGGGACCCCGTGGAGCCGGCGTACGGGCCCCGGCCCGGTGACACGTACGACGGCTTCGAGCGGATCGGCTGGCCCGGGGAGTACCCCTTCACGCGCGGCCTCTACCCGACCGGCTACCGGGGGCGCACGTGGACCATCCGGCAGTTCGCCGGGTTCGGCAACGCCGAGCAGACCAACGAGCGCTACAAGATGATCCTGGCCAACGGCGGCGGGGGGCTGTCCGTGGCCTTCGACATGCCCACGTTGATGGGGCGCGACTCCGACGACCGGCACGCGCTGGGCGAGGTCGGGCACTGCGGGGTCGCCATCGACTCGGCGGCCGACATGGAGGTCCTGTTCAAGGACATCCCGCTGGGCGACGTCACGACCTCCATGACGATCAGCGGGCCGGCCGTCCCGGTCTTCTGCATGTACCTCGTCGCCGCCGAGCGGCAGGGCGTCGACCCGGGCCTCCTCAACGGCACGCTCCAGACGGACATCTTCAAGGAGTACATCGCCCAGAAGGAGTGGCTCTTCCAGCCCGAGCCGCATCTGCGTCTCATCGGCGACCTGATGGAGTACTGCGCGGCCGGCATCCCCGCCTACAAGCCGTTGTCCGTCTCCGGCTACCACATCCGTGAGGCCGGCGCGACGGCCGCGCAGGAGCTGGCCTACACGCTGGCGGACGGCTTCGGGTACGTGGAGCTGGGGCTCAGCCGCGGTCTCGACGTGGACGTGTTCGCGCCCGGGCTGTCCTTCTTCTTCGACGCGCACGTCGACTTCTTCGAGGAGATCGCCAAGTTCCGCGCGGCGCGCAGGATCTGGGCGCGCTGGATGCGGGACGTGTACGGGGCGAAGTCCGAGAAGGCGCAGTGGCTGCGCTTCCACACGCAGACCGCCGGGGTCTCGCTGACGGCCCAGCAGCCGTACAACAACGTGGTGCGTACGGCCGTGGAGGCCCTCGCGGCGGTGCTCGGCGGGACCAACTCGCTGCACACGAACGCCCTGGACGAGACCCTCGCGCTGCCGAGCGAGCAGGCGGCGGAGATCGCGCTGCGCACCCAGCAGGTGCTGATGGAGGAGACCGGCGTCGCCAACGTCGCCGACCCGCTGGGCGGTTCCTGGTACGTCGAGCAACTGACGGACCGGATCGAGGCCGACGCCGAGAAGATCTTCGAGCAGATCCGGGAGCGGGGGCTGCGGGCCCACCCCGACGGGCGGCACCCGATCGGGCCGATCACCTCCGGGATCCTGCGCGGGATCGAGGACGGCTGGTTCACCGGCGAGATCGCGGAGTCGGCCTTCCGGTACCAACAGGCTGTGGAGAAGGGCGAGAAGCGGGTCGTCGGCGTCAACGCGCACACCGGGTCGGTGACCGGGGACCTGGAGATCCTGCGGGTCAGCCACGAGGTGGAGCGGGAGCAGGTGCGGACGTTGGGCGCTCGCAAGGCCGCTCGGGACGAGACGGCCGTGCGGGGCGCGCTCACCGCCATGCTGGGCGCCGCTCGGGACGGCTCCAACATGATCGGGCCGATGCTGGACGCGGTGCGGGCCGAGGCGACGCTGGGCGAGATCTGTGACGTGCTGCGGGACGAGTGGGGGGTGTACACCGAGCCCGCGGGGTTCTAGACGGCCCCGGCAGGGGCGTCGGCGGGGGCGGGGGCGGGGGCGAACGGCCCCCGCCCTCAAACGTGTTCGCCGGGGAGTTCCCCGGACGGGCCGGTGGACGCGGTCAGGCCCAGGAGCAGGACCCGGGTGAAGCCGCGTACCCACTCCGCGTCCGCGGGTTCCGCGCTGACCAGGGTGCGGTGGACCACCGCACCCGCCACGACGTCGAAGATGAGGTCGACCGTGCGGGCGGCCTCGGCCGGGTCGGTCTGCGGGGGGAGTTCACCGCGCGCCTGGGCGCGGGCGCGGCCCTCCAGCACCAGGTCCTTCTGCGGGTCGACGATGGAGGCGCGGATGCGTTCACGCAGGGCGTCGTCGCGGGTGGACTCGGCGACGGCCGCCATCAGGCCGCTCTTGGCCTCCGGCCGGGCCAGGATCGCCGCGAACTGCAGGACCACACCCTCGATGTCGGCGGCGAGGCTGCCCCGGTCGGGGAGTTCGAGTTCGCCGAAGAGTTCCGCGACCGCGTCGACGACCAGTTCGTTCTTGCCGGCCCAGCGGCGGTAGAGCGTCGTCTTGGCGACCCCGGCGCGCGTCGCCACGTCCCCCAGCGTCAGCTTGGACCAGCCCAGCTCGACCAGCGCCTCCCGGGTCGCGGCCAGGATCGCCGTGTCGGCCGCGGCGCTGCGCGGCCGGCCCGTACGACAGGCGGGGGTGCGGATCTGCATTCCCCGACCATAACCGGCGGTTTGTCATGGGCTTCCGTGAGGGAGATCACCGAGGCGGGGTGTTGCGGAGGCACTCGGTGCCATTACGCTACGACTCGTAGCGAAAGCTCGTGCGGGACGTGCGCGGGCCGCCGGCCCGACAGGGTGCGGGGTGGGGACCCCGGCGCTCATGTTCGGGATGTTCGGGACGTATTCGGAACGCTTTTCACGCAGGCGCGCGGACGGGGGAGGATAGACGCATGCAGCCACGGAACATGTCCATGAGCGGAGTCGTCGACCTCGCCGCGGTGAAGGCGGCCCAGGAGGCCAAGGCGAAGGCGGAGCAGACGCGCGCCGAAACGGCACGGCAGGGCGGCGCGGGGGCCGTCTCCCCGGCCGATCTCGTCATCGACGTCGATGAGGCGGGCTTCGAGCGGGAGGTCCTTCAGCGGTCCGCCGAGGTGCCCGTCGTCATCGACTTCTGGGCCGAGTGGTGCCAGCCCTGCAAGCAGCTGAGCCCCGTCCTCGAGCGCCTCGCCGTCGAGTACAACGGCCGCTTCCTGCTCGCCAAGGTCGACGTCGACGCCAACCAGATGCTGATGCAGCAGTTCGGGGTGCAGGGCATCCCGGCCGTCTTCGCGGTCGTCGCCGGGCAGGCGCTGCCGCTCTTCCAGGGGGCCGCCGGCGAAGCGCAGATCCGGCAGACCCTCGACCAGCTGGTGCAGGTCGCCGAGCAGCGGTTCGGGCTCACCGGTCTGACCGTCGACGCCGACGCCGGGCCGGGCGCCGTGGAGGCGGCCGAGGCCGAGCCCGTCGGGCCGTACGACGCGCTGCTCGAGGCCGCCGTACAGGCGCTGGACGCCGGTGACTTCGGCGGTGCCGTGCAGGCGTACCGCAACGTGCTCGCCGACGACCCGGGCAACAGCGAGGCGGGGCTCGGGCTCGCGCAGGCCGAGTTGCTCCAGCGGGTGGGCGGTATGGACCCGCAGCAGGTGCGCAAGGACGCCGCCGACAAGCCCGAGAACGCCGAGGCGCAGATCGCCGCGGCCGACCTGGATCTGGTGGGCGGTCATGTCGAGGACGCCTTCGGACGGCTCATCGACACCGTGCGGCGCACGGCCGGTGACGACCGCGAAGCCGTACGGCTGCGGCTGGTCGAACTGTTCGAGGTGGTGGGGCCGGACGACCCCCGGGTCGCGGCGGCCCGACGAGCGCTGGCGCGCGCCCTGTTCTGATCCGGCGGGAGCCGGGTTCTGACCAGTCACTAAACGTCAGAGCCCGTGGTGTCGGAGTGAATGTTCTGCCGATGTGGTTCCCCTGCGGCCGCGCTTTACCAAATCTTGGTAATCGCGGCCGCTGTTACTGCAAGTAAGACTTGGGCGTTGTTCTGTCGGATTCTGTCCAGCGATCAACAGCTTTGTCCGGGGCGTCGATGACACCCTGTGTTGCCGGGCGAGACCGATGGGTCGTTGTTCGGTTATCCGGCCGTTACTAGCGAGTAACGAACCCCCTTGTGCGGGCGGCGAGAATGCACCACGATCGGCCACGCTCGGTCCAATCCCGTACCCCGACAGCCGGTTGGGTCAACGGGTTTTCCTGGGTCCCCACCGAGCAGAGCCGACGGCAGTGGAGTCGGCTCTCGGACAGGGGGGTCTTCGCTGCGGTGAAGCCTGTCCGGCAAGGTTGTGCGTGATGCGTGTCAGGCGCGACCAGTGGTTGTCGCTCGGGGGTGATCGCCGGTGATCGGTGCGCGGTTCGCGCCTCCGAGACAGGCGCTCCCCTTCCCGAGGACGTAGCACTTCTCCCATCCCTGCCCGGCTGAGCCGCCGTCCGAGGGGGCTCACGGGATCAGGAGATGTACGTCCGAGAAGGAGGAAATATGGAGTCCCAGGTGCGTGGCGGGACCAGATGGAAGCGCTTCGCTGTGGTCATGGTGCCCAGCGTCGCCGCTACGGCATGTATAGGTGTCGCCCTCGCGCAGGGTGCACTGGCCGCGTCGTTCAGCGTGTCCGGTCAGTCGTTCAAGGTGACGGCCGACAAGCTCGAAGGCACGGGCTTCTCGCAGTACGGCGCGATCGACTCGGGTTACACCCTTGACGGCAAGAAGACGGCTCACGCCGTTGCCGTCTCGGCGTTCAAGAGCGCCTCGATCACGAACATGTGCCAGTCCGTGGTCACCCCGAACATCCCGCTGCTCGGTTCCGTCAGCCTCACGCTGAAGGCCGGCGGCGGCGGTACGCCGGTCGAGGCGGAGAACCTGTACATCGACGTCGAGGACCTGAGCGCGGACGCCGTGTTCAAGGGCATCGACATCGGTGTGGCCGCGAAGGACGCCAACAAGGGTCCGGGCCTCAAGAGCGGTGACACGGCGAACCCGTACGGGTTCGCCCAGCAGGCGGACTCCGCCACGCTGACCGACGTGAAGCAGACGGCGTGGGCCACCACCGCCGGAACCTTCAAGCTCAGCGGCCTGAAGATGTCGCTGTCGACGGGTGTCAAGGAGTGCTACTAAGCACTCTCTGACGGGCGGGGGGGCCGGTGGCGCCCCCGCCCGTCCAGTCCGAAGCCCGGGGCTTCACCAGCACTTCGACCCACCACCACAGAAACGCCGCACCAGGGAGCTGTTTTCCATGAGCGCCGAGACCCCTGTCGCCCCCGGTCAGTTCACCCGCCGGAGGCAGCAGTTCCGCGCCTGGCGGGGCACCAGGCCGTTCTGGGCGGGCTTGTTCGTCCTCCTCGCCGGCTTCCCCATCGCCTACTTCCCTTACGCGCACCTCCAGGTGGGCCACCTGACGCTGGCGATGGCCACCACCGCGGGCGCGGGGTCGCTGATCATCGGCGTGCTGCTGGGCGTTCTGGGCATCAGTCTGTGGTTCCAGAAGCACGTACAGGTCTTCGCGGGAGTCGCGGCGATCCTGCTCGGTCTGGTCTCCATCCCGGTGTCGAACCTGGGCGGCTTCCTCATCGGCTTCCTGCTCGCGCTGATCGGCGGGGCGATGGCCGTGTCCTGGGTACCGGGCACGCCGCCCGCCCAGGCTCCGGGGCCGGAAGCCGGCGCGACCGCGGGAGGCGCTCCCGAGGGCGCGTTCCCCGCGCCTCCCGCCGACGCGGGCGACCTCACCGAGAACCCGTACAGCACGGGCCCGGCCCCCATCGGGAAGCCGTCCTTCACGAAGGACGACCACGGGGCGGGCGAGCCGCACGATCTGCACGATCTGTCAGGAACGAGCCCGGCCAACGGGGCGAACGGGAGGCACAGTGCCGGCTGACGAGGTTTCCACCGGGAGCGATGTGGACGCTGCCCGCGTGAGAACCACCGGGCCGCGGCACGCGGCACCCAAGAAGCCGATCTTCACCAGGTTCCACATGCCGGCCGGCAAGGCGATAGCCCTGGCGGCCATGCCGACGGCGGTCCTGATGGGCATGGGGTTCACGCCGACCCTCGCCAACGCCGAGGACCAGCCCGCGTCCAAGAGCCTCACGATCGACGAGTACAAGGACTGCGTGGCGGCCCTGGAGAGCGCGGACGCCTCCGCGTCGGCCTCCCCGTCGCCGTCCGCCTCGGCGAGCGCGAGCGAATCGGCGGACGACTCCAAGGACGAGTCCACGGACGACTCGAAGGACACGTCGAGCGGCTCGGGCGACACGGGTGACTCCGGTTCGTCGGATTCAGGTTCCGACGACACGGCCGAGCCCGCTCCCGCCGCGTCCTCGGCGGCCGCCGCGCCCGACAAGTCGTCGACGTCCGGTGACACCGCGACGGCGAGCCCCTCGGCCTCCGCGACGGACAAGAACGTCCTGGAGACCATCGGCGACGCGATCACGGACCTCTTCGACGGCAACGACGCCGACGCGACGGCCGGTTCGAGCCCGTCTCCGTCGGCCTCGGCCTCGGCCTCGGAGTCGGCGCCGGCCGGCGACTCGTCGTCGGACTCCGGCTCGGGCTCCTCGGACGGCTCCGGCTCCTCCGGCTCCGGCAAGGACTCGTCCGGTACCTCCAAGGACGCCACCGACGCGGTCACCGACACGGCGAAGGACACCGTCAAGGACACCGCCGACGAGGCCGAGGACACCGCGAAGGACACCGAGGAGGCCGCCGAGGACGCCACGGCCTCGCCGAGTCCCTCGGAGAGCGCCACCACGGACGCCGAGGACTGCCCCGCCGCCACGGACGACGAGGGCGGGATCGACAACAAGATCCGGCTGCCCGACGACCCCTGGTACCTGAACGCCAGTTCGCTGCTCCTCAAGGGCGCCGACTACCAGGGCATCGTCAAGGTGAAGACCGCCAACGGCACGGTCAAGGAGGTGCTGAAGTACGTCATCTCCGACGGCACCGACATAGGCGACCTGCACCAGACGGTGGACGACAAGCAGTCCGGCAAGACCTACCACGTGCAGGCGGGCAAGGGCACCACGTCCACCATCCGTGACGGCGACACGATCATGTACACGGAGAGCATCTCCGGCAACCTGTTCGGCCTGATACCCATCACGTTCAGCCCGAAGAGCCCGCCGCCGCTGAACATCCCGCTGATCTACTTCACCAACGTGAAGGTCCAGCAGGCGGGCCAGCTCGGCGGCACGCTGACCGTCCCCGGACTGCACCAGTACACGACCGGCTGAGCTGTACCGGCCGATCTCCCCAGACCCGTCCGGGAGCCGCAACAAACGCTGAGGGCGCCCCCTGTTCCACAGGGGGCGCCCTCAGCGCCGTACGAGCCGCACCGGGCGGCCGGGACGGTCCGCTCAGTCGCGGGCGCCGCCACCGAGGTGGTGGACACGGAGCATGTTGGTGGTGCCGGGCACGCCGGGGGGCGAGCCGGCCGTGATGATGACGATCTCACCCGGGCTGAACCGGTTGATCTTGGCGATCTGCTGGTCGACCATGTCGACCATTTCGTCGGTGCTGTTCACGAACGGCACGATGTGCGACTCGACGCCCCAGCTGAGCGTCAGCTGGTTGCGGGTGCCCTCGTCGGTGGTGAAGGCGATGATCGGCTGGGACGCGCGGTAACGCGAGAGCCGGCGGGCGGTGTCGCCGGACTGGGTGAAGGCCACCAGCCCCCGGCCGCCCAGGAAGTCGGAGATCTCGCACGCGGCGCGCGCGATCGAACCACCCTGCGTGCGCGGCTTCTTGCCCGGCACGAGCGGCTGGAGTCCCTTGCTGAGCAGCTCCTGCTCGGCCGCGGTGACGATCTTCGACATCGTCTTCACGGTCTCGATCGGGTACGCGCCCACGCTCGACTCGGCGGACAGCATGACCGCGTCCGCGCCGTCCAGGATCGCGTTGGCCACGTCGGAGGCCTCGGCGCGGGTCGGACGGGAGTTGGTGATCATCGACTCCATCATCTGGGTCGCCACGATCACCGGCTTGGCGTTGCGCCGGCACAGCTCGATCAGGCGCTTCTGCACCATGGGGACCTTCTCGAGCGGGTACTCGACGGCCAGGTCGCCACGGGCCACCATGACGGCGTCGAACGCCATCACGACGTCCTCCATGTTGTCCACCGCCTGCGGCTTCTCCACCTTGGCGATGACGGGGACCCGACGGCCCTCCTCGTCCATGACCCGGTGGACGTCGGCGACGTCCTTGGCGTCCCGGACGAAGGACAGCGCGACCAGGTCGCAGCCCATCCGCAGCGCGAACCGCAGGTCCTCGATGTCCTTCTCGCTCAGCGCGGGCACGTTGACGGCCGTGCCGGGCAGGTTGATGCCCTTGTGGTCGGAGATGACACCGCCCTCGATGACGATGGTCTTCACCCGCGCGCCCTCGACGTCCAGGACCTTCAGCTCGACGTTGCCGTCGTTGATGAGGATCTGGTCGCCGCGCGAGACGTCGCCCGGCAGGCCCTTGTACGTCGTGCCGCAGATCGTCTTGTCGCCGGGGACGTCCTCGGTGGTGATGGTGAACTCGTCACCGCGCACCAGCTCGACCGGACCCTCGGCGAAGGTCTCGAGGCGGATCTTCGGGCCCTGGAGGTCGGCGAGGACACCGATGGCCCGGCCGGTCTCCTTGGCGGCGGCCCGGACCCGGTCGTAGCGGCCCTGGTGCTCGGCGTGGGAGCCGTGGCTGAAGTTGAAGCGGGCCACGTTCATGCCGGCCTCGATCAGCGACACGAGCATTTCGTGGGAGTCGACCGCGGGGCCGAGAGTACAGACGATTTTCGAACGGCGCATGGGGCGATCCTATCGGTTTGTTTCGCTACGGAATATTCCGTCTGGCGGAAGATACAAATGAGAGGGGTTGTGCTCAGTTGCTTTCCTGCTCAGTTTGTCTTTTCCACCAGTGCGTAGGTCTGTGTGGCGATCTCCAGTTCCTCGTCCGTCGGCACCACGGCGACCGCCACCCGCGCGCCGGCGGGCGAGATCAGCCGCGGCTCGTCACCGCGCACCGCGTTCAGCTCGTCGTCCACCGCCAGACCCAGGGAACCCAGGCCCGCCACGGCCGCCTCCCGCACCGCCGCCGCGTTCTCCCCGACCCCGGCGGTGAACGCGACCGCGTCCACGTGCCCGAGTACGGCGTAATAGGCGCCGATGTACTTCTTCAGCCGGTGAATGTAGATGTCGAACGCGAGCTTCGCCCGCTCGTCACCCTCGTCGATCCGGCGCCGGATCTCCCGCATGTCGTTGTCACCGCACAGCCCGATCAGTCCGCTCTTCTTGTTGAGGAGAGTGTCGATTTCGTCGATGGACATTTCACCAACACGCGCCAAATGGAAGATGACGGCCGGATCCGTGTCCCCGGAGCGCGTACCCATCACGAGCCCCTCCAAGGGCGTCAGCCCCATCGAGGTGTCGACGCACCGGCCCCTCTCGACGGCCGAGGCGGACGCCCCGTTGCCCAGGTGCAGCACGATGACGTTCACCTCTTCGGGTGCCTTGCCCAGCAGCTTCGCCGTCGCCCGGGAGACGTACGCGTGCGAGGTCCCGTGAAAGCCGTAGCGCCGCACCCGGTGCGCGTCGGCGGTCTCGACGTCGATCGCGTAACGGGCCGCCGCCTCCGGCATCGTGGTGTGGAACGCGGTGTCGAAGACGGCGACCTGGGGCAGGTCGGGACGCAGCGCCGTCGCGGTGCGGATGCCGGTGAGGTTGGCCGGGTTGTGCAGCGGGGCGACCGGGATCAGCCGCTCGATCTCGGCGAGGACGGCGTCGTCGATCACGGTCGGCTCGGTGAAGTGCTTGCCGCCGTGCACGACCCGGTGCCCGATGGCGGCGAGTTCGGGGGAGTCGAGGCCGAGGCCGTCCTTCGCGAGCTCCTCCGCCACGGCCTTCAGCGCGGCGTCGTGGTCGGCGATCGGACCGGTCCACTCACGGCTGTCGCCGCCGGTCGCGAGGGGCGTGTGCTTGAGCCGGGAGGACTGCTCGCCGATCCGCTCGACGAGACCGTTCGCCAGCCGGCTGCTGTCCCGCATGTCGAGCAGCTGGTACTTCACCGACGAGGAGCCGGAGTTGAGGACGAGGACACGGGTCGCGGTCACTGCTGGGGAGCCTTCTCGTTCGGGGTCTGGGCCTGGATCGCCGTGATGGCCACGGTGTTGACGATGTCCTGGACCAGCGCGCCCCGGGACAGGTCGTTGACCGGCTTGCGCAGGCCCTGGAGCACCGGTCCGACCGCGATCGCGCCGGCCGAACGCTGCACGGCCTTGTAGGTGTTGTTGCCGGTGTTCAGGTCCGGGAAGATCAACACGCTTGCCTGGCCGGCGACTTCGGAGCCCGGCAGCTTGGTCGCGGCGACGGTCGGCTCCACGGCGGCGTCGTACTGGATCGGCCCCTCGATCTTCAGGTCGGGGCGCCGCTCGCGGACGAGCTTCGTCGCCTCCCGCACCTTGTCGACGTCGGCGCCCGAGCCGGACGTGCCGGTGGAGTACGACAGCATCGCGATCCGCGGCTCCACCCCGAACTGGGCGGCGGTCGCGGCCGCCTGGATGGCGATGTCGGCGAGCTGCTCGGCGTTCGGGTCGGGGTTCACGGCGCAGTCGCCGTACACGAGGACCTTGTCGGCCAGGCACATGAAGAACACGGACGAGACGATGTCGGCGTCCGGCTTGGTCTTGATGATCTCGAAGGCGGGCCGGATGGTGGCGGCCGTGGAGTGCACCGACCCGGAGACCATGCCGTCGGCGAGACCCTCCTGGACCATGAGCGTGCCGAAGTAGTTGACGTCCGAGACGACGTCGTACGCCAGCTCCACCGTGACACCCTTGTGGGCCCGCAGCCGGGCGTACTTCTCGGCGAAGGAGTCGCGCAGCTCGGAGGTGGCCGGGTCGATCAGCGTGCAGTCGCCGAGGTCGATGCCGAGGTCGGCGGCCTTCTTGCGGATCTGGTCGACGGGCCCGAGGAGCGTGAGGTCGCAGACGCCCCGGCGCAGCAGCACCTCGGCCGCGTGCAGCACACGCTCCTCGGTCCCCTCCGGAAGGACGACCCGCCGCTTGTCGACGCGGGCCTGCTCCAGGAGCTTGTGCTCGAACATCATCGGCGTGACGCGGTCGGTGCTCGGCGCGGAGACGCGGCTGAGCAGATCGACCGTGTCCACGTACCGCTCGAACAGCCCCAGCGCGGTCTCGGCCTTGCGCGGGGTGGCCGCGTTCAGCTTGCCCTCGAGGGAGAACAGCTGCTCGGCCGTGAGGAAACTGTTGCCGGGCACCGAGACGACGGGCGTGCCGGGGGCGAGGCGCGCGGCGAGGGTGAGGATCTCGGCGCTCGGCACCTCGTCGAGCGTGAGCAGCAGCCCGGCGATCGGCGGGGTGCCGGCGCTGTGCGCGGCCAGCGAGCCGATGACCAGGTCGGCACGGTCTCCCGGGGTGACGACCAGGCAGCCCGGGGTCAGCGCGTTGAGGAAGTTCGGCAGCATCGCGCCGCCGAAGACGAAGTCGAGCGCGTCACGGGCGAGCCCCGAGTCGTCGCCGAGCACCACCCTCGCGCCCAGCGCGTGGCTGATCTGCGCGACGGTCGGCGCGGAGAGCGCGGGCTCGTCGGGCAGCACGTAACAGGGCACGGGCAGCCGGGTCGCGAGCCGGGCGGCGATCTCCTCCCGGTCGTCCGGGGCCACCCGGTTGGTCACCATGGCCAGGACGTCGCAGCCGAGGACCTCGTACGCCCGGTAGGCGTTGCGGGTCTCCGCGAACACGGACTCCACCGGCTGCTTGCGGCCGCCGACGACCGGGATCACGGACGCGCCGAACTCGTTCGCGAGGCGCGCGTTGAGGGCGAGTTCGTCCGGGAACTGGGTGTCGGCGTAGTCCGTTCCCAGGACGAGGACGACGTCGTAGTCGCGGGCGACGCGGTGGAACCGCTCGACGAGGGTGGAGACCAGTTCGTCCGTCCCCTGTTCCGCCTGGAGGGCGGACGCCTCGTGGTAGTCCATGCCGTAGACGGTGGTCGGATCCTGCGCGAGCCGGTAGCGCGCACGCAGCAGCTCGAAGAGCCGGTCGGGCCCGTCGTGGACGAGGGGACGGAACACGCCCACCCGGTCGACCTGCCGGGTCAGGAGCTCCATGACTCCCAGCTCGACGACCTGACGGCCGTCGCCGCGGTCGATTCCGGTCACGTACACGCTGCGGGTCACGCGAGCTCTCCGTCTCTGTACAGGGGCCTGAGGACACGGGCACAAAAATCGCCCACCTAGGTGAGCAGATCCCTCTTGACAATACCTCTGGCCGTAGTTAAGGCGCCCGTCAAGAGACAGCCCGCTCGGCGGCGTGAAACAATCGAACCTGGCTCACCGGTACCAACAGCGAGCAGGAGACACAGCACGATGCGCATCGGAGTTCTCACCGCAGGTGGCGACTGTCCCGGCCTGAACGCAGTGATCCGGTCGGTCGTGCACCGCGCCGTCGACCACTACGGCGACGAGGTGATCGGCTTCGAGGACGGCTACGCGGGTCTGCTGGACGGCCGTTACCGCGGCCTCGACCTCAACGCGGTGAGCGGCATCCTGGCCCGCGGCGGCACCATTCTCGGCTCGTCCCGCCTGGAGCGCGACCGGCTGCGCGAGGCCTGCGAGAGCGCCTCCGACATGATCCACGACTTCGGCATCGACGCGCTGATCCCGATCGGCGGCGAGGGCACGCTGACGGCGGCGCGGATGCTGTCGGACGCCGGCCTGCCGGTGGTGGGCGTGCCGAAGACGATCGACAACGACATCTCGTCGACGGACCGCACGTTCGGCTTCGACACGGCGGTGGGCGTCGCGACGGAGGCGATGGACCGTCTCAAGACCACGGCGGAGTCCCACCAGCGGGTGATGGTGGTCGAGGTCATGGGCCGGCACGCGGGCTGGATCGCGCTGGAGTCCGGCATGGCCGCGGGCGCGCACGGGATCTGCCTGCCGGAGCGGCCCTTCGACCCCGCCGACCTGGTGAAGATGGTCGAGGAGCGGTTCGCGCGCGGCAAGAAGTTCGCGGTGATCTGCGTCGCGGAAGGCGCGCACCCGGCCGACGGCACCATGGACTACAGCAAGGGCGCGATCGACCAGTTCGGTCACGAGCGCTTCCAGGGCATCGGCACGGCGCTCGCCTACGAGCTGGAGAAGCGGCTCGGCAAGGAGGCCCGACCGGTGATTCTCGGCCACGTCCAGCGTGGCGGTGTCCCCACGGCGTACGACCGTGTCCTCGCGACCCGCTTCGGCTGGCACGCGGTGGAGGCGGCGCACCGGGGTCAGTTCGGGCAGATGACCGCGCTGCGCGGGACGGACGTGGTGATGGTGCCCTTGGCGGAGGCGGTCACCGAACTGAAGACGGTCCCCAAGGACCGGATCGTCGAGGCGGAGTCGGTCTTCTAGCAGGCCGGGCCCCGGCGGGGCGCTGCCTCGCGGACACCGCCCAGGCGGTCCGGTTCTCGAGGCTCGTCCAGAAGGCGTCGACGATCCGGTCGAGGAAGTCCCGCCCGGCGTCGCTCGCCTCCCCGGCCGCGCCGCCGTCGCCCCGGTTCGGCATGGCGGCCGTCTGCCCCTGGTAGTCCTGGTGCAGCTCCTGGAGGGTCTCCTCCAGGAGGCGCCGGTCCAGGGGCACGATTCTGCCCACGGGTCTGACGTACGCCTGCCAGCGGGTGCGGGCGGCGGTGCGCAGCAGGTCCGCCAGCTTGGCCTCGAGGCCGGTGACGGTGACCAGGTCGGGCAGCGAGAGGTCGAGCAGGTCGGCGAGGGCCGCGGACTGCCGGTCGGTGCCGCGCCACTGCCCGCTCTCCTCCATCCGCGTGTACGCCAGGAACTCGTGCCCCACGGCCCGTGCGACGTCCTCGGGGGCGAAGCCCTGGGCGACGCGGTGTTCGCGCAGGGTGCGCGGCCTGCCGATCAGTTCACCCGGGGAACACCACAACACGCCAGCGAGAGCAGTGAGTTCGGGATGCGAGGGGGTGAGTGCCCCGCGTTCCCAGGCGACGACGAGATCGGAGGTGGCGTGCGGCAGGGCGTAGGAGGCGCGCAGTCCGTGGGCGACGTGGTCCGGGGTCATGCCGAGGGCCGCGCGGAGCCTGCGGGCGGCGGGGGCGTTGAAGGGGGGACCCGGCTGACGGGTGTGGGCTGGAGGTCTGGGCACGGGGGACAAGGTAGGGGGGCACGGGGTGTGGTGACTACAGGGTGTTCGGACATGGTCACCCGTTGTGGGAATCCGCGTCGGTGACCGCTCGGTCGGTTGTGCCGGGTGAAGTTCCGGCGACCGGCCCGGGAGTTGGCGCCGAGGCTCGCCGAACCGGCCTGCTCCTGCGGCGAGTGACGGCGGTCGCGGCGCGTCAGGGCGGTGACGGCAGGTGACGGCAGGTGACAGCGGGTGGCGGTCATGGTGGGCGCGGGTGGTCAGGGGGGCGGGGAGATCACTTTCCGCGGGCCGTCCGCACCCAGCGGTAGACCAGTTCCGGCCTCCCCACCTGCCCGTACAGCGGTTTCCGCTCGGCTCTTCCCGCCTCCACCAGATGCTCCAGATAGCGCCGGGCCGTGATGCGTGAGATGCCCACCGACTCGGCGACCCCCGCCGCGGTCAGCCCCTGCTCGGCCTCCCGTACGGTTTCCGTCACCCGCTCCAGCGTGGGCGCGCTCAGCCCCTTGGGCAGCGCGGCGGGTCCCGGCGCGCGCAGTGTCGCCAGCGCCCGGTCGACCTCGTCCTGGCCGCTCGCCTCGCCCGCGGCCCCCCGGAACTCGGCGTACCGCACCAGCCGGTCCCGAAGCGTGGCGAAGGTGAAGGGCTTCAGTACGTACTGCACGACGCCGAGCGACACGCCCTCCCGCACCACCGTCAGGTCCCGCGCCGACGTCACCGCTATCACGTCCGCGTGATACCCCGCCGCCCGCAGCGAGCGGGCCAGTTGGAGCCCGTGCGCGTCGGGCAGGTGCAGGTCCAGCAGCAGCAGGTCGACCGGCGTGCGGTCGAGCAGGCGCCGGGCCTCCGCGCCGGTGTGCGCCTTGCCCACCGCGACGAACCCCGGCACCCGGCCCACGTACATCACATGGGCGTCCGCGGCGACCGGATCGTCCTCCACGATCAGCACCCTGATCGGCTCTTCGCTCGTCATCTTCCGCCTCCAGACCCCGACGCGGACCCGGTGGTGCCGGACGCTGCGGCACCGGACCCGGTGGTGCCGGACGCTGCGGCACCGGAGGCAGCCGTCGCCGGCAACGGCAGGCGCACCAGGAACTCCGCTCCGCCGCCCGCGGCCTCCGCCACCGACAGCGTCCCGTCGTGCCGCTGCACCGCCTGCCGGACCAGTGCCAGCCCGAGGCCCCGCCCGCCCGGCCCGGCCGGCTTCGTCGAGAAGCCGCGTTCGAAGACCAGGGTGGCGTGCGCGGGATCCACTCCCGCCCCCGTGTCCGCCACCCGCAGCAGCAGCTCGGCACCCTCCGTGGCGGCGGTCACCGTCACCTGCGCCCGGGTGCTGCCCTGGGCCGCGTCCACCGCGTTGTCGATGAGGTTGCCCAGGATCGTCACCAGGTCCCTGGCGGGGAGCGACTCCGGCAGCAGGCCGTCGTCCAGGCCGCTCTCCTGGGACACCACCAGCTCCACGCCCCGCTCGTTCGCCTGGGCCGTCTTGCCCAGCAGCAGGGCCGCCAGGACCGGCTCACTGACCGCCGCGACCACCTGGTCCGTCAGCGCCTGGGCCAGTTCCAGTTCCGCCGTGGCGAAGTCCACCGCCTCCTCCGCCCGGCCCAGCTCGATCAGTGACACCACGGTGTGCAGCCGGTTCGCCGCCTCGTGGGCCTGTGAGCGCAGCGCCTGCGTGAAGCCGCGTTCGGAGTCCAACTCGCCCATCACGGACTGGAGTTCGGTCACATCGCGCAGGGTGACCACACTGCCGCGGCGCTCGCCGCCCGAGACCGGCGAGGTGTTCACCACGAGCACCCGGTCCGCCGTCAGGTGCACCTCGTCCACCCGGGGCTCCGAGGAGAGCAGCGCACCCGTCAGCGGGGCCGGCAGACCCAGCTCCGCGACCGACATGCCCACCACCTCTCCCGAGACGCCCAGCAGCTCCCGGCCCCCGTCGTTGATCAGCGCCACCCTGTACTGTCCGTCCAGCATCAGCAACCCCTCCCGCACCGCGTGCAGTGCGGCCTGGTGGTAGTCGTGCATATGGCTCAGCTCGGTCGCGTTCATGCCATGGGTGTGGCGGCGCAGGGACGCGTTGATGACGTACGTGCCGATCGCGCCGAGGGCGAGGGCGCCGCCGGCCACCGCGAACAGGGCCGTCACCTGGTCCTGCACCCGCTTGCTGATCGACTCGACCTTGATCCCCGCGCTGACCAGGCCGACGATCGTGCCGTCGTCCTCGATCGGGGTGACCGCGCGCACGGACGCGCCGAGGGTGCCGGTGTAGGTCTCGGTGAAGGTGTCGCCCTCGAGGGCCTTCGCCGTGTTGCCGCGGAAGCGCTGGCCGATCTGGGTCCTGTCCGGGTGGGTCCAGCGGATGCCCTCCGGGTTCATGATCGTGACGAAGTCGACCTCGGTGTCCCTCATGACCCGCAGGGCGTAGGGCTGGAGCTCTGCGGTGGGCTTCGCGGTCCGGATCGCCGCCCGTACGGAGGGTGAGTCGGCGACCGAGCGGGCCACGGCCGTGGCCTGGCGGCCCGCCGCCTCCTCGGCCTGGTTGCGGTCGCTGACGTAGGTGAACAGCGCGTATCCCGCGACGAGCACCGCTATCAGCACCGCCTGCATGGCGAAGAGCTGGCCGGCCAGGCTGCGGGGTCTCGGCAGAGGGGGGATGCGCATGTCGTCAGTGTGCCCCCGGCGTTAAGTGTGAACTAAATGAACGGAAGGGTGACCGCCCTCACAGGGCGGGAGATAGTCACGGCAATCCCCCATAAACCCCGGACGTGAGCCGCACGCCGGTGATGCCGACGAAGACGTCAAGGAGGGCAGCCGTGGCCGCCAGCAGCACCCCCGATACGGCACCTGCCGCACCCGCGGTCAAGCGGGACCGCACCCACTACCTGTACATCGCGGTGATCGTCGCGGTCGCCATCGGCATCGCCGTGGGTCTCGCGGCCCCCGACTTCGCCGTGGAGCTGAAGCCCATCGGGACCGGCTTCGTGAACCTGATCAAGATGATGATCTCGCCGATCATCTTCTGCACGATCGTGCTGGGCATCGGGTCCGTACGGAAGGCCGCCAAGGTCGGCGCCGTCGGCGGAATCGCCCTCGGCTACTTCATGGTCATGTCGCTGGTCGCCCTCGGTATCGGCCTCGTCGTCGGCAACATCCTGGAGCCGGGCACGGGCCTCGCCATCACGGACGCCGTGAAGGAGACCGGGCAGGCGCAGGTCTCGCCGGAGGCCAAGGACACCACCGAGTTCCTGCTCGGCATCATCCCCACCACGATCGTCTCCGCCTTCACCGAGGGCGAGGTCCTCCAGACCCTCCTCATCGCCCTGCTCTGCGGCTTCGCGCTCCAGGCCATGGGCAAGGCCGGCCAGCCGGTGCTGCGCGGTGTCGAGCACATCCAGCGCCTGGTCTTCCGCGTCCTGGCGATGGTGATGTGGGCCGCTCCGGTCGGTGCCTTCGGCGCCATGGCCGCGGTCGTCGGCTCGTCGGGCGTGGACGCGCTCAAGAGCCTCGCCGTGCTGATGCTCGGCTTCTACGCCACCTGTTTCCTCTTCGTCTTCATCGTGCTCGGCGCGCTGCTGAAGATCGTCTCGGGTCTGAACATCCTCGCCCTGTTCAAGTACCTGGCCCGGGAGTTCCTGCTGATCCTGTCCACCTCCTCGTCCGAGTCCGCGCTGCCGCGGCTCATCGCGAAGATGGAGCACCTGGGTGTCAGCAAGCCCGTCGTCGGCATCACCGTCCCGACCGGCTACTCCTTCAACCTCGACGGCACCATGATCTACATGACCATGGCGTCCCTGTTCATCGCCGATGCCATGGGCACGCCGATGTCGCTCGGTGAGCAGATCCCGCTGCTGCTCTTCCTGTTCGTCGCCTCCAAGGGCGCGGCCGGTGTCACCGGCGCCGGCATGGCGACGCTGGCCGGCGGTCTCCAGTCGCACAAGCCCGCCCTGGTGGACGGCATCGGCCTCATCGTCGGCATCGACCGCTTCATGAGCGAGGCCCGCGCCCTCACCAACTTCGCGGGCAACGCCGTCGCCACCGTCCTGATCGGTACCTGGACGAAGGAGATCGACAAGGAGCGCGTCCAGGTGGTGCTCGCCGGCGGACTGCCCTTCGACGAGAAGACCCTGCTCGACGACGGGGACGGCGACGGGGACGGCGTCGCGACCGCCCCGGTGGACGTGCCCGAGCAGCGCGAGGGCGGCGAGAAGGAACTCGCCAAGGCCTAGGCCTCCCGACTCCGGGTGTCCGGCTCCGCCTGAACCGGAGCCGGACACCCGGGCCACCACCCCACCCTCTCCGGGCGGCCGAGCACTCCCCCGTGGCCCGGCCGCCCGGTCTCCCCTCCCCGGGCCTCCCTGCAGGCCCTCCCCCGGCAACGCCCCGCTACGCGGGGCGTTGCCGTTGGCGTTGGCGTCGCACCGACTCGTCCAGGCGGGTCGGCCGGTCCTCGGTCAGGGTCAGGCCGGCTGCCGCCGCCGAGTCGCGTATCGACCGGGGGCGGCTCGCGCCCGGGACGGGGATCACCGTGGGGGAGCGGGTCAGGAGCCAGGCGGGGCAGAGCTGCCGGGGGCTGACACCCAGCTCGAGGGCCGGCTCGTGGAAGGCGCCGAGGGCGTCGGCGGGCCGCTCGGCGGGCCCGTCGAGGGAGCTGCGGGAGACGCCGCCCAGGGTGCGGGGACGCACGTCAGTCCACCTTCCCCAGGGTCTCGTCGGCCGCGCGCCGCAGCCATTGCCGTACGTTGCCGAAGGTGAACCCGAGCCGGGTGGCGCGGGTGTTGTCCATGCCGTAGAAGCGGCGGAAGGAGAGCGGGGACACCTCACCGACCTCGACCTCCCGGAACACCGCCCGGCCGGCGGGGACGTGCTCGGACACCGCCTCGCACAGGTCGTGCGTGGTCAGCGTCCCGTGCGAGGCCGCGTTGACCGGGCCGGTGAAGTCCTGGCCCACCGTCCAGAACAGGAAGTCGGCGATCTCCTCGACATGGATGTACGTCGCCGGACGGTTCACCGGCGGCACGGCGATCGGCTCACCCGCGCGGATGCGGGAGGCGTAGTGCTCCAGCCGTCCCGTGAAGTCGTCGTCCCCGCCCAGCACATGGGCGACGCGGACGGCCACATGGGGGAACGCCGGCTCCGCCGCGAACACCGCCTCCGCCTGCCGCTTGCCCTCGCCGTAGTGGGAGTCGAGGAACTCCGTTTTGTCCCAGGGGAGTTCGAGGTCGACCCGGACGCCCAGCGGATCGACGTCCTGCTCCCGCACGAAGGCGACGGAGTCCTCGTACTCGTACACCTCGACCGTCGACGTCAGCACATGGCGCCGGGTGCGGCCGGCGAAGACCCGGCGGGCGATCGCCGCCTGCCGCGGGGTGTAGCAGACCTGGTCGACGACGACGTCGAAGGTGCGTGGACCGAGCGCCGAGTCCAGCGCGTTCTCGTCGTCGCGGTCGGCGATCAGGTGGGTAGCGCCCGGAGGCGGCGCGGACGAACCGCGATTCAGTACCGTCACCCGGTCCCCGGCGGCCAGCAGGCGCGCGATCAGTCGCTTTCCGAAATAGCGGTTTCCGCCGATGACCAATACCTCACGGGCATTTCCCTGCCGGGCCGCCACGTCCTCGGCCGCTGCTATTCCGGCCGCCGCCCCTGTGGCCGCCACCTCCCGGGCCTTTACCTCCTGCGTCATTTCCATGACCATGATTCTCCTGGCGTACACGCCCGTCCTGAAGGGGTAACCATGGGAGTTCCGGTCGTCGCACCGAAAGAACCTCGGCATTCACGGGCCGCCGCCGACGGAACATCGGTGGCCTTCGACGCGCTGGACCGGCGGATCCTGGAACTGCTCCAGACCGACGGCCGGATCAAGCTCAGCGAGCTGGGCCGCCGGGTGCGGCTGAGTCCGGCGGCGGTGACGGAACGGGTGCGGCGGCTGGAGGCCGCGGGCGTCATCAGCGGTTACGGCGCACACGTCAGCCCCGCCCGGCTCGGCTACGGCATCCAGGCGTTCGTCCGGGTCGACCCGCACGGCGGCTACACCCTGAAGCACCCCAGGACCCTCGAGCTGATCGAGCGCCCCGAGATCACCGAGGTCCACCACGTGGTGGGGGAGGACTGCTGGATCCTCAAGGTCGCCGTCCGCGACACCGTCCACCTGGAGGGCGTTCTCGAGGCCGTCTCCGCCCTCGGGCGCACGACGACGTCGATCGTGCTCACCTCGCCGGTCGAGCGGAAACCGCTCTTGCCTTGACGTGGGCGTCAAGCCTTACGTTCGTAGGCATGCGCATCGGCGAGCTGGCCGCACGGGCCGGGACCACCACCCGGACGCTGCGGTACTACGAGTCGCGCGGGCTGCTGCCCGCGCGGCGCGGCGACAACGGGTACCGGACGTACGACGAGGGTGATCTGCGGCTGTTGCGGCAGATCAGGACGCTCCAGGACTTCGGGTTCGACCTGGAGGAGACCCGGCCCTTCGTGGAGTGCCTGCGGGCCGGGCACCCGGAGGGCGACTCGTGCCCGGCGTCGCTCGCGGTCTACCGGCGCAAGCTCGACGAGCTCGACGCGCTCATCGGGGAGCTGCGGGCGGTGCGGGAGACGGTCGCCGGGCAGCTCGTGCGGGCCGAGCTGGCGCGCGACGAGCTGGCCGCCGAGGCGGGGGTTCCGGGGGGTCCGGAGCCCGAGTGCGAACTGGGAGGGCGGGAACGGTGATCAAGGCGGACGGGGTGGCCGAGGTGACGGACGCGGATTTCGGGGCGGAGGTGCTGGGGGCGGACCTGCCGGTGCTGGTGGAGTTCACCGCCGACTGGTGTCCGCCGTGCCGGCAGATGGGGCCGGTGCTCACCGCGCTCGCCGCGGAGGAGGGCGAGCGGCTGAAGGTGGTGCAGTTGGACGTGGACACCAACCCGGAGACCACCCACGCGTACCGGGTGCTGTCGATGCCGACCTTCATGGTGTTCCGGGCCGGTGAGCCCGTGAAGTCGATGGTGGGCGCCCGGCCCAAGCGCCGGCTGCTGGCGGAGCTGGACGAGGTCCTGTGAGCGCGCGGTGAACTGACCGGGCGGGAGGCTCCGCAGCACAGAGAAATCCCCCGAGCAATTGCGCTCGGGGGATTTCTCTGCGTATATTCGATGGTTCGCGACTTGACGTGAATGAAGTCGCAAAGAAGCTCAGTGAGCACAGTATATGCGGGCGGGAGTGGAATTGTCAAACGCCGACTTTCCGGACAGTGAATTGCGCTGCGAGCAGGAATTCATCGACGACCTGTACGCGCGCGTGGACGCGCTGCGCGGCGACACCGAGGGCGCCGTCACCGACGCGCTGGCCCAGGGCAACACACCCATGCAGGCCCGGCTCGAGCGGGACATCCTCGTCGCCGAGCGCTCCGGACTGCTCGCCGCGCTGAACGCGGTGGACGGCTCCCTCTGCTTCGGCCGCATCGACCTCACCTCCGGCACCAACCACCACATCGGACGCATCGGCCTGCGTGCCGAGGACACCGAGCGCACCCCGGTCCTCATCGACTGGCGCGCCGACGTCGCCCGCCCCTTCTACCTGGCCACCGGTCACACCCCGATGGGGCTGCGCAGGCGCCGGCACCTCACCACCGAGGGCCGCCGGGTCACCGCCCTGCACGACGAGATCCTCGACATCGGCGACGCCACCCGCACCGGCCACGAGGACCCGACCGGCGACGCCGTGCTGCTCGCCGCGATCGACTCCGCGCGCACCGGCCGGATGAGCGACATCGTGCAGACCATCCAGGCCGAGCAGGACGAGATCATCCGGGCGCCCCACCGGGGGGTCCTGGTGGTGGAGGGCGGCCCCGGCACCGGCAAGACGGCCGTCGCCCTGCACCGCGCCGCCTTTCTCCTCTACGAACACCGGGAACTGCTCGCCAAGCGGGCCGTCCTGATCGTCGGCCCCAACCCCGCCTTCCTCGGCTACATCGGCGAGGTGCTGCCCTCGCTGGGCGAGACCGGTGTGCTGCTGGCGACGGTCGGCGAACTCTTCCCCGGCGTGAAGGCGACGGCGACCGACACCCGGGCGGCGGCGGCCGTGAAGGGCCGCGCCGACATGGCGGACGTGCTCGCCGACGTCGTACGCGACTGGCAGGCACTGCCCGATCCGGTGATCGCGATCGGGCACGACCGCGAGATCCTGATGCTGGACGACGGTCTGGTGAACATGGCCCGCGAGCGCACCCGGGCCGCCCGGCTGCCGCACAACGCGGCCCGCGAGATCTTCGAGGGCCACATCCTCAACACGCTCACCGACATGGTCTCCGAGCGCATCGGCACGGATCCCTACGACGGCTCCAACCTGCTCGACCCGAGCGACATCACCCAGATCCGCGACGAGCTCGCCGACAACCCCGAGGTCTGGGCCGCCATCGACCAGCTGTGGCCGCGGCTGACCCCGCAGCGCCTGGTCGCCGACTTCCTCGCGGACCCCGTGGGCTACGTCTCCGACGACGACGCGGCCGCCATCCGCCGCCCGGCGAACCGGGCCTGGACCGTGGCCGACGTACCGTTGCTCGACGAGGCGGCCGAACTGCTCGGCGAGGACGACCGGGTGGCGCGGGCCCGCGCGGACCGCGAGCGGGAGACCCAGGTCGCCTACGCGCAGGGCGTCCTGGACGTCTCGTACGCCTCCCGCACCTACGAGTTCGAGGACAAGGACGAGGAGGACTCCGAGGTCCTGTCCGCGCACGACATCATCGACGCCGAACGCTTCGCCGAACGCCACGAGGAGGACGACCACCGCAGCGCCGCCGAACGCGCCGCCGCCGACCGCACCTGGGCGTTCGGGCACATCATCGTCGACGAGGCGCAGGAGTTGTCGCCGATGGCCTGGCGGCTGCTGATGCGACGCAGCCCCACCCGCTCGATGACCCTGGTCGGCGACCCGGCGCAGACCGCCGAGGCGGCCGGTGTCGGTTCCTGGTCCGAGATCCTCCAGCCGTATGTCGAGGACCGCTGGGAGCACACCCGGCTCGGCGTCAACTACCGCACCCCGGCAGAGATCATGGACGTGGCCGCGGCGGTGGTCCGCGCGGAGCACCCCGGCTTCGAGCCGCCCAGTTCGGTGCGGTCGACCGGTGTACGGCCGTGGGCGCGCGCCACCGACGACCTCCCCGGCGCGGTCGCCAAGGCGGTCGGCGAACTCACTCCCGCCGAGGGCCGGCTCGCCGTCATCGCCCCGCGCGACCTGCACCGGAAGCTGGCGGCCCGGCTGGAAGGGGTGACCGCGGGCGCCGAGCCCGACCTGACCCGGAGCGTCGTTCTGCTCGACCCGCGCCAGTCCAAGGGCCTGGAGTTCGACTCCGTGCTGGTGGTGGAGCCTTCCCGGTACGGCACCAGCGACCTGTACGTGGCGCTGACCCGGGCGACGCAGCGGCTGGGGGTGCTGCACAGCAGGACCCTCCCGAAGGCGCTGGCAGCGGCCCTCGGGGAACCTCCGGCGTAACGCGGGACCGGCACGGCGGACGGTCGCGCCGCGATCACTTCGGTGCGCGGCCGGTGGCGGTGAGCGTGTACGGGCGGTGCGGTGAGCGCGTGCGGGCGGTGCGGTGAGCGCGTGCGGGCGGGGACCCCCGCCCGCACACCGACGCACCGCCCGGCAGCCGGCCGACGGATTCACCCCGGCTCGTCGCCCCCGGGTCGTCACCCCGGGGCAGGGCTCAGGCGGGCCGCAGCCACACCGTCGCCAGCGGCGGCAGCGTCAGCCGGACGCTCGCCGGCCGGCCGTGATGCCCCTGCGGCTCCGGCTTGACGGGGTCGGGATGGGCGACACCGCTGCCGCCGTAGCCGACCGCGTCGGTGTTGAGGACCTCGTGCCAGGCCGGGACGTCGTCGGGTGCGCCGAGCCGGTAGTCGTGGCGGACGACCGGGGAGAAGTTGGAGACGGACAGCAGCGGGGAGCCCTCGGCGTCGTACCGCAGGAAGGCGAAGACGTTGTCCTCGGCCGCGTCCCCGACCACCCACTGGAAACCGGCGGGGTCGGTGTCCTGCTGCCAGAGGGCCGGCACCGCGCGGTAGACGCCGTTCAGGTCGCGGACCAGGTCCCTGACACCCCGGTGGTCGGCCTCGGCGCCGTACGCCGGATCCAGCAGCCACCAGTCGGGGCCGTGGGCCTCGGACCACTCCGCGCCCTGGGCGAACTCCTGTCCCATGAAGAGGAGTTGCTTGCCCGGGTGGGCCCACATGAACGCCAGGTACGCCCGCAGCGCGGCGCGCTGCTGCCACCAGTCACCGGGCATCTTCGACACCAGCGAGCGCTTCCCGTGCACCACCTCGTCGTGGGAGAGGGGCAGCACGTAGTTCTCGCTGTAGGCGTACACCATCGAGAAGGTCATCTCGTGGTGGTGGTACCTGCGGTGCACCGGCTCGTGGCTCATGTACTCCAGCGAGTCGTGCATCCAGCCCATGTTCCACTTCAGCCCGAATCCCAGACCGCCGAAGCCGCTCGGACCCGCGTGGTGCGTGGCCCGCGTGACACCGTCCCAGGCCGTGGACTCCTCCGCGATCGTGACGACCCCGGGGCTGCGGCGGTACACCGTCGCGTTCATCTCCTGGAGGAACGCCACCGCGTCCAGGTTCTCCCGGCCCCCGTGCTCGTTCGGGGTCCACTGACCCGGCTCGCGCGAGTAGTCGAGATACAGCATCGAGGCGACGGCGTCCACGCGCAGCCCGTCGATGTGGAACTCCTCGCACCAGTAGACCGCGTTGGCCACCAGGAAGTTGCGCACCTCGCGCCGCCCGAAGTCGAACTCCAGCGTCCCCCAGTCGGGATGCGCGGCGCGCAGCGGGTCCTCGTGCTCGTAGAGCGGACGCCCGTCGAACTCCGCGAGGGCCCACTCGTCGCGCGGGAAGTGCGCAGGCACCCAGTCCATCAGGACACCGATGCCGGCCCGGTGCAGCGCGTCCACCAGGTACCTGAAGTCGTCGGGGGTGCCGAGCCGGGCGGTGGGCGCGTAGAAACCGGTGACCTGGTAGCCCCACGAACCGCCGAAGGGATGCTCGGCGACCGGCATCAGCTCGACATGCGTGAAGCCGAGGTCCCGGACGTACGCGGGCAGCTGGTCGGCCAGTTGCCGGTACGTGAGCCCCGGTCGCCAGGAGGCCAGATGGAGCTCGTAGACGGAGAACGGGGCCTCGTGCACGGGTATCCCGGCCCGCCGGGCCAGCCACTCCTCGTCGCCCCACTCGTAGTGCGAGGCGTGCACGACCGACGAGGTCGCCGGCGGCACCTCGGTGCGCCGCGCCATCGGGTCGGCCCGCAGGGTGTGGGAGCCGTCGGGGCGGGTGATGTCGAACTTGTACAGCTCGCCCTCGCCGATCCCGGGCACGAACAGCTCCCAGACCCCGGACGAGCCCAGCGACCGCATCGGGTACCCCGTGCCGTCCCAGAAGTTGAAGGTGCCGGCCAGCCGCACCCCGCGCGCGTTCGGCGCCCACACGGAGAAGGCGGTGCCGCTCACACCCTGGTGGGTCGTCGGACGCGCGCCCAGCGCCGTCCACAACTGCTCGTGCCGGCCCTCGCCGATCAGGTGCAGGTCGAGGTCGCCCAGTGTGGGCAGGAAACGGTAGGCGTCCTCGGTCTCCACGGTGGTGCTCTCGTAGGTCACCAGGAGCCGGTGGACCGGGGCCTCGGTCAGAGGCAGCAGGCCGGAGAAGAAGCCGTCGCCGTCGTCGTGTAGTTCGGCGCGCAGGTCGCCCGACAGCACCGTGACGGACCGCGCGTAGGGGCGCAGCGCCCGGAAGACGATCCCGCCGGGCACCGGATGCGCGCCCAGCACGGAGTGCGGGTCGTGATGGGTGCCGTGCAGCAGGCGTTCACGGTCTGCGGGGCCGATGGCGGGGTCGACGGCGGGCTCCACGACGACGGTCGGGGAGGGGCCGGCGCCGGCATCGGGGGAGGCGTCCACGGGCAGCCTCACCGGTGCCTTCGCGGCGACCTCCTCGGCTGCCGCTGCCGGCTCTGCAGCATCGGGGGAGGCGTCCACGGGGAGCTTCACCGGTGCCTTCGCGGCGACCTCCTCGGCTGCCGCTGCCGCTTCGGCCGCCGGCTCTGCCCTTGTCGCTGCGGCCGCCGGCTCCGTCGCCGCCGCTGCCGACGTCTCCTCGGCCGTGGCCTTCTTGCGCGTCGCCTTCCCGGCCGCCGTCTTCTTGTCCGTCGTCTTCTTCCTCGCCGCCTTGTCGGCCGCCGCCTTCTTGGTCACCGCTTTCTTCGCGGTGGCCTTCTTCTTCGGGGGAGTCACGTACGGAGCCTCCTCAAGGCAGGTCGGGTGCGGCGAGGCGGTGTATCGCGGAAAGGGGTACGGGGAGCCAGTCGGGGCGATGCCGTGCCTCGTAGACCACCTCGTAGACCGCCTTGTCCGTCTCGTGGGCCCGCAGCAGCACGGGGTCGGTGCGCGGATCGACGCCCGCCACCTCGGCGTACCCGGAACAGTAGGCCGCCCGGCAGGCGTGTGCCCAGGCCGGGGCGGGCGGATCCGCCGAGTGGGCCGCGTAGTCGAAGGAGCGCAGCATGCCCGCCACGTCCCGCACGGGCGGCTGGGGCATCCGCCGCTCGGCCAGCGGCCTGGCGGGCTCCCCCTCGAAGTCGATCAGCGACCACTGCCCGCAGGGCGAGCGCAGACACTGCCCGAGGTGCAGATCGCCGTGGACGCGCTGGGCGGTCCAGGTGTGACCCTCGGCCGCGAGGTCGGCCAGCGCGGTGAAGGCGGTGCGCAGGGCCGGCGCGTACGGGCGCAGCGCGGGCACCGCCTGCGCGGCGGCGTCGAGCCGCCCGGTCATGCCGTCCACCATCGGCCGTATCTGCGCCTGCCCCAGGGTCGCCGTGGGCAGCGCCCGCGCCAGCGCCCCGTGCACCTCGGCGGTGGCCCGCCCCAGCGCCCGCGCCTCCGTGGCGAAGTCCTCGCCCTTGGCCAGTTCCCGCAGCGCCAGCTCCCAGCCGTCCGCCGCACCCTGCACATACGGCTGGAGCACGGCCAGGACGTACGGATCGCCCTCGCCCTCACCCGGGTCCCCGTACATCCACGCGGTCGGCGCGGGCACCCGGGGGCAGCCCTCGCGGGCCAGCGCCAGCGGCAGCTCCAGGTCGGGGTTGACGCCCGGCACGACCCGGCGCAACAGCTTCAGAATGAACGTATCTCCATAGATGACGGACGAGTTCGACTGCTCGCCGGTCAGCCGGCGCGGGACCAGCCCGGACCGGATCTCCTGCCCGGGATCCCGCTCGCAGCGCAGCCCGCCGATCCGGGCCCCGGTGCGCAGCGCCTCCAGCAGTACCTCGGCGGGCCGGGTGTCGTACAGGGCGTCGAACACGGTCCGCCCGGCCAGCGGACCCTGGGTCACATGGCCGATCAGCGAGGGCGCCAGCCGGGGCGGCAGGGCCTCGCGTGCGCCGATCAGGAGCTGGTAGCAGTCGCCGGGCACCGCCGGCTGATGGGCGCGTACCAGCAGGTGGTACAGCCCGAGTCTGGTGTGGGCCGGCAGCAGCTCGGTGGCCGCCACCAGCGAGAACCCGGTGACCGGACGGCCCTTGCCGGCGAACCAGCGCTGCCGGGGCAGCCACTCCCGCAGCAAGGGGTCCAGCGAAGCGAGGAGGCCGGGGTCGGTCCGACCGGAAAGTGTGACAGTCGCCGCCATAGGTGTCACATTCCTTTCCCCGGGTGTCGGGGTCGGGGCGTTACTGATGCGTGCCCCGGGCGGGGCGGGGGAAACCGCCCCGCCCGGGGTTCGAGGCCGCGGAAACGGCCTCTAGGCCGCGTCCCTGCGCAGCCTGAACCAGTAGAAGCCGTGGCCCGCCATGGTGAGCAGGTACGGCAGGTCACCGACCGCCGGGAAACGCACCCCGCCGAACAGCTCCACCGGGTACCGCCCCTTGAACCGGCTCAGGTCCAGTTCCGTGGGCTGCGCGAACCGCGAGAAGTTGTGCACGCACAGCACCAGGTCGTCCTCTCCCTCCTTGGTCAGGGGGGCCTCGCGCAGGAAGGCGAGGACGGCCGGGTTGGAGGACTGGAGTTCGGTGTAGGTCCCGAGGCCGAAGGCGGGGTTCTGCTTGCGGATCTCGATCATGCGCCGGGTCCAGTGCAGCAGCGAGGAGGGCGACGACATCGACGCCTCGACGTTGGTGACCTGGTACCCGTAGACGGGATCCATGATGGTCGGCAGAACGAGCCTTCCGGGGTCACAGGACGAAAAACCTGCGTTGCGATCGGGTGTCCACTGCATGGGGGTGCGGACGGCGTCGCGGTCGCCGAGCCAGATGTTGTCGCCCATGCCGATCTCGTCGCCGTAGTAGAGGATCGGCGAGCCGGGCAGGGAGAGCAGCAGGGCGGTGAAGAGTTCGA
This sequence comes from Streptomyces zaehneri, assembly GCF_032248645.1. Taxonomy (NCBI): domain Bacteria; kingdom Bacillati; phylum Actinomycetota; class Actinomycetes; order Kitasatosporales; family Streptomycetaceae; genus Streptomyces; species Streptomyces zaehneri. Next base: position 292,797 of record NZ_JASTTJ010000001.1, read on the forward strand.
TCTGGTTGCGGTCGTTGTCGAGGAGGGGTGCGAGCCGGCGGCGGATGCCGATGTTGGCGCGCATACGCGGGTCTTTGGCGTATTCCGCGTACATGTAGTCGCGTTCCTCGTCGGTGACCATTTCGAGGGTGAGCTCGTCGTGGTTGCGCAGGAAGATGCCCCACTGGCAGCGGGAGGGGATCGCGGGGGTCTTGGCGAGGATTTCCGAGACCGGGTAGCGGGATTCCCTGCGGACGGCCATGAAGATGCGGGGCATGACGGGGAAGTGGAACGCCATGTGGCATTCGTCGCCGCCGGAGGCGTAGTCGCCGAAGTAGTCGACGACGTCCTCGGGCCACTGGTTGGCCTCGGCGAGGATCACCGTGTCCGGGTAGTGGGCGTCGATCTCCTTGCGGACCCGTTTGAGGAACTCGTGCGTGGCCGGCAGGTTCTCGCAGTTCGTGCCCTCCTCGGCGTACAGGTAGGGCACGGCGTCGAGGCGGAAGCCGTCGATGCCCAGGTCCAGCCAGAACCGCAGCGCGGAGATCATCTCCTCCTGCACGGCCGGGTTCTCGTAGTTGAGGTCCGGCTGGTGGGAGAAGAAGCGGTGGAAGAAGTACTGCTTGCGGACGGGGTCGAAGGTCCAGTTGGAGACTTCGGTGTCGACGAAGATGATGCGGGCGTCGCCGTACTGTTTGTCGTCGTCGGCCCACATGTAGTAGTCGCCGTAGGGGCCTTCGGGGTCTTTCCTCGATTCCTGGAACCACGGGTGCTGGTCGCTGGTGTGGTTCATCACGAAGTCGATGATGACGCGCATGCCGCGTTGGTGGGCGGCGTCGACGAATTCGACGAAGTCGGCGAGGTCGCCGAACTCGGGGAGGACGGCGGTGTAGTCGGACACGTCGTATCCGCCGTCGCGCAGGGGCGATTTGAAGAAGGGCGGCAGCCAGAGGCAGTCGACTCCCAGCCATTGCAGGTAGTCGAGTTTGGCGGTGATGCCTTTGAGGTCGCCGACGCCGTCGCCGTTGCTGTCCTGGAAGGAGCGGACGAGGACCTCGTAGAACACGGCGCGTTTGAACCACTCGGGGTCGCGGTCCTTGGCGGGAGTGTCCTCGAAGGTGTCCGGAACGGGCTCGTTGACGATCATGGTGTGGGTGACCCTCCGATCTGCGGGTTGGACGGTCGCAGGACGGTGAGTACGTGCGCGGGCCGGGTGCCCGGTTCGAGGCGCACGTAGTTGGCCCTGCCCCAGTGGTAGGTCTCGCCGGTGAGCTCGTCGCGCACCGCCACCGACTCGTGCCAGTCCAGGCCGAGTTGCGGCATGTCCAACGAGACCGTCGCCTCCTGGGTGTGGTGGGGGTCGAGGTTGACGACCACCAGAACCGTGTTCGAACCGCTCTTCTTCGAGTTCCTCTTCGAGTAGGCGATCACCGCTTCCTTGTCGGTCGGATGGAAGTGGAGATCGCGGAGTTGGTGCAGGGCCGGGTTCGCCCGCCGGATCTCGTTGAGCCGGGTGAGCAGCGGGGCGAGGCTGGTGCCCGCCTGTTCGGCGGCTGCCCAGTCACGGGGTTTGAGCTGGTATTTCTCCGAGTCGAGGTACTCCTCGCCGCCCTCGCGCAGAGGAGTGCTCTCGCAGAGTTCGTAGCCGCTGTAGACGCCCCAGGTCGGTGAGAGGGTGGCGGCGAGGACGGCGCGGATCTCGAAGGCGGGGCGGCCGCCGTGCTGAAGGTAGGCGGGCAGGATGTCGGGGGTGTTGGCGAAGAAGTTGGGCCGCATGTAGGAGGCGGCGTCCCCCGAGAGTTCGGTGAGGTACTCCGTCAGTTCCTGCTTGGTGTTGCGCCAGGTGAAGTAGGTGTACGACTGCTGGAAGCCGATCTGGCCGAGGGTGTGCATCATCGCGGGGCGGGTGAAGGCCTCGGCGAGGAAGATCACGTCGGGGTCGGTGCGGTTGATGTCCGCGATGACCCGCTCCCAGAACACGACCGGCTTGGTGTGCGGGTTGTCGACCCGGAAGATCCGCACCCCGTACGACATCCAGTGCCGCAGGACCCGCACCGTCTCGGCGACCAGACCGTCCAGGTCGGCGTCGAAGGCGATCGGGTAGATGTCCTGGTACTTCTTCGGCGGGTTCTCGGCGTAGGCGATGGTGCCGTCCGGGCGGTGGTGGAACCACTCGGGGTGCTTGTGCACCCAGGGGTGGTCGGGGGAGCACTGGAGGGCGAAGTCGAGGGCGATCTCCAGGCCCAGCTCACCGGCCCGCTCCACGAACCGGGCGAAGTCCTCCGGCGTGCCCAGCTCCGGGTGGACGGCGTCGTGACCGCCCTCAGGCGAGCCGATCGCCCAGGGCACGCCGACGTCGTCCGGGCCGGGGTCGAGCGTGTTGTTGCGGCCCTTGCGGAAGGTCGTGCCGATGGGGTGGATCGGCGGGAGGTAGACGACGTCGAAGCCCATCGCGGCGATGGCGGGGAGCCTGCGCGCGGCGGTGCGGAAGGTGCCGTGCGGGCGCTCGGCGGTCCCCTCCGAGCGCGGGAAGAACTCGTACCAGGCGCCGTACAGGGCGCGTTCGCGCTCGACCAGCAGCGGCAACGGCTCGGACGCCGTGACCAGTTCCCGCAGCGGATACCGGCCGAGCACGGCGTCGACCTGCGGCGTCAGCGCCGCCGCCAGCCGGGAGACGGCCGGGCGGGTCTCGTCGCGCAGTGCCTCGGCCGCCGCCAGCACCACGGTGCGGTCAGGGGCCTCCGGCACTGCGCCGGCCGCCCGTTCGTACAGCCGCGCGCCCTCTTCGAGGACCAGCTCGGTGTCCATCCCCGCGGGGATCTTGATGCGGGCGTGGTGCCGCCAGGTGGCGACCGGGTCGCTCCAGGCCTCCACGCTGTACGTCCAGCGGCCCGTCGCGTCCGGCGTGACGTCCGCGCCCCAGCGGTCGGTGCCCGGGGCGAGTTCACGCATCGGCGTCCAGGGGCCCGGGTTGCCGTCCGGATCCCGCAGCACGACGTTGGCGGCTACGGCGTCGTGGCCTTCCCGGAACACGGTCGCCGAGATCTCGAACGTCTCACCCGTGACCGCCTTGGCGGGCCGGCGACCCCGCTGGACGAACGGGCGGACGTCCAGGACGGGTATGCGCCCGACGGCGGTGGTGTCGCCGCCCGAGGAGGGTCGCTCCGGGGCCGGCGGGCCGGGTGCGGGCGTGAGCGCCGGGACGGCGGTGTCCTTCCCGGCGTTGCCCGCGCCGTCGGTGCTCTTGCCGCTCTTGCCGCTCTTGTCGTTCTTGGTGCGAGGCGTCGGGGGTGATGACGGGTGGTGCCTTGCTGGCATGACCGCTCCTGTCCGCATCAACGGGGGGTAGGCGGATGGATGTGGTGGGGAGGGGGTCCTGCGGGGGAGTACCGGAGGAGCCTTCCACCCTATGCGGGTGAGCAATCCGGCACGTTGTTAACTCCCCGCGCGTTTGTCAACGCACAAGACCGGCCCCGTTCGAGGGGAACGGAGCCGGCCTCGGCGCCCCGTCAGGTGAACGGTGGAACCTGGAGGATTTTGTTCGGCGAACCGGTCCCCCGGCCGGAAACCTTGCCGTTCGCCGCCCCCTCGACCAGTGCCCGCGCCACCTGAGCGGGCGTGGCCTTCGGGTGGTCGGCGAGATGGAGCGCGGCCGCCCCCGCCGCGTGCGGCGCCGCCATCGACGTACCGGAGCGGGTCACCCGGCCGGTGTCGCTCGTGGCCGAGGCGGAGGTGATCGACACTCCCGGCGCGAACAGGTCCAGAGCCGAACCGTAGTTGGAGAAGCCCGCCCTGGCGTCCCCCCGGTCGGTGGCGCCGACGGTGATGGCCTCCCGCACGCCGGCCGGGGAGTACAGGGCGGCCGGCTGTCCCACGTTGCCCGCGGCGACGGTGTAGGTGACACCGGACCGGATGGAGGCGCGGACGGCCGCGTCCAGCGCCGCGTTGTAGCCGCCGCCCAGGCTGAGATTGGCGACCGCGGGCCGGTGCGCGTGCCGGGTGACCCAGTCGACGCCCGCGATGGCCTGCGCGGTCGTGCCCGCACCGGCGTTGTCGAGCACCCGTACCGCGACGACCCTGGCCTTCTTGGCGACGCCGAGACGCGTGCCCGCGACGGTGCCGGCGACATGCGTGCCGTGGCCGTTGCCGTCGGCGGCGACCCGGTCACCTCCGACGAAGTCCCAGCCGTGGCTCGCCCGGCCGCCGAAGTCGCTGTGCGTGATCCGGATGCCGGTGTCGATCACGTACACCGTGACCCCGGCACCCGCCGACTTCGGCCAGTTGTAGCTGTTGTCCAGCGTCCGGCCCGGCTGGTCGACGCGGTCCAGGCCCCAGGACGGCGGATTCTTCGCGACCCCGGCCGCATCCAGGGTCACCCGCGTGTCCTGGACCACCGAGGCCACCCGCGGATCGGCCGCGAGGCGCCGGGCCTGTCTCTCGTCGGCCTCGACGGCGAACCCGTTGAGGACCGTGCCGTAGGTCCGGCTGACGGTCGCCCCGTACGAACCGGCGAGACCGCGCCCGGCCTTCGACGCCGCGTCCGTGTCCCCCTTCAGCGTGACCAGATAACTTCCGCCGACGGAACCGGGCAGACCGGCGCCGAGTATCTTCCCCTCCGGTGCGGCGTGCGCGGGCGGGGCGACGGCCGAAAGGACCACGGTCGTGACGACCGCGGTCAGGCCCCCCACCCGGCGCAGACGCCGCCTTCGCGTCCGTGCCATGGTTCGAGTTCCCCTCCTCGACTCGGCGCACGACGGCTCCGCCGACCGATCCGACTTCGCCGGGTACGCCACTGGGCAGCCTCTCGTGCGGGGCGAAGGGCCACAAGGTGGCCTACCGGGACGAAACAGGGTTTCGGCCCGTTGTCGCGGGTCGGGCCGAAAAGCGAGGGTCCGCGGGCGGCCAGCCCCCAGCGAGGCCCGTGTCGGCGCCGGTACCTTCGTAGACGACGTGGACGCACACCGCCGTGCGTCTCTTCCTCACGCACGCCGAGGTGGAATGTGAAGGCGATCCGTCGATTCACCGTCCGACCCCTCCTCCCCGAACCCCTGCGGCCACTCAGCGATCTGGCCCGCAACCTGCGCTGGTCCTGGCACGCGGAGACCCGCGACCTCTTCCAGTCCGTCGACCCCGAGCGCTGGGCCGTCTCCGACGGCGATCCGGTGCGACTCCTAGGCGGCGTGCGCCCGGCACGTCTCATCGAGCTCGCCGGGGACCGCCGTTTCCTGCGCAGGCTGAGTGCCGCCGCCGACGACCTGCACGACTACATGACCGGCGACCGCTGGTACCAGGCGCAGCCCCCCACCGCCGGGCTGCCCGCCGCCGTCGCCTACTTCTCACCCGAGTTCGGCGTCACGGCCGCGCTGCCCCAGTACTCCGGCGGTCTCGGCATCCTGGCCGGCGACCATCTGAAGGCGGCCAGCGACCTGGGCGTCCCGCTGATCGGCGTGGGGCTGCTCTACCGGCACGGCTACTTCCGCCAGACGCTCTCCCGGGACGGCTGGCAGCAGGAGCACTATCCGGTCCTCGACCCCAACGAACTGCCGGTGACCCTGCTGAAGGAGGACGACGGCACCCCCGCGCGGATCTCGCTCGCCCTCCCCGCCGGCAAACAACTGCACGCCCGGGTCTGGCTGGCCCGGGTCGGCCGGGTCCCGCTCCTCATGCTCGACTCGGACGTCGAGGAGAACGACCTCGGCGAACGCGGGGTGACCGACCGGCTCTACGGCGGTGGCAGCGAGCACCGGTTGCTCCAGGAGATGCTGCTGGGCATAGGAGGTGTCCGGGCGGTACGCACGTACTGCCGGCTGACCGGCCACGCCCCGCCCGAGGTCTTCCACACCAACGAGGGCCACGCGGGCTTCCTCGGCCTGGAACGGATCGCCGAACTCGCCGACTCCGGGTCGGACTTCGACTCCGCCCTCGAAGCCGTCCGGGCAGGCACCGTCTTCACCACCCACACCCCCGTCCCGGCGGGCATCGACCGCTTCGACCGTGAGCTGGTCGCCCGCCACTTCGGCCCCCAGGCCGAGCTCCCGCGCATGGACGTCGACCGCATCCTGCGGCTGGGCATGGAGACCTACCCGGGCGGCGAGCCGAACCTGTTCAACATGGCCGTGATGGGCCTGCGGCTGGCGCAGCGCGCGAACGGCGTGTCCCTGCTGCACGGCCAGGTGAGCAGGGAGATGTTCTCCGGCCTGTGGCCCGGCTTCGACCCGGAGGAGGTGCCGATCACCTCCGTCACCAACGGTGTGCACGCGCCGACCTGGGTGGCCCCGGAGGTCCTGCGGCTCGGCGCCCGCCAGGTCGGGTCCGGGCGGGCCGAGGACGCCCTGAGCGTCGGCGGCTCCGACCGCTGGGACGCCGTCGCCGGCATCCCCGACCAGGACATCTGGGAGCTGCGCCGCGAACTGCGCGAACAGCTGGTGGTGGAGGTACGGGAGCGGCTGCGCGCCTCCTGGCGCCAACGCGGCGCGGGCACGGCCGAGTTGGGCTGGATCGACGGCGTCCTGGACCCGGACGTCCTCACCATCGGCTTCGCGCGCAGGGTCCCCTCGTACAAGCGCCTGACGCTGATGCTGCGGGACCGCGACCGGCTGATGGACCTGCTGCTGCACGCGGAGCGGCCGATCCAGATCGTCGTCGCGGGCAAGGCGCACCCCGCGGACGACGGCGGCAAACGGCTGGTCCAGGAACTGGTCCGGTTCGCCGACGACCCCCGCGTCCGGCACCGTCTCGTCTTCCTGCCCGACTACGGCATGGCGATGGCGCAGAAGCTGTACCCGGGATGCGACATCTGGCTCAACAACCCGCTGCGGCCCCTGGAGGCCTGCGGCACGTCCGGCATGAAGGCGGCGCTCAACGGCTGTCTCAACCTCTCCGTCCTGGACGGCTGGTGGGACGAGTGGTTCCAGCCCGACTTCGGCTGGGCGATCCCCACCGCCGACGGCGTCGGCACCGACCCCGACCACCGCGACGACATCGAGGCGGCGGCCCTCTACGACCTCCTCGAACAGCGCATCACCCCCCGCTTCTACGAACGCGGCCAGGCGGGCCTGCCCGACCGCTGGATCGAGATGGTCCGCCAGACCCTCACCCTGCTCGGCCCGAAGGTGCTGGCGGGACGCATGGTCCGCGAGTACGTCGAACGCCTCTACACGCCGGCCGCCCACGCGCACCGGACGATGACGCCCGACACCGCGCGCGAACTCGCCCTCTGGAAGAAGCGGGTGCGCTCGGCCTGGCACGCGGTGCAGGTGGACCATGTCGAGACGTCGGTGGCCACCACCACCGCCGAACTCGGCACGACCCTCGCGCTACGGGTCCGCGTCGGCCTCGGCGACCTCACCCCCGACGACGTGGAGGTGCAGGCCGTCTCGGGCCGGGTCGACGAGGAGGACCGCATCACGGACGCGACGACGGTCCCCCTGAAACCGTCCGGCGGCCCGGACCTGGACGGCCGCTGGCTCTACGAGGGCCCCCTGTCCCTGGACCGCACCGGACCCTACGGCTACACGGTCCGCATCCTCCCTGCCCACCGACTTTTGGCCTCCGGGGCGGAACTGGGCCTGGTGGAAACACCGTCGGAGGACGCGGTCGAGGGGGCGGGGGTCGTGTTGCGGTAGCCGCCCGTTCGAGGCGCCGGCGGGGGGACGCCGGCGCCTCGAACGGTGTCGCCACGATCCGTCAGTCGGTGGTGAGGGTCCCCGTGACGCGCGTGAGAGTCGCCGGTGCGGTGCTGGACAGATCGGTGAAGAGATCGGTCGTGACCGTCCGGCCTTCGGAGACGGCCCACAGGTCGGGTGTGCCGTCGCCGTTGGCATCGGCGGCTTGGAGGCTCAGGTCGGCTCCGGTGTTCCACCCGGTGGCGACCGGGTATGCGGTGTAGGTGAGGTCGCCGGTCTCGAGGTCTGCGGCCAGGTCCTCCCACAGGTCGAGCTCACCGGTGGACTTGTTCCACAGGAACATCGCGGTACTGCTTCCGCCGTCCCGGGTGGGCAACTGCGTGGTGGCGACGGTCCAGTCGGCCGGTCGGGGGAGACCTGTCAGGGGTCGGGGTGGGGAAACCGCTGTGGTTCGAGGTCGGTCGGCCGCGCTGACGGGGCGCGGAGAATTTCCGGTGGGCAGTTCGCCGCCGGCGGGCTATGCTCCCCGGCGATGACTACTTCTTCTGTAGACAGATCGGGGGCCCCGTCCGCGCAAGGTGAGTGCTGATGCTCACTCGGATCGCGAACGAGGATTCCCGACTTTCCTTCTGGCTGCGCGTGCGCGAGTTCGCCGTGCCGGCCTCCATGATCGAGACCGCGACCGCCCGTCGCCGCGTAGGGGACTGGGCCGGGGCATGCGCCGCCGCGGGTATCGACGTCGATCTCGACCTACGTGCCGTGGCACGGACCCACGGTCGCGCATTCGTGTCCCGGCTTCGGGCCGATCTCCGTCACCTGGCTCCTGACCTGCTGCGATGGCACATGCCCAGGGTCGCTCCTGACGGGTTGCTGCGGCCGGGGGTGACCATCTCCCTGGCCCGGTACGACGCCGATGTCGGCGTCGGGGGGCGGGACGACACCCGGTGGCCCGTGCACCTTGTGGTGCGGACTCCGCCCGCCTGGGCGGATGCCGGGCAGCGGGTCGGTCTCGCGCTGTGGGACGCGTCCGGCTCGCCGGCGGGCGACCGCCGGCATCCACATCCGCGTCCCGACCGGCGGTTCCGTCTCGACCTGCACCGCCACCTGTGGGACGCGCGCAGAGCGGGTGAGCTGCGGGTCCGGTGCGGAGCCGATCGACCGCCGGGAGGCGACCCGCCCGCCCTGGACCCGTCCGTGCCGGACCCGCCCGCGTCTGACACGCCCGCGTCGGACACGGAACTGCCGTTGCCCGGCTGTGCCGTGGACCGGTGGGCGGCCGAGGCGGGGATCGTGCTGCGGGCGGAGGGCCGGACCACCGGTTCCGTCCTGGTGCGCCTCGGGTCCGGGCGGCGGCTGGTCCTGGATCGGGCCGAGGAGGGCGAACTGCGCGACGCGCGGCCTGTCCTGCGCGGTGCGACGGGCTGTGTCTCCGCGCTGCCGGTACTGCCCGACGCGGCGACCTGGGTGCTGCCCGACCTGGAGCTGATCCGTACGGGGGCGATCGAGGCCGAGCGACTGCATCCGCTGGTCGCCTCGGCGCTCGTGCCGGACCACGTCGTGCCGGAGCACCTCGGAACGGAGTACGCGGCGCCCGTACCGGGCCGGCATTCCGACCTGGCGGGACGGGCCAGGCTCGTGGAGTGCCGGGGGGCGACGCACCGGATCGGCCTGGTCGAGGGGGTACTGGCTCCGCTGGACCACGACCCGGCCGAGATCCGGCGCGAGGAGCTGTTGGCCTCGCTCACCGGCACTCCGCTGCCCTGTCTCCAGGCGATCGACCGGGCGCACCGGCGTCCGGACTGTCTCGTCGGCGTGCGCGAACGCCTCGTCCACGGTGATGTCGCCGGTGCGCTGGCCGTCGTGGAGGGGCTGCTGGGCCCGGAAGCGGTCCTGCGCGACGGCGCGCTGAGGGACGAACTGGAGGCGGCCGCGAAGGCGCGGATCACCTACGGACTGTTCAGGGCCGGCCTGATCGGCCCGGGGCCCGGCCAGGACCGCCGCCGTCCCGGCCATATGCGCGCGCACCCACGCCACGGCGTTCCTCGCTGACCTCCCTCTTCTCGTTCCGCCAACTCCTGCGAACTCCTGCGAACTTCTGCGCACTCCGGCCTACTTCTACGAACCCCAAAGGTGATCACCCATGCCCACACCCATGCCCACGCGCACCCTCCTCGCCACTCCGCCCCCCTCCGTCCCGACCCCTTCCGTCCCGGCTTCCGCCTCCCAACTCGACGTGGCGGGTGAGCTGTTGGCCCTGTTGCGCGACTCCACCACCGAACCGCGCCCCGACAGCCAGTTGGAGGCACTCACCCTGGCCGTGGCCGCCGACCTCCCCGTGCTGCTGTGGGGCGAGCCGGGGATCGGCAAGACCGCCGCGCTGACCCAGCTCGCAAAGGCGCTGGACCTGCCGCTGACCACGGTGATCGCCAGCGTGCACGAGCCGTCCGACTTCTCCGGGCTGCCCATCGTCGGGGACGATCCGGCGGAACAGGGCGTCCCGATGGCCCCGCCGGACTGGGCGGTGCGCCTGGTGCGGGCCGGCCGGGGGCTGCTGTTCCTCGACGAGCTGTCCACCGCGCCGCCGGCCGTGCAGGCCGCCCTGCTCAGGCTCGTACTGGAGCGCCGGATCGGCACGCTGACCCTGCCGCCCGGGGTACGGATCGTGGCCGCCGCCAACCCGCGGGGCTCGGCCGCCGACGGCTGGGAACTGAGCCCGCCGCTGGCCAACCGGTTCGTCCACCTCCAGTGGACCCACGACCATGAGGTCGTCGTCCGCGGACTCGGTGGGACCTGGCCCCGGGCGACCCTGCCCCGGCTCGACCCGGCGAAGCTGCCGGAGGCCGTGCACCTCGCTCGGCGCGCGGTGTGCGGACTGCTCGCCGCCCGGCCCAAGCTCGTGCACCAGCTGCCCAGCAGTGAAGCGCGCCGGGGCGGCGCCTGGCCGTCGCCGCGCAGCTGGGACATGACCCTGACCCTGATCGCCTTCGCGAGCGCGGCCGGCTCCTCCCGCGACGTACTCTCGCTGCTGGTCAGGGGCACGGTCGGCGACGGTCCGGGACTGGAACTGCTGGCGAGCCTGGACCGGATGGACCTCCCGGACCCCGAGACACTGCTCGCCGACCCGGCGGGCGCCGACCTGCCGGAGCGGGGCGATCTGCGCCAGGCCGTGCTGGACGGTGTCGTGGCGGCGGTCCGTACCCGCCCCGACAGGTCCCGCTGGGACGCGGCGTGGGCGCTCCTCGTACGGGCGTTGGAGACCGGCGCACCGGATCTGGTGGTCGTCCCCGCGACGACGCTCGCCTCCCTGCGCCGGGAGGACTGGGACGTACCGGAGTCGATCGAGAAGCTGGCGGGAGTGGTGACGCTGTCCCGGCGGGCGGACCGGGCGGCGGATCGCGCGACGGCGCGGATCACGGCCGCCGCGAAGGCGGGCCGATGAGCCCGGACGAACTGTTGAGCCCGGACGAACTGTTCAGCCCGGACGAACTGTTGAGCCCGGACGAACTGTTGAGCGCCGACGGGCCGATGGGCCCCGACAAGCCGCCGAGGTCCGACGAGGCGCGGGCCGTCACAGGCAGGTCCCGGGGCGCGGTGCAGCCGAGGCCCCTGGACCTCGACAAGCTCTTCGCCGCTCGGCTGCAGGCCGCCCGGGCCCGGCCCTACCTGGCGACGGCCCTGTTCGCCCTGCACCCGGTGGAGTCGCGGTGGGTGCCGACGATGGCCGTTGACCGGCACTGGCGCTGCTATGTCTCACCGGCGTTCGTGGACCGTATGCCGGTGGAGGAGCTGGCCGGGGTGTGGGTGCACGAGGTGTCGCACCTGCTGCGCGACCACCACGGGCGCAGCGAACGGGTCGCCCGGGAGCGGGGGTTGACCGGCCCCGGCGAACAGCTGCGGATGAACATCGCCGCCGACTGCGAGATCAACGACGACGCGTTCGGGGACGGGCTGGTCGAGCCCGGGGGCGCCGTCACGCCGGACTCCCTCGGGCTGCGGTCGGGCGAGCTGATGGAGGACTACCTGCGCCAGTTCCGGCTCGGACCGCACACCCAGAACCTGGTGTGGCTGGACTGCGGCAGCGGCGCCGACGGACGGGAACGGGAGTGGGACCTCGGCCCGGACGGCGCGCACGGCCTGAGCGAACAGGAACGGGACGCCGTCCGCTTCCGGGTGGCGCAGGGCATCGCGGGCCGCCGGGGGACCGCCCCGGCGGGGTGGCGGCGGTGGGCGGAGGAGGCCTTCCATCCGCCGCAGCCGTGGCGGGAGTTGCTGGGCGCGGCGGTCCGCTCGGCGGCCTCGGCCCCGGGCGCGGGGGAGGACTACTCCTACGGCCGACCCTCCCGCCGCTCGGCGGGCGTCCCGGGCACGGTCCTGCCGAGCCTGCGCCGCAGACCGCCCCGGGTGAGCGTGGTCATCGACACCTCGGGATCGGTCAGCGACGCCGAACTGGGCAGCGCGATCCTGGAGGTCGCCGCGATCTCCCGGGCCGTGGGCGGCCGACGCGACCTGGTCACGGTGGTGCCCTGCGACGCGGCGGCCCGCATCGTGCACCCGCTGTGCCGGGGCGAGGGCATCCCGCTGATGGGCGGCGGCGGTACGGATCTGCGCGCGGGCTTCACCAAGGCCCTCCGCGCGCGGCCCCGCCCCGACGTCATCGTCGCCCTGACCGACGGCCAGACCCCGTGGCCGAGCACCCGCCCGCCGTGCCGCACGGTGGTGGGCCTGTTCCCCCGCGGCTCGGCGTCGTACGACGAGGACGACCCCGACTACGTTCCGGACGAGCCGCCCGCCTGGGCCCGGGTGGTGGAGATCGGGTGACCGGGGAGGGCGATCTGTGGTGAATGTCGTGTGATCACGTTCACTTCGGCCAAGGGGACTGTGTGAATATCTTGTGCTCCCGCTGGGAGATCCTTTAGAACTTGCCCCCTCGTGATCGTTTGGGCGGGGGGATTCCGCGCGTTCGGCACGTCGGAGCAACGGATGAGCGGAATGAAGCGAGTGAGCGAAGAGAGACCCGAGATGTCCGGAGTCCGTCGTCGGGGGGCGGGTGTCCTGAGGGCTGTCGTGGTGGTGGCCGGTCTGTGCTTGGTGGGGTGTTCGGCCGCCGGGGGTTCCGGTGCCGACGGGTCGAAGGACAGGGAGAGTTCGCCCTCGGGCCCGGTGTCCGCGTCGGTGAGTTCCTCGAGCGGTGCAGCTTCACCGAGCCCTGCTCCCAGTCGTTCGGCGACCGCGTCGGCCTCGCCGTCGCCGTCGAGGACCTCGGCTCCGCGGGCGACGAAGAACTCGTCGGCGCAGGCGGACGGCGGCTCCGGCAGGTCGAGCGGTTCCGGTACGAGCGGCGGTGGGTCAGGCGGGTCGGGTTCTGTCGCGCAGAATCCCAACCGGGGGTCCGATCCTCCGCCCGCGCCGCCGCGTCCGGCGCCCACGCCGGAGTGGACCTCCGAGGAGTGGCAGCCCGGGGATCCGGTCGAGACCAGGCCTCTCGCCACGCCTGAGCAGGGCTGACATAGGCTGTGCCGCCCGGTGACCGACGCAGAGAGAGGCCGACGGCGCGTGTCTGACAGACCGTCCGAGGAGCACGGATCCGGTTCGCAGAAGGGGGAGGGGGAGGGGGACGGCAGCTCCATATCCGATGAGGAATGGGCGAATTTCGTCCAGGACAGTGAACGCGCCATACCCGACTCCGCCCCGAAGGAGCCGTCCGCGCGGGCCCGCGAGGTCACGGAGCGGCTGCGGCGGCAGGACGCGCTCGGGCGGACGCCCAAGGGGTGGCGAACCGTTGCGGATCTGCAGCAGACACAGGAGCGGGTGTCCCGGAGGAGGCGGCGGCTGTGGACGTTCCTCGGGGTGCCTGCCGTGATCGCTCTGGCCGTCGTGGCGATGCGGCCGTCGCTGTTGCCGGGGAACCCCTTCGGTGCCGGCGTGCCCGAATCCGCCGTCTCCGCCTCGCCGTTGCCCATGGAGACCGTCGCCCCGACCGGCGCGCCCGGCTCGGCCGGCATGGCGATTCCCACGGTCGAGCGGCCGTTCGCCGGCTCCCCGGCGTTGCGGTGGGCCGACGGCGCGGCCGGCATCGTCCCGCCGAAGGCGACCCGCGTCGGATCGCTGTCCAAGGCCCAGGTGGAGCAGGCGCTTGAGCAGACCAGGAAGCTGCTGATCGACGCGAACCTCGATCCGGCCACCTTGCGCGGCGGACGTCCCGAGACGGCGCTCTCCGTGATCGAACCACGGCAGAAGGAGTTGCTGGACCTGCTGGACACCTCGCTGAGCGAGCCGGACGAGGAGCACGACCCGGTGCTGATGTTCAGCCGCTTCGACCCCGCCGAACTGCGCCTGGCCGGTGACGTGGTCAAGACGCGGGGACGGATGACGTTCAAGGCGGGCGAGAGTGCCTCCGTCGTCGTCCACGCCGACTACACCTTCGTGTATCCGCTGGTGCGCGTCGACAAGGACGCCCCGACCGAGGTGGAGCGCACCATCGTGCGCCGGGTCGTCGACATCGAGCTCTTCGATCCCGCCAAATGGATCGTCACGCCGGGGAAGATCACCGTCACGAAGTACGACCAGGAGATCGGCAACTCGGCCTGCGACGTCTACGACGGTTATCTGCACCCCCAGTTCGAGTCGGCCGAGCCGACGGGCGCGCCTGCGACCGGCCCGACGACGGACCCGTACGACCGCAGCCAGGACCTCGCCGGCCACGCCGGGGGCTGCGGCGTGGTGTCCCGTACCTGACCTGACCTGACCTGACCTGACCTGCCGGTGCTCGGTGCGCGGTGCGCGGTGCGCGGTGGGCCGGGGCGGCCCGCCAGGCCCTGACTCGTCCTCGGCTGCGACTCGTCCTCGGCTGCGACTCGTCCTCGGCTGTGACTCGTCCTCGGTCAGGTCTTGTCGCCCTCGCACAGCTCCCGCAGCACCACCCCGCACCGTCGTGCGTACGCCTGCTGCAAGCCGCGGGTCGCCGGGCCGCCGGCCCTCGCGTACCACTTCGCGCCGCGGCTGAAGGCGGAGACCGTCAGCCAGACGGTGCCGTCACCCGTGCGGTCGACGACGAAGGACTCCTCGCCGCGTTCGGGGTGGCCGGGGAGGGTGCCGTACGCCCAGCCGGCCCGCCGGTGTTCGTCCACCGTCCAGACCACTCGGCAGGGGGCTTTTATGAGGCCGGCCAGGGTGACCGTGACGTCGACGTCGGGGGCCGCCCGGTCCGCGGTGGTGTCCATGCCGACGCCCAGGGCGCGGTGCATCTCCCAGGTCAGGACCGCTTCGGCGGCTCGGCGGAAGACCTCGTGGCCCTCGCCGAGGCGGGTGCGGACGTGGAGGGAGTGGAAGCCCGGAGGGCAGTGGCCGGGGCGGTCGCGGGTCGCGCCGACATCGTCGTACGTGAAGTCCTTCGAAGACATGGGAGCCAAGAGTAGGGCGGTACCCGGGGATGCCTTCGTCCCGGGTACCGCCCAGTCTCAACTACGTTGCCGTCAGGCGACGTTGACGGCGGTCCAGGCCGCCGCCACCGCCTTGTACTCGGTGCTGGTCGAGCCGTACAGCGCCGACGCCGCGCTCAGGGTCGCCGTGCGGGCGCCCGAGTAGGTGGTCGTCGAGGTCATGTAGGTCGTCAGCGCCTTGTACCAGATCTGGACGGCCTTGGCGCGTCCGATGCCGGTGAGGGTGGAGCTGTTGTACGTCGGGGAGTTGTAGCTGACCCCGTTGATGGTCCGGCTGCCGCTGCCCTCGCTCAGCAGGAAGAAGAAGTGGTTCGCCGGGCCGGACGAGTAGTGCACGTCCAGGTTCTTCAGCGAGGACGACCAGTAGTTGGCCGAGCCGCCGTCCTTGCTGGGCTGGTCCATGTAGCGCAGCGGGGTGCCGTCGCCGTTGATGTTGATCTTCTCGCCGATGAGGTAGTCGCCGACGTCGGAGGTGTTCGCCGCGTAGAACTCGACGGCGGTGCCGAAGATGTCGGAGGTCGCCTCGTTGAGGCCGCCGGACTCGCCCGAGTAGTTCAGGCCCGCGGTGTTGGAGGTGACGCCGTGGGTCATCTCGTGGCCGGCCACGTCCAGCGAGGTCAGCGGGTGGGTGTTGCTCGACCCGTCGCCGTACGTCATGCAGAAGCAGCTGTCGTCCCAGAAGGCGTTCACGTAGGCGTTGCCGTAGTGGACACGGGAGTACGCGGCGACGCCGTTGTTCTTGATGCCGCTGCGGCCGAACGTCGACTTGTAGAAGTCCCACGTCGCCTGCGCGCCGTACGCGGCGTCGACCGCGGCCGTCTGGTCCGTGGTCGAGCTGGAGGCGGCGCCGGTGCCCCACGTGTCGTCCGCGTCGGTGAACAGGGTGCCCGCCGAGGAGGTGGTGGCGTGCGCCTTGTTGTACGTCTTGTGGCCGCCGCGCGTGCCGTCGGTCAGCTGGTACGTCGAGCCCGAGAGGGTCGTGCCGAGCGTCACCGTGCCCGAGTAGAGGCTCTTGCCGGTGCCGGTCTCGATGCCCTGGTACTCGTACAGCTTCTTGCCGGTGGCCGCGTCGGTGATGACGTGCAGCTCGTTCGGGGTGCCGTCGTCCTGGAGACCGCCGACGACCGTCTCGTAGGCGAGGACCGGCTTGCTGCCGTTGCCGGCCCAGATCACCTTGCGGGGCGCGTCGCTGGCCTCGGTGCTGGCGGAGCCGGCGTCCTTGGCGAGGGTCAGGGCCTGCTTCTCGGCCTTGGCGGCGGTGACGACGGGGGTGAGCGAGGCGACCTTGATGGTGGTGCTGGTCGCCTTGGTGACGCCCTTGTTCGCGCCCGCGGCCGACTCGTGGACGACCAGGTCGCCGCCGAGGACCGGCAGACCCGCGTAGGTCCGCTCGTAGCGCGTGTGGACCGTGCCGTCCGCGTCCTTCACGACGTCGCGCACGACCAGCTTCTCCTGGGCGCCGAGGCCTATCTCCTGCGCGGTCTCGGGCGCGTCGGCCTGCTTGTCCTGGATCAGGGCGGTGCGGGCGGCCGGGGCCAGCGCGGTGGGCACGGCGAGGGGCGTCGCGCCGGCGGCGTCCGCCGGGCTCTGGGCGGCGGCGGTACCGGCGGTCAGGCCGGTGGTGACCAGGGCTCCGGCCGCGACGGCGGTGGCGATGGCCAGGGTGGTGCGCTTGTGACGCGCGTAGAGGGAGGTCACACAAGCTCCTTGGATGTGGGGGTGCCCGGGCAGCGTGGGGTGGCTGTCCGTGACTGCTGTGAAGTTGTGCGGCGGGTGACAGGAAGACTGGCATCAAGGCGCGTACATGTCAGGACCCCGAAGTGATGTTGGCTGAAAATCAACTGTCTGGTGAACATTGCCGGAATGTAAACGGACTTGACCTGGGTCAAAGGCCAACAGGGCGTAGGTAAGGCGCTGGCAAAAAGGGGACGCCGCCCCGGAGGAGTCGAGACTCCGGGACGGCGTCCTGTGCGAGGCCCGTCGGTCGGCTGTGCGCGAACCCTGGGGGCCTGTGACCTACGGGAAGGTCAATTTCCAGCTGTTGATGTAGCCGGTGTCCTGGGCCGCGTTGTCCTGGACCCGCAGCTTCCAGACCCCGTTGGCGACCTCGGAGGACGCGTTCACGGTGTACGTGGTGTTGATGTTGTCCGTGCTCCCGCCGGTGCCGTAGGCCTTCAGTGTGTAGGCCGTGCCGTCGGGGGCGAGCAACTGCACCTGGAGGTCACCGATGTAGGTGTGGACGATGTTGACGGCCACCGCGAGGTTCGAGGGCGCGTTGCCGGTCCGGCCGGAGACGGTGACCGAGGAGGTGACCGCCGCCCCGTTGTCCGGAATCGATACGTCGGCGGTGTTCTCGAAGGAGGTGCCGCCACCGCCGCCCCCGCCGTCGGAACGGGCGCCGACCGCGACGCCGGCCCACGCGTCCTGTACGGCCTTGTACTCGGTGGAGGTCGTGCCGTACAGCTCACCGGCCGCCGCCAGCGTGCCGGTGCGGGCCGCCGCGTAGTTGGTGGTCGTGGTGAACTTCGTGGTCAGCGCGCGGAACCAGATCTTCTCCGCCTTGTCGCGGCCGATGCCGGTGACCGGAAGACCGTCCGCGGTGGCCGAGTTGTAGGTGACACCGTTGATGGTCTTGGTGCCGCTGCCCTCCGACAGGAGGTAGAAGAAGTGGTTCGCCGGGCCGGACGAGTAGTGGACGTCGACCGATCCGATCCCCGAGTACCAGCTGTCCTTCGACGCGCCGTCCTTGCTCGGCTTGTCCATGTAACGCAGCGGCGAGCCGTCGCCGTTGATGTCGATCTCCTCGCCGATGAGGTAGTCACCGACGTCGGAGGCGTTCTGCGCGTAGAACTCCACCGAGGTGCCGAAGATGTCCGAGGTCGCCTCGTTGAGGCCGCCGGACTCGCCGCTGTAGTTGAGACCCGCGGTGTTGGAGGTGACGCCGTGCGTCATCTCGTGCCCGGCCACGTCGATGGACGTCAGCGGGTGGGTGTTGCCGGAGCCGTCGCCGTACGTCATGCAGAAGCAGCTGTCGTCCCAGAACGCGTTGACGTACGCGTTGCCGTAGTGCACCCGTGAGTACGCGGCGACGCCGTTGCCCTTGATGCCGCTGCGGCCGTGCACGTTCTTGTAGTAGTCCCAGGTCAGGGCCGCGCCGTAGTGCGCGTCGGCGCCCGCGGTCTCCAGGTTGGACGCGGCGCCGGTGCCCCAGACGTCGTCGGAGCCCGAGAAGAGCGTGCCGGTGCCGGAGGTGCCCCGGTTGAGGTTGTACGTCTTGTGGCTGCCGCGAGTGCCGTCGGTCAGGTTGTACGTGGACCCCGACTGTGTGGTGCCGAGGGTCACCTGGCCGCTGTACATCGTGTTGCCGGTGCCGGTCTCGATGCCCTGGTACTCGTAGAGCTTCGCGCCGGTGGTGGCGTCGGTGATGACGTGCAGCTCGTTCGGGGTGCCGTCCTCCTGGAGGCCGCCGACGATCGTCTCGTACGCCAGGACCGGGGTGCCGTTCGCCGCCCAGATCACCTTGCGCGGCGCGCGGTCGGCGTCCGCCTGCTCGGCGCCCGCGGCCGCGGCGAGGCTCAGTGCCTGCTTCTGCGCCTTGGCCGCGCTGACGGCGGGCGAGAGCGAGGCGACCTTGATGGCTGTCCGGGTGGCCTTGGTGACGCCCTCGGTGGCGCCGGACTTCGCGGTCTCGACGACCAGGTCGCCGCCGAGGACCGGCAGACCGCCGTAGGTGCGCTCGTAGCGGGTGTGCAGGGTGCCGTCGGCGTCCTTGACGACGTCACGGACGACGAGCGCCTCCTTGGCGCCGAGGCCCAACTCCTTGGCGGTGGCCGCCTTGCCGGCGTCCGCGTCGCGTATCAGCGCGGCACGCTGGGCGGGGGTGAGGCGTACCGACTCGGCGCCCGGGTTCGCCTGACTCGCCGCCTGCGGTGCCTTCACCGGGGCGGCGGTCGCGGCGCCGGACTGCACGGCGGCGGCGATGAGCGCGGAGACGCCGACGAGGGCGACGGCCGCGGCACGACGGGAGGTGCTGTGGGGGGTGCGTCTGCGAGAGGGACTGCTGCTCAACACTGACTCCTTCTGCGCGGCCACGGGTCACGCGGCCAGGGGAGACCCGACGGCGGGTGAGCCGTGCGGGCACGACAAAGGCGGTACGCAGAACAAATGCGGAACGTGGAGCGGGCGTAGCTGTGGGGTTGCTGTGAACCAGCAGTGGGAAGAGTGGCAGTGGATTGCGCTATCTGTCAGGAGCGCGTCAGGAAGTTGGCCGGAAACAGTTCGTTGTCCGGTAGTTCATGTTCGATATGCGGTCGATTGGCCGACAGGTCATGTCGAGCGGCCCGGCGCCGGCCGGCTGGGCCCGTGCGGCCCACGCGACCCGTGCGACCCGTGAGCCGCCGCGGAGAGGTACCTGGCGCTGCTCATCGCCCCCCTGGAGACCCGCACCCGCCTCGGCACCCGCGGCGTCTTCGCGACGGGACGCGTGCGGTGGACGAGGCCGCAGTGGACACGTTCATGCGGGCCTACGGGGTCTGAGCCTGGCAGGCCTCTCCCGCGCCTCCGGCCTCTCCCGCTTCTCCGGCCTGTCCGGCCCCTCCGGGCGCTCCAGCCCCTTCTCCCGCCCGGGAGTCCCCCGCGCGCTCCCCGTGCCACGTCCGCCAGAGCGCCGCGTACGCCCCGTCCGCCGTCACCAGCGCCTCGTGGGTGCCGAGTTCGGTGAGACGGCCGTCCTGCATCACGGCGACCCGGTCCGCGTCGTGCGCGGTGTGCAGGCGGTGGGCGATGGCGATGACGGTCCGGCCCCGGAGCACGGCGGCCAGTGCGCGCTCGGTGTGCCGGGCCGTCGCCGGATCCAGCAGCGCCGTCGCCTCGTCCAGGATCAGCGTGTGCGGATCGGCCAGCACCACCCGGGCCAGGGCGAGTTG
Organism: Streptomyces zaehneri; assembly: GCF_032248645.1. Lineage (NCBI taxonomy): Bacteria > Bacillati > Actinomycetota > Actinomycetes > Kitasatosporales > Streptomycetaceae > Streptomyces > Streptomyces zaehneri. The sequence continues at coordinate 312,765 of NZ_JASTTJ010000001.1, forward strand.
CTGGGCCTGCGAGCCGTCCGTACGGGCACCGCCCCCGCCGAGCACGGCGTCGAGGCCGCCGGGCAGCTCCCGGACCCAGTCGGCGGCGCCGACCGCGGCCAGCGCCGCCCACAACTGCCCGTCACTCGCGGCCGGTTCGGCGATCAGGAGGTTGTCGCGGACCGTACCGAGGAAGACGTGGTGCTCCTGGGTGACCAGCACGACCTGTCGGCGCAGCGTCTCGGGCGCCAGCTCCGCGACCGGCACTCCGCCCACCGTCACCGCGCCCGCGCTCGGCGCGTCCACGCCCGCGAGCAGCCTGCTCAGCGTGGTCTTGCCCGCGCCCGACGGGCCGACCACCGCGAGCCGCTCCCCGGGCCGCACCGTCAGGTCGACCCCGCGCAGCACCTCGCCGCCGCGCTCGTAGGCGTACCGCACGCCGGTCACGTCGATCCGGTCGTCCGCCGGAGTGGGCGCGCCGCCGTCCGGCTCGGCGCGCGGCGCCCCGGCCAGGCCCTCCACCCGGGCGAACGAGGCCCCACTGCTCTGGAGTTGCTCGACGCGCAGCAGGATCTGGTCGAGCGGTTCGGTGAACTGCCGCAGATACAGCGCGGCCGCCACCACCGCGCCCAGGCTCATCGCGCCCCGCGCGTGCAGCGCGCCGCCCAGCAGCAGCACGCCCGCCACCGGCAGCGAGTACGACACCTCGATCACCGGGAAGAACACCGAACGCAGGTGGAGGGTACGCAAGCGGGTGCGGCGCGCGATCTCCAGCGCGTCCCGGCTCGCCGCCGTCCGCCGCTCCTGGAGCCGGAACGCCTCGACCGTGCGCGCCCCGGACGCGGTGGCGGCGACGATCTCGGCGATCTCGGAGGTGGCCGCGCCCTCGGCGAGGTAGGCCGCGCGTGCCCGCCGCAGATACCAGCGCAGCGCGAACCAGATCGGGGTCAGCCCCAGCACTCCGATCGCCCCGAGCAGCGGGTCGATCACGAACACCGCGCCGAGGGTGATCAGCGCCTGGACCGTGCAGACCAGCAGCTCGGGCCCGGCGTCCCGCAGGGTGGTGCCCACGGCCGCCACGTCGGCGGTGCCGCGCGTGGTCAGATCGCCGGTGCCGGCCCGCTCCACGACCGACGCGGGCAGCGCGAGCGCCCGCCCGACGAACTCCTCCCGCACCCGCGCCAGCGTCCGCTCACCGAAGCGGTGGCCCGCGTACCGGGCCCAGCGGGCCAGCAGCAGCTGCGCGAGCGCGCAGGCCAGGATGGCCGCCGCGAGCCGGTCCACGGCTCCGGTGCCGTGTCCGGCCCGCACCTCGTCGATGATCCGCCCCAGCAGCCACGGCCCGGCCAGGCCGGCCCCCGCGGCGAGCACGTTGAGGGCGAGGGCGGCGCCGAAGGCGCGCCGGTCGGCCCGCAACAGCCGGACCGCCGCCCGCCGCACGGCACCGGGCTCGGCGACCGGCAACCTGCCCGAGCCCTCGTCGACCACCGTCACCGCACGACCTCCTCGGAACCGGCGCCGGCACCGGCATCGGCGCCCGTGTTCGTGTTCGTGTCCGAATCCGTGCCCTTGTCCCCACCCGCATCGCCACCCGAGGCCGAGTCCGCGGCCGAGTCCGGATCCGAGTCCGGATCGAGGTCGTCGGTGTCGGTGTCGTCGGCGTCTCGTGCCACCAGGGACCGGTATCCCGGTTCCCGTTCCAGCAGGTCGTGGTGGCGGCCGGTCGCCGTCACCTTTCCGTCGACCAGGTAGTGGACGGTGTCCGCCTGGGCGAGGAGCAGCGGTGAGGTGGTGGTCACCACCGTGGTCCGGCCGGTCCGTGCCGCGCGCAGCCGCTGGGCGACCGCCGCCTCCGTGTGCGCGTCGAGCGCCGACGTCGGCTCGACGGCCAGCAGTGTCCCTGGGTCGGCGAGCAACGCCCGTACCAGCCGGACCCGTTGCCGCTGGCCGCCGGAAAGGCTGCGGCCCTGCGCGGTCACGGGTGACCCGAGTCCCTCCGGCAGGCCCTGCACGATGTCGTCGGCCGCCGCCGCCCGCACCGCCCGCCCGACGTCCGCCGGGGAGGGCGCAAGCCGTCCGCCCACCACCTCGCGCAGACTCCCGGCGAACAGGTCGGCCTCGTTGTCGGCGACCAGGATCCGGTCCCTGACCTGGTCCAGTGGGACGGCGTCCAGCCGAACTCCGCCCCAGGTGGCGTCCGTGGGGCCGTACCGGCCGATCCGGTCCACGACGGCGGTCACCTCCGCGTGCCGGGCGCCGACCAGCGCGGTCAGCCGGCCCGGTGCCACCCGCACGCCCGAGACGGGGTCGTGCAGCACCGACGGCTCGACGGGCGCGTCGGCGACACCGGTGCCGGCGCCGGCGCTGATCTCGGTGTCGGGGGCGGGCGTCAGCCGCAGCAGCCGTACGACGCGCCGGGCGGCCACCACGCCCCGGCTGAGCTGGTAGCCCATGTCGACGAGGAACGCCACCGGGCCGATCAGGACCGCGACATAGCCGTACACCGACACCAACTCGCCGACCGTCATGTCCCCCTGGGCGGCGAGCCGGGCCGCCAGCCAGGTCACCACGGCGAGGAACAGCGTCGGCAGGCCCAACCCGAGCGCCTGCATCCAGCTGGTGACCGCGCCGACCCGGTAGCCCTGCGCCCGCAGCCGCTGCGAGTCGCGGTCGAAGGAGGCCGCGAACAGCTCCTTGCCACCGAGCCCGTTGAGCACCCGCAGCCCGCCCGCGAGATCGCCGATCCGCGCGGTGAGCACTCCCTGCCGCTCCCGGTACTCGGTCTCCGTGCCCTGCAACCGCGACATCAGCGGCCCGACCAGCACCGCGACCACCGGCATCCCCAGCAGCACGACCGCCGCCAGCAGCGGCGACACCGACAGCAGCAGCCCGGCGACGAAGACGTAGACGACGACCGAGCCGACGCCCGGCCCGATCACCGTCAGCGCGCCCGCGATCGTGTGCACGTCGCTCACCCCGATGGTGACGACCTCCGCGGCCCCCGCCTGGCGCGGCAGCGCGGCACCGAGCCGCAGCGTGTGCCCGACGACGACCTTGGTGGTGCGGAAGTACCCGTCCATGCGCACCCGGGTCATCGTGCGGTGCCGCATGATGCTCACCCAGGCGTTGAAGGCGCCCACCGCGAACAGGGCCGCCGTCCAGCCGGCCAGCGCCGCCGTGTCACCGGGCTCGAGACCGTCGTCCACCGCCTTCGACAACAGGTACGGCGCCACCGCCAGCAGCACCATCCAGACGCTGGCCAGCACCGCCCCGGCCAGCGCCCGCCACGGCTGGCAGCGCACCAGCCACGCCAGGTAGGCCCAGCCGCCGCGGCTGTCGGGCGTGCCGGGATCCTCGTACGCGTCGATCATCAACTCGTCCCTCCGGCCCCCGCAGTTCCCCCTGGACGTTCACGCCAGACTGTCCCGCCAGGCCCGGTGCAGGTCCGCGAACCGGCCGGTGCCCGTGATCAGCGCGGCCGGGCTGCCGTCCTCGACGATCCGCCCGTGCTCCATGACCAGGACCCGGTCGGCGATCTCCACGGTCGACAGCCGGTGCGCGATCACCACCGCCGTACGGCCTTTCAGCACCGTCGCCATCGCCGCCTGCACGGCCCGCTCGCCCGGGACGTCGAGCGAGCTGGTCGCCTCGTCGAGGATCAGCACCGCCGGGTCGGCCAGCAACGCCCTGGCGAACGCGACGAGTTGTCGCTGCCCGGCGGAGATACGGCCACCGCGCTTGCGGACGTCGGTGTCGTAGCCGTCGGGCAGGGTGCTGATGAACTCGTGCGCGCCGATCGCCTTCGCCGCCCGCTCGATCTCCTCCCGGCTCGCGTCCGACCGGCCGATGGCGATGTTCTCGGCGACCGTGCCGGAGAACAGGAACGCCTCCTGCGTCACCATGACCACCCCGCGCCGCAGTTCGGGCACGGCCAGCTCGCGCAGGTCGACCCCGTCCAGCAGCACCTGCCCCTCGGACGGGTCGTAGAAGCGGGCGAGCAGCTTGGCCAGCGTGGACTTGCCCGCGCCGGTCGAGCCGACCACGGCGACGGTCTGCCCGGCGGGCAGGGTCAGGTCGAAGCGGGGGAGGATCTCGCCACCCGTGCGGTAGCCGAAGGAGACCTGGTCGAAGACGACCTCCCGGCCGGGCAGTTCACCCGCCGGCGGCAGCTCCCGCGGCGCCGACGGCTCGGGCACGGACGGCGTCTGCGCGAGCAGCCCCGCGATCTTCTCCAGCGAGGCGGCCGCCGACTGGTAGGAGTTGAGGAACATGGCGAGCCGGTCTATCGGGTCGTACAGCCGCCGCAGATACAGCACGGCCGCCGCCAGCACGCCCAGCTCCAGCGAGCCGTCGGCCACCCGGGTGGCGCCCCACAGCACGATCCCCGCGACCGCCGTGTTGGCGACCAGCCGCGATCCGGTGACGTACCGGGCCATCTCCAGGAGCGCGTTGCCGTTGATCCGTTCGTGCCGCTGGTTCAGGACACGGAAGCCGGCGTCGTTGACGGGCTCGCGGCGGAACGCGCGCACCGGCCGGATGCCGTTCATCGTCTCGACGAACTTCACGATCACGGCCGCGATCGCGGTGGAGCGGGCCCGGAACACCTGCCCGGCGCGCCGCTGGTAGACCCTGACGAGGAGGTACAGCGGACCGAAGGACGCCACCGCGACGGCCCCGAGGCCCAGGTCCAGCCAGAGCAGCATGGCCGAGATGTAGAGGAAGGAGAGGAACATTGTCACGAGTTCCTGGAGACCCTCGCTGAGCAGTTCGCGCAGCGACTCCACATCCGTGGTGGAGCGGGAGATCAGCCGGCCCGAGGTGTAGCGCTCGTGGAAGTCCAGGCTCAGCGCCTGCGCGTGCCGGAAGATCCGGCCGCGCAGATCGAGCAGCGCGTCCTGGCTGACGCGGGCGGAGGCGATCAGGAACGCGTACTGAAGTCCGCCGGAGACCAGCGCGCACAGCAGATAGCCGACGCCGACCGCGACCAGCGGCCCGTGGTCGTCGGCCCGGAACGCCGGTACGGCGCGGTCGATGGCGTACGCCACCAGCAGCGGGCCGGCCTGCACGGCCGCCTGCTGGAGCAGCAGCAGGAGCGAGGTGAAGGCGACCCGCGCCCGCATGGGCTCGAGCAGGGAGCGCAGCAGCGCGCCCGTGGCGCCGGGCGGGGTGGGCAGGACGTCCTTGTCGAAGGGGTCGTCGGCGGCGGTCCGCGGAGGGACTTCGGGGTCGTCGTCGGTGACGGGGAGAGCGGTGGTGGGGGCGGTCATCGGCGGTCGGCCTCCTGTTCCCCGAAGTGAGTTCCGGTCGGTGTTCCGGACGGTTCTGCGGGCGGTGTTCCGGTCGGTGATCCGGACGGCTCTCCGGACATGAGGTGGGCGTACTCGGTGTTGCTGCGCAGCAGTTCGTGATGGGTGCCCACGGCGGTGACGCGCCCGTCGGACAGCAGGGCGACACGGTCGGCGAGGAGCACGGTGGACGGGCGGTGCGCCACGATCAGCGCGGTGGTGTCGGCGAGGACCTGCCGCAGAGCCGCCTCCACGGCAGCCTCGGTGTGCACGTCCAGCGCGGACAGCGGGTCGTCCAGGACGAGGAACCGGGGCTGCCCGACCACGGCTCTGGCCAGTGCGAGGCGCTGCCGCTGCCCGCCGGAGAGACTGAGCCCCTGCTCGCCGACCTGCGTCTCGACGCCCTGCGGCAACGCGTGCGCGAAGTCCGCCTGGGCCACGCCCAGCGCCCGCTCCAGCTCGGCGGCGCCCGCCCCGTCCGCCGCTCCCATGAGGACGTTCTCCCCGACGCTCGCGGAGAACAGGGTCGGCTCCTCGAAGGCGACGGCGACCCGCGAGCGCAGCTCCTCGCGGGACATCGCGGTGATGTCCTCGCCGTCGAGCGTGATGCGGCCGGCGGTCACCTCGTGCAGCCGGGGGACCAGGGCCGTGAGCGTCGTCTTCCCGCTGCCGGTCGCCCCGACCAGCGCCATGGACTCGCCGGGCCGGATGTGCAGGTCGACGCCGTCGAGGGTGGGCGGGGAGTCGGGGGAGGCGTCGGGATAGCGGAAGGTGACGCCGTCGAAGCGCAGACCGCCGTCGGACGCGGCGGCCCGCCCGCCCCGGCCGTCGGGCTCCTCGGGCGCCTCGTCCATCACCTCGAAGTAGCGCTCCGTCGCCGTCGCCGCCTCCTGGCTCATCGCCAGCAGGAAGCCGATCGAGTCCACCGGCCAGCGCAGCGCGAGCGCCGTGGACAGGAAGGCGACCAGGGTGCCCGCGGACAGCTCGCCGTCGGCCACCCGCACCGCGCCGAGCACCAGCGCCGCCCCGACCGCCACCTCCGGGAGCGTCACGATGACGGCCCAGATCGTGGCCAGCAGCCGTGCCTTGCGCAGCTCCGTGCCGCGCAGCGTCGACGACAGCTCCCGGAAGGCCCGCGCCTGACTGCGGTGCCGCCCGAAGCCCTTGATGATCCTGATCCCGAGGACGCTCTCCTCGACCACCGTCGTCAGGTCCCCGGCCTGGTCCTGGGCGCGCCGTGCCACGACGGCGTACCGGTTCTCGAAGTACACGCACATCACGACGACGGGGATGGCGGGCCCGAGGACGACCAGTCCGAGCGTCCAGTCCTGGAGCAGCATGATGACCAACCCGAAGAGGATCGTCACCGCGTTGACCAGCAGGAACGTCAGCGGGAAGGCGAGGAACATGCGCAGCAGACCCAGATCGGAGGTCGCCCGGGACAGCAACTGCCCCGAGGCCCAACGGTCGTGGAACGCCACCGGCAGCCGCTGGAGCCGCCCGTAGAGATCGGCCCGCATCTCGGCCTCGACATGCGACAGCGGACGTGCCACCAGCCAGCGCCGCAACCCGAACAGCAGCGCCTCCGCGAAGCCGAGCAGCAACAGGCAGAGCGCGCCCAGCCAGACCCCGGCCGTGTCCCGGTCGGCGACGGGGCCGTCCACCATCCACTTCAGGACGAGCGGGATGACCAGCCCCGTACAGGAGGCGAGCACGGCGACGAAGGCGGCCGCGAACAGCCGTATCCGCACGGGACGGACGTACGGCCACAGACGCAGCAGGGAACGTACGGCGGAGCGGTCCTGGGAAGCGGTTGCAGGTGTCCTGGGCATCACCGCGAGCCTACGGACCGGCACTGACAACGCCCACCGAGTTTTGGCCGGACCGGACTCCGCCGCCGGTCCTGCGACCTGCGTGTTCGAGGGGTCGTACGGGCACGTCAGCCGATCGGCCGAGGCCCGTTCGGGCGAGTCGGCCGATCCCGCGCCGCCCGTGACCCGTCCCTGCGGGGCGCGGCTCGGTCGGTGTACGGCGGCAGCCCGGCCGCGGTCCGCTCCCAGGCCGCCCTCGTGCTCGGCCGGCCGGCTTCAGGACCAGGAATCCGCGGGGGAGTTCACGGGCCTGAAACGTCGTCCCACCCCACCACGCGCAGCAGCAGCACCGCCCGCCCCGGCACCGTGACCGGCATGCCCGCCCGGTGCGTCACACCCGGCGCCTCCCCCTGCTCCTCGTTCGACGTGTCGACGACCACCTCGTACCGCTCCGCCCACGGCGCCCCCGGCAGGACGAAGCTCACCGGTCGGTCCCCGGCGTGCAGGACGGCGAGGAAGCTGTCGTCGGTGATCGGCGCGCCCCGCTCGTCCCGGCCGGGAATGTCCCGTCCGGACAGGTACATCCCGAGGGTCGCCGCGGGCGCGTACCAGTCCCCTTCGGTCATCTCCGTGCCCCGCTCGGTGAACCAGGCGAGGTCCCGCAGCCCGTCCGCCGAATGCGCCCGCCCGGAGAAGAAGGCGCGGCGGCGGAGCACCGGGTGCCGGTGGCGCAGCGCGATCAGCCGGGCGGTGAGGTCGAACAGGGCCCGCCACCGCGGCTCCTCGAGCAGCCCCCAGTCCACCCAGCTGATCTCGTTGTCCTGGCAGTAGGCGTTGTTGTTGCCCCGCTGGGTGCGCCCCAGTTCGTCGCCCGCGACCAGCATCGGCACGCCCGTCGACAGCAGCAGTGTCGTCAGCAGGTTCCGCAGTTGCCTCCGCCGCAGCGCCAGCACCCGCTCGTCGGCCGTCTCGCCCTCGGTGCCGCCGTTCCAGGAGCGGTTGTCGTTCGTACCGTCCCGGTTGCCCTCGCCGTTGGCCTCGTTGTGCTTGCGGTCGTACGACACCAGGTCGCGCAGGGTGAAGCCGTCGTGCGCGGTCACGAAGTTGACCGACGCGTAGGGCCGGCGTCCGCCCCACGCGTACAGGTCGCTCGACCCCGACAGCCGGTAGCCCATCTCCCGCACGTCCGGCAGCGACTGCCGCCAGAAGTCCCGCACGGCGTCGCGGTAGCGGTCGTTCCACTCCGTCCACAGGGGCGGGAAGGCGCCCACCTGGTAGCCGCCCGAGCCCACGTCCCAGGGTTCGGCGATCAGCTTCACCCGGCGCAGCACCGGGTCCTGCGCGATCACCGCGAGGAACGGGGACAGCATGTCGACGTCGTGCATGGAGCGGGCCAGCGCCGCCGCCAGGTCGAAACGGAAGCCGTCGACGCCCATCTCCGTCACCCAGTAGCGCAGCGAGTCGGTGATCAGCCTCAGCACATGGGGCTGGACCACGTGCAGGGTGTTCCCGCAGCCCGTGTAGTCGGCGTACCTGCGCGCGTCCGACTGCACCCGGTAGTAGCCCCGGTTGTCGATGCCCTTCAGCGACAGCGTCGGCCCCAGCTCGCCGGCCTCCGCCGTGTGGTTGTAGACGACGTCGAGGATCACCTCGATGCCGGCCGCGTGCAGGGCGCGCACCATCCGCTTGAACTCGCCGACCTGGCCGCCCGTCGTCCCGGCGGAGGCGTACGCGGCGTGCGGGGCGAAGTAGCCGACGGAGTTGTAGCCCCAGTAGTTCTTCAGCCCCCGGCGCAGCAGATGGTCCTCGTGCGCGAACTGGTGGACGGGCAGCAGCTCCACCGCCGTGACGCCCAGCCTCACCAGGTGCTCCACCGCCGCCGGGTGCGCCAGACCGGCGTACGTGCCGCGCAGTTCCTCCGGGATCCCCGGGTGCAGCCGGGTGAAGCCGCGCACATGCAGCTCGTAGATCACCGAGTCCGCCCAGGGCGTCTTCGGGCGGCGGTCGTCGGCCCAGTCGTCGTCATCGTGCACGACGACGCCCTTGGGGACGTGCGGCGCCGAGTCCCGTTCGTCGCGCACGGTGTCGGCGACCTGCTGCTGGGGCCAGTCGCGGACATGCCCGTAGACCTCCGGCGGCAGGCTGAACTCGCCGTCCACCGCCCTGGCGTAGGGGTCCAGGAGCAGCTTCGCCGGGTTCCAGCGGCCGCCGGTCCACGGGTCCCAGCGGCCGTGCACCCGGTAGCCGTAGCGCTGGCCCGGCATGACCCCGGGCACGAAGCCGTGCCAGATCTCGTGCGTGAGTTCGGTGAGGCGGGCCCGGGTCTCCCGGCCGGCCTCGTCGAACAGGCACAGTTCGACCGACTCGGCCCCACCCGCCCACAGTGCGAAGTTGGTGCCCGCGACCCCGTCCGGGCCGACCCGGAACCGGGCGCCCAGTGGTGTGGACGCGCCCGGCCACACGGGTGGACCCGGCACCTTGCGCGACGCACCGTTCATGACGGTGTCCGGCGTGGCGCGTTCCGCCACCGCCTCCTGCTCGGCTGCGCTGGACACCGTTCAGCCTCCCGCGGCTCGTGGAACGACGTGGGAAAAGAGCGCGCGGTGTCCCGGCCGCGGCTCCCCGTCGCGTCGTCCTCCCCCCATTTCTGCCCAGAGCGGCCCTCGCACTCACGTTTCCCCGGAGCGTGCCCGATCGTTGGGCACCATGTGAGGCACGTACAAGGGCGCGCACGGCGCGCGGGGGTCGCACTGGCCGCCGTACTGACATGGGCAGGACTACTGGCCGGGGCCGCCGGTTGCACCGGCGAGGACAGCCGGAGCGGACTCGACCGGGTGCTCGGCAAGCCCCCGGCCCCCGAGGACGTCATCCGCGTCACCCCGGCGGACGGAACGAAAGGAGTACGGCCCGAGGAGCGGCTGTTGGTGCGGGTACCGGGCGGGCGGCTGGAGTCCGTGAAGGTCGTCAGGTCGCAGGACGCCCAGGAGACCCCGGTCCCGGGCAGGATCACCGCGGACGGATCGAGCTGGCGGCCGGACGAGGGCCGGCTCGGGCTCGCCGCCCGCTACACCGTCGACGCCGTCGCCCTGGACGGCGACGGGAACCGCTCGGCCCGGCACACCACCTTCACCACCTACGTCCCAGAAGAGCGCTTCATCGGCTACGTCACCCCGGAGAACCGCTCCACCGTGGGCACCGGGATGATCGTCTCGCTGGAGTTCAACCGGGAGATCGACAACCGGGCCGCGGTCCAGCGCGCCGTCCGGGTCACGGCCGAACCCGCGGTGGACATCCGGCCGCACTGGTTCGGGGACACCCGGCTCGACTTCCGGCCCGAGGAGTACTGGAAGCCCGGCACCCGGGTCACCGTCACGCTCGGGCTGCGGGACGTCGAGGGGGCGCCCGGTGTCTACGGGCTCCAGGACAAGTCGTTCTCCTTCACCGTCGGGCGCAGCCAGGTGTCCCTGGTGGACGCGGCGAAGCACACCATGCAGGTGCGGCGCGACGACGAACTGCTGGCCACCGTGCCGATCACGGCCGGGGCGCCGAAGAACACCACCTACAACGGGAAGATGGTGGTGACCGAGATGCTGGAGCTGACCCGGATGAACGGCGCCACGGTCGGCTTCAAGAAGGCGAACGGCAAGGGCGAGTACGACATTCCGGACGTGCCGCACGCCATGCGGCTGACGAGTTCCGGCACCTTCCTGCACGGCAACTACTGGGCGGAGGACGTCTTCGGCCGGGCCAACGTGAGCCATGGCTGCGTGGGCCTCAGGGACGTCAAGGGCGGCGCCTCGGACACGCCCGCGGGCTGGTTCTTCGACCGCTCGCTCGTCGGTGACGTCATCGAGGTCGTGCACAGCAGGGACAAGCAGGTCGCCCCGGACAACGGGCTCGGCGGCTGGAACATGACCTGGAAGGAGTGGATCGCCGGCGGCGCCCGGAAATGACCTCGCTCCCCGATGCAACCTTCCCCGCGTTCGCACGGTCCTAGTTGGGACTGAACGGTGACAATCTTGGCCCGTCCAGGCCGTTGACCTTGTGGTTAATATGCGGCGAACGCGGGGGACGCGTCGCGGTGCGGGCCCGGGGAGGGCCCGGGGGAGTGGGGAGAACGACTTTGAACGTGCGACCGATATCGGGGGCGTCGGTTGGGGGGCGCTCGCGCGGCCGCGACAAGCGGTTGGCGCTGATCGTCGGCGGACTGCTGCTGGCCGTCACTGCCTGCGGCGGGGGCGGGGACTCGGACTCCGGGTCCGCGAAGGACGCGGGCTCCGAAGGCAAGGGCGCTTCGGCCGCCGCCGAGAGCAAGCAGTCCGAGGCGGTCGTGACCATCGCCCCGAAGACCGGTGCCAAGGACGTCGACACCAGCGGCGCCCTGAAGGTGACGGCCGCCAAGGGCAAACTGACCGAGGTCGTCGTCAAGGACGACAAGGGGACGGCCGTCGCCGGCGCGATCTCCGCGGACGGCGTCGGCTGGACGCCGGCCACGCACCTCGCCGGGTCCACCAAGTACCAGGTGCACGCGGTCGCGAAGGACTCCGAGGGCCGCACGGCCGCCGAGGACTCGTCCTTCACCACGCTGAGCCCGCAGAACACCTTCACCGGCAACTTCACGCCCGAGGACGGTTCCACGGTCGGTGTCGGCATGCCCTTCTCGGTGCGCTTCACCCGGGGCATCACCCACCCGGACGACGTGGAGAAGGCCATCTCCGTCACGACCGTGCCGGCCGTCGACGTCCAGGGCCACTGGTTCGGCAACGACCGTCTCGACTTCCGTCCCGAGAAGTACTGGAAGGCCGGCACCAAGGTCACCGTGAAGCTGAACCTCGACGGCGTCGAGGGGCGCAAGGGCGTCTACGGCAAGCAGGCCAAGACGGTCTCCTTCACCATCGGCCGCGACCAGGTGTCCGTCGTGGACGCCAAGAAGCACACGATGAAGGTCACGCAGGAGGGCAAGGTCGTCAAGACCATTCCGGTCACCACCGGCAAGCCCGGCTACGCCACCTGGAACGGCCAGATGGTCATGAGTGAGAAGTTCACCGTGACCCGCATGAACGGCGACACGGTCGGTTACGACGGCGAGTACGACATCAAGGACGTCCCGCACGCCATCCGCCTGACCGACTCCGGCACCTTCGTGCACGGCAACTACTGGGGCGGCGACGCCTTCGGCAACTACAACGCCAGTCACGGCTGCATCGGCCTGCGGGACGTGCGCGGCGGCTACGACAGCGGCGTGCCGGCCGCGTGGTTCTTCAACCACTCGATGGTCGGCGACGTGGTGGTCGTGAAGAACTCCACCGACCCGACGGTCAACCCGGCCAACGGCCTCAACGGCTGGAACATCCCGTGGGCGGAGTGGACGAAGTAGCACCCGCTCGATGACTTTCCGAAGGGCCCGGCGCCGCGACCCACGGCACCGGGCCCTTCGTCGTCTCCTCCCCCGGCCGATGTGACCGACCGCACCGGCTCCGCCATCGTTAGTCAGCGTTAACCTGCTGCCATGACCGTGAATCTCGAAGTCGCCGACGGCGTCGGCACGCTGCGCCTCGACCGCCCGCCCATGAACGCGCTGGACGTGGCCACCCAGGACCGGCTCAAGGAGCTCGCCGAGGAGGCGACCCGTCGTGACGACGTACGCGCGGTCGTCGTGTACGGCGGCGAGAAGGTGTTCGCGGCGGGCGCGGACATCAAGGAGATGCAGGAGATGGACCACACCGCGATGGTCCTGCGCGCCCGCGCCCTCCAGGACTCCTTCACCGCGGTGGCCCGCATCCCCAAGCCGGTCGTCGCGGCGGTGACCGGTTACGCGCTGGGCGGCGGCTGCGAGCTCGCGCTGTGCGCGGACTTCAGGATCGCCGGGGACAACGCCAAGCTGGGCCAGCCGGAGATCCTGCTCGGGCTGATCCCCGGCGCCGGCGGCACCCAGCGCCTCTCCCGGCTGGTCGGCCCCTCCAAGGCGAAGGACCTGATCTTCACGGGCCGGATGGTGAAGGCCGACGAGGCGCTGACCCTGGGTCTGGTGGACCGGGTCGTCCCGGCCGCCGACGTGTACACGGAGGCGCACCGCTGGGCCGCGAAGCTGGCGCAGGGTCCGGCGATCGCGCTGCGCGCCGCGAAGGAGTCGATCGACACCGGTCTGGAGACCGACATCGAGACGGGTCTGGCGGTCGAACGGAACTGGTTCGCGGGTCTGTTCGCGACCGCCGACCGCGAGATCGGCATGCGCAGCTTCGTCGAGGAAGGCCCGGGCAAGGCCAAGTTCCTGTGAGGGAGGTCTCCTTCGAACTCCCCGGAATCACTTGCAATTGACGGGGCGTCTCATCCGGGTCCCTCGATGGGGCGGTTTATGGGAACCTTAAGGCGACCTTAAGCCTGCCTTGTCGAGCGGCCCCGCCGAGCGTCTCCCGGCGAGTTGTCGCCGCAGGTCAGTCCCGGTTTGTGGGGCTTTGAACTGTCTCTGGCATATGCCGATCGATCCATCCGGAACAGTGGATTCCGGGGGGCGTATTCCGTCGGAACGGCCCCGGAGGGGGCTCCGGGCGGCCATGATGGGGGCATGGCGGGGCTGGAGGGCATCGAACAGCCGCGGGGGCCGAGCCGTGCGACCGCGGCGCGCTGGTCGCCTGCGGTCGAGGACGAACGGGCCTTGAAGGCGCTGGAGTTGTTCGGCAACCCGACGGACGGCGAGGTTCCGCTGCCGTCCCGCCCCGAGTCCGCCGCCACGGCCCGACGGCTGGCCCAGGTCGTCGTCCTGCGCCAGTGGGGACTGACCCCCAAGATGACCGAGGACGCGGTCCTCCTCGTCTCCGAACTCGTCGGCAACGCCGTACGGCACACCGGTGCGCGGGTCTTCGGCCTCCGTATGCGGCGCCGACGCGGCTGGATCAGGGTCGAGGTCCGCGATCCCTCCCGGGGGCTGCCCTGTCTGATGCCGGTCCAGGAACTGGACGTCAGCGGGCGGGGGCTGTTCCTCGTCGACAAGCTCTCCGACCGCTGGGGCGTGGATCTGCTTCCCCGCGGCAAGACGACGTGGTTCGAGATGCGGGTCGCCGACCGCTGATGTCCGCGGCGGTCGGTCGGGTATGTGCGGGTGGGTCTCGTGGCCGCCTTCCGGGGGCCGCGGCCCCCGGGCCCCCGCTTCGTCCCTGAACGGGCCTCGCCCTCGAACGCCGGACAGGCTGCGCGTGCATGCCCTGGTGGCACACTGCGTTGCGTCAATGGCCGGAAATGCCCCATATTCGCCCTTAAATGGTGCGGGTGACCACATCCGACCGTCGTTCCGTGCTGCGGGCGGGCGCCGGGCTCGTCGCCGGGGGTGCGTTCGCGGCCGCGTGCTCGCCCTTCAAGTCCCCTTCCGGCGCCGTCGCCCCGCATGCCCCCGCCTCCGGCTCCCCGGGCCCCGCGTCCCCCACCCGAGCCCCCGAGGCCTCCGCCCGTCCGCTCGCCGCCCCCGCGCCCCGCGCCTTCCCCCGCCAGCCCGCCCAGATCAGTCACGGTCCGAGCGGTCGGTCCCGGGTCGCTCTCACCTTCCACGGTCAGGGGGAGCCCTCCGTCGCCCGGGCCCTGCTGGGGGAGGCCGAGCGGCACGGCGCGCGGGTCACCGTGCTGGCCGTCGGATCCTGGCTCGACGAACACCCCGACCTCGCCCGCCGGATTCTCGACGGCGGCCACGACCTCGGCAACCACACCCAGCGCCATCTGGACATCAACGCCATGCCGGAGGCCGAGGCGGCGGCCGAGATCACCGGGTGCGCCGAGCGGCTGCGCAGACTCACCGGATCCATCGGGACCTGGTTCCGGCCCTCCCGGGCCACCCGCGCCTCCCCGCTCGTGGCGACGCTGGCCCGTCGCGCCGGCTACCCGCACGTCCTCTCCTACGACGTGGACTCCCTCGACTTCACCTCGCCCGGTGCCGCCGCCGTCACCCGCAACATCCTCGGCGGGGTCCGGGACGGGTCCGTCGTGAGCCTGCACTTCGGGTACGCGGACACGGTCGCCGCACTCCCCGCCGTACTCGACGAACTCGACCGCCGCGGACTGCGCGCGGTCACCACCACGGAGCTGATCGGCTGATGCACCGCACCCTCGTGAAAAGCGTCCTGCTCACCGGCGCCGCGCTCACCGTCCTCGCCGCCTGCGGCGCCGGGGGCGGGGGCGGGGCGGCCGGGGAAGGACGGAGCGGTGCCACGAAGGCGGCCGCTCCCGCACCGGCGAGGAAGGCCCGCAAGCCCGTCGTCGAAGGCCTGCCCGGCATGCCGCCGGTGCTCGACCCGAAGGACGTCTACGCCGCCGACCGGCCCGGCAGGCTCTCCCCGGTGGTCAAGGACTTCCCGTCCCGGGTCTACGTCCCCAACACCGAGTCCGACACCGTCTCCGTCATCGACCCGAAGACGTACGAGGTGATCGAGACCCTCCGGGTGGGGCGCCAGCCGCAGCACGTCGTTCCCTCCTGGGACATGAAGACGCTGTGGGTCAACAACAACCGGGGGCACACCCTCACCCCCATCGACCCAAGGACCGGCAGGACGGGCAAGCCGGTCGAGGTGCACGACCCGTACAACCTCTACTTCACGCCCAACGGCAGATACGCCGTCGTCATGGCCTCCCTCGACCGTGAACTCGTCTTCCGCGACCCGCACACCATGAAGCGGATCAAGACGGAACCGGTCACCTGCTACGGCGTCAACCACGCCGACTTCTCCCTCGACGGGAGGTACTTCATCGTGTCCTGCGAGTTCAGCGGTGAACTGCTCAAGGTCGACACCGAGAAGATGAAGGTCGTCGGACAGCAGCGACTGCCCTACAGGGGCGCCATGCCGCAGGACGTGAAGGTCTCGCCCGACGGGAAGCGGTTCTACGTCGCGGACATGATGGCCGACGGGATGTGGATCGTCGACGGCGACACCTTCGGCAAGCCGGAGTTCCTGCACACCGGCAAGGGCTGCCACGGGCTGTACATCGGCCGAGACTCCCGCGAGATGTACATCTCCAACCGCGGCGAGGGCACCGTCTCCGTCTTCGACTTCCACGAGAACGCGCTCACCGAGAAGTGGCGTCTTCCGAACGGCGGCAGCCCCGACATGGGCGGCGTCTCGGCGGACGGCAAGGTGCTGTGGCTGTCCGGGCGGTACAACTCCGAGGTGTACGCCATCGACACCCGCACCGGGGAGCAGCTCGCCCGGATCAAGGTCGGCAGGGGCCCGCACGGTCTGGCCGTCTACCCGCAGCCGGGCCGCTACTCCCTCGGTCACACCGGCATCTTCCGCTAGGTGTATTGATCACGAGCGGCCGAGCGTGTCCGTTCCGGGCGGCGTCGCACGCCAGTACGTCCTCGGCGCGTGTCCCGTCGGCAAGGCCGCCAACACCGAGGTGCTCAGCGGGTGTGCGAGCGACCTGGACCACGTACCGCGGCACTGACCGCCCCGACGCCCGGCTCCCGCCGGACGGTGAGCAGCGCCTCCGCCCCGACCGGCAGATAGCCCGCCGCCTGGAACGCCCGTGTGCTGCGGGCGTTCCCCGGCGAGATCTGCGCCCACACCGGCTCGCCCCCGCCCAGGTGCCGCGCCGCGCCCACCAGGGCCCGGCCCAGCCCCCGGTGCCGTACGCCCTCCTCGACCTCCACGGCGACCTCCAGCCGGTCCGCGACCCCGCGCCCGAGGACGACCACACCGCCCTCGGCGGCCCACACCCGCACCGCGTCGCGCCGCCTGCGCGAGCTGACCACCCGGGGATGGTCCGGGTCCTCGATCTCCGTCAGCGCGAGGGGCGGCGGGCCCGGCAGCGGGGAGCCGACCACCAGCGCGTCGACCGTCTCCGCGACCCGGCCCGTGCGGTCCAGCAGGGCCGTCAGGAACCGGGGGCTCATCGACGCGGCGAGGGCGTCGCAGTCGGCGGCGGCAAGTGTGTCGTACACCCACGCGGGGTCCTCGTCGACGAACACCACCGAGTGCGCGGTGAAGGAGAGGACGCCCGCGTCGCGCGGGGAGGGCTGGGGGAGGACGGTCGTGCGGCCGTCGGGGGGAGGGAAGACACCGCGCGCGGCCGCGTCGAGAACGTCCCGCAGGTTCCCCACCGCACCGGTTCCCTTCGCGCGCCTTGAGTCTCCACCCACTGGAAGGCCCACACTCGCACACATGATCGACGACGGCACCGGACTTTTCACCATCGGAGAGCCGGCCCGCTCCACCGGACTGACCGTGCGCACCATCCGCTACTGGTCCGACGAGGGCGTCCTGACCCCGGTGGCCCGCTCGGCCGGCGGCTACCGCCTCTACGACGCCGAGTCCGCCGCCCGTCTCGAACTGATCCGCACCCTGCGCGAGCTGGGCCTCGGTCTGGCCGACGTGCGCCGGGTGCTGGCCGGGGAGCGGACGGTCGCGGAGGTCGCGGCGGCGCACGTGACGGCGCTGGACGCGCAGATCGGAGCGCTGAAGGTGACCCGGGCCGTGCTGTCGTCCGTGGCGCGACGCGGCTCGACCGCGGAGGAGATGACCCTGATGAACAGACTGGCCCGGCTGTCGGCGGCCGAACGCAAACGGCTTCTCGACGACTTCACGGCGGAGATCTTCGACGGCGTCGACACCGCCGACCCCGACATCCGCACCCGGCTGCGGTTCGCCGCGGCGGACCTGCCGGACGATCCCGCTCCCGAACAGGTGGACGCCTGGGTGGACCCGGCCGAGCTGATCCAGGACCCGGAGTTCCGGGTGCTGATGCGCACGATGGTCGAGTTCAACGCGGCGGACCGCGGGCCGGACGTCCCGGCCGGCACCTCCCTGTGGTTCATGAGCCGTCTCGTGCGGCTCGGCGGCGAGGCGCTGCGGCAGGGCGTCGCCCCCGGCGACCCGGCGGCCGGGGAACTCCTGCGGGACCTGCTGGGCGACGCCGACCGGGCCGCCGTCCTGGACCGGCTGACCGCCGCCTCCAACGTACGGGTCGCCCGGTACCGCCACTTGTCGGCGATCGTGAACGGCGTCGGACGCCAGCCCTCGTACGACGGGGAGTTCTCCTGGGTGGTCGCCGCACTCCGCGCTCACCAGGGCCGTTAACCTGACCTGCGTCAGTAGAACAGCGAGTATGACCGCAAGGCATGACGAAGAGGGGCGGATCGGTGGCCGACATCGAAGAAGCGCGCAAGGAGTTCCAGCGGATCGACACGGACGGTGACGGCTTCGTCACCGCGGCCGAGTTCAAGACCGCCCTGGCCCAGGGGGGTGACTGGAACGTCACCGAGTCGGTCGCCGAGGTCATCATCAAGAGCCGCGACCTCGACGGTGACAAGCTCCTCTCGTTCGACGAGTTCTGGGCGCACCTGAACAAGTGAGACGAGCGGAAAGGGGGCGCCTCGCGATGCGGGGCGCCCCCTCCTCATGACCGGCGCTCGACGCGCACGGTCCGGCGTGCGGTGCCTCCCCGCCCAAGGGCCTGGTCGACCTCCTGGCCCTGACCGGACTGCGCGTCCGGGAGCCCGGCACCGCCGACGAGGCCGACGAGGCCCGCGAGGCCCGCGAGGCCCGCGAGGCCCGCGAGGCCCGCGAGGCGCCGGTCCGCGGTGTCGCGGACGGGGGCCCGGAATTCAAAGCGGCCGTCCTCGGGGCGGAACCGGAGGATCCGATCGACGGACGGCGCCGGGCCGCGGAGAATCTCGAAGGGATCGTCGCGGAGCCGGAATAGCCCGCCGCCCGCCGGGGTTGGACCCACAGGTGCATGCATGTGCATCGAATCCGAATCGTCTCGGTCCCGGAAGGCAAGGCCTCTCATGAAGATCGGCATCATCGGCGCGGGCAACATCGGCGGCAACCTCACCCGGCGCCTCAGCGCGCTCGGCCACGACGTCTCCGTCGCGAACTCCCGCGGCCCGCAGACGCTCAAGGATCTCGCCGAGGAGACGGGAGCGACCCCCGTCACCGTCGAGGAGGCGGCGCGCGATGCCGAGGTCGTGGTGGTCACGATTCCGCTCAAGGCCGTCCCGGGCCTGCCGTCCGGCGTCCTGGACGGCGCGGCCGACGGTGTGGCCGTCATCGACACCAACAACTACTACCCGCAGCAGCGCGACGGCCGGATCGCGGAGATCGAGGACGAGGGCCTCACCGAGAGCCGCTGGATCGAACGCCACATCGGCCACGCCGTGATCAAGGCCTTCAACGGCACCTACGCCCAGGACATCCTGGACCGCCCGCTCCCCGCGGGCGACCCCGACCGCATGGCGCTCCCGGTGGCCGGCGACGACGAGGCGGCGAAGGCGAAGGTCCGCGCCCTGATCGACGATCTCGGCTTCGACACCGTCGACGCGGGCGGCATCGACGACTCATGGCGCCAGCAGCCCGACACCCCCGTCTACGGCCTGCGGGCCGGCACCGAGGCGGTCACCGCGGCCCTCGCCGAGGCGAGCCCGGAACGCCCGGCCACCTTCCGCGGCTAGAACCGGCCCAGGGCGTGTCTGACGATTCGCGCCCGAGGCCGGGTCCGGCGTGGAGCATGTCGAGCAGGGTCTGCCGTTCGTCGGCCGTCAGCCTGGCGGGTGATGGCCGCCGTGCACGTCACCAGGGCACCGCGCCGGCGTCGTCGAAGAACTGTCCGGTGGGGCCGTCGTCGGGCAGAGTCGCGAGTTCGACGGCGATCGCCGCGCCCTGTTCGGGGGTGCGCACGCCGCGGAAGCCGTTGAGGTCGGTGGCGACGTAGCCGGGGCAGCCGGTGTTGATCAGGATGTTCGTGCCGCTCAGCTCCCGGGCGTATTGGAGGGTGACGGCGTTCAGGAACGTCTTCGACGGCGCGTACGCCGCGGACACCGGACCTGCCGTCCGCTCGGCGGCGGGTCCTGACTGCCGGGTGAGGGAGCCGACGCCGCTGGACATGTTCACGATCCGTGGTGCGGCGGAGCGGCGCAGCAGCGGCAGCATCGCGTTGGTGACGCGGATGACGCCGATCACGTTGGTGTCCACGACCGTGTGGATGGTGGCGGGGTCGATCCGGGTGGGCTCCTGGGGCATGTCGCCTGCGATGGCGGCGTTGTTGACGAGCACGTCGAGGCGTCCGGCCTGTTCGTCGATCAGCCGTGCGGCGGCCCTCGCGCTCGCGTCGTCGGTCACGTCCAGCGGTACGGCGAACGCGTCGATGCCCGCGGCGCGCAGTTTCTCCACCGCGACGCTTCGGCGCCGGTCGTCGCGGGCGCCGACGCCGACGCTCCAGCCGAGGGTGCCCAGGCCCGCAGGTCCGCGACCATGCGCAGTTGTTGCATTTCGTCGCGCTCGGCAGGCCTGTGCGGTCTCACCGGAGTCGTGCCGAGCCCAACCGCACGGTGACCTCGCCGCCGTGCCCGTGCTGGACGCGCCGACAGTGACCACCGTGATCGCCTGGCCACCGCACAGCCGGTCCAGGGCCGTCGCCGACCTCATCCGGACTGCGACACGCCTCCCGTAGCTCCCACCCGCCCGGCCGGGCTCCGCCCGTAGTGGCCCGGCTCGGGCGGCAGATCGCCGTGGCCCGGCTCGGGCGGCAGATCGCCGTGGGTGCACGCGGCTGGTGTCAGCCTGCGCGAGCAGGTGAGGTCTCTCTCGACCACTCACACCTTCGCATCAGTCACCTAGACGATCCGCAGGGGGTGGTGCGGTCCGTCCGGCAGCTCGACCGTGATCGAGTCCCCGGGCCGCACCACACCCCCGCTGAGCACCACACTCATGATCCCGGACCTGAAGGCCGGCCGTCCGTCCGGGCCCCGCCCGACGACCTGCTTCATCAGGCCCCTGCGGAAGTCGTCGATCTGCTTGCAGGGATTGCGCAGCCCGGTCACCTCGACCACGGCCTGTCCGCCGAGCCGCAGCCGCGTCCCGGTGGGCAGCCCGAGCAGGTCGATCCCGCGCGTGGTCACGTTCTCCCCGAGCTGTCCGGCGGCCACCTCGAACCCGGCCGTACGCACCTCCTCGAACAGCTCCTCGTGGATGAGGTGCACCTGCCGCAGATTCGGCTGCGAGGGATCCTTCTCCATCCGGAACCGGTGCTTCACCGTGGCCCCGGCATGCACGTCCCCCACCACCCCGACCCCGGCGACCAGCGTGACGCTCTCCCGGTTCGGCTTGGTGAAGGAGTACGTCCCGCTGCTGCTGACAGCGCTGACCGACCCGCTCATACGGCGAAGCTCCCCTGTCCCCGCGACCCGCTGCCGGGTCAGCACTCGATGATGTTCACCGCCAGCCCGCCCCGGGCCGTCTCCTTGTACTTGACGCTCATGTCCGCGCCCGTTTCCTTCATCGTCTTGATGACCTTGTCCAGGGACACCTTGTGCGAACCGTCGCCGCGCATCGCCATCCTGGCCGCGGTGACCGCCTTCACCGAGGCCATGCCGTTGCGCTCGATGCACGGGATCTGGACCAGGCCGCCCACGGGGTCGCAGGTCAGGCCGAGGTTGTGTTCCATGCCGATCTCGGCCGCGTTCTCGACCTGCTCGGGGGAGCCGCCGAGGACCTCGGCCAGCGCGCCCGCCGCCATCGAGCAGGCCGAGCCGACCTCGCCCTGGCAGCCGACCTCGGCGCCGGAGATGGAGGCGTTCTCCTTGAAGAGCATGCCGATCGCGCCGGCCGCGAGCAGGAAGCGGACCACCCCGTCCTCCTTCTCCCCCTCGGAGGCGCCGCCGGCCACGAAGTTCACGTAGTAGTGCAGGACCGCCGGGATGATGCCGGCCGCGCCGTTCGTCGGGGCCGTCACCACCCTGCCGCCGGCCGCGTTCTCCTCGTTCACCGCCATCGCGTACAGCGTGATCCACTCCATGGAGAGCGCCAACGGGTCGCCCTCCGCCCGGAGTTGACGTGCCGTCATGGCCGCCCGGCGGCGGACCCGCAGGCCGCCGGGCAGGATGCCCTCGCGGGACATGCCCCGGGACACACAGGCCTGCATCACCCGCCAGATCTCCAGCAGGCCGTCCCGGATCTCGTCCTCGGTGCGCCAGGCGCGCTCGTTCTCCAGCATCAGCGAGGAGATCGACAGGCCGGTCTCCTTCGCCAGCCGCAGCAGCTCGTCGCCGGTGCGGAAGGGGTACTTCAGGACCGTGTCGTCGAGTTTGATGCGGTCCGCGCCGACCGCGTCCTCGTCCACGACGAAGCCGCCGCCGACCGAGTAGTACGTCTTCGCCAGCAGCTCGGCGCCCTGGGCGTCGTGGGCCCATATCGTCATGCCGTTGGCGTGGTAGGGCAGGGCCTTGCGGCGGTGCAGGACCAGGTGGTCGTCGTAGGAGAACGGGATCTCGTGCGAGTCCAGCAGCCGCAGCCGGCCGGAGACCTTGATCTGCTCCACCCGGTCGTCCGCGCCCTCCACGTCCACCGTGCGCGGCGAGGAGCCCTCCAGGCCGAGCAGCACCGCCTTCGGCGTGCCGTGGCCGTGGCCGGTCGCGCCGAGCGAGCCGTACAGCTCGCAGCGCACCGACGCGACGGAGTCCAGCAGACCCTCGCCCCGCAGCCGCCGGGCGAACATGCGGGCCGCGCGCATCGGGCCGACCGTGTGGGAGCTGGACGGGCCGATGCCGATCGAGAACAGGTCGAAGACCGAGATGGCCACGGGGAACTCCTCAATGCAGGGTGGTGCGGGGTGCCGCCCACACCTCTCAGTGTGCGCGGCACCCGGGAAAGGGAACTACTTGCCCAGACCGGGATACAGCGGGTGCCTGTCGGCCAGGGCCGTGACCCGGGCCTTGAGCGCCGCCGCGTCGGCCGCAGGGAACGGGGACGGCGCCTTCAGCGTCTCGGCGATCACGTCCGCGACCTCGGCGAAGTCCTCGGCGGTGAAGCCGCGGGTCGCGAGGGCGGGCGTGCCGATCCGCAGTCCGGAGGTCACCATCGGGGGGCGCGGGTCGTTCGGGACCGCGTTGCGGTTGACCGTGATGCCGACCTCGTGGAGCCGGTCCTCGGCCTGCTGACCGTCCAGCTCGGACTCGCGCAGGTCGACCAGGATCAGGTGCACGTCGGTGCCGCCGGACAGGACGTTCACCCCGGCCGCGCGGGCGTCCGGCGAGGTCAGGCGCTCGGCGAGGATCTTCGCGCCCTCGACCGTGCGGGCCTGACGCTCCTTGAAGTCCTCGCTCGCCGCGACCTTGAAGGAGACCGCCTTGGCCGCGATCACGTGCTCCAGGGGGCCGCCCTGGAAACCCGGGAACACGGACGAGTTCAGCTTCTTCGCGAACTCCTTCTTCGCGAGGATGATGCCGCCGCGGGGGCCGCCCAGCGTCTTGTGGGTGGTGGACGTGACGACGTCGGCGTACTCCACCGGGTTCGGGTGGAGACCTGCCGCGACCAGACCCGCGAAGTGGGCCATGTCGACCCACAGGAAGGCCCCGACCTCGTCCGCGATCCGGCGGAACTCCGCGAAGTCCAGCTGCCGCGGGTACGCCGACCAGCCCGCGATGATCACCTTCGGGCGGTGCTCCTTGGCGAGCCGCTCCACCTCGGCCATGTCGACCAGTCCGGCGTCGTCCACGTGGTAGGCGACCACGTCGAACTGCTTGCCGGAGAAGTTCAGCCGCATGCCGTGGGTCAGGTGACCGCCGTGCGCCAGGTCCAGGCCGAGGATCGTGTCACCGGGCTGGGCCATCGCGAACAGGGCGGCCTGGTTGGCGGAGGCGCCCGAGTGCGGCTGCACGTTGGCGTACTCGGCGCCGAACAGCTCCTTGATCCGGTCGATCGCGATCTGCTCGGCCACGTCGACGTGCTCGCAGCCGCCGTAGTAGCGGCGGCCCGGGTAGCCCTCGGCGTACTTGTTGGTCAGGACCGAGCCCTGCGCCTCCATCACCGCGAGCGGAGCGAAGTTCTCCGAGGCGATCATCTCGAGCGTGGACTGCTGGCGGTTCAGCTCGGCGTCGACCGCGGCGGCGATCTCCGGGTCGAGCTCGTGCAGGGGCGTGTTCAGGACGGACATGCGTCTACGACTCCTCAGCCGGCGGTGAAGGCGGTGTATTCGTCGGCGGTGAGCAGGTCGTCCTGCTCGCCCGCCGTGCGTACCTTGAACAGCCATCCGCCCTCGAAGGGGGCGGAGTTCACCAGCGCCGGGTCGTCGACGACGTCCTGGTTGACCTCGACGATCTCGCCGGAGACCGGCGCGTACAGCTCGCTGACCGACTTGGTCGACTCCAGTTCGCCGCAGGTCTCGCCCGCGGTCACCGTGTCACCGACCTCCGGGAGCTGTACGAAGACCACGTCGCCGAGCGCGTTGGCCGCGTGCTCCGTGATGCCGACCGTCGAGACGCCGTCCTCGGCGACCGAAAGCCACTCGTGCTCCTTGCTGTAGCGCAGCTGCTGGGGGTTGCTCATGGCTTGAATTCTCCTGTACGCGGGAGGGTGCTGGTGAAGGGGGGACTGCTGGAAACGCACGTGAGCAGCGGAAATGTGCCCAGGGTCACGTGCGGGCGGGCGTCAACGCGCCCAGTGTCTACTTCCGGCGCTTGTAGAACGGCAGCGCCACGACCTCGTACGGCTCGTGGCTGCCTCGGATGTCCACGCCGACGCCCGTGGTCCCCGGCGCCGCGTGGGCGGCGTCGACGTACGCCATCGCGATCGGCTTGCCGAGAGTGGGGGAGGGGGCGCCGGAGGTGACCTCGCCGATCACCTCGCCGCCGGCGACGACGGCGAACCCGGCGCGCGGGACCCGACGGCCCTCGGCGACCAGGCCGACGAGGACGCGAGGGGGCTGCGAGGCGGCGCGCTCGGCGGCCGCCTCCAGCGCCGTACGTCCGACGAAGTCGCCGTCCTTGTCGAACTTCACCACCCGGCCGAGCCCCGCGTCGAACGGGGTGAGGGAGGTGCTCAGCTCGTGCCCGTACAGCGGCATGCCCGCCTCCAGGCGCAGCGTGTCCCGGCAGGACAGACCGCAGGGCACCAGTCCGACTCCCTCGCCGGCCTTGGTCAGCGCCTGCCACAGCTCGACGGCGTGCTCCGGCCGGACGAACAGTTCGAAGCCGTCCTCGCCGGTGTAGCCGGTGCGCGCGACGAGGGCGGGAACGCCGGCGACGGTGCCGGGCAGACCGGCGTAGTACTTCAGGCCGTCCAGGTCGGCGTCGGTGACGGCGGCGAGGATGCCGGGGGACTCGGGGCCCTGCACGGCGATCAGGGCGTAGGCGTCGCGGTCGTCGCGGACCTCCGCGTCGAAGCCCTCGGCGCGCTCGGTCAGCGCGTCCAGCACGACCTGCGCGTTGGAGGCGTTGGCCACCACCATGAACTCGGTGTCGGCCAGCCGGTAGACGATCAGGTCGTCCAGGATGCCGCCGTCCGGCCGGCAGATCATCGTGTAGCGGGCGCGGCCGTTCCTGACCGCCCCGATGTTGCCCACCAGGGCGAAGTCGAGAAGGGCGGCCGCCTGCGGGCCGGTGACGGTGATCTCGCCCATGTGCGACAGGTCGAAGAGCCCGGCCCGGGTGCGGACGGCGTGGTGCTCGTCGCGCTCGGAGCCGTAGCGCAGGGGCATGTCCCAGCCGGCGAAGTCGGTCATCGTCGCGCCGAGCGCGCGATGCACCGCGTCGAGGGCGGTGTGGCGCTGCGCGGCGGTCTGGTCGGATGCGGGGTCGGTACTGCTCATCGGGCGTTCG
Organism: Streptomyces zaehneri; assembly: GCF_032248645.1. Lineage (NCBI taxonomy): Bacteria > Bacillati > Actinomycetota > Actinomycetes > Kitasatosporales > Streptomycetaceae > Streptomyces > Streptomyces zaehneri. The sequence goes on from NZ_JASTTJ010000001.1 coordinate 338,411, forward strand.
TCTCCCAAGGCATGACGGCACGGCGAGGTCGTTCCTCCCCATCTGTCATCGGAACCTGAGAGGTTCGCCATGACAACCCGCGACGGGATCGGTCATGACTTGCACCTTGGGTGGAGCCACTGGAGACAGCGGCCCGCTTTTCAGATGTGCCTCGCCCGCGCGGTAACGGGGCCTGAGAGATTCAAGGGAGGGACTTGCTCCTTCGGCGCCCCAGCGAAGCTGCTGCTGAGGACTCTCCCGCGCGGATTCAAACGGCCGGTATGCAGTTGGCGCGGCCATCATTGCACGGCTCGCCCCGATCACGGCAGGCCGCATCTGTAACCGGCTTGTGTCGGTACGCGCACGAAATCGCCGGGCGTGGCGCATTACCTTCTCTTTACGCTCGGTGGGGATGAGGACACCATCTGACCCCAGGGGAGGACGATCACGGTGAACAGGTCGACCAGGGCAAGGCCCACCGCATTCGCGACCGGCTCGGGGATCGCGCTGCCCGCGCAGCCCGTCGCCCCGGCCCGGGAGGCGGCCGGCCCGCAGTCGGCGCCCGTCGTCCGCGACCTGCGGGAGCGGGCCGGCCGCAGCCCGCACGGCCTGCTCTTCGGCCCCCGTGACCTGGTCGTGGTCACGGGTCTGCCCGGCAGCGGCAAGTCCACCCTCATGCGGCGGACCGTGCAGGGCATCCGCGTCGACTCCCAGGACACCCGGGACCGCTGGGACGCCCGTGCCCCCCGCTTCCTGCCCTACGGCCTCTACCGCCCCCTGGTCCGGCTCGCCCACTACGCCGGACTGCGCCGGGCGCTGCGCAGCGGCGAGGGCGTCGTCGTGCACGACTGCGGTACCCAGGCCTGGGTCCGTGACTGGCTGGCCCGCGAGGCCCGCCGCCGCGGCGGCACCCTCCACCTGCTGCTGCTGGACGTCGCCGCGGACACGGCCCTGGAGGGGCAGCGCGAGCGCGGCCGGGGCGTCTCCCGGTACGCGTTCCTGCGCCACCGCCACGCCGCCGCCCGGCTGGCGTGCTCGGTGGAGAAGGGCCGGCTGCCCCAGGGCTGCGGCTCGGCGGTCCTGCTCGACCGCGCGGCGGCCGACACACTGCGCCGCATCGGGTTCACGGGCTGAGGGCTCGGGCGCGGCCCCCGGTACCCGCTAGCCTTTCAGCCACAACGGAGTGAGCGGTTCTCAGCAGGCGGTAGGCAGATGGATTTCCCCCCGGCGAACTTTCCGACGGACTTCTCCGCGGACTTTCCGGCGCAGGCGCACCCCCATCCGCACGGCGGATGGCCCGGCAACGAGCTGGAGGAGGTGCTCTCCGTCTCCCTCGGCGTGCCGGGAGCCGGCGGCCGGATCGTCGAGGTGCTCGGACGCAGCTTCGTCTGGGTGCCGCTGCCCGGCGGCGGCGGCCCGCACAGCGGCCCCCTCGACCTGCCCACGATGGAGATCGAGGGCCAGGTGTACGTGCCGGTCTTCAGCTCCGAGGAGCAGTTCCGGCAGGTCGTCGGCTCGCACATGTCGTTCACGATCGCGCCGGCGGTGGAGTTCGCCCGGGGACTGCCCCCGCAGGTGGGCATCCTGGTGAACCCGGACGGTGTGGTCGGCGTCCCGCTGCCCCCGCCCGCCGTGGCCGAGCTCTGCCGGGCGGGCCGCACTCCGCTGGACGGCACCGCGGCCGGCGGCCGGGTCCGTCTGTACGAGCCCGACTGGCAGGACGACCCGATGGACTTCCTGGCCGCGGCCTCGGCCGAGTTCGAGGCCACGGGCGTGGTCCGCACGGCCCGCCGCTGCCTGGCCGCCATCGAGACGGCGGACCCGGTGATGTTCGTGGGAGTGGAACTCTCCCGGCTGGAAGGCGACCTGAGGGCCCTGCCGTTGGAGGCCCTGGGCAGGGCTCTGGGCAGGACCTCGGCCCCCTGGCCGGTCAACCTGGTCCTTCTGGACGTCGCCCAGGACCCGGTGGGCGACTGGCTGAGAGCCCGCGTCCGCCCCTTCTACACGAGGGACCGGTGAACCCGCCCGAGGGGCACGGGGCCGTGTCCGGGTGCGGCTGTGCCGCGGGGCACGCCCGGCCACGCGGGATCCGCGGCCCGACGATCGCAGCGGGCCCCGCGCTCTCAACGGCCGGACCGGCGGAGCGCCTAAGCTGGACTCCGACGCGGGGCAACTTCTCGAAGGGGCGATAAAAAGTGAGCGCTGGCACTGCCGCGACCGGCTCGGTCGAGCACATGCTGCGCCAGGTCACGCCCGGGCGCTACGACGCCTACGAGGCGCTCCTGCGCGCGCTCGCGACCCCCTCCTCCGGCCAGGTCTGGATGCTGCTGTGGCACGGCCAGGCCGGCTCCCCGGACGCCCAGTACGGAAACATGGAGGTCGAAGGGCACGGCTACGCCCCCTGCGTCACCTCCGCCCAGGAACTCAGCGCGAGTGGCTGGAACAGGTCGTACGAGGTGGTCGACGGGCTCGACGTGGCCCGCACCCTCTACCCCGACCACTACGGCCTCTGGCTGAACCCGCACGCCCCCGGCGGCGGGGTCGGCATCCCGTGGCTGGACCTGCGCCGGATCGCCACCGGCCTGGAGCGCCAGCCGGCCGGGCCGCTGCGGCTGTCCGAACCGGGCATCGAGATCCCGCAGTTCTACGCCCTGCTCGCGCAGAACGCCCACCGTACCCCGGCGGTGCGCGCGTTGCGTCGCGCCTGGGTGCAGCCGGCACTCGGCGCGCCCTATCTGGCCATCGGGCTCGACGTGTACGACTCCTCCCCGCAGGCCGTGGACGCCGTACGGGCGATGATGCAGCAGTCCATCGGGGCCGTGCCGGACGGGCTGCCGGTGTCGACGGTCGCCATGACGGACGAGTACGACCCCGTCGTGATGTGGATGCGCGCCACCGCCCGGCCCTTCTACGACCGCGAGGCGCACGCACCTGCCCCGGCCCAGGCTCCCGCCGGCGGCTACGGCTATCCGCCCACCGGACGTTACTGACGGCCGAATCGGGTCCTGCCGCGAGGTGGGGGCCGGATGTCTTCGCGCGTAGATGGCGACGATTGGTACCGGTTTTGTCCGATCTGGGCCAATAAGTCAGTGTCCGGGGGCCGTTACCCGCCGTCCGGATAACGGAACCCCTCTACCCGGATCACGTTTACGCATCCATTCACTGCCAAGTCTGGCTACAGATCGCCAAACCGTTGAAGACTCCGGCGTCAGGGGACTTATCCCCTGCGTATTACGGACTGATCACGCCGCTACAGCGGCAAGTGCGGGCCGGCTACCGCCGGTTGAGAGGGGTCCCTGCCAGATGACGGCACCATTGCACGAGCCGACCGCGGAAGCGGCCCCGAGCGCGGCCGAGGAAGCGTCGGTCGCCACCAGCGGCGCCAAGGCCGTTCAGGGCCGTTCCCTGGGCCGGATCGCCTGGGAGCGCCTCAAGCGGGACAAGCTCGCCCTCACGGGCGGCGTCGTCGTGCTCGTCCTGGTCGTGGTCGCGCTTCTCGCGCCGGTCATCACCGGGCTGCTCGGGCAGGACCCGAACGAGTACCACGAGAGCCTCATCGACCCGCTCTTCGGCACGCCCACGGGCTCCCTGGGCGGCGTCAGCGGCGACCACCTGCTCGGTGTCGAGCCGGTCAACGGCCGCGACATCTTCGCCCGCATCCTCTACGGCGCCCGGATCTCGCTGCTGGTCGGCTTCCTGTCGGCCGTGGTCGCGGTGATCCTCGGAACGGTGCTGGGCATCCTCGCCGGCTTCTTCGGCGGCTGGGTCGACTCCCTCATCAGCCGGGTGATGGACGGTCTGCTCGCCTTCCCGCAGCTGCTCTTCATCATCGCGCTGGTCTCCGTCATGCCGAACGACCTGCTCGGCCTCTCCGGTTCGAGCGTGCGTGTCTTCGTGATGATCCTGGTCATCGGCTTCTTCGGCTGGCCCTACATCGGACGCGTGGTGCGCGGCCAGACGCTCTCGCTGCGCGAGCGCGAGTACGTCGAGGCCGCCCGATCGCTGGGCGCGGGTCGGCTGTACATCCTGTTCAAGGAACTGCTGCCCAACCTGGTCGCCCCGATCGTCGTGTACACGACGATGATGATCCCCACCAACATCCTCACCGAGGCGGCGCTCAGCTTCCTGGGCGTCGGTGTCAAGCCGCCCACCGCCTCGTGGGGGCAGATGCTCTCGAGCGCGATCGACTACTACGAGTCCGACCCCATGTACATGGTGGTCCCGGGTGTGGCGATCTTCATCACCGTGCTGGCCTTCAACCTCTTCGGTGACGGCGTCCGGGACGCGCTGGACCCGAAGGCCTCCCGCTGATCCGCCCCGACGGGGATCCGCGAACACAGCGAGCCGCAGAACCGCCGAACACACGGCGCCCCAACCGTCCCGTGGTCTTCACACGGGGTATCTCTCATCTATCCGGAGGATCCGAGATCGTGACTACCCAACGCACCTCAGGGCGGCGGAAGCAGGCATTTGCCGCTGCTGCCGCGGTCGCCGCGCTGCTGACCACGGCGGCGTGCGGCGGCGGTGGAGACGACGGCGACAAGGGCTCGAGCTCCGGTGCCGCCGGCTTCGACGCCGCGAACAACAAGGTCGCCCAGGCCTCCGCCGCCAAGAAGGGCGGCACGCTGAAGTTCGGTGCCGCGCAGGACGCCGACTCGTGGGACACCACGCGTGGCTACTACGGCATGATGTGGAACTTCGCCCGCTACTACAGCCGTCAGCTCGTCACCAACAAGGCCGAGCCGGGCGCCGCGGGCGCCGAGGTCACTCCGGACCTCGCCACCGAGACCGCGAAGGTCACGGACGACGGCAAGACCTACACGTACACCCTGCGTGACGGCGTCACGTGGGAGGACGGCAAGCCGATCACGTCCAAGGACGTGAAGTACGGCATCGAGCGCGTGTGGGCGCAGGACGTGCTGTCCGGCGGTCCGACGTACCTGAAGGACGTGCTGGACCCCAAGGGCGAGTACAAGGGCCCGTACAAGGACACGTCCGCGGACAAGCTGGGTCTGAAGGCGATCGACACGCCCGACGACAAGACCATCGTCTTCCACCTCCCGCAGGCCAACTCGGACTTCGAGGAGATGCTGGCCCTGGTCTCGGCCTCGCCGGTCCGCCAGGACATGGACACCAAGTCCAAGTACGGCCTGAAGCCGTTCTCCTCGGGCCCGTACAAGTTCGCGTCCTACAGCCCGGGCAAGGACCTCAAGCTGGTCCGCAACACCTCCTGGAAGCAGGCCTCGGACCCGATCCGCAAGGCCTACCCGGACCAGATCACCATCCAGTTCTTCTCGGACGCCAACCAGCTCGACCAGCGTCTGATCAGCGGTGACCTGGACCTCGACCTGAACCAGACCGGCATGTCGCCGCAGGGCCGCACCACCGCCCTGAAGCAGCACAAGGCCAACCTGGACAACCCGGTCACCGGTTACGTCCGCTACGCGGTCTTCCCGCAGAGCGTCGCGCCGTTCAACAACATCGAGTGCCGCAAGGCCGTCATCCTCGGCGCCGACCACGTGTCGCTCCAGACCGCCCGCGGCGGTCCGGTCGCCGGTGGTGACATCGGCACCAACATGCTGCCGCCGTCCGTCCCGGGTGCCGAGGGCCAGAAGTACGACCCGTACGAGATCTCCGGCGCCAACAAGAGCGGCAACGAGGCCAAGGCCAAGGAGGCCCTGAAGGCCTGCGGTCAGCCGAACGGCTTCAAGACCACCATCGCGGTGCGTAACAACAAGCCGGTCGAGGTGGCCACCGCCCAGTCCCTCCAGGCGTCGCTGAAGAAGATCGGCATCACCGCCGAGATCGACCAGTACGACGGCTCGCAGACCGCCGGCATCATCGGCAGCCCCTCGAACGTGAAGAAGAAGGGCTACGGCATCATCATCATGGGCTGGGGTCCCGACTTCCCGTCCGTCCAGGGCTTCGGTCTGCCGCTGTGGAACAGCAAGTACATCTCCGAGAGCGGTAACAACAACTACGCGCTCATCAACGACAAGACGATCGACGGTCTGTTCTCGTCGTACGTCACCACGCTGGACGACGCCGGCAAGACCAAGATCGCCACGGAGATCAACCACAAGGTGATGGAGGGCGCGTACTACCTGCCCTTCGTCTTCGAGCGGTTCCTCAACTGGCGCTCGGACAACCTGGCGAACGTCTACACCACCGACGGTTACAGCGGTCAGTACGACTTCGTCAACCTCGGCCTGAAGAACCCGAAGAAGTAGTCCCGGCACACCCGCCGAACGGCACGAAAGGCAGGTGAAGGCCGGCGCGGCGTGATCGCGGGCCACTGGGGGCCCCTCCCGCATCCACAAGACAGTGGGGGAGATCTCCGGTGGCCCGCGGTCCGCGGCGGGCCGAGAGCTGTGCTCGCTTACCTCATCAGGCGGCTGTTCGCCGCCGCAGTGATGCTCGTGGTCATCGTCATGGTGGTCTTCGGCATCTTCTTCCTCATCCCCAAGTGGGCTGGCGTAGACATCGCCTTGAGCTTCGTGGGCAAGCAGGCCGACCCTGCCGCCGTCGAGGGTGTGCGCGAGAAGCTGGGCCTGGGCGACCCGATCTACGCCCAGGTCTGGGAGTTCTTCAAGGGCATCTTCGCCGGCCGGACCTACACGGGCGGTGGCGATTCCATCCACTGCGCCGCCCCGTGCTTCGGCTACTCCTTCCGCAGTGAGCAGGCCGTCTGGCCGGTGCTGACCGACCGCTTCCCGGTGACCCTGGCGCTCGCGCTCGGTGCCGCCGTGCTGTGGCTGATCTTCGGTGTCTCGGCGGGTGTGCTCTCCGCGCTCAAGCGGGGCAGCCTGTGGGACCGCGGCGCGATGGTGGTCGCGCTCTCGGGTGTCTCCCTCCCGATCTACTTCACCGGCATGCTCGCCCTGTCGATCTTCGTGTACGGACTGGACCTGTTCGACGGGCAGTTCGTACCCCTGGAGGACAGTCTCAGCGGCTGGTTCGGCGGCATGATCCTGCCGTGGGTCACCCTCGCGTTCCTGTACGCGGCCATGTACGCCCGCATCACCCGGGCCACCATGCTGGAGATCCTGGGCGAGGACTACATCCGCACCGCCCGCGCCAAGGGCCTCAAGGAACACACCGTCATCGGCAAGCACGCCATGCGCTCCACGATGACCCCGCTGCTGACGATGCTCGGCATGGACCTCGGCGCCCTCATCGGCGGTGCGATCCTGACCGAGACGGCGTTCAACCTGCCCGGCCTCGGTCAGGCGGTGCTCAACGCCATCAAGAACCAGGACCTGCCCATCATCCTGGGCGTCACCCTGATCACTTCTCTGGCGGTGCTCGTCGCCAACCTCGTGGTGGACATCCTGTACGCCGTGATCGACCCCCGAGTGAGGCTCTCATGACCGAACTCAGCAAGAGCGGAGCGGCCGTGGGCGAGCCCACCCCCGCCTCGCCCGCGCCGACCGCCTTCCTCGAAGTGCGAGACCTCAAGGTGCACTTCCCGACCGACGACGGCCTGGTCAAGTCCGTCGACGGGCTCAGCTTCCAGCTGGAGAAGGGCAAGACCCTCGGCATCGTGGGCGAGTCCGGTTCCGGCAAGTCGGTGACCTCGCTCGGCATCATGGGCCTGCACACCGCCGGCCAGTACGGCAAGCGCAAGGCGCAGATCTCCGGTGAGATCTGGCTGGACGGCACCGAGCTGCTGTCCGCCGACCCGGACCACGTGCGCAGGCTGCGCGGCCGTGAGATGGCGATGATCTTCCAGGATCCGCTGTCGGCGCTGCACCCGTACTACACGATCGGTCAGCAGATCGTGGAGGCCTACCGGATCCACCACGACGTCGACAAGAAGACCGCCAAGCGCCGCGCGGTCGAGATGCTCGACCGGGTCGGCATCCCGCAGCCGGACAAGCGGGTCGACAGCTACCCGCACGAGTTCTCCGGCGGTATGCGTCAGCGCGCGATGATCGCGATGTCGCTGGTCAACAACCCCGAGCTGCTGATCGCGGACGAGCCGACGACCGCCCTGGACGTGACCGTCCAGGCGCAGATCCTCGACCTCATCCGTGACCTCCAGAAGGAGTTCGGCTCCGCGGTCATCGTGATCACCCACGACCTGGGCGTCGTCGCCGAACTCGCCGACGACATCCTGGTGATGTACGGCGGCCGCTGCGTCGAGCGGGGCCCGGCCGACAAGGTGTTCTACGAGCCCCGGCACCCCTACACCTGGGGTCTGCTCGGCTCGATGCCGCGGCTGGACCGTGAGCAGCAGGAGCGCCTGATCCCGGTCAAGGGCTCCCCGCCCTCGCTGATCAACATCCCGTCCGGCTGCGCCTTCAACCCGCGCTGCCCGTACGCGGACCTCCCGAAGGACAACGTCACCCGCACCGTCCGGCCCGAGCTGGCCGAGGTCGGCAGCCGGCACTGGGCCGCCTGCCACCTGGGCACGGAGCAGCGGGAGCGTATCTGGACCGAAGAGATTGCGCCGAAGCTGTGAGTGACGACGAGAAAGCGGTGAAGATCCCCGCGCAGGCCGAGGGCCCGACGCAGGGCGCGACCCTCACCAAGGACCCCGCCCCCGGCGAGGTCCTGCTGAAGGTGACCGGCCTGCAGAAGCACTTCCCGATCAAGAAGGGCCTGCTCCAGCGGCAGGTCGGGGCGGTGCACGCGGTCGACGGCATCGACTTCGAGGTCCGCTCCGGCGAGACGCTCGGCGTCGTGGGCGAGTCCGGCTGTGGCAAGTCCACGATGGGCCGGCTGATCACCCGGCTGCTCGAACCGACCGCGGGCAAGGTCGAGTTCCAGGGCAAGGACATCACGCACCTCGGGGTGAGCGGCATGCGTCCGCTGCGCCGCGATGTGCAGATGATCTTCCAGGACCCGTACTCGTCGCTGAACCCGCGTCACACCATCGGCACGATCGTCGGCGCTCCCTTCAAGCTCCAGGGCGTCGAGCCCGAGGGCGGCATCAAGAAGGAAGTGCAGCGGCTGCTGTCGGTCGTGGGTCTCAACCCCGAGCACTACAACCGCTACCCGCACGAGTTCTCCGGCGGTCAGCGTCAGCGCATCGGCATCGCCCGCGCGCTCGCGCTGAACCCGAAGCTGGTCGTGGCGGACGAGCCGGTCTCGGCGCTGGACGTGTCGATCCAGGCGCAGGTCGTCAACCTGCTCGACGACCTCCAGCAGGAGCTCGGCCTCACCTACGTGATCATCGCGCACGACCTCTCGGTCGTCCGGCACGTCTCGGACCGCATCGCGGTGATGTACCTCGGCAAGATCGTGGAGCTGGCCGACCGCGACCTGCTCTACAAGTCGCCGATGCACCCGTACACCAAGGCGCTGATGTCGGCGGTGCCGATCCCGGACCCGCGGCGCAAGAACGCCAAGAGCGAGCGGATCCTGCTCAAGGGCGACGTGCCCTCGCCGATCTCGCCGCCGAGCGGCTGCCGCTTCCACACCCGGTGCTGGAAGGCGACCGAGGTCTGCAAGACCACCGAGCCGGCCCTCGTCGAGCTGCGGCCCGGCCAGCAGGTCGCCTGCCACCACCCGGAGAACTTCGCGGACCAGGCCCCGCAGGACACCGTGCTGCTGACCGTCGCCAAGGAGGCGGCGGAGCTGGTGGCCGACGAGGTGCTCGCGGAGTCGGCGGAGACGTCGGCCGCGGTGGCGGCGGAAGTCGCGGCCGAAGCGGCTGCCGAGGCCGCCGAGCCCGTGGTGACCGCCGAGCCGGCCGAGGCCGCCGAGGCCACCGGGGATGCCGAGGCCACCGGGGATGCCGAGGCCACCGGGGATGCCGAGGCGGCCGACGCGGCCGCGTCGGAGGCTTCCGGTGACGACGCTCCGGCCAAAGAGAAGTAAGTAACACCGAGCCCCCGCCTTGCAATGTAAGGCGGGGGCTTCGTGCTGGGTGAGAATGTAGGGGTGCTCCATCAAATCTTCAGCCCCTCCGTCCAGCACACACTCGACCTGATCGGCATCTTCGTCTTCGCCATCTCGGGCGCGCTGCTTGCCGTCCGCAAGAACTTCGACGTGTTCGGCATCGCCATGCTCGCCGAGGTCACCGCGCTGGGCGGCGGAGTCTTCCGGGACCTGGTCATCGGGGCCGTGCCGCCGGCCGCCTTCACCGACCTGGGGTCCTTCCTCACCCCGCTGCTCGCCGCCCTCCTGGTCGTCTTCCTGCACCCCCAGGTGGAGCGCATCCAGACGGGCGTCAACGTCTTCGACGCGGCCGGCCTCGGCCTGTTCTGTGTGACGGGGACGACGAAAGCGTACGACTACGGACTCAACCTCACCGCGTCGGTGGCGCTGGGCCTCGCCACCGCCGTCGGCGGCGGTGTGCTGCGCGACGTGCTGGCCAACGAGGTGCCCTCACTGCTGCGCTGGGACCGCGACCTCTACGCGGTCCCGGCGCTCGTCGGCGCCACCATGGTGGTGCTCTGCATCCACTACGACGTGCTCACCCCGCTGGCCAGCGGCCTGGCCGCGGTCACGGCCTTCGTGCTGCGGCTGCTCGCGATGCGGTTCCACTGGCGAGCGCCGCGTGCTTGGAACCGGCGCTCGACGGTGCGCGAGGAGTAGTCGCCTTCGCCTTCCCCTTCGTCTTCCCCGTCCCGTCGCCGGTGACCGGGCGCTGGTCCAGCTGGGTGGTCAGCCAGCGGAACGCCGGCACGACCTGCGGCCGCCACAGCGCCATGGTGTGGCCGCCCGCGTCGCTCGGGATGTAGACGACGTGCACGGCCGTCGGCGCCTTCGCCTCCTGCCGCAGGGCCAGGGCCGCCTCGTAGCCGTCCTTCGGCTGGCCGGTGAGGTAGAGGGCCACGGGCGGCGGCACGGCGGCCCTGCGCAGCAGCAGGTAGGGGTTGTTGGCCCGGCGCAGGGCGGGGCTCTGCGCGGCGAGGGAGTGGGGCTCGACGATCGGGTCGCTGTATCCGGACAGGCTCACGGCCGCCCGGTAGCGGTCCGGGTGGGCGACGGCCAGCTTGGCCGCGCAGTGACCGCCGGCGGAGTACCCGGCGACCGCCCAGCCCTTGGGCGCGGGCTGGGCCCGGAAGTTGTCCCTGACCATCTTCGGTACGTCGATGCTGAGCCAGCTGTCGGCGTTGACGGTGCCCGCGACGTTGGCGCAGCCGGTGTCCACGCCCGGCAGCAGGGTGGTGCGCGGCGCGACCAGGATGAACGGGGCGACCTTGCCCGCGCGCATCAGCGGTGCCAGCTGCTCGTGCACGTGCAGTGTCCCGTACCAGGACTTCGCGGAGCCCGGGTAGCCCGGCAGCAGCTCCACCACGGGGAAGGAGCGGTGCGCGTAGGCGGGCTCGTCGTACTGCGGGGGCAGCCAGACGTAGACCTCGGCGTTGACGCCGGAGACGCGGCCCTCGAGCTGGGTGACGCGTACGCCGCCCGCCGCGTGCAGGCCCGGTCCCTCGGCCTGGGTGAACGTCTGCCGGACCCTGGGCAGCCGGTCCAGCGCGATTCCGCCGGTGCCGTCCGCGCCCAGGTCGGCCGCCTGCTGCACATGGGTGCCGGTGCCCAGCAGGTCGTCCCAGGTGTCGTACAGGCCGTTGGCGTTGTTGACCAGGACGAAGACCAGGGCCACGGCCGTCCCTTGGGCGAACAGCAGCATCACCATCCGGGCCGCGGCGCGCAGGATCCGCGGCCCGCGCAGCCGCGACCACATCAGCAGCGGCAGCGCGACGGCAACCACGGACAGCGCGATCAGGGTGTAGAGGAACGGAGTCCCGGTGAGGCTCATGTCCTTGCAGAGGGGAATCCGGGCGTCGAGGTTACGGACGAGTTCGGACACTTACCAAGAAATTGCCGACCGCCCATCCGGTCCCGTCACCGATGAGTCCCGAAACGGTCATGAACGGGCTCGATCCGTTCATCCGGCCGTAGCACGGTCGCCGCACGGCCGTAGCAGCCAAAGCTACCGCTTAGTAATGGGCTGTTGTACGGTTCAGGCATGCCAGAAGCAGCTACCGCGGCGGCCGAGCCGGCCTCCATCGCCCTCGTCACGGCCCCGACCGGAGACGGCGAGTCCGAGTCCGAGTTCGACCGCGACACCGCGCTCACCCGACGCGCGCCCGGCGTCTACGACATCGAGCTCTCGGCCGGCTGGACGATCATCAGCGCCGTCAACGGCGGCTACCTTCTCGCCGTCCTCGGCCGTGCGCTCGCGGACGCCCTGCCGCATCGCGACCCGTTCACGATCTCGGCGCACTACCTGACGGCGTCCCAGCCCGGCCCCGCGGTCGTCCGTACGGACGTCGTGCGCACCGGCCGCACCCTCTCCACCGGCCAGGCCTCGCTCTTCCAGTACGACGAGAACGGCGCCGAGGTGGAGCGGATCCGGGTCCTCGCCTCCTACGGCGACCTGGACGCGCTGCCGGACGACGTCCGTACGACGGCGAAGCCGCCCGCGATCCCGCCGATGGACCAGTGCTTCGGCCCCGAGGACGGACCGGCGCCCGTCGACGGCAGCTCCGCGATCGCCGACCGGCTGATGCTCAAGCTCGACCCGTCGACCCTCGGCTGGGCGCTCGGACAGCCCTCCGGGAAGGGCGAGATGCGGGCCTGGTTCGGCCTGAAGGACGGCCGCGACCCCGACCCGCTCTCCCTCCTGCTCGCGGTGGACGCCCTGCCGCCGACCGCCTTCGAGATCGGCCTGCGCGGCTGGGTCCCCACGGTCGAGCTGACGGTCCACGTCCGCTGCCGTCCGGCTCCCGGCCCGCTGCGCGTCTCCATCACCACCCGCAATCTCGCGGGCGGATTCCTGGAGGAGGACGCCGAGGTCTGGGACAGCGCGGACCGACTCGTCGCACAGTCACGGCAGTTGGCCCGGGTCAGGCTCGGCTGAGCCCCGGCGCGCGGGGGCTTCCGTCACGGAGCTGTACCAGCGCGCCTACCGGTCCATCCGGGGAACTCCCAGGTCAGCAAGGTTTGTTGAGAAGTGCTTTACCCGATTGACAGGCGGGGGACAGAAGGGCCCCAAGGAAGGCCTAAGCGCCGTTGGTTGAGTTCCGGTCTCAGGTTCTCCTCATCATCTCCGGAGCTGTTTCTCATGAAGCGTGCGCTGATGCCCGTCCGTCTCGTCCCCGCGGTGGCGCTGCTGGCGCTCTCGCCCCTCGCCCTGGTGGCCTGTGGCTCGGGCGACTCCTCCTCGAGCAGCGGGACGTCCGCCCAGCAGTCCTGCTCGCCGCCGTCCGGCAACCCGTCGGGCATGCCGAGCGGCGCCCCCTCGGGGGCACCGTCGGGCGCGCCGACCGGTGCCGCCTCGGGGCAGCCGACGGGCGCCCCGACCGGCACGCCGACCGGTGTCCCGTCGGGCATGCCGAGCGGCGGTCCCGGCGGTGGCGGTCAGGGTGGCCCCGGCGGTGGCCAGGGCGGCGGCTGTGGCGGTCCGGGCGGCGGCCAGGGGCAGCAGGGGCAGCAGGCCCGGCAGCAGGGCTGACGGCGGATCGGCCGCAGGGGCGGCGCACCCGTCGCCGGGTGCGCCGCCCCTGCGGCGTACGGGTGCGTCGCGGGGTGGTCAGTCCAGCCAGTGCCGGCGGCCGATGCTGATGAGCCGCATCTGGCGGGCGGCGAGCCGGCTGACCCGCTCCCGCTCCTCGGGCAAGGACTCCAGCGCCTCCAGGAACAGCGAGGCCGTGATGAGCATCTGGTCGACGTAGAGGTGCGAGAGCATCAGCAGGTCGTCGTCGCTCCAGTCCTCGGCCTCGGCGTCCTTGGCCAGTTCGGTCTTCACCTCCTCGGCGAACCGGGCCAGTTGGTCCCGGATCGCCTCCCGCACCGGCTGTACTCCGCCATGCCGCTCACGGGCGATGAAACGGACGGGTGCGGGGTACGCGGTCACATGACCGGCGATCAACTCGACAGCGCGCTCGATGCGTTCCTCGCTCGTGTCGGCCGTGGTCACGGTGGTGCGGATCATCGGGTGGAGGCTGCCGAGCGCCTCCTCGACCAGAGCCACGCCCAGATCCGCGGTGGAGCGGAAGTGGCGGTAGAAGGCGGTCGGGGCGACCCCGACGGCACGCGTGACCTCGCGCAGCCCCAGGCTGCTCAGGCTCTGCTCCTCCAGCAGCACCAACGCCGCGTCCATGAGCGCCCGCCGGGTCTTCTGCTTCTGGGCCTGCCTGATGCCGAGGGTGTGACTCATGTCATCCAGTTAACAACTGTTCTCTGGAATTGGAAAGCCGGGGTACACGCTAGACTCGAGAGTCAGTGAACAACTGTAACTACAACTGTTCACCCAAACTTTACGGAGGGGGATCCGATCCCATGCTGTTCCTCGTCGCGGCCCTGCTGCTGTTCGGCGTCGTCATGGGCACCGTGGCCCACGCGCCGTTCGCCTTCACCCTCGTCGCCGCCGCCGTGATCGCCGCCTGGCTCGGCGTCTTCGCGCTCCGCGAGCGCCACGGCCGCCGTCGGCAGACCTCCACCCACTGACCCGTCGCGCCTTCCTCCACAGGAGCTGACCAGCCATGCAACTCACCGCACCGGCCACCACCCGCCGCACCGGAATCCGGGACACCGACGGAATGGCCGTCGCGTCCTTCGTCCTCGGCCTCCTCGGTCTGCTCGTCCTCAACGTCTTCCTCGGCCCGATCGCCATCGTCCTGGCGTCCGTCGCCCTGTGGCGCGGTACGTCCCGCCGCGGGCGCGCCTTCCTCGGACTGGGTCTGGGGGTCGCCGACCTTCTGGTCCTGGTGGCGTTCATGCAGGCCGACTCGACGGTTTCCTGGAGCTTCTGACCGCGAGGGCTCACCTGGCAGCGAGGCGTGCCACCCGGCCCCCGTAGAATCGGGGCCACCATGGCATACCTCGACCACGCCGCGACCACGCCGATGCTCCCCGAGGCGGTCGAGGCACTCACCGCGCACCTGGGCGTCACCGGCAACGCCTCCTCTCTCCACGCGGCCGGCCGGCAGGCCCGCCGTACGGTCGAGGAAGCCCGGGAGACCCTCGCGGACGCGCTCGGCGCCCGTCCCAGCGAGGTCGTTCTCACCTCCGGCGGCACCGAGGCCGACAACCTCGCGGTCAAGGGCCTGTACTGGTCCCGCCGTGACACGGACCCGGCCCGCACCCGCGTCCTGGCCAGCCCGGTCGAACACCACGCGGTCCTCGACGCCGTGCACTGGCTCGGCGAGCACGAGGGCGCCACGGTCGAGTACCTGCCGGTCGACTCCTACGGGCGGGTCCACCCCGAGGCGCTGCGCGAAGCCATCGCCCGCGACCCCCACGACGTGGCCCTGGCCACCGTCATGTGGGCGAACAACGAGATCGGCACGATCCTGCCGGTCCGTGAACTGGCCGACGTGGCAGCCGAGTTCGACGTCCCGCTGCACGCCGACGCGGTACAGGCCTTCGGCCAGGTCCCCGTCGACTTCACCGCCTCCGGCCTCGCCGCGATGACGGTCTCCGGCCACAAGATCGGCGGCCCGTACGGCATCGGCGCCCTGCTCCTCGGCCGTGAGCACACCCCCGTACCCGTCCTGCACGGCGGCGGCCAGGAGCGCCATGTCCGCTCCGGCACCCTCGACGTCCCCGCCATCGCCTCCTTCGCGGTCGCCGGACGCCTCGCCGCCGAGCAGCGCGAGTGGTTCGCCCGGGAGATCGGCGCCCTGCGCGACGTGCTGATCGACGCGGTCCGTACGGCCGTCCCGGACGCGATCCTCGGCGGGGACCCGGTGGACCGGCTTCCGGCCAACGCCCACTTCACCTTCCCGGGCTGTGAGGGCGACTCCCTGCTGCTGCTGCTCGACGCCCAGGGCATCGAGTGCTCCACCGGATCCGCCTGCACCGCCGGCGTCGCCCAGCCCAGCCACGTCCTGCTCGCCACCGGCACCGACCCGGACCTGGCCCGCGGCACCCTGCGCTTCTCCCTCGGCCACACCTCCACCGAGGCCGACGTCGAGGCGGTCGCCAAGGCCATCGGCCCGGCGGTGGAACGGGCGCGCGCCGCCGGACTGACGTAGCGCCGGCGGTCCGCGGGTGCGGTGACGTGCGGGTGCGCCTACGGCGGAGCCCGGGGCGCCCAGCCTGTCGACAGAAGGCCGCCTCATGTTCGGCCGCCTCATGTTCAAAGGTGCCTGCCAGGCGCCGCCACCACCATGGAGCTGGCCCGGGTGTGCCGGGCCAGGGGCTGCCGCCGGCACTTCCACTGCCGGCGGCAGCCTGCTCGGGAGGCTGGAGTGGCCGGCCCGGGGTGCGGCCGGCCCGCTGGAGCCGGGCTAGCCGTCCGTGACCATGAGGGCCGCCATCATGCCCTCGTCCTCGTGCTGGAGAAGATGGCAGTGGAGCATGTACATGTACGTGTCGTCGGTGAAGTCGGTGAACTTCATCGCGATCTTGATGGAACCGCCGCCGACCACCTCGAAGGTGTCGAACCAGCCGAGATTCACGCCGGTCGGCGCCTCGCCGTTGATCTCGATCAACTGGTAGGGCACGTCGTGCAGATGGAACGAGTGTTCGAGCTGCGTGCTGTTCGTGATCGTCCAGACCTCCTCGGCGTCCAGCGTGGTGCTGATCATCGCCATCTTGGCCATGGTGGTGCCCGCCGAGCCGTTGATCGTCATGGTCCCGCCGGCGCCCTGACCGAGGGTGATCGTCCGCGCGGTGAAGTCGCTCGTGTCGTACCGGGTGATGGTGTTGAGCGTGCTCGGCAGGGCGGCCGGGGTGTCGGTGGCGTCCGGGGTCACGGTCAGGAAGTCGTACGTGCCGCTGCCGCCGCGGATCCAGCCGGTGGTGACGACGGCCTGGAGCGTGACCGCGTCGTCGAGGTCGAGGACGAACTCGGCGCGGGCGCCGGCCACCAGCCGGATCGTGGTCACCTCGGTGGGCTCGGTGAGATAGCCCTGGTCGGTGGCGATCTGGGTGAGCGTCCCGCCGTCGCCGCGCTGGACGGTCATGATGTCGGCGGGGGAGGCGTTCAGGACCCGGAAGCGGGTGCGCTTCTTGGTGGCGGTGAAGCCGAGGGTGGTCGAGTCGACGTTGGTGCCGTTGACCAGCACCGGGAAGCTGACGCCGGAGCCGCGGTAGCCGGCCGCCTCGTACTTGATGTCGCCGGCGCTGTCGACCGCCAGGCACTGCAGGATGATCGGGATGTCGTCGACGCCGTACTCGCTCGGCAGCGCGGCCGAGACGTCCGAGTCGTCCTCCACGATGATCATCCCGGCCAGGCCGTGGACGACCTGCTCGGCCGTGGTGCCCAGGGCGTGCGGGTGGTACCAGAGCGTCTTGGCCTCGTCGAGGACCTCGAAGGTGGGTGACCAGGTCACGCCGTCCGCGAAGGCGTTCTGCGGGCCGCCGTCCATCTTGGGCGGGATGTGGGCGCCGTGGAAGTGGACCGAGGTGTCCGCGCCGAGGGTGTTGGTGAAGTTCATCAGGACCGTGTCGCCCTTGGTCCACTTCATGGTCGGGCCGAGGTAGGCGCCGTTGTAGCCGGCCGTGGTGCTGGTGACGCCGCTGAGCACCTCGCTCGTGCCGGTCTTCGCGGTCAGGGTGTAGGTGGTGGTGCCGTCGGAGGTGGTGGCCTCCAGCAGGTCGGGGACGGAGAGGGTGCCGGTGGCGTCGGCGGCGGACGCCTTGCTGCTGTTGCCGCCGGTCAGCAGGGAGAAGGTGACCCCGGCGGTCCCGACGGCGGCCAGCCCGGCCGCCCCCGCCATGCCGCCGAGGAACCTGCGCCGGTGCAGGCCCTTGCCGTGCCCGCCCTTGGTCTCGCCGCTCTTCGTGTGGCGCTCGTCCTTGGCGCCCCGGTCGCTTCGCGCGTGGGCGCCCTTGCTCTGCCGTCCCGCGCCGGAGGCGGGATCTGTGGTGTGGCTCATGGCCGTGGAGCTTCGGGCTAAGGCCTATGTGAAGACTGGGTCGAACATAGGAGTGAGCCGAGGAGGCTGTGCGGCCACCGTGCACCCCAACTCCCTTGAAGAAAAGCCAAGTTGGTGGAGTGCAGGTCAAGTTCGTGGTGCGGGACACATCGGGCGGCCGGCTCTCGTCGACTGTTCACGATTTCGAGCACATATGACATGCGTCACATTGCCGGTGCTCAGGCGGCCGTGGCCTGCGCCTCCCGCACGAGCCGCAGATACCGGTCCCAGTCCCAGTGCTCGCCCGGGTCGGTGTGATCCGTGCCCGGAACCTCCACATGCCCGATGATGTGCTCCCGGTCGACGGCTATGCCGTACCGCCGGCAGATCGCGGCGGTCAGCCGGGCGGAGGCGGCGTACATCGCGTCCGTGAAGTCCTTCGGCCGGTCCACGAAGCCCTCGTGCTCGATGCCGACACTGCGCTCGTTGTACCCGCGGTTGCCCGCGTGGTACGCCACGTCCAGCTCCCGGATCATCTGCGTGACGTGGCCGTCCTTGCCGACGATGTAGTGCGCGGCCGCCTTGTGCCCGGGGTCCTCGAACGCCTTCACCGCGCTGTCGAGGTCGCCCTGCGTGACATGGATGACGACCATGTCGATCCCGTAGTCGTCCGGCCGGTCCGCCCAGCGGAAGTTCGCCTCCGACGCCGCCACCCACCGGGCGCCCCGGAAGTCCACGGCGCCCTCCACCCGCTGCCTGCGCACGCCCGGCAGCCGCCAGTACAGCCGCGCCAGTTCTTCACGCGCGAGGACGCCCGTGCCGACGGCGGCCGCCGCCCCGCCGATCAGCAGCGCGCGCCGCCCGATCCGCCGGTCGGAGTCGCTCTTCCCGTCCCCCATGTCCGTGCCCTTCCTCGCCCCTTGTGATCGTCAACGGATACTCGCGGGCTCCGGTTCCCGGGGACCCGTACCCTGGAAGGGTTATGACTGAGACCTCGCAGCGCTCCCGCCCCCTTCGCGTACTCGCCGCCATGTCCGGCGGGGTCGACTCCGCCGTCGCCGCCGCCCGCGCAGCGGAAGCCGGCCACGACGTGACCGGTGTCCACCTCGCGCTATCCGCGAACCCGCAGTCGTTCCGCACCGGCGCGCGAGGCTGTTGCACCATCGAGGACTCCCGTGACGCCCGCCGCGCGGCCGACGTGATCGGGATCCCGTTCTACGTCTGGGACCTCGCCGACCGCTTCCGCGAGGACGTCGTCGACGACTTCGTCGCCGAGTACGAGGCCGGCCGCACCCCCAACCCCTGTCTGCGCTGCAACGAGAAGATCAAGTTCGCCGCGCTGCTGGACAAGGCGCTGGCGCTGGGCTTCGACGCGGTGTGCACCGGCCACTACGCGAAGGTACTCGTCAACGAGGACGGCACGCGCGAGCTCCACCGCGCCTCCGACATGGCCAAGGACCAGTCGTACGTCCTCGGCGTCCTCGACGACCGGCAGCTCGCCCACGCGCTCTTCCCCCTCGGCGACACGGTGACCACGAAGGACGAGATCCGCGCGGAGGCCGAGCGCCGGGGCCTGGCGGTCGCCAAGAAGCCCGACTCCCACGACATCTGCTTCATCGCCGACGGCGACACCCAGGGCTTCCTCGCGAACCGGCTGGGCCGGGCCGAGGGCGACATCGTCGACGAGTCCGGCGCCAAGGTGGGCACCCACGAGGGCGCCTACGGCTTCACCATCGGCCAGCGCAAGGGCCTGCGCATCGGTACCCCGGCCGCCGACGGCAAGCCGCGCTACGTCCTCGACATCTCCCCGGTGAACAACACGGTGACGGTCGGCCCGGCCGCCTCCCTCGACGTAGGCGCGCTGACCGCGATCAAGCCCCGCTGGTGCGGCGCCGCCCCGACCGGCCCCGGCACCTACACGGCCCAGCTGCGCGCCCACGGCGGCGAGACCGAGGTGCGGGCCGAACTCGTCGACGGCTCCCTCGAGGTCACCTTCACGGAGCCGGTCCGGGGCGTGGCCCCCGGCCAGGCGATCGTGCTGTACGACGACACGCGCGTGGTGGGCTCGGCGACGATCGCGGCCACCGTGCGGGCGACGGCCGGGGTGTCCTAGAAAAGATCTTCGGGGCTGGCCCCGGACCCGCCGCCGTCATAGGCTTCCCCTGCGGATCGTCCGCAAGGGTACGAGTCGACGGGGCCGCCCCGTCCGCCAGGAGGTCGAGGGTGCTCCTCCGTTTCCGGGTGGCGAACCACCGCTCGATCCGTGATGAGTGCGAGCTGTCGCTGATCGGCGCCGGGCTCAAGGAGGGCACTTCCCGAGACACCGGCATCGAGTACGACCGCCGGCCGGTTCCGGGCCTCTCCGTCCTGGGCGTCTTCGGTGCCAACGCCTCGGGCAAGACCAACCTGCTCAGGGCCATGACCGACATGCGGGAAGCGGTGCGCACGTCTTTCGCGGACTGGCCGAAGTCGCCGGGCGTCCCCCGCCAGCCCTTCAAACTCGACCGCGAGAGTGCCGACGAGACGACCCTCTACGAGGTCGACCTCGTCCTGGGCCACCATCGGAAGATCCGGTACACCTACGGATTCGAGCTGTCCGACGAGCGCGTGGAGGCCGAGTGGCTCCACGCCTATCCCGACGGCGAGCGGCAGGTCTGGTTCGACCGGGAGGCGGGTCGGCCCGATGCCGAGGGCCCCGAGTTCGTCTTCGAGGGCAACGGCATCGCCGAGAACCGACGCGACGACCTGGTCCGATACACGCGGTCCGACGCGCTCTTCCTCTCCACCGGAGCCACTCTCAACGACCCGGTGCTGTCGGCGCTGCACCGCTGGTTCCTCGACAATCTGTGGCTGGTCACGCCGGGCGAGGACATCAAGGGGCGTACGAAGTTCACCCAGGGGATGCTGACCGACAGCAGCGCCAGGAGCACGGAGCGCGCTTATCGCGAACGGATCCTCCAGCTCCTCGCCATCGCGGACCTGGGCATCACCGGTATCGACGTCGACCCCGAGTCCGGCGGTATCCGGCTCAGACACCGCACCCCGGACGGCGGGGACGTCCCGCTGGAGTTCCTGCGCGAGGAGTCGTTCGGTACGCACGCCTGGTTCGCGTTCCTCGGACCCATGCTCACGGTGCTGGACAACGGCACGACGCTGCTGGTCGACGAACTCGACTCCAGCCTCCATCCCACCCTGGCCGCCGAGGTCGTACGGATCTTCCAGGATCCGAAGGCCAACCCGAACAACGCCCAGCTCGTCTTCACGACGCATGACGCGACCCTGCTCGGCAGCGCCGTGCTCGACCGCCCGCTGGACCGGGAACAGGTGTGGATCGCTGCGAAGGAGCGCTCGGGCGCGACCAGCGTCTATCCCGTGACCGCCGCCGACCCGGCCGAGGACGAGGACCTGGAGAGCGGATACCTACGAGGCCGCTACGGCGGGGTACCACGCGTCGGCGCGGGAGCGATCGCACGTGAACTGGCCTGGCAGGAGGCGAAGGAAACAGCGTGAGCAGGCGGGGCGGACAACAGCAGGACAGCGGTGCCGGGGGAGCGGGAGGGGCTGGAGCCGCGGACACATCACGCAAGCGCAGGGGAAGCCGGAACGACCAGTTCGCGCCCGTGCCGTACCGGCCGCCGGTCTCCAAGGAACAACGGGTTCTCTTCATCGCCTGCGAGGGCGAGGTCACCGAGCCGCAGTACCTCGACCACCTCAACGCCCGCTACGGGGACGGCGGGGACGGGGAGCGGCAGCCGTTCCTGATCCACCCCATCAGCGCCAAGAACGGCCTCATCCCCTCCAGGACGGTCGCCGCCGTGCGCGACCACAAGCAGGCATCGCGCGAGGAGGCGTGGGTGCTGTTCGACCGGGACAGGCACCACGACATCCCGAAAGCGCTCAAGGAGGCCGCCGAGGCCAACATCCAGGTCTGCTTCTCACACCCCTCCTTCGACCTGTGGCTGCTGCTGCACTTCCAGGCGATGAGCGGGCGGCAGAGCGGCAGCAACAAGGAGATCGTGAAGAAGCTGCGGGCGGCGCACCCGGCGTACAAGTCCTTCGACGTGAAGAACGACAAGAGCGTCAAGGGCGACCGCCGGGACGCGCTGGACGACGAAGACGGGGCCGTCGTGAAGAGGGCCGTCGCCCACGCCCGAAGCCTGGTCAACCAGTGCGAGCACGGTGACTGCAAGGCCGACAACCGCAAACCCAAGGCGGTGCCGCGCGGCAGTGTGCCGGAGCCCGAGAAGAAGTGGGCCGCACGCTCCGGTCACGCGGAGGACTGCCCCGTCCTCAACCGGGATCCGTCCTCCGACGTCTGGCGGCTGCTGGTCAGCCTCGGCATCGTGGACGATCGCTCCAGGTAGCCCGCCGCATGGCCGAAAGCAGCCACTCGGGTGGTTTCCGCCCGCGTCGGTGAGCGGTCTAGGCTGCCCTGGCACGATCGCTCGACCTCCCGTGCACCACCACTCCCCACCGAAGGACCGGCGCGTGGCCCGCATCACCCTTCCCCAGTTGAACCGGCATCTCTTCGCGGCCGCCGACATCCTCCGCGGCCGGATGGAGCCCTCCGACTACCGGGACTACATCTTCGGGATGCTGTTTCTGAAGCGCGCCTCGGACGAGTTCCAGCCCGAATGGAACCGTGCCTACCAGCAGCGGCTGAAGGAGACGGGCAGCGAGACGAAGGCCCTGCAACGGGCCGACAACCCCGAGTGGTACACCAAGGTCTTCTACGTCCCTCCGCGCGCCCGCTGGTGGACCGGCCCGCACGTGCTCGACCCCGAGCACCCGGAGGAGACCGTCCCCGGGATCGAGGCGCTCACCGCCGAGACCAAGGGACCCGACGGCAAGGTCGTCCAGGCCGGCGAGTACCTCGACAAGGCGCTCGCCGCCCTCCAGGAGGGCAACTCGCGGCTGACCGGCGTCGCCTCGCACATCGAGTTCAACGCGGTCGTCGGCAACAAGCCCCGCTTCACCACCAACGAACTGCTCTCCCTGATCCGGCACTTCAGCATCTACCGGCTCCGCAACGAGGACTTCGAGTTCCCCGACATGCTGGGCGCGGCGTACGAGTACCTGCTCGGCCGGTTCGCGGACAGCGCGGGCCAGAGCGGCGGCGAGTTCTACACCCCGCGCTCGGTCGTCCGGATGCTGGTGCGGCTGCTCGACCCGAAGCCCACCGAGAGCGTCTACGACCCCTGCATGGGCTCCGGCGGCATGCTCATCGCGGCCCGCGAGTACGTCGAGGAGCACGGCGGCAATCCTGACGAACTGGGCATCAACGGCCAGGACCGCAACCCCGCGTCCTGGTCCATGGCGAGCATGAACATGGTGCTGCACGGCATCCACAAGTTCGACCTCCAGCACGGCGACACCCTCACCGAGCCGCTCCACCTCGACCCCGGCAAGCGCCTGCTCACGTTCACCAAGGTCCTCTCCAACCCGCCGTTCTCCCAGCCGTACGACCAGCAGGCGGTGGCCGCCGCGGACGGCGTGCACGGCACCCGCATGAAGTGGGGCTGGGCGCCCGAGAAGGGCAAGAAGGCCGACCTGATGTTCGTCCAGCACATGATCTCGGTGCTGGCGGAGGACGGCGTGGTCGCCGTCGTCATGCCCCACGGAGTGCTCTTCCGTGGCGGCAAGGAGAAGGACATCCGCGAGGAGCTGCTCCGCGATGACTGCGTGGAGGCCGTGATCGGCCTCGGTCCGAACCTCTTCTACGGCGTAGGCATCCCGGCCTGTGTGCTCGTGCTCCGGCGGCCCCGCAGGAAGCCGGACACGGACCGGCGCAAGAAGGTCCTCTTCATCAACGCCGACCGCGAGTTCACGGTGGGCCGCAATCAGAACGAGCTGGGCCCCGAGCACGTCGAGAAGATCGTCACCGTTTTCAAGGACGGGCGCGAGCTGCCCGGCTACTCACGGTGGGTCACGGTCGCCGACCTCCTCGCCGAGGGCGCGAACCTCAACATCCGCCGCTGGGTCGACAACTCGCCCCCGCCCGAGCCACAGGACGTACGGGCCCATCTGTACGGCGGCGTGCCGGTCGCGGAGGTGACGGCGCGTGCCGGGCTCTTCGAGGCGTACGGCGTGGACGCGTCGACCCTCTTCGCGGAACGCGAGGACGACCCGGCGTACTACGACTTCCTGCCGGAGGGCCCCGAGGCCACGGTGGGGCGCATCGCCGACCTGACGGCGGCGAAGGAGGCGGAACTTCGGACCGCGTACGCGGACTGGTGGGCGGAGGGCTCGAAGCTCTTCGCCCAGCTGGCCGAGGACCGCCTGCTGATGAACCTGCGCTCCGGCCTGCTGGACGGCTTCATCACGGCGATCGGCGGGGTCGGCGTCATCGACGACTACCGTACGGCGGGCATCGTCGCCGACTGGTGGACTTACGCGCGCTACGACATGAAGGCCCTGGCGGCCGGCGGTTTCGCCCGCGTCCTCGAAGGCTGGGTCGACTCGACGGAGGCGATCGTCAAGCCGGCGGAGGGCGCGGTGAGCACGGGCACCACCTCGCGCAAGCAGACCGTGACGGCCACGGACCGCCGCCGCGCGATGGACCAGCCCGTCGTGCGCCACCTCATCCCCGAGTTCCTCGACCGGTACGCCGTGGTGGAGGCGGAGGTCGCTGCGGCGGACGCGGCCTACAAGGAGGCGGTGGACGCGCTGGCGGCGGCGAAGCCGGCGGAGGACGGGGAGGAGGACGGCGAGGCGGCGGACGCCACCGGGGTTGCCGAAGAGGCCGAACCGGTGTCGGACGAGGAACTCGCCCGCCTTGAGGCGGCTGTGGTGGCCTGCCGGAAGATCCGCACCGCCGTGACGAAGAAGCGCAAGGCCCTGGACGACCGGTTCCTGAAGAACCTCGTGGACGCGTCCAAGGTGGTCCTGGCGGACGAGGAGCGGACCCGGGAGGTCGTCCTGGACGTCCTGAACGAGGACGTGTCCGGGCGGGTGGACGCGGCGTTCGCCGTGGGGCGCCGGGAGCTGGTCGCGGTGTTCCGCCGGTGGGTGGAGAAGTACGCGGTGTCGCTGAGCGAGCTGGAGGGCGCGAGCGAGGCGGCTCAGGGGGAGCTGGGGGAGTGGCTGGAGGAGCTGGGTTATGGGCGGTGAGGGTCGGGCTGGATGGCGGTACGTGTCCCTCGGCGAGGTAGGCACCTGGCTGTCGGGCGGAACGCCCAGTACATCGAATGCCGCCTATTGGGGTGGTGACATCCCTTGGATCAGTGGGGCCAGTCTCAAGAGTTTCCGCATCTCGGAGTCGGACCGGCGGCTGACGTCACTCGGTGCAGTCAACGGCTCCCGCCTGGTGGAGAAGGGCACGACTCTCTTCATCGTGCGTGGCATGAGCCTCAAGTCGGAGTTCCGTATCGGGGTTGCCGAGCGGCAGGTGGCCTTCGGGCAGGATGTCAAAGCCTTGATTCCAGGCGACGGTATCGATCCGCACTTCCTTGCCCACGCGATTCAGGCCCGCACGAACGAGATCCTGACCATGGTCGAGGACACGAGCCACGGCACGGGGCGCTTGGACACCGAGCGTCTTCAAGCCATGGAAATCGGGATCCCATCGCTTGAAGAACAGTGCCGGATCGTCGCCGCGCATGCCGCCTTCGAGCGGCGGATCGGGGCTTTGGAGGGGATGCTCGTCAAGCTGCGATTGACCACGCAGGCGATTCTCAATCGGTCCTTTGGCGTCGCACACGACGTATCCCTTGGATCTTGGATCAACCGGATTGAGGCTGGACGTAGCCCGATGGCAGAGGACACACCTGCTGGTGAGGGAGAATGGGGCGTTCTCAAAGTGAGCGCGGTCCAGTCGGGCTGGTTTGCCTCCCTAGAGAACAAAGTCGTCAGGAACCCTAATCACATCGATGCGGCCTATGAAGTGGCACTTGGTGACTTGCTCATGACGCGGGCCAACACTGAAGAGTTGGTTGGTCTGGCCTGTGTGGTAGATGTTCCTCATCCTCGCCTTATGCTGAGCGACAAGACGCTCCGCATTGTTCCTGACGCGGATGTGGCTGATGCTCACTTCATCGCTCTCGTACTGTCCACGCCTGCTGTTCGCCGCCAGGTCAGAATTGCAGCCACAGGCACCAGTGCAAGTATGAAGAACATCAGCCAGAAGGCCATTCGCGAGCTGCATGTTCCGGATGTTTCGCTGAAGAATCAGCGAAAAACCGTGAGCGTGATCTCAGCAGCAAGACGGCGTGAGGCTCAGCTTGAACAGCAGGTTGCCAAGCTCCGCACCGTTCAACGGGCGGTGATCGAGGACTTGCTCGCTGGCCGGGCTCAAACTGCCTGAGCGGAGCCGCCTGCTCAACTGCCAAGCCCCGCCTTGACGCTCGTCACGAGCGCCCCGAGGGCAGCCCGGTCTGTGGTCAGCACGCAGGCCGGGCGCTCGCTCTCGCGCAGGGCGATGCCGTCGGGGCTCGGCGCGGCTATCTCGACGCAGTTGTTGCCCCCTTCCCCGGAGAAAGACGACTTCAACCAGCACAGCTCCGACAAGGCCCGCTCCTCTTACATCTCTTTGGCGACCGCGCGGATGAAATCTGCCGACTTCTGCGGAGCCAGCGCTGCTTGCTCGGCCAGGTCCAGGCGCTGGCGGAAGTTCTCCAACTGGGTCGGCGAGTCGAAGAACAGCGGGCCGGCCGGTGAATCCATGTGCACGGTGTCCAGGTGTGGGTTGGTGGCCTTCGCGTACAGGACGGCGTCCCCCACCGTGGGGAAGCCTCCGTTGGCGAACGGGATCACCATCAAGGTCACGTTGTCACGCTCGTTCTCGGCCAGCAAGTGATGAAGTTGAGCGCGCGTCACGTCTCGGCCGCCGAACTGCATCCGCAGGGCGGCCTCGTGAATGATCCCGACGTAGGGCACCACTTTGTTCCCCGTGATCACACGCTGACGTGCGAGCCGGTGCGCGATCCGCAACTCGACTTCCAGACGGGGCAGTTTCGGCACGACGAGGTCGAAGATCGCCCTGGCGTGGTCCTCGGTGTGGAACAGCCCCGGAAGATGGGACGTCTGCACGGTGCGCAGGTGCACGGCGTGGTGCTCGATCTCGGAGATGTCGAGATGCCCTGGAGGCACTTTGCCCCGGTACTCGTCCCACCAGCCCGGCTTGCGACCGCCCGTCATCGCGGCCAACGTGTCGATCAGATCCTCGTCGTTGCACTCGTAGATGCTGGCCAGCCGGCGTAGGCGCTCCTCGCCGATGCCGTAACGCCCGGCTTCGATGTTCGAGATGTTCGTGCGATCCGTACCCAGTGCGCCAGCCGCTGCGGGGGCTGACATGCCAACCGCTTCACGGAGTCGCCGCAACTCCAGGCCCAGGCGGCGCTGCCGGATGGTCGGGGTGTTCTGTGTCATCAAGCCCCTCCTTGCTCGCGCACAGTGTGCCGATGGTCGCGCTCCGAGTCCATCTCGCAGCAAAATTACACCCGTTCCAGTGAGATCAATGGCACGGGTTAAATCAGTCTCGCTATGGTGTGACTCAGGCCACCACCCCCGCCCCGCCCAGTGGAGCGGAAGCGCACCGGTCCGACCCCGCCCATCCGGAGGGCGGCACACGCACCGGCAGAGACACCGCACCCACCCAGGGCCGGAGGGCACGGCCGCTCGCGCGATTCACCACCGCGCACTCACCACAGCCACTCGCACCAACGGAGGTGCCGCGTGACCCGACCCCCCACCACCCCCACCGCCCCGGACACCCTCACCACCCACGCCGATGACCCCGAACCCCCTCCGCACCCCACGCCCCTCCCCTTCACCGCCCCCTGGAGTTACGAGCTCCACTTTCCCTGCGACCCCCGCGCCCCCGGCATCGCCCGCCTCACCCTCCGTGCCGTCCTGACCGCCCACGGCCTCGCCGAACTCGTCGAGCGGGCGGAGCTGCTGACATCCGAACTCGCGACGAACTCCGTGCGGCACACCAAGGGGCCCGCGTTCGTCCGCCTGCACTGGCTCGATCCCGTACTGCGGGTCAGCGTCTGGGACATGAGTCCCGACGTGCCGACACTCGTGTCACCTCCTGCCGTACCCCTGTACGCGCAAAGGGGGCGGGGTCTCCTGATCCTCGACCTCCTCGCCGACCGCTGGGGCGGCTGCGGGACGGGCGAGGGGCCCTACGGACCGGCCGGCAAGACGATCTGGTTCGAGCTGGCCCTTCCGCCGGGCCCGCCACCCGCGCTCGCCGCCTGATCCGGAGGGCCCCGGACTTCCGTCATCCCCGCCCGATTCCGCCGGAGGGCGCCGTGGCTTGATCGTGCGGCTGAAAGATCCCTGGTCGCTCCTCTGCCCGTGAGTAAAGTCTCCTGTACGTCCCATGGCGACGCTGGGGCGCACGGTGAGGGCAGGGAGTCCAGCGGTGGGTCGGCGGGAGCAACCGGAGTACGACAAGACCGAGAAGCCGCTGATACGGCAGCTGGTCGAACTCGGATGGGAGCACCTGGAAGGCGCGCCGCCCGGCCAACCCGCCACCATGCCCGGCCCGTCCGGACGCGACGCGTTCACGGACGTCGTCTACGCCGACCGGTTCCGGGACGCCGTATCGCGGATCAACACCCGCTCGAACGGCGGCGGCACCTGGCTCACGGCCGCCCAACTCGACTACCTCCTGGCCCTCGTGCTCGGCACGGCACCCGGTCAGGGCCCGGTGGACCGCGGTGTGGGCGGCAACCTCGCCGTGACCCGGCTGCTGCGCAAGGGCGTCAACGCCCGCATGCTGCCCGGCTGGAGGAAGGGCGACCCCGAACACGTCCAACTCGTCGACTGGGAAGGGGAGAACGGCGGTCGCAACGACCTCCTCGCGGTCAGCCAGTTCCGGGTGGAACGCAAGGACGCCGGGCCCGTCACCCCTGACCTGGTGCTGTTCGTCAACGGGCTGCCCTGGGTCGTCATCGAGTGCAAGGCCCCGCTCACCTCCGGAGGCAGGGAGGCGAGCAGGGCCGCGCTCGACGAGGCGGTCGGGCAGGTGTGTGGCTACGCGAGTCTCGAATCACCCGCCCCCGTAGCCGAGTTCACCCGGTTCGCGCAGGTGCTGGTCGGTACCGACCGGACGTACGCGGAGCTGGGCACCGTCACCTCGACGCCCGAGTACTTCACCCCGTGGCGGACCACCGAGCCCGCGTCCGCCGACGGCTGCGACACCGACATGGCCGTGCTCGCGGCGGGAGTGCTGCGACCCGGTCATCTCCTCACGCTCGTGCGGGACTTCACCACCGAGCGCGGTCAGGGCCGCCGCACGCTCAAGGTGATCGGCCGGTACCAGCAGTTCAAAGCCGTGCACAGACTCGCCCGCCGGCTTCGGGAGCGCGGGAGAGCGGTCGCGGCGAAGCAGGACGTCGACCAGCGCGGCGGTGTCGTCTGGCACACCCAGGGCTCCGGCAAGAGCCTCACCATGGCCTTCCTCGTGCGCCATCTCAGGAGCGACAACGAGCTCAAGCGCCACAAGATCGTGATCGTCACCGACCGTATCGACCTGGAGAAGCAGATCCGGTCGTCGCTGGCGGCCACCGAGGAGACCGTTCACAGGGCCGAAGGTGTCGTCGACGCGCGGGCGCAGCTCGCCGTGCGCGTGCCGGATGTCGTCCTCGTCATGCTCCAGAAGGCCCAGCGCGACGACAGCGCCTACGACGGCCGTAACGACAGTCTTCTGCCGCAGGGAGCCGACAAGGACGCCCCCGCCGACGACCGCCCCGCGAACCCCGGCCACGACATCGTCGTCCTGGTCGACGAGGCGCACCGGGGACACGCGGGCTGGCTGCACGCCCGGCTGCGCGCCCTCCTGCCGAACGCCGTCCTCGTCGGGTTCACCGGCACGCCCATCATCCGGGGCGCCCGCAAGGAGACCGAGGAGATCTTCGGGAAGCTCGTCGACGCCTACACGCTGCGCGAGGCCGAGCTGGACCGGTCCGTCGTCCCGGTGCGCTACGAGGCGTACGACGTGCCGATGGAAGTGATCGAGAAGGCCGCGCTTGACGCCAAGTTCGACGAGCAGGTGCCCGGCGATCCCCAGCAGCGTGAGCGGGTGCTGCGGAAGTTCGCCCGCAGGAGGGAAGTTCTCGAAGCGCCCTCGGTGATCGCTCACAAGGCCGACTTCATGCTGCGCCACTGGGCGGTGAACGCGCTGCCCGACCGCTTCGGAGCCCAGCTGGCGGCGGCGTCCCGGCTGGCCGCCGTCCGCTACCGCGACGCGCTGCTCGACGCCCGCGACCGGCTGCTCGCGCAGCTCGACGCGCTGGACCCCGCCATCGCCCACGACCCGATGGCGGCCCTCGGCGCCGACGACGAGATGCGCAAGCTGCTCACCGTCCTGCCACACCGGGATGTCCTCGCCTCGATCGACGCGGCTGTGGTGATCCACGGCGATCCGAGGAAAGACCCCGACGGTTGGCGGCCGTGGACGCTGAAATCGCGGCAGGACGATTACATCGAGCGTTTCAAGGCGGGACTCGGGGACCCCTTGGCCGCGGCCGTCGACCCCTCGTGGCCCGTCGAGCCTCATGGCGCGTCGGGGCAGGCACACGGTGCCGCCGGCGGACCCGTCACGGACGTGTTCCGGCTCGAACATCCGGAAGCGCAGGACACCCCGGACGACGACCAGGACGACCGGGAGACGGCGGAGCCCCTCGCCTTCCTCGTCGTCCAGTCGATGCTGCTCACCGGCTTCGACGCCCCCGTCGAACAGGTCCTCTACCTGGACTGCGCCCTCTCCGGCGCGGGCCTGCTCCAGGCCGTGGCCCGCACAAACCGGCCGTATCCGCGCAAGCGCTGGGGAACGCTCGTCGACTTCGTGGGCATCGGCGTCGAACTGGCCCGTTCCCTCCGGGCGTACGAGGAGCACCACCTGCGGGAGGTCTACGGCTACGAGAGCGTCTCCGTCGAGCACCTCCGTCCGGACTTCGAGGGGACACCGCCCACCGGCGAGGGGCTGCTGCTCCAGGCGGACGCCGCCGCGGACCGGCTTCTCGACGATCTCCACGGCCGGGTCGCCCGCTTCCTCGACGGCCACGGACTCGCGTCGTACGACGAGCGCGGGATCCTCTCCCTGGCCGACGAACAGCGCCGCGAGACACTGCTCGACGTGCTGGAGGACCCGCTCGCGCGAGGCCAGTTCGACGAACACGCCCGGGACTTCCTCACCGCCCTGAGCGCGGTCCTGCCCCGGCCGTACGCGCTGCGGTACGAACGGTTCGCGGGCTTGCTGGGCGAGGTGCAGTACCTGGCGCGGCAGCGCTACCTCGACGGACGCGACGAGTTCAGCCCGCGCCGTTACGGGGCGAAGGTGCGCCGGCTGATCGCCGACCACCTCCGGGTGACCGGTGTCGAACTGCGCGTACCCCCGGTCGAGCTGAGCGCCGCCGACTTCATGGAGCGTGTCGACGCCAACCCCGACGCCCGCGCCAGGACCAGGTACATGGTCAGCCGCCTGCGGACCCACATCACGGCGAGGATCGGCACGGACCGCGCCCGCTACGAGCTGTTCAGTGCCCGGCTGGAAGAGATCGTCCAGCGGATGCGCCAGGACTTCGAGCAGGCCGCGGCCGACCTGGCACGGCTCGTCGGCGAGATCACGGTGGATGTCCAGGAGGCGGGCCCGAGCCTCGACCCACTGACGGAACGGCCCGTGTACCGGGCGCTGAGGAGAGAACTCGAGCAGGCGGGCTCGGCACCCCTGCCCGCTGAGGTGGACCTGTACGAGGCGGCCTGCCTCCTCACTGCGGACATCGCGGTTCTGGTGCGGGCACCCCACTTCGTGACCCAGGCCGATGCCCGGATCGAGGCCCGCAAGGAACTGCGCTTCAAGGTGGCCACTCATCTGCACATGGACTGGGACGACACCGCGGACATGGCCGCAGCCCTGCAGGAGCTCGCCGTGGAGCGGCGCGGCGACTTCCTGCGGTACGCGGCGCGGCCGCACGCGTGACAAGGGACACCGGTCGCGGCCGTTGTCGGTGCCGAGTGGTACCAATGCCGGGTGAGTGTCTCCGTGCGGTCCGCCCTCACGTCGCTCCCCCTGCCGGGCGAGTGGACGTGGGAAGTCGTCGTACGGCCGCGCCGCCGGACACTCGGGATCGAGATCAGTGAGGACGGGGGTGTGCTCTTCGCGGTGCCTCCCGGCGCAGACCCGCAGGAGGTCGCGGCTGCCGTCCGGTCCCGGCTGCCGCGCATCGCGAGCGAGGTCGACCGGCGCAGGCGCGGAGGAGGCGAGCCCCGCAAGGAACTGGTCAGCGGAGCCAGCTTCTCCTATCTCGGCCGTCGCCACCGGCTGAGAGTTCTGCCCCTGGATCCGGGCGCACGGGTACGGCTGCACCACGGGTGGCTGGAACTCCCGCGATGCGAGTCCCCCCGGGAAGGCGCGCGGCTCATCGCCGACTGGTACACCGCACGGGGCGCGGAGTGGATGAGCACCCGTGCACGGCCTCTGGCCGTGCGGGCAGGCGTGGCTCCCCGAGACGTTGTCGTACGCGATCTCAAGGAGCGCTGGGGCGCCTGTGATCCGGACGGCACCATCACCGCGCACTGGGCGCTTATGCAATTGCCCCCTGCTCTCGTGGACCTCGTCCTCGTACATGAGCTGACGCATCTGACGGTGTCGGCTCACGGGCCGGCGTTCCGGCGCAGGATGCGTCTGATGCTCGGAGATCTCGAAGACCTGGAGCGCCGCTTCGTGTCGGCGGAGCGGGAGCTGTGGCGCGGAGCAGTATGACGCCCTCGCCTGCCGAGGGGAGTCACTCCGTGCGCGTGGGCGACGTACAAGGGCGGATCCCGGCGCCCACGCACAGGAAGCTATGCCGCGAGGAACTCCGCCAGCACCGGCGCGAGGACGGCCGGGTCCACCATGTGGGTCTGGCCCTCGAGCACGCGGTACGTGCCGTCCGGGACCGCGTCCGCGACGGCGCGCGTCGCCTCGCGCAGCCACGCCGGACTGGCCTCGCCGGCCATCGCCAGCACCGGGACGGCGACCGAGGCCAGCCGTTCCCGGGGGACCAGCCCGCCGCCCATCACGCTGTCGTCGTAGGCGAGGGTCGGCGCGACGGCCTCCATCCCCTCCCACATCGGTGACTGGCGGGCGCCCCGGATCATCTCCTCGGCCAGCCCCGTCAGCCGCAGGAACAGCTCGACGGCGTCCCCGCGCCGTCCCTGCGCGAGCGCCTCGGTGAGGCTCGCCGTGTAGGCGGCGCGTCCCTGCGCGCCCTCCTCGTCCAGGGCGTACGGCGTCTCGTACACGGCCACCCGCCGCACCGGCAGCCCGGCGGCCGCCGCCTCCAGCACCAGCGCGCCGCCCGAGGAGATGCCGTAGAGCGCCGCCTCGCCGCCCGCCGCTTCGACGAGGGCCGCCAGGTCCTCGACCTCGCGTTCCACCGCGTACGGCGCCGTGTCGCCGCTCTCGCCACGGCCCCGCCGGTCGTAGCGCAGGACCGTGCAGCGGTCCGCGAGCAGGCCGGCCAGGGGCGCCATGGTGCCGCCCGTCGACATCGCCCCGCTCACCAGGATGACCGTGGGCCCCTCGCCTGCGCGTGCGTAAGCGAGTTCGGTGCCGTCGCGCGAAATGGTCTTCTTGTCCATGCCCATGCAGACTGCCGCACGGCACGGCGGTCATCGGCCTACGACACCTCCGCTTGCGGCACTTCCGCCTCCGAGACCTCCACTTCGTAGAAGCACAGGTGGTTCCTGATCTCGGCGACGTCGGGCTTGGGGTCGGGATAGCCCCAGACGAGGTCCGCCGCGTCCGGCAGCGACCAGTAGGAGGCCGTCCCCTTGAAGGGGCAGTACGTGTGGGTGTCGGAGGGGGTCAGCAGGTCGAGCCGTACGTCCTCGGCGGGGATGTAGTACCGCACCGGACAGCCGGTCTCGCGCAGGGCGAGCGCGCGGTCGGTCTCGGCCAGCACGCGGCCCCCGTGGACGACCCTGATGTGCCGGTCGCCCCGCTCGATGGTGATCGTGTGTCCTCGGGTCATGACGGGAAAGCGCCTGCGGGCCGCCGATTCTTCCCGCGTACCGTGGCCCCATGCGTATCTGTGTCTTCCTCTCCGCCGCCGACCTCGACGACCGGTACACGCGCCCCGCGCGTGAGTTCGCGGAACTGCTGGGCAAGGGCGGCCACACCCTCGTGTGGGGCGGCTCCGACACCGGCCTGATGAAGGTGGTCGCGGACGGCGTGCAGGAGTCGGGCGGCAGGCTGTGCGGGGTGTCGGTGGACTTCCTCGCCGCCAAGGCGCGGGCCGGGGCCGACGAGATGGTCGTCGCGCGGGACCTCGCCGAGCGCAAGCGGCTCCTCCTGGAGAAGGCCGACGCGGTCGTGATCATGGTCGGCGGTACCGGGACGCTGGACGAGGCGACCGAGATACTCGAACTGAAGAAGCACGGGCACACCGACAAGCCCGTCGTGCTGCTCAACACCGCGGGCTTCTACGACGGCCTCAAGGAGCAGTTCCGGCGCATGGAGGACGAGGGGTTCCTGCCCCGCCCCCTCGCCGACCTGGTGTTCTTCGCGGAGGAGCCGGTCGCCGCCCTCGCCTACCTGGAAGCCGTGACATCAGCGGCCACCGCCGCCGGGCAGGGCGCCCCCTGACTCCTCGGTGATGCGAGCATGGCGGGCATGGCTACTCATGTGATCACCGGAGCCGGTTCCGGCATCGGCGCGGCCGTCGCCCGCCGTCTGCACGCGCGCGGGGACGAACTCGTGCTGCACGCGCGCGACGCGGGCCGCGCGAAGGAACTCGCGGCGGAGTTTCCCGGGGCCCGGACCCTGGTCGGCGACCTGGCCGAGCCCGCCAAGCTGAGCTGGGCCTTCTCCCACCAGACGCTGCCCGACCGGGTGGACTCCCTCCTCCACATCGCCGGCGTGGTCGACCTGGGACCCGTGGGCGACCTGACTCCGAAGTCCTGGCGCCACCAGCTCGACGTCAACCTGATCGCCCCGGCCGAGCTGACCCGGCACTTCCTGCCCCAACTGCGGGCCACCCGGGGGCACGTGGTCTTCGTGAACTCCGGGGCGGGCCTGCGGGCGAGCGCCGACTGGTCCGCGTACGCCGCCTCCAAGCACGGCCTGAGGGCACTGGCGGACGCCCTGCGCGCCGAGGAGCACGGAAACGGCGTCCGCGTCACCTCCGTCTACCCCGGCCGCACCGCCAGCCCCATGCAGGCCAAGGTCCACCAGCAGGAGGGCAAGGAGTACGACCCGGGGGAGTGGATCGATCCCGAGTCGGTCGCGACGACGATCCTGATGGCCGTCGACCTGCCCCGGGACGCCGAGGTCAACGACCTGACGGTGCGTCCGGGTCGGTGAGACCGCCCGCGGGGGCGGAACGCGTCCCCGCGGCTACGTAGGCTTCACCCCGTGAACGCACACTTCAGTTTCGGCCCCGCCACCGGTGTCGGCTCCCTGCCCGGCGGTGACGCCCGCGAGGCCGCCAGGACCGCCACCGGGTCCTTCGAGGACTTCCCGTTCCTCGCCGAGCTGCCGGACCGCGGCCCGGGAGCCGACATGATCGGCCGCACCGCCGGGATGCTCGTCGAGCTGTTCGCGCGCGTGGAGCCCAGCGGCTGGCGGATCGGCGACCGGCCGGGCCGGGACACCAAGCGGGCCCGGTCCTGGCTGGGGGAGGACCTCGACGCGCTGGAGGAGTTCACCCAGGGCTACGAGGGCCAGGTGAAGGTGCAGGCCGTCGGGCCCTGGACCCTCGCCGCCGCGCTGGAGCTGAAGAACGGCCAGTCGGTGCTCTCCGACCACGGTGCCCGCCGCGACCTCGCCGGCTCCCTCGCCGAGGGCCTGCGGCTGCATCTCGACGAGGTGCGCCGCCGCCTGCCCGGCGCGCGGATCGTGCTCCAGCTCGACGAACCCTCCCTGACCGCAGTCCTGCGCGGCCAGGTGAAGACCGCCAGCGGCTACCACACCCACCGCGCCGTCGACCGGCAGGTCGTGGAGGCCACCCTGCGGGAGGTCGTCGGGGTGCACGGCGACGGCCCCGTCGTGGTCCACTCCTGCGCCGCGGACGTCCCGTTCGCCCTGCTGCGCCGGGCCGGCGCGGCGGCGGTCTCCTTCGACTTCTCGCTGCTCACCGAGCGTGACGACGACGCGATCGGCGAGGCGGTCGAAGGGGGGACCCGGCTGTTCGCCGGTGTCGTGCCGGGCGTGGACGCCCCATTGTCGGACCCTGCCGGTAGCGTCATGGGTGTCAGGACGCTGTGGCGCAGGCTGGGGCTGCGACCGGGGATGCTCACCGAGGCGGTCACGCTCACGCCGTCGTGCGGCCTCGCGGGAGCTTCCCCCGCGTACGCGCGCGAGGCCCTCGCGCACTGCGTCCGGGCGGCGAGATCCCTCGCGGACAACCCAGAGTAACGGGAGGACGACACGGTGGCCGGCGACAGGCAAGCGGAGACGACGGTGCCCAGCGAGGCACGGGAGAAGCACGCGCAGCTGGCTGAGCAGATCGAGGAGCACCGTTTCCGGTACTACGTGAAGGACGCTCCCGTCATCAGCGACGCGGAGTTCGACCGGCTCCTGCGCGCCCTGGAGGAACTGGAGCAGGAGTACGCCGAGCTGCGGACGCCCGACTCGCCGACCCAGAAGGTCGCCGGCCCGTACGCGACGGAGTTCACGGCCGTCCAGCACCGCGAGCGGATGCTCTCGCTCGACAACGCCTTCGACGACCTGGAGCTCGCCGCGTGGGCCGAGCGCGTCCACAAGGACGTGGGCAGCTCCGCGTACCACTTCCTGTGCGAGCTCAAGGTCGACGGCCTCGCCGTCAACCTCACCTACGAGAACGGCCGTCTCACGCGCGCCGCGACCCGGGGCGACGGCCGCACGGGCGAGGACATCACGCCCAACGTGCGCACCATCGCGGAGATCCCCGACCGCCTCACCGGTGACGGCGTCCCGTCCCTGGTGGAGATCCGGGGCGAGGTCTACTTCCCGATGGAGAAGTTCGAGGAGCTGAACGCCCGTCTGGTCGGTGCGGGCGACAAGCCCTTCGCCAACCCGCGCAACGCGGCCGCCGGTTCACTGCGCCAGAAGGACCCGCGTGTCACCGCCTCCCGTCCGCTGCACATGGTCGTGCACGGCATCGGCGCCCTGGAGGGCTACGAGGGCCTGACCCGCCTCTCCGAGGCGTACGACCTGCTCAAGACCTGGGGCCTGCCCACCTCCCCGCACAACAGGGTGGTCGGCGACCTCGACGGGGTACGGGCGTTCATCGCGTACTACGGCGAGAACCGGCACTCGGTGGAGCACGAGATCGACGGCGTGGTCGTCAAGCTCGACGAGATCCGCCTCCAGGGGCGGCTCGGTTCCACGGCCCGTGCCCCCCGGTGGGCGATCGCCTACAAGTACGCGCCGGAGGAGGTCAACACCAGGCTCGTCAACATCCGCGTGGGCGTCGGCCGTACCGGCCGCGTGACGCCGTACGCCCAGGTCGAGCCGGTCACGGTGGCGGGCTCGGAGGTCGAGTTCGCCACCCTGCACAACCAGGAGGTCGTCAAGGCCAAGGGCGTCCTGATCGGCGACACCGTGGTGCTGCGCAAGGCCGGTGACGTGATCCCGGAGATCCTCGGCCCGGTCGCCGACCTGCGCGACGGCAGCGAGCGCGAGTTCGTGATGCCGTCCGAGTGCCCGGAGTGCGGGGCGGCGCTGCGGCCGATGAAGGAGGGCGACATCGACCTGCGGTGCCCCAACGCCCGCACCTGCCCTGCCCAGTTGCGCGAGCGGGTGTTCTACCTGGCCGGCCGCAGGGCGTTGGACATCGACCACTTCGGTTACGTCGCCGCGGCCGCCCTCACCCATCCGCTGGAGCCGGCCGATCCGCCGCTGCGGGACGAGGGCGACCTCTTCGACCTCACCATCGACCGGCTGCTGCCCATCAAGGCGTACGTCCTCGACCAGGACAGCGGTCTGCCCAAGCGGGACCCGAAGACGGGCGAGGAGAAGATCGCCACGGTCTTCGCCAACCAGCAGGGCGAGCCGAAGAAGAACGCGCTCGCCATGCTGGAGACCATCGCGGCGGCCAAGGACCGCCCGCTGGCACGCATCCTCACCGGCCTGTCGATCCGGCACGTCGGACCGGTCGCGGCCGAGGCGCTGGCCCGCGAGTTCCGCTCGATCGAGCGGATCGAGCAGGCTTCGGAGGAGGA
The DNA here is from genome assembly GCF_032248645.1 of Streptomyces zaehneri. Taxonomy (NCBI): domain Bacteria; kingdom Bacillati; phylum Actinomycetota; class Actinomycetes; order Kitasatosporales; family Streptomycetaceae; genus Streptomyces; species Streptomyces zaehneri. Next base: position 376,288 of record NZ_JASTTJ010000001.1, read on the forward strand.
GCTGGCGGCCACCGACGGGGTGGGCGCCATCATCGCGGCCTCGCTCAAGGAGTGGTTCGCGCAGGAGTGGCACCAGGAGATCCTGCGCAAGTGGCGGGCCGCCGGCGTCCGTATGGAGGAGGAGGCCTCCGGGGAGGACGAAGGGCCGCGTCCCCTCGAAGGGCTGACGGTCGTCGTCACCGGCACCCTCGAGCACTTCACCCGCGACGGCGCCAAGGACGCCCTGCAGAACCAAGGGGCGAAAGTGACCGGTTCGGTTTCGAAGAAGACATCTTTCGTCGTTGTGGGTGACAATCCGGGATCGAAGTACGACAAGGCGATGCAGCTGAAGGTGCCGGTTCTGAACGAGGACGGCTTCACCGTCCTGCTGGAACAGGGACCCGAGGCGGCGGCCGAAGTGGCCCTTCCGACCGAGGAGTAGCGACGAGTGGCGGTTGAAGGTCACCCGATCGGCGCATACCAGATGCATACGGGTGGCCGGGGCGCATTCGGGCAACCGTCGACGACCGCTGCCCGTGGAAGCCTTCCGCGGCCTACTGTTGAGACGTGCGCCTGCCGTGCCCGGCTGCGGTCGGCGCACCTCCCTGCTCCTGGCGAGCAGAGGGAAGGGTTCTCCAACGCGGCGGCGCCCGGGGTTGTCGGGCAACGGGCCGCGTGGCGTGGGCACCGCCGGCTGTGAGAGGGACGGGAATGGAACCGACCGAGAGCGCCGCCCCGGACGAACGGCTGCGCCGACGCCGGGTCGCCGGCGTCTGGTGGGGGAGCTGGCGGACGGCGCGCTCCGAGCGGCCTGCGGGCGTGGAGGCCTACGTGCCGCACACCGCGCCGTACGCGACGCCGCATTCCGGTCCGGACCTCCGTGTCACCTCCGGCCCGCATCCCGGGATGCCCGACACCGAGGCCGACCGGCACCTGTCCTGGCCCGCGCTGCCCGCCTCGGTCGTCTCCGCCGCCGCGTTCGCCCTCGGCGCCGGCTTCTACCGCGCCTTCACCGACCATCACGCGCTGTTCCCGTCCGGCACGGCCGGCTGGGCCCTGGCCGTGCTGGCCGGCGTCATCGTCGGCCATCTGGTCCTGCTCGGCCGCGCCCGCTGGTGGGGCGGCACCGGCTCCGGCGCCGCGCTCACCCTCGCCGTCCTGCTGCTGTACGGCTGGGTGGCGGCAGGACTGGTCAGCCTCACCGTCGTCGTCCTGGTCGGCATAGCCCGGCGCCACCGGTGGCGGCAGGGCGTCCTGCACGGCGCGGTGGACATCCTCGGCATCGGCGCGGGAGCGCTGCTGCTGGCCGCCTGCGGACCGATACCGTCCGTGGAGCGGCCCTGGACCCCCGACAGCTGGACGGTCTACACCGGCCCCCAGGTGGTCCTGGTGGCCGTCGCCTATCTCGCGGTCACCCGTGTTCTCCTGTGGTACCTCCAGGCCCCGCGCTCCGGCGGACTGCCCACCGTCGCCCGCACGGCCCTGGTCAGGCAGGGCCTGGTCGCGGTCGCCCTGCTGGGCATCGCGCCGCTGATCTGCGTGGTGGCCGTGGCCAAGCCGATCCTGCTGCCGCTGTTCGCCATCCCGCTCATCGCCCTCGACTCCACCCTGTGGATGGCCCGCGCCCGCGCCGAGGAGCAACTGCGCGACCCGCTGACCGGGCTGCCCAACCGCCAGTGGCTGCTGGAGCGCATCTGGACCGCCCTGGACGACGCGGAGCGCATCGGCGCCCGCGCCGCCCTGATGCTGATCGACCTCGACCGCTTCCGCTCGGTCAACGACACCCTCGGTCATCTCGCCGGTGACCGGCTGCTGCTCCAGATAGCCGAGCGGCTCAAACTCGCCCTGCCCCGCGGCGCGGAGGTCGCGCGGCTCGGCGGGGACGAGTTCGCCGTCTTACTGCCCGTCGCCGACTCGACGACCTCGGCGTCACGGATCGCCCGCGGCCTGGTCTGCGACCTCGGCTCGCCGCTCGACCTCGACGGCCTCACCCTCGTCCTGGAGGCCAGCGCCGGCGTCGCCGTCTTCCCCGACCACGCCCTCGACGCGGAGGGCATGCTGCGCCGGGCCGACGTGGCGATGTACCAGGCCAAGCGGGACCGTACGGGCGTGGAGGTGTACGAGTCCAAGCGCGACTCCAACACTCCCGACCGGCTCGGACTGCTCGGCGACCTGCGCAGGGCGCTCGACGCGCACGAGGTCGAGCTGCACTACCAGCCGAAGGTCCGCTTCGACGGGCAGGTGGCGGGGCTGGAGGCGCTGGTCCGCTGGGTGCACCCGGAGCGCGGGAAGGTACCGCCGGACGAGTTCATAGCGATCGCCGAGTCGTCCGGGCTGATGCCCCATCTGACGGAGTACGTGCTCGAGAGGGCGCTCGGCCAGGTCGCGCGGTGGCGGGCCCAGGGGCTGTACGTGCCGGTCGCGGTCAACGTGTCCCCCCGTGACGTGCACACCCCGGGCTTCGCCGGCTCCGTCGCGGCCCGGCTGGCCCGGCACGGAGTGCCCGCGGGAGCGCTCCAACTGGAGATAACCGAGCACGTCCTGCTGGAGGACCCGCAGCGCGCCGCCGACACCCTCAACGCGCTGACCGGGCACGGCGTGAAGATGTCGCTGGACGACTTCGGAACGGGTTACTCCTCCCTGGTGCACCTGCGCCGGCTTCCCGTGAGCGAGCTGAAGATCGACCGCTCCTTCGTGGCCCGGCTGGCCGTCGACACCGAGGACGCCGAGATCGTGCGCTGCACGGTCGACCTCGCACATTCGCTGGGGCTGCTGGTGGTGGCCGAGGGCGTCGAGGACGACGAGACCTGGGAGCGCCTGCGTGACCTGGGCTGCGACGCCGTCCAGGGCTGGCTGGTGGCCGCGGCGATGCCCCCGGAGGAGGCGACGGCCTGGCTGCGGGCCCGCGGCTCACGCGGCTGGCAGCGCCCCGCGGCGGCCCTCCCGGCAGCCGCGTCCGACGAGTAGCGGGCCCCTCCGCCCGCGCGTTCACCCGGCCGCCCGTTCGCGTGCGCCGTGGCCCGGCGAAGGGCGCAGGAGCCGAGGGACGCCGGTGAGAACCCGGGAGGCGAGCCGAACCGTTTCACGGGTATGCCGCCCCGCACCCTAGGATTGGGCCAAACCACACACTCACTCACTCCACCCCAGAGGAACGCTGCATGCCTGGCATCACGCGCGAGGAGGTCGCCCACCTCGCCCGGCTGGCGCGTCTGGAGCTGAAGCCCGAAGAGCTCGAACACTTCGCGGGACAGCTGGACGACATCATCGGCGCGGTCGCCCGCGTCAGCGAGGTCGCCGACCAAGACGTACCGCCGACCTCGCACCCGCTCCCGCTGACGAACGTCATGCGGGCGGACGAGGTCCGTCCGTCGCTCACCCCCGAGCAGGCGCTCTCCGGCGCCCCGGCCCAGGAGCAGCAGCGTTTCAAGGTGCCGCAGATCCTGGGGGAGGACTAACCGCCATGACGGACAACGTCAACATCATCAAGCTCACGGCCGCCGAGACCGCCGCGAAGATCGCCTCCGGCGAGCTCACGGCCGTCCAGGTCACCGAGGCGCACCTGGCGCGCATCGAGGCCGTCGACGAGAAGGTCCACGCCTTCCTGCACGTCGACCGTGCGGGCGCGCTGGCCCAGGCCCGCGCCGTCGACGAGAAGCGGCAGCGGGGCGAGAAGCTCGGCCCGCTGGCCGGCGTCCCGCTCGCGCTCAAGGACATCTTCACCACCGAGGGCATCCCGACGACCGTCGGTTCGAAGATCCTCGAGGGCTGGATCCCGCCGTACGACGCGACGCTCACCAAGCGGCTGAAGGCCGCCGACGTCGTCATCCTCGGCAAGACCAACATGGACGAGTTCGCCATGGGGTCGAGCACCGAGAACAGCGCCTACGGGCCGACCGGCAACCCCTGGGACCTCACCAAGATCCCCGGCGGTTCCGGTGGCGGTTCCTCCGCCGCGCTCGCCTCCTTCCAGGCGCCCCTGGCCATCGGCACCGACACCGGCGGCTCCATCCGCCAGCCGGCCGCCGTCACCGGCACGGTCGGCGTGAAGCCGACGTACGGCGCGGTCTCGCGGTACGGCATGGTGGCCTTCTCGTCCTCCCTCGACCAGGGCGGCCCCTGCGCCCGTACGGTCCTGGACGCGGCGCTGCTGCACGAGGTCATCGCCGGGCACGACCCGCTGGACTCCACGTCCATCGACGCGCCCGTCCCGCCGGTCGTCGAGGCCGCCCGCAACGGCAGCGTCGAAGGCATGCGCGTCGGTGTCGTGAAGCAGTTCCGCGGCGAGGGCTACCAGGCCGGCGTCATCCAGCGGTTCGACGAGTCCGTCGCGCTGCTGAAGGAGCTGGGCGCCGAGATCGTCGAGCTGGACTGCCCGTCCTTCGACCTCGCCCTGTCGGCGTACTACCTGATCGCTCCGTCCGAGTGCTCGTCCAACCTCGCCCGCTTCGACGGTCTGCGCTACGGCCTGCGGACCGGCGACGACGGCAGCCACTCGGCGGAGGAGGTCACCTCCCTCACCCGTGAGGCGGGCTTCGGCCCCGAGGTCAAGCGGCGCATCATGCTCGGCACGTACGCCCTGAGCTCGGGCTACTACGACGCGTACTACGGCTCGGCGCAGAAGGTCCGCACGCTCATCACGCGGGACTTCGAGAAGGCCTTCGAGCAGGTCGACGTGATCGTGTCGCCCACGACGCCGACCACCGCCTTCGCGATCGGCGAGCGCGCCGACGACCCGATGGCGATGTACCTGGCCGACCTGTGCACCATCCCGACCAACCTCGCGGGCAACTCGGCCATGTCGCTGCCCTGCGGTCTCGCCCCGGAGGACAACCTCCCGGTCGGTCTCCAGATCATCGCCCCGGCGCTGAAGGACGACCGGCTGTACAAGGTCGGCGCCGCCGTCGAGGCCGCCTTCGTGGAAAGGTGGGGTCACCCGCTTCTCGAGGAGGCTCCGTCGCTGTGAGCGCACTGAACAAGGCCAAGGGCTTCAAGAAGTCCAAGTCCGGTACGTACCTGTCCATCGCCGGGACCGCGTTCGGCGCGTTCGGCGTCGCCAAGCGGCTGAAGAAGGCCCGCGCCGAGAAGGACACCCTGGTCCTGATCGACGCCACCGTGTCCGCCGTCGCCATCGTCACCGGCCTCGCCATCCTCTACCGCGAGCTGAAGCGGCTGGGCGACGACGACGTCCTGCTGGGCTGAGAGGGAAGTTTCACCGTGACCACCACGACCGACCTGGTGTCGTACGAGGACGCGCTGGCGTCGTACGACCCCGTCATGGGCCTCGAGGTCCATGTCGAACTCGGCACCAAGACGAAGATGTTCTGCGGGTGCTCGACCGAGCTGGGCGCCGAGCCCAACTCGCAGACGTGCCCCACCTGCCTCGGCATGCCCGGCGCGCTTCCGGTCGTCAACGCGATCGGCATCGAGTCCGCGATCAAGATCGGTCTCGCGCTGAACTGCGAGATCGCCGAGTGGTGCCGCTTCGCCCGGAAGAACTACTTCTATCCGGACATGCCGAAGAACTTCCAGACCTCCCAGTACGACGAGCCGATCGCCTTCGACGGCTACCTCGACGTACAGCTGGAGGACGGCGAGACCTTCCGGGTGCAGATCGAGCGCGCCCACATGGAGGAGGACACCGGCAAGTCGCTGCACGTCGGCGGCGCCACCGGCCGTATCCACGGCGCGTCCCACTCCCTGCTGGACTACAACCGCGCCGGCATCCCGCTCATCGAGATCGTCACCAAGCCGATCGAGGGAGCGGGCGAGCGCGCCCCCGAGGTCGCGCGGGCGTACGTCCGTGAGCTGCGCGAGCTCATCAAGGCGCTCGGTGTCTCCGAGGCCCGCATGGAGCAGGGCCAGATGCGGTGCGACGTGAACCTGTCGCTGCGCCCGCACGGCCGGGAGAAGTTCGGCACCCGGTCCGAGACGAAGAACGTGAACTCGCTGCGGTCCGTGGAGCGTGCGGCCCGCTTCGAGATCCAGCGGCACGCCGCCGTGCTGAACGGCGGTGGCACGATCATCCAGGAGACCCGCCACTTCCACGAGGACACCGGGTCGACGACCTCGGGCCGCGTGAAGGAGGAGGCCGAGGACTACCGGTACTTCCCGGAGCCCGACCTGGTGCCGATCGCCCCGTCCCGTGAGTGGGTGGAGGAGATCCGGGGCGGTCTGCCGGAGCTGCCGCTGGCGCGCCGCAACCGGCTGCTCGCCGAGTGGGGCATCTCCGCCAACGACATGCAGTCGATCCTGAACGCCGGCGCGCTGGACCTGATCCTCGCCTCCATCGACGCCGGCGCCGACGCGGCCTCCGCCCGCAAGTGGTGGATGGGCGAACTGGCCCGCAGCGCCAACGAGACGGGCGTCCCGCTCGACGAGCTGGCGATCACGCCGGAGCAGGTCGCCAGGGTCGCCGAGCTGGTGAGCAAGGGCGACCTGAACGACAAGCTGGCCCGTCAGGTCATCGAGGGCGTCCTCGCGGGCGAGGGCACCCCGGACGAGGTCGTCGAGAAGCGCGGTCTGAAGGTCGTCTCCGACGAGGGCGCGCTCACCACCGCCGTCGAGGAGGCCATCGCCGGCAACCCGGGCATCGCCGACAAGATCCGCGGCGGCAAGGTGGCCGCGGTCGGCGCCCTGGTCGGCGCGGTGATGAAGGCCACGCGCGGGCAGGCCGACGCGGCCCGCGTCAAGGAGCTGATCCTGGAGAAGCTGGGCGTCAGCGAGGGCTGACCCTGTCGTTCTCCTCGCGCCCGGGGGGAGTGCGCCGCACCGGCGCGTTCCCCCCGGGCGTCTCTCTTCTCCGCCCGACGCGCTACGCTCGCCCGCCATGAGGGCACGAACCGACTCCGAAACGCAGGACGACATACACGAGGGCCCGCAGGACAAAGCGACCGGAACGACCGGAACGACCGAAGCCGTGGACGCGGCCGAACCGGACGACCCGGACGAGGAGCACGGCACCGAGGACGCCCGGCGGGCCCGCTGGACGGCGATCGGCACCGGAGCGCTGCTCACCCTCGCCGGACTCGCCGCGTCCCTCCTGCGCCTCACCGGATCCGCCCCCGCCTTCGTCCCGGCGGCCTACGCCCTCGGCGCCGCCGTCTGCGCCCTCGCCGCCCTCCTGGGCTCCCGCGGCCGTACCAGGCGCGCGCTGTGGCTGCTGATCGTCGGGGTGATGGTGATGGCGATCGGCGACCAGTCCGACTGACACGTGCCCCACTGACACGTGCCCCACTGACACGTGCCCCACTGACACGTGCCCCACTGACACGTGCCCCACTGACACGTGCCGTGCCGACACGTGCCCGACGAGGCCTGACACGGCGGCCGTTATTGTCCTGTGATCTGCCTCCCACTCCTGTGAAAAGCCCCACGAACGCGGCAAACGATCACATTCGCCTGTAAGAGTGGCCCCACATCGCTCATACGTTCTTTGCGGGCTGTTCAGGTCAGGCGCGACTGTTCCCGGTCAAAGATCCACCATTCACCCTCCGGGAGCACGTCAAGTGGCAGCCCTCGCACGCTGGTGTGTTCGCCACCGCCTCATGGCGGTGCTGATCTGGCTCCTCGCTCTCGGCGGCACCGCGACCGCCGCGCTCGCCGTCGGCTCCGCGTACTCCAACGACTACGAGGTCCCCGGCACCGAGTCCGACCGCGCCACCCGGCTGCTCACGGAGGGCTTCCCGGACCTCGGCGGCGACAGCGACACCGTCGTCTGGCACACCGCCTCGGGCTCCGTCCGCGCCGCCGACGTCGAACAGAGCATGAACCGCGCGCTGGAGAAGATCGCCGACCTGCCCGGCGTGGCCTCCGTCGCCGGCCCCTACGACGACCAGGGCAGGGCGCGGATCAGCGAGGACGGGCACACGGCGTACGCCACCGTCACCTTCGAGGACCGCGCCGAGGACATCGACGAGGCAGAGGCGCGAGCCGTCGTCGACGCCGCCCAAGCCGCCGGGAACGACGGCCTCCAGGTCGAGCTGGGCGGCTCCGCGATCGCCCTCACCGAATCCTCCGGCGGGCATCTCGCCGAGGTCGTCGGCGTGGTCGTCGCCGCGGTCGTGCTGTTCCTCGCCTTCGGTTCGCTCGCCGCCTCCGCCCTGCCCATCGCCACCGCCCTGGTCGGTGTGGGCACCGCGTACGCGGGCATCGTGCTGCTCGGACACGCCATGACCGTCGCCGACTTCGCGCCCATGCTCGGCCTGCTCGTCGGGCTGGGTGTCGGCATCGACTACGCGCTGTTCATCGTGACCAGGCACCGGCGCGGGCTGAAGCGGGGGCTCACGGTCCCCGAGGCCGCCGCGGGCGCCGTCGCCACCACCGGACGCGCGGTCGTCTTCGCGGGCGCCACGGTGTGCATAGCCCTGCTCGGCATGCTGATCCTGCGGCTGAGCTTCCTCAACGGGGTGGCGATCGCCGCCTCCCTGACCGTGGCCCTGACGGTCGCCGCCTCCGTGACGCTGCTGCCCGCCCTGCTGTCCTTCATCGGCATGCGCGCCCTCAGCCGCCGCGAACGCCGCCGGCTCGCCGAACACGGACCCCAGCCGGAGCTGCCGACCGGGCTCGCCGCCCGCTGGTCGGCGTTCGTGGAGCGCCGGCCCAAGCTGCTCGGCGCGTTCGCCCTCGTCGTCATCGCCGTCCTCGCCGTGCCCACCTTCTCCCTCCGCCTGGGCACCTCCGACCAGGGCAACGCCCCCGAATCGGCCACCACCCGGCAGGCCTACGACCTCCTCGCCGAGGGGTTCGGCGCCGGCGTCAACGGGCCGCTGACCCTGGTGACCCGCGTCGAGGGCGCCGAGGACCGGCTCGCCCTCGACAACCTCGACACCGCCCTGCGCACCACCGAGGGCGTGGCCTCGGTGACACCGGTGACCTTCGACACCGGCGGCCGCACCGCGTACCTCACCGTCGTTCCCGAGTCCGCCCCGCAGTCGCGGCGCACCAGCGACCTCGTCGACCGGCTGCGCACCGAGGTGCTGCCCCGCGCCGAGGCCGGCACCTCCCTCGACGTGCACGTCGGCGGGGTGACGGCCGGCTACGACGACTTCGCGGACGTCATCGTCGGCAAGCTCCCGCTGTTCGTCGGCGTCGTCATCGGCCTGGGCTGTCTGCTGCTCCTGCTCGCGTTCAGGTCCGTCGGGATACCGCTCAAGGCCGCCGTGATGAACGTGGCCGCCGTCGCCGCCGCCTTCGGGATCGTCGTGGCCGTGTTCCAGTGGGGCTGGGGCAGCGACGCGCTCGGGCTCGGCCGCGCGGGGCCCATCGAGCCCTTCCTCCCCGTGATCATGGTGTCGGTGCTGTTCGGCCTCTCCATGGACTACCAGGTCTTCCTGGTCAGCCGGATGTACGAGGAGTGGCTGGAGACCGGCGACAACCGGCGCGCCGTCCGGGTCGGCCTCGCGGAGACCAGCCGGGTGATCAACTCCGCCGCGGTCATCATGATCTCGGTCTTCCTCGCCTTCGTGCTCAGCGGCGACCGGGTGATCGCCATGTTCGGCATCGCCCTCGCCGCCGCCGTCGCCCTGGACGCCTTCGTCCTCCGGACGCTGCTGGTGCCCGCCCTCATGCACCTGCTCGGCAGCGCCAACTGGTGGCTGCCCCGCCGGCTCGACCGGCACCTGCCGCGGATCAGCATCGAGCCGCCCGAATGCCGTGCCGCCCATGAGAGGCTCACCGAGGCAGTGCAGGCACTGGAGAAGGAGCGGCGGCCGGATGTACGCGATATCGCTGGGTGACGACGGGGCCGAACTGCGCCCGCTGGAGCCCTGGCACGCCGAGGAGTTCCTGGCGCACCTGGAGCGCGGCAGGGACTTCATCAACCAGTACGTCCCGTTCGGCTCGAAGGCCACCGACGTGGCCACCGCCCGGGAGGCGCTCCAGCGGTACGCCGACATGCGCGCCGCCGACACCGGCTCGCTGCACGGACTGTGGCTGGACGGCACGCTCGTGGGCGGTGTGCTCTTCCTGAACTTCGCCGCCGAGGACGCGAACTGCGAGGTCGGCTGCTGGCTGGAACCCGCCGGTACCGGGCGCGGTCTGGTCACCCGGGCCATGCGGGTGCTGATCGACTTCGCGGTGGAGCGGCGCGGGATCCAGCGGGTCGAATGGATCGCCTCCGCGGGCAACACCCCGAGCCTGGACGTGGCCCGGCGGCTGGGAATGACCCGCGACGGCGTCCGCCGGCAGTCGTACCCCTATCGTGGGGTGCGGCACGACCTCGAGGTGTGGTCCGTGCTCGCCCAGGAGTGGCGCGACGCACGCGCGCGCGGCGCTCACAACGATCATTAAGGGACCTCTCAGAGAGCGTCCGTACGGTGCGAGGTATGGGAACGAAGACTGTTGACGAGACCGGGGCCGAGACGGGCCCCGAGACGAAGACCGACGACGAGAAGGTGGACGTCACGAAGGCCGACGAGGTGACCGAGGCCGACTCCGAGGTCGAGGTCCACGACGCCGAGGACGGCGACCTGCTCACGGGCATCGCCGAGGACGAGCAGGAGGGTCCCTCCGGAGTCGGCCAGGGCGCGGGCGCCGTGGTGTCCGCCGCGCTCGGCCTCGTCTCTCTGACCGGTGGCTGGATCGGCACCATCGCTGCCCAGAAGGAGAGTCTGCTGAGCCAGATGCAGAACTCCTCCCAGACCTCGAGCGTCGCCACGCTGCTGAAGGAGGGCTACGGCGACGTCTGGAAGGTTCAGGCCCTGTACAGCGGGATCTTCGCCCTCGTCGCCCTGCTCGTCGGCGTCTTCGTGCTGGTCCGGCCCGCCTTCGGGGCACCCGGCAAGCCGCAGGCCGCCTGGATCAAGTCGGTCTCCTGGGCGGGCGTCTCGCTCGGCGTCATCGGGCTGCTGATCGCCGTCCTCAAGTACACCGACGTGCTGGTCAGCCTGCCGTCGGCCAGCTGAATCACCGCAGGTCCCGAGGGGTCTCAGGCCCGCCGTAAGCACCTTACGGCGCTACCTGAGGCCCCTCAGGCATGTCTAAGGCCCCCACGGCCCCCGAAGATGCGGAACTCTCCCGATGTGGCGGACCCCCCTGGGAGACGAGGGTTGAGGCATCGCAACAAGCGAAGCCGGAACAACCCACCTCTCAGGGGACACACCATGTACGAGTACGAGCTTCAGCAGGCCCGTTCCGCCGAACTGCGCCGCCGGGCCGAGCACGAGCGACTGGCCCGCGAGGTGGTCCGTGGTCGTCGCGCAGCCCGCCGCGAGGCCGCCGATCGCGCCGCCGAACGATCGGAGGGCGGCGCCGGGAGCGAGTCGCATACCCATCTCCTCGATCGGCTCCGGTTCGCCCGGCCGGCGTGAACGCGGGGGCGGGGGAGGGCGGCCGCACGGGGGTCGGCCGCCCTCCCGCCGGAGCCCCGGCGATATCCGCTGGGCCGTCGTCCCACCCGCGTGCGATGCTCGCCCCCGTGGAGACCCGGTCCGTCAGCCCTGTCTTCGTCGGTCGAGCCGACGAGTTGCACACCCTGGACGACGCGCTCTCCCGTGCCGCCGCGGGAGAGCCACAGGCGCTGCTCATCGGCGGTGAGGCCGGTGTCGGCAAGACCAGACTCGTCGAGGAGTTCGCCGCGGCCGCCCACCGTGGGGGCGCCGTCGTCGCGCTCGGCGGCTGTGTCGAGATCGGCGCCGACGGACTGCCGTTCGCCCCGTTCTCCACCGCACTGCGCGCCCTGCGCCGGGCCCTGCCGGACGGACTGGCCGCCGCCGCGGCCGGCCAGGAGGAGGAACTCGCCCGGCTGCTGCCCGAACTGCGGGAGACGGCCCCCGGACGGCGCCACGACGAGGAGGGCATGGCCCGCCTCTTCGAACTCACCGCCCGCCTCCTGGAACACGTCGCCGCCGAGCGCACGGTCGTGGTCGCACTGGAGGACCTGCACTGGGCCGACGCCTCCACCCGCCACCTGCTGTCCTATCTGCTGCGCACCCTGCGCACCGGCCGCCTCGTCGTCCTCGCCACCTACCGCGCCGACGACATCCACCGCCGGCATCCGCTGCGCCCCCTGCTCGCCGAACTCGACCGGCTGCGCACCGTCCAGCGCCTCGACCTCGCCCGCTTCACCCGTGACGAGGTCTGCCGTCAGGTCGCCGGCATCCTCGCCGCCGAACCCGACTCCGCCCAGGTCGACGACATCTTCGAACGCTCCGACGGAAACGCCTTCTTCGTCGAGGAACTCGCCGTGGCGGCACACGAAGGCTGCTGCACAGGCCTCACCGACACCCTGCGCGACCTGCTGCTCGTCCGGGTCGAGGCGCTGCCCGAGAGCGCCCAGAAGGTCGCCCGGATCATCGCCGAGGGCGGCTCCACCGTCGAGTACCGGCTGCTCGACGCCGTCGCCCGGCTCGCCGAGGACGACCTCATCGAGGCGCTGCGCGCCGCCGTCGGCGCCAACATCCTGCTCACCACCCCCGACGGCGACGGCTACCGGTTCCGCCACTCCCTGGTGCGCGAGGCCGTGAGCGACGATCTGCTCCCCGGCGAACGCGCCCGCCTCAACCGCCGCTACGCCGAAGCCCTCCAGGCCGACCCGGCTCTCGTCCCCGCCGACGAACGCGTCATGCGACTGGCGAGCTACTGGTACCACGCCCACGATCCGGCGAAGGCCCTCCCCGCCGTCCTGGACGCCTCCGTCGAGGCCCGCTGCCGACGCGCCTACAGCGAGCAACTGCGGCTTCTGGAACGCGCGATGGAACTGTGGGAGACGGTCCCCGAGGACATCAGGGCCGCCCTGCGCCCCGTCGACCACACGGAGGCCTATCCTCCCCCGCTGCCTGAACGGCGTGCGGGGAACTCCGCCGGCCGCGATCCGGCCACCGCACCGCTGCGCTATCTCGACCTGATGGCCGAGGCCGCCGTCGCCGGCCGCTACTGCGGGGAACGCGAACGCGCCCTGAAGATCACCAAGCGGGCGCTGCGCCTGCTGGAGGACGAGGACGACCCCCTGCGCTCGGCCTGGTTCTGGGTGCAGCGCTCCCGGCTGACGCACTCCCTGGGCCGGGGCGGCGGCCGCGAGGAACTGGCCAGGGCCGAGGACCTGTTGCGCGGACTGCCGCCCAACGAGGTGCACGCCGAGCTGCTCACCCACATCGCGTGCTGGTCCCTGGTGCACGTCCCCGGACCCGAGGCCTATGGCGCCGCCGAGCGGGCCGTGGAGTACGCCCGCCTGGTCGGCGCCCGCGAGACCGAACTCGACGCCCGTCAGGTCCTCGGGGTCCTCATGGTCGACGCCGGCCACATCGAGGCCGGCCTCGCGGAGCTGCACGAGGTCAGGGAACAGGCGCTCGCCGAGGACACGCCCTCGGTCGCGTTGAACGCTTACGTCAACCTCCCCTCCGAACTGGAGGGGATCGGCCGCTCCCGGGAGGCCGTGCCGATCCTGGAGGAGGGCGTCGCCTTCGCCAAGCGGCACGGACCGCCCGACGCCGAGGCGTGGGTATGGGGCAACCTCGCCGAATCCCACCTCTCCCTGGGGCGCTGGGACGAGGCCGACCGCGCCTGCGCCGCCGCCGGAAGGGTGGGCCAGGGCGTGGCGGTCCGAGGCTTCCACGCCACCCTCCTCGCCGAACTCGCCCTCGCCCGCGGCGACCTCGCCGAGGCCGACCGCCAACTGGCAGCGGCACAGGGCTTTTTCGGCGGCCACGAACACGCCCCGCAGAACCACCTCCCCCTCGCCCGCCTCGCCATCGGACTCGCCGCGGGCCAGGGCCGCCCCCTGGACGCCCGCGCCCACCTCGCCCGCGCCCATGACCGCGACTTCCGGCCCGGCACCCAGCGCTACGCCTGGCCCCTGCTGCTCGCCGCGGCCTCCGCCGAGGGCGACGCCCGCGCGACCCCCGCCGCCGACGCGGGCCGCGCCGACCACTTCGACCGCATCCGGGCGGCCGCCCGGCGGCTCGCCACCGTCGCCCCCGTCTGGCAGGCCCACGAACGCTGGGTCCGCGCGGAGCTCCTGCGTGCCGAGGGCCGGACCGACCCGGAGGACTGGTCCGAGGTGGTCGCCGCCTTCGAGTGCCTGGAACGGCCCTACGACCTCGCCCGCACCCGGCACCGCCTGGCCGAGGCCCTTCTCCGCGTCGGCGGCGACGACGAACGCGACCGGGCCGCGGAGCTGCTGCGCCTCGTGCACGCGGTCGCCGCGCACCTCGGCGCCCGCCCTCTCGCCGAAGCCGTCACCCTGCTCGGCCGGCGTGCCCGCCTGTCCCTGACCCCGGCCGAGGGCCCGCCGGACGCCCCGGCCGATCCCGCCGACCCGCTGGCGACGCTGGGCCTGACCCGCCGGGAGCGTGACGTGCTGCGTCTGGTCTCGGCCGGCCGCACCAACCGACAGATCGCCGAGGTGCTCTTCATCTCCCCGAAGACGTCGAGCGTCCATGTCTCGAACATCCTGTCCAAGCTCGACGTCTCGGGCCGCGGTGAGGCGGCGGCGGTGGCCCACCGGCTGGGGCTGTTCCCGCCGGGGGCCGAAGAACGGCTGATCGCGCGATAATGGGGCAGGCCACCCCGTGAGGAGCCGTACAGGCCACCGACCGTGATCCGGCCCGGCATGGGAGAACGATGTTCAACGCATTCGAGGACCTCTTCGCGCCGGGCCGCAAGCACACCCGGGACGAGCAGAACCGGCTGGAACTGACCCGGGAGGACGTCGGCGACGGCGATCCCGGGCACGGGCCGATAGACCTGGCGTCCGGAAAGGTCGTGGTGCGGCCCCCCGAGCCGGCTGCGGAGGACGGGTGAGGCCGCTCAGCCGGGTGAGGCCGCTCAGCTCACCACCAGTTCCAGGATCCGGTCGTCCCCCTTCTTCGGGTCGCCCCGGCCGTCGGTGTTGCTGGTCGTGACCCAGAGCTTGTCGCCGCCCGCCGACACCACCGTGCGCAGTCGGCCGTAGTCGCCCTCGAGGAAGGCCTGCGGGTCCGCCGAGGCCGCCGTGCCCTTCAGCGGGACGCGCCACAGACGCTGCCCCTTCAGGCCCGCCATCCAGATCGAGCCCTCGGCGTAGGCGATACCGCTGGGCGAGGCGTCGTCGGTGTGCCACTGGGCCGTCGGGTTCCGGAACTTCGTGTCCTCGGACCTGCCCTCGGCCGTCGGCCAGCCGTAGTCGGCGCCCGGCACGATCGCGTTCAGTTCGTCCCAGGTGTCCTGGCCGAACTCCGCGGCGAACAGGCGCTGCCTGGAATCCCAGGCGAGCCCCTGCACATTGCGGTGTCCGTACGAGTACACCGCGGAGTCCGGGAAGGGGTTGCCGGCCGCCGGTTCGCCCTCCGGGGTCAGCCGGAGGATCTTGCCGCCGAGGGACTTCTTGTCCTGGGCCAGGCCCCGGTCACCGCTCTCGCCGGTGCCGACGTAGAGCAGCCGGTCGGGACCGAAGGCGATCCGGCCACCGTTGTGGATCATGCCCTTGGGTATGCCCTTGAAGACCGTGTCGGGCGCCCCCAACTGGTCGCCGGCGGGCCGCGCGGGGTCGTAGATCATCCGGACGACGCGGTTGTCCGAGGCCGAGGTGAAGTAGGCGTAGACCATGTGGTCCGACGCGTAGTCGGGGGAGAGGGCGAGGCCCAGCAGGCCGCCCTCGCCGGCCGCCGAGACCCCCGGCACTTCGCCCAGCTCGGTCTTCCTGCCCGTCTCCGCGTCCACCCGGGTGATGGTGCCCTCGTCGCGGGAGGCGACCAGGAGGCCGCCCTCGGGGAGGGGCGCGAGGCCCCAGGGCGTGTTCAGGCCCTCGGCGACCGTGCGCACCACCTTGACCGTGCCCTTGGCCGGCGGGGTCTCCTCGGCGGACGGGGAGGCCTGGGCCGCCGTACTGCTCGGGGCCGCACTGACCGAGGCGGCCGAGGACCCCCCGGCATCGGAGGAGCAGCCGCCCGTCACCAGCAGAGCACTCGCGGCCAACACGGCTGAAACAGCTCGACGTTGCACGATCATGGTCCCTTCGACACGGCGGTTCCTTCGGCGGGCTTCACCTGTCCTACGCCGTTCACGCCCCACGGGTTCCCGATCCGGGCCATCGCGACCCGAAAGCGGGACTACTCCCACGATCCCCGCGCCCCGGGCAGCTCCGCCATCTCCGTCAGATCCTGCGGCGTCAGACGCAGGCCGGCCGCCGCCGCGTTCTCCGTCACCCAGCGTTCCCGCTTGGCGCCCGGGACCGGGATCACGTGCCGGCCCTGTGCCAGCACCCAGGCCAGCGCCACCTGCGCGGCCGTCACTGCCTCGCCGTGCCGGGCGGCGACCCGGCGCAGACCGACGACGATCGGCTGGTTCGCGGCCATCATCTCGGCGGTGAAACGGGGGTGCCGGGCGCGCATGTCGTCCGGTTCGAAGCCCTGACCGGGAGTGAGCGTGCCGGTGAGGAAGCCGTTGCCGAGCGGCATCGCCGCCAGGAAGCCCACGCCACGCGCCTCGCACCAGGGCAGCAGGGTGTCGAGCGCCTCGGGCGACCACACCGACAGCTCCGCCTCCACGGCGCTCACCGGGAAGACCTGCTGGACGCGCCGCAACTGGCGAATCGTTCCGTCGTACAGCCCACCGGAGCGGCGACCGCCCCGGGCACCCACCGCGCACAGCCCCAGGGCCCGCACCTTGCCCGCCCGGACGAGCTCGGCCATCGCGCCCCAGGTCTCCTCGACCGGGACCTCGGGATCGGCCCGGTGCAGCTGGTAGAGGTCGATGACGTCCGTCTGGAGGCGACGGAGCGAGGCGTCGCAGGCCCGTTTGACGTACCCCGGCCGGCCGTTGGCCACGATGTGCTGCTCACCGACGAGCAGACCGGCCTTCGTCGACACGAACGCGTCCTCGCGCCGCTCCTTCAACACCCGCCCCACCAGCAGCTCGTTGGTGAACGGGCCGTACATGTCGGCGGTGTCCAGCAGGGACGCGCCCGCGTCCAGCGCCCGGTGCACCGCCCTGAGCGACTCGTCGCCCCGCTGCCGCGACCCGCTGTACGCCCAGCTCATCGGCATGCACCCGAGACCGACGGCACCCACCTCGAGCGCCCCCGCGCCGATCGTCCTGCGCTCCACCTGCCCGTGACCCTCCCTCTCCCGAGCCTCCAACCTAACCTCTGCACGCGCGCGTACCTGACATAGCCTCCTGACCATGAGCGCTGACGTCTGGCTTCCCATCCCCCCGGAAGAGATCGAGGGCCTCCCGGAGGGGCCGAACTACCGCTTCTGGAACGGTGAGGAGGACTTTCCGGCGGACCCGGCCGACTGCGTCTTCTACGTCGTCCCCTACATGAAGCCCGCCGGCCTCGGGCAGCGGCCGCTGCCCGCGATGACCTCCCTGGAGGTCGTCCAGACCCTGTCCGCCGGCATCGACCACGTGGCGCCGGCCCTCGCGTCGCTGCGTCCAGGCGTGCGGCTGTGCAACGCGCGGGGCGTGCACGAGGCGAGCACGGCCGAGCTCACGCTCACCCTGGTGCTCGCGTCGCTGCGCGGGATCCCCGACTTCGTCCGGGCCCAGGACCGGGGGGAGTGGCTCGGCGGGTTCCGGCCCGCGCTCGCCGACAAGAACGTGCTCATCGTCGGGTACGGCTCCATCGGCGCCGCCATCGAGGACCGGCTCGTGCCCTTCGAGGTGGCGCGGGTGGCGCGCGTCGCGCGCTCCTGGCGCACGACGGCGCGCGGCCCCGTGCATCCGATCGCCGAACTTCCCGCCCTGCTCCCCGAAGCGGACGTCGTCATCCTGTGCACGCCCCTGAACGACAGCACCCTCGGCCTGGTCGACGCCGAGTTCCTGGCCCGGATGAAGGACGGCGCGCTGCTCGTGAACGTGGCCCGCGGCGGGGTCGTCGACACCAAGGCCCTGCTCACCGAGGTGGAGAGCGGACGCCTCACCGCGGCGCTGGACGTCACCGACCCCGAGCCCCTGCCCCCGGGCCACCCGTTGTGGAGCGCGCCCGGCGTCCTCGTCAGCCCGCACGTCGGCGGGCCCACCTCCGCCTTCCTGCCCCGTGCCGTACGCCTGCTGGTGGACCAGTTGGGCCGCTTCGTGAACCGGGAGCCACTGCGCAACGTGATCCTCACTACGGGCACGGCGAACGGATCGTGACGGCCGGGGCGCTCCCGTAGTCCGGCACCCTCCGCAGTCCTCCGGACGCGGTCCGTACCCCTTCCGGGCGCATATGCCGATGATCGTCACGCAGCGTAGAGGAACTATGTCCCTGAGTGACGAGTCTGGTGTATCGTCCCGACAGGGGCTACGCCGCGCACGTTCGGCGTCAGGGATGGACATTTCAGACTTGCGAGGGGGGCGACGGGCGATGCACGGCCTATGGACGAACGATCCGACGCGGCGGAACCGCCGGCGGCGACCCTGGCGCTCCACCACGCGCCGACACGGTCACGGCACTCACCCCGGCCATCACCGGCACCGGTGCGGCGGCCACGGGAAGCACGCGCCACCGGCGGTCCGGGACCCGAGGGATCCGGGAGTGACGCGGACCGGGAGGACCCGGTGAGTCCGCCGCCGACCTCCACGCCCCTCCTCGGCGGAGCGCTGCGGACGCAGCCCTCGACGGGGACACCGCGTACCGCGCCGCCGTCCGTCGGCGGCTCCGGGACCAACCTGGTCCACCAAATGCTGCTCGCCCTCCTGTGCGCGGGATACGCCGTCGGTTCCGCGCTGGGCTGGGGCTCCGACCGACTCGCACTGATCATGGGCGACTTCGGGCTGACCGCGGCGGCGGGCGCCGCCGCCGTCTCCTGCTTCCTCTACGGGCGCAGCCGCCGCGTCCGTTTTCGACCCGCCTGGCTGCTGTTCGCGATCTCCTCGGCGATGGCCGCCCTCGGCAACATGGTCTGGGGCTGGTACGAGGTGGTCCTGGGGCGGCCCGTGCCCAGCCCCAGCTTCGCCGACCTGTTCTTCCTGTGCTTCGCGCCCCCCGCCATCGTGGGGCTGCTCGTGCTCGCCGCCCGGCCCATGACGAAGGCGGGCTGGGTCTGTCTCGCCCTGGACGCCTGGCTGATCGCCGGCTCGCTGCTCACCCTCTCCTGGAGCCTCGCGCTCGCCCAGGCGGCGAAGTTCGACGGACCGAGCGTGGCGCACGCCGCGCTGTCGCTCGCGTACCCGCTGCTCGACATCGCCCTGGTGAGCATGGTGCTGGTGCTGCACTTCCGGCGCACGGCGGTGAACCGCACGGCGGTCAACACGGCCGTCGGCGCGCTCGCGCTGACCGTCATGTGCGACGCCCTGTTCACCTCGCCGCTGCTGCACAACAACTACCGCTCGGGCCAGCTCCTCGACGCGGGATGGTTCGCGGGCTCGCTGCTCCTGGCGTACGCGCCCTGGGCCGCCTCCCGCCGGCAACGGTCGGCCGCGGATGAGGGGCACACGCGTGTGGTGCACGAACACGTACCAGGTCCGCGCCCCACGGGGCGCCGCCCCCAGGGGCCGTCGCGCACGGCGGCCGCCGCGTCCGCGCAGACATCCGTTCAGGCCTCCGCCCAGCGCCCCGATCAGACGCCTCCCCAGGGAAGCGAACACAGCAGGTTTCCGGTCACCCGGCCCATCACCGGCTCCCTGGCCGCCCTCACGCCCTATCTCGCCGCCGCCGTCTGCACCCTGGGCATCCTCTACAACGTCCTCAGCGGCCGCAGCGTCGACCGCGTGGTGCTGCTGACCGGCGGCACGGTCGTGCTCGCCCTCGTGGTGCGCCAGGGGATCATGCTGCTCGACAACATCACCCTCACCCAGGAACTGGCGCAGAAGGAGAACCACTTCCGCTCCCTGGTGCAGGGCTCCAGCGACGTCATCATGATCGCCGCGCCCAGCGGCGTCCTGCGCTACGTCTCCCCGGCCGCCGCCGGGGTCTACGGCCGCCCGGCCGAGGACCTGGTGGGTTCCGAACTCGCCGACCTCATCCACCCCGAGGACCTGGGCTGCGTGGTGCACGAGGTGCGCCGCTTCCTCGCCGCCAGCCCCCAGGAGGAACCCACCACGCGCATCGAATGCCGCTTCCGCTCAGGCGACGGGGGCACCTCCCGCTCGAGCGCAGCCGAGAGCGGGGGAGGCTGGCTCAACGTCGAGTCGACAGTAAACCGCCATCACGGCGGCCTGATCTTCAACAGCCGGGACGTGACGGAGCGGGTGCGGCTCCAGGCGCAGCTCCAGCACAACGCCGAACACGACCCGCTCACCGACCTGCCCAACCGCGCGCTGTTCACCCGGCGCGTCCAGCAGGCCCTGTCCGGCCGCCGCAGCTGCGACCGGGGCCCCGCCCTGCGCAACACGGCGGTCCTCTTCATCGACCTCGACGGTTTCAAGGCCGTCAACGACACGATCGGCCACGCGGCCGGTGACGAACTGCTGGTCCAGGCCGCCCGCAGGCTCCAGGACGCCGTCCGCAAGTCAGACACCGCCTCCCGACTGGGCGGCGACGAGTTCGCGGCCCTGATCGTCGGCGACGGCACCCGCGACCGCGCCGCCCGGGAACGCCACATAGTGGAACTCGCCGACCGCCTCAGGCTCACGCTGTCGCAGCCGTACCTCATCGACGGCAACGAGGTCCGTGTCGCCGCCTCCATCGGCGTCGCCTTCGCCGAAGCCGGTCTGGGCGCCGGTGAACTGCTGCGCAACGCCGACCTCGCCATGTACCGCGCCAAGGCGGGCGGCAAGGGCCGGGTCGAGCTGTACAAGCCGCAGATGCAGCAGGACGTCGTACGCAAGGCGGAGCTGGCCACGCGGCTGCGTGCCGCGCTGCACGACGGCGAGTTCGCGCTGCTGCACCAGCCCGTGGTGCGCCTGGAGGACGGCCGGATCTCGTCGGTCGCCGCACAGGCCCGCTGGCGCTCCTCGCAGGGGGTGCTCTTCACGCCCGCCGAGTTCCTGCGGGTCGCGGAGGACAGCGACAAGACGGCCGAGCTGGGGCGCTGGGTGCTGGAGGAGGCCGTCGAGCAGGCCGCCGACCGGGCCGCGAGCGGGCTCAACCTGCCGGTGGTCGTGCGGATGGGCGCCCGACGGCTGCTGGACCGGTCGATGCCGCTGGGCTCCGTGGAGGCGCTGCTGACCCGGCACGGGCTGCCGTCGGGGTCCCTGGTGGTGGAGCTGTCCGACACCGACCCGAGGGTGCCGCTGGACGAGCTGGAGCGCCGCCTGGGGGCGCTGCGGCGCCTCGGGGTGCGCATCGCCCTCGACGGTTTCGGCAGCGGCTACGCGGCCCTCACGGCGCTGCGGAGACTCCCCGTCGACGTGCTCAGGCTGGACCGCTCGCTGGTCGAGGGGGTCGTCGAGTCCGCGCGCCTGCACAAGATCACCAGTGGGCTGCTGCGGATCGCCACCGACCTCGGGCTCCAGTCCGTCGCCGAGGGCGTGGACCTGCCCGAGCAGGTGGTCGCCCTGCGCGCCATGGGCTGTACGCACGGCCAGGGGATGGCGTTCTCCGGGCCTCTCGACGAGTACCGGCTGCGCCGGGCCCTCGCGGCCGGCCGCTATCCGGTGCCGCACGGGCCGGCCGAGCCCGCGTTCGCGGGTGGCGGCTCGGGGGTGTACACCAGTGGTGTCCACGCCGGTGGTGTCGCCGGCGGTGTCACAGCCGTCCTGGGGAGCGGAAGTGTCCTTCGCTCACATAATGAGACTCCCGTCCCACCCACTTGACAGTCGGTGCGCGCCGGGGGGAGGGTCAATGCCATGCGCACCCGAATTCTCGTACTTGGAAAGCGCGTCGGCTGAAGCTGGTGACGCTCCGGACGGACCCGGAACTCCCAGCGACCCCCACCCGGCGCGCTCCCCTCGCTTGCCTTTTGGCGCGAGGGGTTTTTTGTTGCACAAAACCCGCCGCGGCCCTCGTGCCGCAGCTCTGAAAGACCCTGAGCAAGACCCTCAGTAAAACCCTCAGCATCGAGAAGAGAATGCCGATGACCGAGCAGGCCACCGGGGCCCATCCGCAGCCGCGGCCCCGATCCGGAGGACAGCACTCCGCGACCGTCGAGCACGTGACGGGTGCGCAGTCCCTCATCCGTTCTCTCGAGGAGGTCGGCGCCGAGACGGTATTCGGCATTCCCGGCGGCACGATCCTGCCCGCCTACGACCCGATGATGGACTCGACGAGGGTCCGCCACGTCCTGGTCCGGCACGAGCAGGGCGCGGGTCACGCGGCCACCGGATACGCGCAGGCCACCGGCCGGGTCGGTGTCTGCATGGCCACCTCGGGGCCGGGCGCCACCAACCTGGTGACCCCGATCGCCGACGCCCACATGGACTCGGTGCCGCTCGTGGCGATCACCGGCCAGGTGGCGTCGAAGGCGATCGGCACGGACGCCTTCCAGGAGGCGGACATCGTCGGCATCACCATGCCGATCACCAAGCACAGCTTCCTGGTCACCAAGGCCGAGGACATCCCCCAGGTGATCGCGCAGGCCTTCCACATCGCCTCCACCGGCCGCCCCGGCCCGGTCCTGGTCGACATCCCCAAGGACATCCTCCAGGCGAAGACGACGTTCTCCTGGCCGCCGGTCATGGACCTGCCCGGCTACCGCCCGGTGACCAAGCCGCACGCCAAGCAGATCCGCGAGGCCGCCAAGCTGATCACCGCCGCCAAGCGGCCGATCCTGTACGTCGGCGGCGGTGTCCTCAAGGCCGGCGCCACCGCCGAGCTGAAGGTCCTCGCCGAGCTGACCGGTGCGCCCGTCACCACCACGCTGATGGCACTGGGCGCCTTCCCCGACAGCCACCCGCAGCACCTGGGCATGCCGGGCATGCACGGCTCGGTGGCCGCCGTCACCGGTCTGCAGAAGGCCGACCTGATCGTCGCCCTCGGCGCCCGCTTCGACGACCGTGTCACCGGCAAGCTCGACAGCTTCGCGCCGCACGCCAAGATCGTCCACGCGGACATCGACCCGGCCGAGATCGGCAAGAACCGCGCCGCCGACGTGCCGATCGTGGGGGACGCCCGCGAGGTCATCGCCGACCTGATCCAGGCGGTGCAGAAGGAGCACAGCGAGGGCCAGGCCGGCGAGGCCGCCGGGCCTAGGTACGCAGCCTGGTGGAAGGACCTCGACCGCTGGCGCGAGACCTACCCGCTGGGCTACGACCAGCCCGCCGACGGCTCGCTCTCCCCGCAGCAGGTCATCGAGCGCGTCGGACAGCTCGCCCCCGAGGGCACGATCTTCACCGCGGGCGTCGGCCAGCACCAGATGTGGGCCGCCCACTTCATCCAGTACGACAAGCCCGCCACCTGGCTGAACTCAGGCGGCGCGGGCACCATGGGATATGCCGTCCCGGCCGCGATGGGCGCCAAGGCCGGCGCGCCCGCGCGCACCGTCTGGGCCATCGACGGCGACGGCTGCTTCCAGATGACCAATCAGGAACTCACCACCTGCGCCCTGAACAACATCCCGATCAAGGTCGCCATCATCAACAACGGCGCCCTCGGCATGGTCCGCCAGTGGCAGACGCTGTTCTACAACCAGCGCTACTCCAACACCGTGCTGCACTCCGGCCCGAACGACGTCAACCCGGACGCCCGCGGTACCCGTGTCCCCGACTTCGTGAAGCTGTCGGAGGCCATGGGCTGCCACGCGATCCGCTGCGAGTCCCCCGACGACCTCGACAAGGTCATCGAGGAGGCGAACTCCATCAACGACCGCCCCGTCGTCGTCGACTTCATCGTCCACGAGGACGCGATGGTGTGGCCGATGGTCGCCGCCGGCACCTCCAACGACGAGATCCTGGCCGCCCGGGACGTCCGCCCCGACTTCGGCGACAACGAAGACGACTGAGCGAGAGAGACGTAAGAAGACATGTCCAAGCACACGCTCTCCGTCCTGGTGGAGAACAAGCCGGGCATCCTGGCCCGGATCGCCGCCCTGTTCTCCCGTCGGGGCTTCAACATCGACTCGCTCGCCGTCGGCGTCACCGAGCACGCCGACATCTCCCGGATCACGATCGTGGTGAGCGTCGACGCCCTGCCGCTGGAGCAGGTCACCAAGCAGCTCAACAAGCTCGTCGAGGTGCTGAAGATCGTCGAGCTGGAGCCGGGACAGGCCGTTCACCGTGAACTCGTTCTGGTGAAGGTGCGCGCCGACAACGAGACGCGCTCGCAGATCGTCGAGATCGTCCAGCTGTTCCGCGCCAAGACCGTCGACGTCTCCCCGGAGGCCGTGACCATCGAGGCCACCGGCAGCAACGACAAGCTGTCCGCCATGCTCAAGATGCTGGAACCGTACGGCATCAAGGAGCTGGTCCAGTCCGGCACGATCGCCATCGGCCGTGGCGCCCGTTCGATCACGGACCGGTCGCTGCGCGCTCTCGACCGGTCGGCGTAAGTACGTAACCGGTCTTCGTGCGAACGGATCCGGGCGGCCGGTGATCACCGACCGCCCGTATACCGAGACCCCGAAACTTCCCTTCCGCTCGCCGTCATACGGTGGGACGCAACACCTGCACTCAAGGAGAGAACCCAAAGTGGCCGAGCTGTTCTACGACGCCGACGCCGACCTGTCCATCATCCAGGGCCGCAAGGTCGCGGTCATCGGATACGGCAGCCAGGGCCACGCCCACGCCCTGTCGCTCCGTGACTCCGGTGTCGACGTCCGGGTCGGCCTGCACGAGGGCTCCAAGTCCAAGGCCAAGGCCGAGGAGCAGGGTCTGCGCGTGGTGACCCCGGCCGAGGCCGCCGCCGAGGCCGACGTCATCATGATCCTCATCCCGGACCCGATCCAGGCCCAGGTCTACGAGGAGTCCATCGCCCCGAACCTGAAGGACGGCGACGCGCTGTTCTTCGCCCACGGCTTCAACGTGCGCTTCGGCTTCATCAAGGCCCCGGCCGGCGTCGACGTCGCCCTGGTCGCCCCGAAGGGCCCGGGTCACCTGGTGCGCCGCCAGTACGAGGAGGGCCGCGGCGTTCCCGCGATCGCCGCCGTCGAGCAGGACGCGACCGGCAACGCCTTCGCGCTGGCCCTGTCGTACGCCAAGGGCATCGGCGGCACCCGCGCCGGCGTCATCAAGACGACCTTCACCGAGGAGACCGAGACCGACCTGTTCGGTGAGCAGGCCGTCCTCTGCGGTGGCACCTCCGCGCTGGTCAAGGCGGGCTTCGAGACCCTGGTCGAGGCCGGCTACCAGCCGGAGATCGCCTACTTCGAGTGCCTGCACGAGCTGAAGCTGATCGTGGACCTCATGTACGAGGGCGGCCTGGAGAAGATGCGCTGGAGCGTCTCCGAGACCGCCGAGTGGGGCGACTACATCACCGGCCCGCGCATCATCACCGACGCCACCAAGGCCGAGATGAAGCAGGTCCTCGCGGAGATCCAGGACGGCACCTTCGCCCAGAACTGGATGGACGAGTACCACGGCGGTCTGAAGAAGTACAACGAGTACAAGGACGCGGACTCCGAGCACCTGCTGGAGACCACCGGCAAGCAGCTGCGCAAGCTGATGAGCTGGGTGAACGAAGAGGCGTAAGGCCTCGGGACGAGGGGCCGGAGCAGATCGCTCCGGCCCCGTTGTCCATCCCGTCCACCACGGACGGGTGATCCTTCCGCGGAGGCGTGAGGCGACCGCCGTCGCGGCACTACACTGCTGCACTACATACGCGTCAGGCCCACAGCGTCGTGCGTCTTCCACGCGGCTAGCCCCTCCTCCGCCTGCGGCCGTCGGGACGGCCGTCCGCACGCTTTGGACTTGTGAGGACTCACGTGAGCTCGAAACCTGTCGTACTCATCGCTGAAGAGCTGTCGCCCGCGACCGTGGACGCGCTTGGCCCGGACTTCGAGATCCGGCACGCCAACGGAGCGGACCGAGCCGAACTGCTCCCGGCCATCGCCGACGTCGACGCGATCCTGATCCGCTCGGCCACCAAGGTGGACGCCGAGGCGATCGCCGCCGCGAAGAAACTGAAGGTCGTCGCACGAGCCGGCGTCGGCCTGGACAACGTCGACGTTCCGTCGGCCACCAAGGCCGGCGTGATGGTCGTCAACGCCCCCACCTCCAACATCGTGACCGCCGCCGAACTGGCCTGCGGTCTGCTGCTCGCCACCGCCCGCCACATTCCGCAGGCCAACGCCGCGCTGAAGAACGGCGAGTGGAAGCGCAGCAAGTACACGGGCGTCGAGCTGGCCGAGAAGACCCTCGGCGTCGTCGGCCTCGGCCGCATCGGCGCGCTCGTGGCGCAGCGCATGTCCGGCTTCGGCATGAAGGTCGTCGCGTACGACCCCTACATCCAGCCCGCCCGCGCCGCGCAGATGGGCGTGAAGGTCCTTTCGCTGGACGAGCTGCTCGAGGTCGCCGACTTCATCACCGTCCACCTGCCCAAGACCCCCGAGACGGTCGGTCTGATCGGCGACGAGGCGCTGCGCAAGGTCAAGCCGAGCGTGCGCATCGTCAACGCCGCGCGCGGCGGGATCGTCGACGAGGAGGCGCTGTACTCGGCGCTGAAGGAGGGCCGCGTCGCCGGCGCCGGCCTCGACGTGTACGCGAAGGAACCCTGCACGGACTCCCCGCTCTTCGAGTTCGACCAGGTCGTGGCCACCCCGCACCTCGGCGCCTCGACCGACGAGGCTCAGGAGAAGGCCGGTATCGCGGTCGCGCGTTCGGTGCGCCTCGCCCTCGCGGGCGAGCTGGTGCCGGACGCGGTGAACGTCCAGGGCGGTGTCATCGCCGAGGACGTCAAGCCCGGTCTGCCCCTCGCCGAGCGCCTCGGCCGGATCTTCACCGCGCTCGCCGGTGAGGTCGCGGTCCGCCTCGACGTCGAGGTGTACGGCGAGATCACCCAGCACGACGTGAAGGTGCTGGAGCTGTCGGCTCTCAAGGGTGTCTTCGAGGACGTCGTCGACGAGACCGTCAGTTACGTCAACGCCCCGCTGTTCGCGCAGGAGCGCGGCGTCGAGGTGCGGCTGACCACCAGCTCCGAGTCGGCCGACCACCGCAACGTCGTCACCGTGCGCGGCACGCTCTCGGACGGCGAGGAGGTGTCGGTCTCCGGCACGCTGGCCGGTCCGAAGCACCTGCAGAAGATCGTCGCGGTCGGCGAGTACGACGTCGACCTCGCGCTCGCCGATCACATGGTCGTCCTCAAGTACGAGGACCGTCCGGGTGTCGTCGGCACCGTGGGCCGGGTCTTCGGCGAGGCGGGCATCAACATCGCCGGCATGCAGGTCGCCCGCGCGGCCGTCGGCGGCGAGGCGCTGGCCGTTCTGACCGTCGACGACACGGTGCCCGCCGGGGTGCTGGCGGAGGTCGCCGAGGAGATCGGCGCGACGTCCGCTCGTGCGGTGAACCTCGTCTGAGGTCGCCGCACGTACCGGGGGCCGCCGCCCCCAGGCCCCCGCTTCGGCCCTGAACGGGCCTCGTCCTCAAACGCCGGACGGGCTGGATCTACTGAACGTGGCTCGACAGCAGGAGCCGGACGGGCTGGATTTGCTGAAGGTCGCTCGACAGCAGGAGCCGGGCGGGCTGGGTGTACCGCACGTGGCTCGATGACAGGAGCCGGGGGGGGGGGGGTGTTACCCCCCGCCCCCCGGCTCCTTTCGCCTGTGTCACTTCTCGTCGTCGACCCGGATCCGCCGCAGCGTGACCGAAGCCGCTGCCGCCGCCGAGGCGAGGAGTACCGCTCCGGCGATCGCCGCGCCGTGCATGCCACTGGTGAACGCCTCGCGTGCCGTCGTCGTCAGGGCGTCTCCCGTGCGCCCCGGGAGACGGCCCGCCACCGCCAGGGCGCCGCCGAGGGTCTCGCGGGCCTCTGCCGGGGCCGTGGCCGGGATGTCGTGGCGGTAGATCGCCGTGCCGATGGAGCCGAGGACGGCCATGCCGAGGGCGCCGCCGAACTCGGTGCCGGTCTCCAGCAGGGCGGCCGCGGAGCCCGCCCGTTCCACCGGGGCCGCGCCCAGCGCCAGGTCCGTCATCTGGGACAGGACCATGACGATCCCGCAGGCCAGGACCGCGCAGGCGGTCAGCACGAGCCACATCGAGTCCGCACCGGCGAGGGCCAGCAGCGCGTAGCCGCTCGCGCCGATCGCGAAGCCGGCCGTGACCACGTAGGCGCGGTTGACGCCCTTGTGGACCAGGGAGGTCGCGGCCGGGGCCGCCAGGCCGATCGGCACCGAGGGGAGCAGCGCCCACAGGGCCGCTTCCAGCGCGCTCCTGCCGAGGACCGACTGGAGGTACTGGGTGGTGAAGAACGCCGAGCCCAGCATGCCGAAGGCGGAGACCAGGTTGAGGGCGAGGGCGGGGGCGAAACCGTGGCCGCGGAACAGGGCCGGGGAGATCATCGGAGCGGCCGTGGTGCGCTGGCGGTGGACGAAGAGGGTCGCGAAGAGCAGACCGACGGTGACCGAGACGACGTACCGCGCGTGCCAGCCCTCGGACGGGATCTCCTTCAGGCCGTAGACCACGGGCAGTACGGCGGCCATCGACAGCGGGACGCTCGGCCAGTCGAAGCGGCCCGGGGCAAGGTCGCGGGACTCGGGCAGCAGGGCCGGGCCGAGGACGAGCAGCAGGACCATCGCGGGCAGGTTGACCAGGAAGACCGAGCCCCACCAGAAGTACTGCACCAGCAGGCCGCTCATCACCGAGCCGAGCGCGATGCCGCCCGTCATCACCGCGGACCACATGCCGATCGCCTTCGCGCGCTGGCCCGGGTCGGTGAACATCGTGCGGATCAGGGCCATCGTCGCGGGCATCAGGGTCGCGCCGCCGATCCCGAGGACCGCGCGGGCCGCGATCAGGGTCTCGGCGCTGTTCGCGTACGCGGCGGTCAGTGAGGCGGCGCCGAAGGCGGCGGCGCCGGTCATCAGCAGCCTGCGGTGGCCGATGCGGTCGCCGAGCGAGCCCATCGTCATCAGCAGGCCCGCCAGTACGAAGGCGTAGATGTCGAAGATCCACAGCTGCTGGGTGCCGGTCGGCCTCAGGTCGGCGCTGATCGCCGGGATGGCGAAGTAGAGGACGGAGACGTCCATGGAGACCAGCAGGAGCGGAAGCATCAGTACGCCCAGCGCGGTCCATTCACGGCGGCCGGCGCGGCCCGCCATGGGGGTGGGGGCAGCCACCGAGTCCGTCGCGTTCGTGTGCGTCGAGTTGGTCATGGCGATGACTGTACGAGCGTATTAAACGTGTGTCTAGAACGCTTGTATAAGTCATGCGTATAGGACGGTTGTATGGATCGGGGTAGGGTGGCGGACATGGGACACCGTGAGGATCTGCTCGAAGGCGCCAAGCGCTGCCTGCTGGAGAAGGGGTTCCTGCGTACGACCGCGCGGGACATCGTCAAGGAGTCGGGGACCAACCTGGCGTCCATCGGCTACCACTACGGGTCGAAGGACGCGCTGCTGGTGCGGGCGTACGTCTCGTTGATCGAGGGCGCAGGCGACGAGTTCGACCCCGGGTGGGGTGCGGGGCGCGAGATGACGGCGGCCGCCGGGTCGCTCGAGCGCTTCCAGGAGGTGTGGGCGAGCATCATCGGGTCGGTGCCGCGGACGCGGGCCGTCTGGCTGCTGAGCTTCGAGCTCATCGTGCAGGGGGACCGGCTCCCCGAGGTGCGCAAGCTGCTGGCCGAGGCGCAGGAGCAGGGCCGGTCGGGGATCGTGCCCATGTTCAACGGCGTCCCGGAGGACGAACTCGACAAGGAGACCGTCGACACGGAGGGCCGCTTCTACCAGACCCTCCTCAACGGGCTCATGGTCCAGTGGCTCTTCGACCCGGACTCGGCGACCGACGCGGCACAGCTCACCGAGGGGCTGCGCCGGGTGATCGCGGGCGCCGCGAAGAGCTGACCGGGGCGGGTCGTCAGGGTGGGCCCGGAGAGGGGCTCAGGGCAGCCGGGCCGCCTTGAGCGTCATGTGCAGGAGCAGCCGGTCCTCGCCGTCGTCCAGGTCCAGGCCGGTCAGCTGTTCCACCCGGGACAGCCGGTAGTAGAGGGTCTGCCGGTGGATGCCCAACTCGGCTGCCGTGCGGCCCGCCTGGCCCGCGCAGTCGAGGTACACCTCGGCCGTGCGGGCGAGTTCGTGGTGCGCGGGGGCCAACAGGGTCCGTACGGCGGGGTCCTGGGCGCTCTCCCGGGGCAGGGCGGTCAGCAGCCGGTAGGGGCCGATGGACGCCCACCGGGCGACCGGGCCGAG
Organism: Streptomyces zaehneri; assembly: GCF_032248645.1. NCBI lineage: Bacteria > Bacillati > Actinomycetota > Actinomycetes > Kitasatosporales > Streptomycetaceae > Streptomyces > Streptomyces zaehneri. The sequence goes on from NZ_JASTTJ010000001.1 coordinate 406,314, forward strand.
GCCGGGCTCCGCGAGCGCCGCCCGCGCCGACGCCGACGCCTCCTGCCAGGCGGCGCCCAGTTCCGCGAGGCCGGCCCGCCCGGCGGCCACTCCCGCGGCGGACCCGCCCGCCCGCTCCAGCAGCCGGGCCGCCGCCGTCGTCGCCGGGGTGAGGGTGTCCGTCGAGCGCAGGCGGACCAGCAGCGCCAGGGACTGGGGCTCCCCACCTGACTTGAGGGCGTGGGAGGTACCCCCACCCCACGGCACGGTGCACAGCGCCGTCGCCCCCGGCAGCGTGCGCAGCGAGGGCGCGTCGTCCGGGTCGGCGGACGGCCAGGGCGTCACGCACACCACCGTGTGCGGGCCGTCCGCGCGGGCGCCGAGCGCGGCGCGCAGTTCCGCCACCGCCATGTCCCGCTGCCAGTCGGGCTGCGCGGTGAGCACCGCCCGCAGCTCCCGGGTGAGGTCCGCGCCGTGCTGGGCCTCGTCGGCGAGCAGGGCGCCGATCCGGCCGGTCACCTCCATCGCGGCCGCCAGCTGGGCGTCCGAGGGCCCGGGGTCGTCGTCGAGCAGCCAGACATAGCCGAGGACGACCCCCCGGTGCCGTACGGGGAGGCAGACGCGGCCCCGGTACACCCCGGCCTCCGGGGTCGGCGGGATCCGGACCGGGCCGGTCGCGCGGGTGATGCCGAAGCCCTCGAACCAGGTGCGGACGGCGGCCGTGGAGCGCCGGGTCAGGATCGAGCGGGTGCGCACCGGATCCAGCGCCGACGCGTCGAGCTCGCCCTCGCTGTCGTAGGCGCCGAAGGCGATCAGCTCGAAATCCCGGTTCTCCAGGGTCGCCGGCGCGCCGAGCAGCTCGGAGATCTCGTCGACGAGCTCCTGGTGGTCACCCTGGTAATCGGCTGTCACCCAGGCATTCTCCCGCAAGTCCGCATCCCCTTCATACATCTGTCTGAGATCCGCGGCACGGATGCGTGACAGCTGTCGATGGCCCACGATCGGAGGGATCCTTAGGTTTCACGGTGGTTCTCCGTGCCGTTCCCCGATCGTCGGGAAACGGCCTCGTATGGGTTGGTATGTGGAGGTGCCCCGTGCTGGGTCCCGTGATTCTCGCCGCTTCGCGCAGCGACCGGATGCGACGCCTGATCTCGGCGGCCCCGGTGACGAAGCAGGTCGTGGACCGCTTCATCCCCGGTGAGACGGTCGACGACATCGTCCCGATCGTCGAGGAGCTCACCGCCTCCGGGCTGGAACTGACGATGGACGTCGTCGGCGAGGACATCACCACCCCCGGGCAGGCCGCCGCCGCCCGGGACGCCTACCTGGCGCTGATCGACCGGCTCGCGGAGCTGGAGCTCGGCGAGCGGGTCGAGGTGTCCGTCAAGCTGTCGATGTTCGGCCAGGCGCTGGAGGGCGGCCACGAGCTGGCCCTCGCGAACGTCCGTCCGGTCGTCGAGGCAGCCGCGGCCATCGGCACCACCGTCACACTCGACGCCGAGGACCACACCACCCTCGACTCGATGTTCGCCATCCACGAGGAGCTGCGGAAGGACTTCCCGCAGACCGGCTGTGTCATCCAGGCCTACCTCTTCCGCACCGAGGCCGACGCCCGGCGCCTCGCGGCGAGCGGCAGCCGGGTACGGCTCGTGAAGGGCGCGTACAAGGAGCCCGCCGAGGTCGCACACCAGCAGAAGCACGAGATCGACAAGGCGTACGTCCGGATCCTGCGCACCCTGATGGAGGGCGAGGGGTACCCCATGATCGGGTCCCACGACCCGCGCCTCATCTCCATCGCGCAGGAACTCGCCCGCAAGGCCGGACGCAAGCTGGACGAGTACGAGTTCCAGATGCTGTACGGCATCCGCGGCGACGAGCACCTGAGGCTGGCCGCCGAGGGGCACCGCATGCGCGTCTACACCGCCTACGGCACCGACTGGTACGGCTACTTCATGCGCCGGCTCGCGGAGAAGCCGGCCAACCTGCGTTTCTTCGCCCGCAGCATGCTCACCCGAGGCTGAGACACGATGCCGGCCCCGCTGTGCCGCCGGAGGTCCGGGGGTCGTCCCCCGGGAGGGCGCAGCATGCGCCGGCTCGCGCAGAAGCCGACCGGCCTGCGGTTCTTCGTCCGTTGATGTCCCCTCGATGACCAGCAAGGGCCGAGCCCGCAACCCCCCGCTCGAAACACCGCTCAGAAGGAGTAACGGAAGACATGGACGCGGTAACCCAGGTCCCCACCCCCGTCAACGAGCCGGTGCACGGCTACGCCCCCGGTTCGCCGGAGCGCGCCCGGCTGGAGGCCAAGCTCAAGGAGCTGGCCGACAACCCGATCGACCTGCCCTGCACCATCGGCGGCGTGCGGCGGATGGGCGGCGGTGAGCGCTTCGACGTCGTGCAGCCGCACAACCACAAGGCCCGCCTCGGCACCTACGCGGGCGCCACGCGGCAGGACGCCCAGGACGCCGTCGACGCGGCGCTCGCCGCCGCGCCCGCCTGGCGCGCGATGTCCTTCGACGACCGCGCCGCCATCATCCTGCGCGCCGCCGAACTGCTCGCCGGTCCCTGGCGCGAGACGCTCGCCGCCTCCACCATGCTCGGCCAGTCGAAGACCGCCCAGCAGGCGGAGATCGACTGTCCCTGTGAGCTGGTCGACTTCTGGCGGTTCAACGTGGCCTACGCCCGCCAGATCCTGGCCGAGCAGCCCCCGGCGAACTCCCCGGGTGTCTGGAACCGCCTCGACCACCGCCCGCTCGAGGGCTTCGTCTACGCGATCACGCCGTTCAACTTCACCGCCATCGCGGGCAACCTGCCGACCGCGCCCGCGCTGATGGGCAACGTGGTGGTGTGGAAGCCGTCCCCGACGCAGACGCACGCCGCCGTGCTGCTCATGCGGTTGCTGGAGGAGGCCGGTCTGCCCAAGGGCGTGATCAACCTGGTCACCGGTGACGGCCTGGAGGTCTCCGAGGTCGCCCTCAACCACCGCGACCTCGCCGGCATCCACTTCACCGGCTCGACGAAGACCTTCCAGTACCTGTGGAAGACGGTCGGCGCCAACATCGAGAAGTACCGCTCCTACCCGCGTCTGGTCGGCGAGACCGGCGGCAAGGACTTCGTCGTCGCCCACCCGAGCGCGGACCGCGCGGTCCTGAAGACCGCCCTGACCCGCGGGGCCTTCGAGTACCAGGGCCAGAAGTGCAGCGCGACCTCCCGCGCGTACATCCCGGCGTCGATCTGGAACTCCGGCTTCAAGGAGGAGTTCGCGGCCGAGGTCGACTACCTCACGATGGGTGACGTCACCGACCTCTCGAACTTCATCGGCGCCGTCATCGACGAGCGGTCCTTCGCCAAGAACAAGGCGGCGATCGACCGCGCGAAGGCGGACCCGACCTGCACGATCGTCGCGGGCGGCTCCTACGACGACTCGGTCGGCTACTTCGTCCGCCCGACCGTCGTCGAGTGCACCGACCCGGAGAACGAGGTCTTCACGACCGAGTACTTCGGCCCGATCCTCGCCGTGCACGTGTACGACGACAGCTCGGCCGAGGCGTACGACGAGATGCTGACCCAGATGGAGTCGGTGTCGGACTACGCGCTCACGGGCTCGGTCATCTCCGGCGACCGCGCGGCCGCCGCTCACACGATGGAGAAGCTGCGCTACGCGGCCGGCAACTTCTACATCAACGACAAGTCGACCGGCGCCGTCGTCGGCCAGCAGCCCTTCGGCGGCGGCCGCGCCTCCGGCACCGACGACAAGGCCGGCGCGCCGCAGAACCTGATGCGCTGGACCCTGACCCGCGCCATCAAGGAGACGCTGGTCGCGCCGACCGACTACGCGTACCCGCACATGGGCTGACGCGTCGTCGTACAGCGACGGAAGCACGACGAAGGAAGGGGCCGGGCTGTTGCCCGGCCCCTTCCCGTTCTCCGTCGGCGGGTGCCGACGCGGCCGAGGAAGTCACTGATCGGCGCCGCGATCCGGCCCGCGTGTGTCTCCAGGGCGAAGTGCCCGGTGGGCAGCAGGTGCACCTCCGCCCGGGGCAGGTCGCGGCGGAACGCGAGCGCGCCGGCCGGGACGAAGATCTCGTCGCCGGCGCCCCAGACCGCCAGCAGCGGGACCTGGCTGGTGCGGAAGTACTGAGGGCGTCGGCGAAACCGCAGGTCGACGGGGGGTGACCCGGGGTGCCGTCTCAGATAGTAGGAAGTCCGAGTAATCGTAGAGACAGGCGCGTGCTCCTCCCTTAGCTTTGTAGGAGCCGAACGTCTCGCTCGACCAAGCGAATGGCGGTCATGAGCCGGGCCCGCGCAGGCAACCCCTGCGGCCCGCTCCCCGCCCCTTGGGGGCGCCCCCCGCCCATTAGGCAGAGGGGGAGTCTCGTAACCCCCTTCCGCACTCCCTGGAATTCGAAGGAGTCGATTTCTCATGGCCGAGACGACCGTCCGCCGCCGAGTCCGTCACATCTCCCGTACGACCGAGTCCGACCGGAAGAACGCCGCCGCGGCGCTCCAGCGCGCCCTCGACCGCCGTGACAACGGCGGCGAGACCGGCCACTGAGCCGAGCCGCCCCGCAGTCCGGGAGCCGCACCCGCACGGGGTGCGGCGCGGGCCCCCGAACGGGACTTCGGGACCCGCGTCGCACCTCGACCCCGCGCGCCACCGCAGGTCCGCGCCGCCAGGTGCGTGCCGCGACTCCTCTGTCCGTATCGCGGACGCTCCATGTCATCCCCTGGGACGAGGAGTACGGTTCCCGTATGTCTCGCAGCCTCAATCTCGCAGTGATTCCCGGTGACGGCATCGGCCAGGAGGTCGTGGCCGAAGGTCTCAAGGTCCTCTCCGCCGTCCTCCCGCAGGATGTGAAGCTGGAGACCGAGGAGTACGACTTCGGTGCCCGGCGCTACCACGCCACCGGTGAGACCCTCACCGACGCGGACGCGGAGGCGCTCAAGCGGCACGACGCCATCCTGCTCGGCGCGATCGGCGACCCGAGCGTCCCCTCCGGTGTCCTGGAGCGGGGTTTCCTGCTCAAGCTGCGCTTCCTCTTCGACCACCACGTCAACCTGCGTCCGTCGAAGCTCCTGCCGGGTGTCGCCACCCCGCTGGCCGGCCAGCCCGAGATCGACTTCATCGTGGTCCGTGAGGGCACCGAGGGGCCGTACACCGGCAACGGCGGCACGATCCGCAAGGGCACCCCGCACGAGGTCGCCACCGAGGTCTCCGTGAACACGGCCTTCGGTGTCGAGCGCGTGGTCCGGGACGCCTTCGCCCGCGCCCAGGCCCGCCCCCGCAAGAAGCTCACGCTCGTCCACAAGAACAACGTGCTGGCCTTCGCAGGTCACCTCTGGACGAACGTCTTCAACCGGGTGGCCGAGGAGTTCCCCGACGTCACCACGGACTACATCCACGTGGACGCCGCGACGATCTACCTCGTCACCGACCCCGCGCGCTTCGACGTCATCGTCACCGACAACCTCTTCGGCGACATCATCACCGACCTCGCCGCGGCCGTCTCCGGCGGCATCGGCGTCGCCGCGAGCGGGAACATCAACCCGTCCGGCGAGTTCCCGTCCATGTTCGAGCCGGTGCACGGCTCGGCCCCGGACATCGCCGGTCAGGGCAAGGCCGACCCCACCGCCACGGTCCTGTCCGTCGCCCTGCTGCTGCGCCACCTCGGCTACGACGCCGAGGCGGTCCGCATCGAGGAGGCCGTCTCCGTCGACCTGGAGGAGCGCGGCTCGCTGCCCGCGCGCAGCACCTCCGAGATCGGCGACGCGCTCGCCGTACGCGTAGCCGGCTGACCCCGCGCTGCGCGAAACCTCACGAAGCCGCCGGGTCGCATCCGCACCCGGCGGCTTCCGCATGTCCCCCGCCGGGTGCCACCATCATCCCTGGGTCTCATTCACGCCGTTTTGGCCGTCGTCCGCCGCTTGCGATAATCGAACGTGGAGCCGCGGTATGAGGCAATGCTCGGACGTCCTGGCACCGGCCACCGGCCGTACGGGCGTGAGCGCGGCCCGTCACTACAACCGGTGCTGCATCTTCCGGGGGACAACCCCCGGACCCCCGGCCGAAAGACGCGGGGTGGCCCAGACGCTCGCCAGGAAGCGAAGGACAGCTACTCATGACGACGCCCACGATCGAGCTCAAGCCCTCCGCCAGTCCCACCTCCGCCACCGAGCGGCAGGCGATCCTGGCGAACCCCGGGTTCGGCCGCCACTTCACCGACCACATGGTGACGATCAAGTGGACCGAGGGCCGCGGCTGGCACGACGGTCAGCTCGTTCCGTACGCGCCGATCCCCCTGGACCCGGCCACCAACGTCCTGCACTACGCGCAGGAGATCTTCGAGGGTCTGAAGGCGTACCGCCGCCCCGACGGGTCGGTCGCCACCTTCCGCCCGGACCAGAACGCCAAGCGCTTCCAGCGTTCGGCCCGCCGCCTGGCCATGCCCGAGCTGCCGGTGGAGACGTTCATCGAGGCGTGTGACGCGCTCGTCGGCCAGGACAAGGACTGGGTGCCCGCGCACGGCGGTGAGGAGTCCCTCTACCTGCGGCCCTTCATGATCGCGACCGAGGTCGGCCTGGGCGTGAAGCCGGCCAACGAGTACCTGTTCCTGGTCATCGCCTCACCGGCCGGCGCCTACTTCCCGGGCGGCGTCAAGCCCGTCTCCATCTGGGTCTCCGAGGAGCACGTGCGTGCCGTCCCCGGTGGCATGGGCGACGCCAAGACCGGCGGCAACTACGCCGCGTCCCTGCTCGCCCAGGCCGAGGCCGCCGCCCAGGGCTGCGCCCAGGTCTGCTACCTCGACGCGGTCGAGCGCAAGTGGGTCGAGGAGCTCGGCGGCATGAACCTGTACTTCGTGTACGACGACAAGATCATCACGCCGTCGCTCACGGGTTCCATCCTGGAAGGCGTCACCCGGGACAGCCTCCTCACGGTCGCCCGCGACCTCGGCTACGAGGCCGAGGAGGGCCGGGTCTCGGTCGAGCAGTGGCAGCGCGACTCCGAGAGCGGCGCCCTCAAGGAGGTCTTCGCCTGCGGCACCGCCGCCGTGATCACCCCGGTCGGCACGGTCAAGCGCACCGCCGGCGAGTGGCAGCAGTCGGGCGGCGAGCCCGGCGAGGTCACCCTCAGGCTCCGTCGGGCCCTGCTGGACATCCAGCGCGGCACGGCCGAGGACAAGCACGGCTGGATGCACGAGCTGGGCTAGCCGCCCCTTTTCCGCCAGGGTCACCCCCGTCAGGGCCACCCCCGTCAGGGCCACCCCCGTCAGGGCCACTCCGTCCGGGGTGGCCCTGCGGCGTTCTCGAGGGCTGCCCATGTTTGAACAGTGCTCAAAAGTTTCTCGTCATGTCTTCTGATCATTGTGCGGAACGTTTAGAGTGCTGCTCAAAGAAAGGGAGGGCAACGTGCGACTCACCCCCACCGAACGGGACCGCCTCCTGCTCTTCGGCGCGGCGGAGCTGGCCCGGGCGAGAAGGGCCCGCGGGCTCAGGCTGAACGTCCCCGAGGCGACCGCGCTGATCGCGGACACGGTGTGCGAGGCCGCGCGTGACGGCGCCCGGCTCGCCGAGGCGATCGAACGCGCCCGCTCGGTCCTCGGCCCGGACGACGTGCTGCCGGGCGTCGCGGACGTCGTCACCGAGGTGCATGTCGAGGCCGTGTTCGACGACGGCTCGCGTCTCGCGGTCGTCGGCGATCCGATCGCCGGGGGCACGCTGGGGGACCGGGCGCCGGGTGCCCTGCTGCCGGGGCCCGAGCACGCCGAGCCCGAGGCGGCCCTGCGGCTGGCGGTCACGAACACGGCGACCGTGCCCGTCTCCGTCACCTCCCACTTCCACTTCTTCGAGGCCAACCCGCGGCTGGACTTCGTCCGGGAGAAGGCCTACGGCATGCGGCTCGCCGTCCCCGCCGGGTCCTCCGTGCGCTTCGGGCCGGGGGAGAGCGGCGAGGTCGGGCTCGTGCCGATCGGCGGTGACCGGGTCGCCATCGGCTTCGCAGGCATGGTCGACGGGGCGCTCGACGCGCCGGGGGCGAAGGACGAGGCCCTGCGCCGGGCCGCCGCCTGCGGATATCTGGGAGCGACAGCGGGGCGGGCCGGATGAACCCGTACGAGTACGCCGCCACCCACGGTCCCCGGGCCGGTGACCGCGTCCGGCTCGGTGACTCGGGGCTGGTCGTCCGCGTCGAGTCGGACTCCCAGCGGCACGGCGACGAGTTCCTCGCCGGGTTCGGCAAGACCGCCCGGGACGGGCTGCACCTCAAGGCCGCCGCCGTCCGCGCGACCTGTGACGTCGTGATCAGCAACGTCGTCGTGATCGACGCCGTGCAGGGGATCCGGAAGGTGTCGATCGGCATCCGGGAGGGCCGGATCCACGCGATCGGGCGGGCCGGGAACCCCGACACCCTCGACGGGGTCGACGTCGTCGTCGGCACGGGCACGTCCATCGTGTCCGGCGAGGGGCTGATCGCCACCGCGGGCGCCGTCGACACCCACGTCCATCTGCTGTCGCCGCGGATCATGGAGGCCTCGCTGGCCTCCGGGGTGACCACGGTCATCGGGCAGGAGTTCGGGCCCGTGTGGGGCGTCGGCGTCAACTCGCCCTGGGCGCTGCGGCACGCGTTCAACGCGTTCGACGCCTGGCCGGTCAACATCGGCTTCCTCGGCCGGGGTTCGTCGTCGTCCGCCGCGCCCCTGGTGGAGGCCCTCGCCGAAGGCGGCGCCTCGGGTTTCAAGGTGCACGAGGACATGGGCGCCCACACCCGGGCGCTGGACACGGCGTTGCGGGTCGCCGAGGAACACGACGTGCAGGTCGCCCTGCACAGCGACGGGCTGAACGAGTGCCTGTCGGTCGAGGACACCCTGAGGGTGCTGGAGGGCCGGACTATCCACGCCTTCCACATCGAGGGCTGCGGCGGCGGGCACGTCCCGAACGTGCTGAAGATGGCGGGCGTCGCGAACGTCATCGGCTCCTCCACCAACCCCACCCTCCCCTTCGGCCGGGACGCCGTCGCCGAGCACTACGGCATGATCGTCTCCGTCCACGACCTGAAGACCGACCTGCCCGGCGACGCCGCCATGGCCCGCGACCGGATCCGGGCCGGCACCATGGGCGCCGAGGACGTCCTGCACGACCTGGGCGCGATCGGCATCACCTCGTCCGACGCCCAGGGCATGGGCCGGGCGGGCGAGACGGTCCGCCGTACGTTCGCCATGGCCGGGAAGATGAAGGCCGAGTTCGGCGCCCCGGACGACGGCCACGACAACGAGCGCGTCCTGCGCTACATCGCCAAGCTGACCGTCAACCCGGCCATCGCCCACGGTCTCGCGCACGAGATCGGCTCCCTCGAGGCCGGCAAGCTCGCCGACATCGTGCTGTGGCGCCCCGAGTACTTCGGCGCCAAGCCGCAGCTCGTGCTCAAGTCGGGCTTCCCGGCGTACGGCGTGGTCGGCGACCCGGGCGCGGCCACCGACACCTGCGAACCCCTGGTCCTCGGACCGCAGTTCGGGGCGTACGGGGCCACGCCCGCCGACATCTCGGTCGCCTTCGTCGCCCGGGCCGCCCTCGACCAGGGCGGCGACTCGATGCCGACCCGCCGCCGCAGGGTCGCCGTCCGCGGCACCCGCGGCATCGGCCCCGCCGACCTGCTCCGCAACTCCCGTACCGGAGCGGTCGACGTCGACCAGCGCACCGGCCTGGTCACCCTCGACGGCGAGCCGCTGCGCTCCGAGCCGGCCGAGTCCGTCTCCCTCAACCGCCTGTACTTCCTCTGAGGACCGCTGATGTCTGCTGCCGCCGACGGCTTCCGCATGCCCGCCGAGTGGGCCCCGCACGAGCGCACCTGGATGGCGTGGCCGGGCGCCAACCCCACCTTCGACGACCCCGCCGACCTGACCGCGTCCCGGGCCGCCTGGGCCTCGGTCGCCCGCGCGGTACACCGCTTCGAGCCGGTGACGGTGGTGTGCGGCCCCGGACAGGCGGCCGACGCCCGCGCTCTCCTCGGTCCAGGCGTCGACACGGTCGAGCGCGAACTCGACGACGCCTGGATGCGGGACATCGGCCCCACCTTCCTGACCGGCGCGGACGGGCGACTCGCCGCCGTCGACTGGACGTTCAACGGCTGGGGCGCCCAGGGCTGGGCCCGCTGGGAGCACGACGCGAAGATCGCCGCGTACGTCTCGGACCTCGCGGGGGCACGGACGTACGCCTCGAAGCTGGTCAACGAGGGCGGCGCGATCCACGTGGACGGCGAGGGCACGGTCCTGCTGACGGAGACGGTCCAGCTCGGCCCGGAGCGCAATCCGGGGTGGACGCGGGACGAGGTCGAGGCGGAGATCCACGCCATGCTCGGCACCCGCAAGGCGATCTGGCTGCCCCGCGGACTCACCGGCGACTACCCTCCGCACGGCTTCGGCACCCTCGGCCACGTCGACATCGTCGCCGCCTTCGCCCGCCCGGGAGTCGTCGTCGCCCACCACCAGCCCGACCCGGCCCACCCCGACCACGAGGTGACGAAGGAGGTCATCGGACTGCTGAGGGCGCAGACCGACGCGCGGGGCCGCCGACTGGAGGTCGTCGAGGTCGCCGCCCCGACCGCCTTGGAGGCCGACGGTCACTGGGCCGACTACTCGTACATCAACCACTACCTCTGCAACGGCGGCGTCGTGCTCTGCGGCTTCGACGACCCCCGCGACGAGCTCGCGGCGGGCGTCTTTCGCCGCCTGTTCCCGGAGCGCGCGGTCACCCTGGTGGACGCCCGTACGATCTTCTCCGGCGGCGGTGGCATCCACTGCATCACCCAGCAGCAGCCGAGGGTCTGAGATCCGGGGACGAGACGAAGGGGAGCCGGGACATGGCCGGAGCGGCACGGGCACGCAGGAACGCGCCGCCCCGCGAGGACGTCCTGGCCGCCGCCATGGAGATGATCTCCGAGCGCGGTCTGGAGAAGCTCACCATGGCGGGGCTCGGCCGCGAGGTCGGGATGAGCAGCGGCCATCTCCTCTACTACTTCCACTCCAAGGACGAACTCCTGCTGCGCACCCTGGAGTGGAGCGAGGGCCGGCTCGGCGCCGAGCGCGCCCGGCTGCTGGCCCGCGCCGCCCCCGCCCGCGAGCGCCTCGACGCCTATGTCGACCTGTACGTCCCCGACGGCCACCGCGACCCGCACTGGACGCTCTGGCTGGAGGTCTGGAACCGCTCGCAGAACGCCGCCGTCGACGCGGACGCCCGGGACCGCCAGGCGGCCATCGAGGGCGCCTGGCACCGCGACCTGGTCGCCCTGCTGGCGGAAGGGGTGTCGCGGGGCGAGTTCCGGCGCGTGGACCCCGACCGGTTCGCGGCGCGGCTGCGCGCCCTCCTCGACGGCTTCTCCATCCATGTCGCCATCGGACTGCGGGGCACGGGCCGGGAACAGGTACTCGGGCACGTCCGCGAGTTCCTGGCCGAGAGTCTGCTCACGCGGGCGTGAGAGCACGTTGTTCGCATCCTGAGACACCCGGTGAGCAAACGGACGGTCTGTGCCAGACTGCCGCCGTGCTCTCGTTCGCCACGATTATTGGCAGCAGGCGCGCCGGTCCGCAGTGACCGCTCCGTACGACCAGGTACGAGCGGCCATCGTCGTCCTCGACCCGCGCGCAGACCTCTCGCACCCGCGAGGGGTTTTTCGCTTTTCTGGCCCACCCGCAGCCGGGAGCGAGAGCGCGAGGGAGCATGGGGGGATGGTGGAGCCGGTCATTCCGGTAACGACCGAGATCCGACACAGGAGCCTTCAGACCATGACCGCAACCAGCGAACTCGACGACTCGTTCCACGTCTTCGACACCACCCTGCGCGACGGCGCGCAGCGTGAGGGCATCAACCTCACCGTCGCCGACAAGCTGGCCATCGCCCGGCACCTGGACGACTTCGGGGTGGGCTTCATCGAGGGCGGCTGGCCGGGCGCCAACCCGCGGGACACCGAGTTCTTCGCCCGCGCCCAGGAGGAGATCGACTTCAAGCACGCCCAGCTGGTCGCCTTCGGCGCCACCCGCCGGGCAGGCGCGAAGGCCGCCGAGGACCCGCAGGTCAGGGCGCTGCTGGAGTCGGGCGCCGGGGTGATCACGCTGGTCGCGAAGTCCCACGACCGACACGTCGAGCTGGCTCTGCGCACGACGCTGGACGAGAACCTGGCGATGGTGAGCGACACGGTGTCGTTCCTGAAGGAGCAGGGCCGGCGGGTCTTCGTCGACTGCGAGCACTTCTTCGACGGCTACCGCGCCAACCCGGAGTACGCGAAGGCGGTCGTCCGGGCCGCCGCCGAGGCCGGCGCGGACGTGGTCGTCCTCTGCGACACCAACGGCGGCATGCTCCCGGCGCAGATCCAGGCGGTCGTCTCCACGGTCCTCGCCGACACCGGCGCCCGGCTCGGCATCCACACCCAGGACGACACCGGCTGCGCGGTGGCGAACACCCTGGCCGCGGTGGACGCGGGCGCGACGCACGTCCAGTGCACCGCGAACGGCTACGGCGAGCGGGTCGGCAACGCGAACCTGTTCCCGGTGGTCGCGGCCCTGGAGCTGAAGTACGGCAAGAAGGTGCTGCCCGAGGGCAAACTGCGCGAGATGACCCGCATCTCGCACGCGATCGCCGAGGTCGTCAACCTGACGCCGTCCACGCACCAGCCGTACGTGGGAGTCTCGGCCTTCGCCCACAAGGCCGGCCTGCACGCCTCGGCGATCAAGGTCGACCCGGACCTCTACCAGCACATCGACCCCGAGCAGGTCGGCAACACCATGCGGATGCTGGTGTCGGACATGGCCGGACGGGCGTCGGTCGAGCTCAAGGGCAAGGAGCTCGGCGTCGACCTGGGCGGCGATCGCGAACTGGTCGGCCGGGTCGTGGAGCGGGTCAAGGAACGCGAGCTCAAGGGCTACACCTACGAAGCGGCGGACGCCTCCTTCGAGCTGCTCCTGCGGGCCGAGGTCGAGGGCCGGCCGCTGAAGTACTTCGAGGTCGAGTCCTGGCGGGCCATCGTCGAGGACCGCCCCGACGGCACCCACGCCAACGAGGCCACGGTCAAGCTGTGGGCCAAGGGCGAGCGCATCGTCGCGACGGCCGAGGGCAACGGCCCGGTCAACGCCCTGGACCGCTCCCTGCGTGTGGCGCTGGAGAAGATCTACCCCCAGCTGGCCAAGCTCGACCTGGTCGACTACAAGGTCCGCATCCTGGAGGGCGTCCACGGCACCCAGTCCACCACCCGCGTCCTGATCTCCACGACGGACGGCACGGGCGAGTGGTCCACGGTGGGCGTCGCGGAAAACGTGATCGCCGCCTCCTGGCAGGCCCTGGAGGACGCCTACACGTACGGCCTGCTGCGGGCCAAGGTGGAGCCCGCCGAGTAGGCGCCGCCCAGCAGGAGCCTCGGCGAGCCTTTGCACTCGCCGAGGCCCGTCCCTGGCGGCCGGCGGCCTCGGCGGTCGGCCGGCCTTGGCGGTCGGCCGGCCTTGGCGGTCGGTCCGGCCCCGGCCGTCGGCTCCCGCTCGGCGGTCGGCTCCCGCCCGGCCGTCGGTCCGGTCTCGGCGGTCGGTCCGGCCGCGGCCATCGGCCCCCGCTCGGCCGTCGATCCGGCCTTGGCCGTCGGCTTCCGCCCGGCCATTGGCTCCCGCCCGGCCGTCAGCCCCGCTCCCGGCCGTCAGCCCCGCTCCCGGCCGTCAGCCCCGCTCCCGGCCGTCAGTCCCGCCTCTGCCGGGCCCCGGGCCGCCCACCGGGACTCGCCCCCCGCACTGCTCACCGGCGGCCCCCGGTCCTACCGCAGCGCGTGCGCGGGCGCGACCGCCGCGGTGATCCCGGCGGAGGTGAGCAGACCGGCGAGGAGCAGCCGGAGGACGTGAGTGGATCTCCTCATGGAGCGTTGCCCTTTCGAAGGTGGGGGACAGGGGCGTGCGAGGCGTGAGCAAATGACGGCTTCCAGGTCGCGTCAAGGGGTTGCGCGTTCATCTGTCGAACGAACAACGTCCCTGATCCGGACGGGTGTTGCGGCCGTATCAGTTCCGGTGTGAAGTCTTGACGGCGCAACGGCCCACCAGTTAACTCACGGCGTGATCTAAGTCATGAGTGGACCACGAGAGTAGAGGGACGTCGCATGCGAAGAACCGCCCTGCTCGCCTCCGCCACCCTGCTGGCCGCACTGCTCCCGATGACCACCGCCGCCGGCGCGTCCGGCGCCGACGACCCCGACCCCGCCCCCGTCCCGGTCGACCGCTTCGAGGGCGAGGTCCCCTTCGCGAACCCGCCCGCCGAGGGCCTCTTCACCTGGGGCGGCGACACCGACGACCCGCCCGCCCTCGGGCTGACGGCCCGGGCGGACGCCCCCGAGGGCGACAAGGTCCTCTCCGGCAGCTACGACATCAGCGGCTACGGCGGCTTCACCCACGACTTCGCCTTCGCCGAGCCCGCCCACGACTGGTCCGCCCACCGGGGCGTCCGGTTCTGGTGGGAAGGCCGAGACAACGGCAGGAAGATCGCCTTCGAGATCAAGGACGGCGGGGCCAACGGAGAGGCGTCCGAGCTCTGGACGACCTCCTTCACCGACGACTGGACCGGCTGGAAACAGGTCGAGATCCCCTTCACCGACTTCACCTATCGCACGGACTACCAGCCCGTCGGCGGCATCGACCAGGTCCTCGGCCTCACCGAGACCTGGGGATACGCCCTCACCCTCCCCGTCGGCGTCAAGGGCGACTTCGCCATGGACGGCGTGGAGCTGTACGGCCGGGCGGACCAGTCGCTGCGCGCCGCCGTCACCACCGACGCGGCCGTGTACCCGGTCCGGGAGGGCCGAGCGGCCGCCGTCCGGCTCACCGTCGCCACCACCGGCGCCGCCCCCCTCGACGAACCCGTCACCGTCGCCTACGAGACCGCCGCGACCGGCACCGCCGAGCCCGGCAAGGACTACACCCCGGTCACGGGCACCGTCACGTTCCCGGCGGGCACTCCCTCCGGCACCACCCGCACGGTCGCCGTCCGCACGCTCGAGGACAGGAAGGCCGAGTCCGCCGAGACCGTCCCGCTCCGGCTGACCGTCACCGGCGCCAGACCGCCGTCCGAGAACCCGCAGGTCGTGGTCGACGCGCACGGACTGCCTTATCTGAACGCCAAGTTGCCGGTGAAGAGGCGGGTCGCCGATCTCCTGTCGCGGATGAGCCTCGCGGAGAAGGCCGGTCAGATGACCCAGGCGGAGCGCGGCGCGATCGCCGCTCCCGGTGACATCGCCGCGTACGACCTCGGCTCGCTGCTCTCCGGCGGCGGCTCGACTCCGACGCCCAACACCCCCGCGGCGTGGGCGAAGATGATCGACGCCTTCCAGCTCCGGGCGCAGGCCACCCGCTACCAGATCCCGCTGATCTACGGCGTCGACGCGGTGCACGGCCACAACAACCTGGTCGGCGCGACCGTCATGCCGCACAACATCGGCATCGGGGCGACCAGGGACCCCGGGCTCGCCGAGCGGACCGGCGCGGTGACCGCCGCCGAGGTCCGGGCCACCGGGATCCCCTGGGACTTCGCCCCCTGCCTGTGCGTCACCCGCGACGAACGCTGGGGCCGCTCCTACGAGGCGTACGGCGAGGACCCGGCACTGGTCCAGGCCATGGAGACGGTGATCCAGGGGCTCCAGGGCCGGGCGAGCGGCGCGGACCTGAAGGACGACGACAAGGTCCTCGCCACCGCCAAGCACTTCGTCGGGGACGGCGGCACCACGTACGGGTCGTCCACGACCGGCACGTACACCGTCGACCAGGGCATCACCGAGGTCACCCGGCAGGAACTGGAGGCCGTGCACCTGGCGCCCTTCCGGACGGCCGTCGACCGCGGGGTCGGCACCGTCATGCCGTCCTACTCCTCGCTCGACGTCGCGGGCGACGGCCGGGGGCCGGTGAAGATGCACGCCCGCGCCGACCTGCTGAACGGCGTGCTGAAGGACCGTATGGGCTTCGACGGGTTCGTCATCAGCGACTGGGCGGCCATCGACCAGCTCCCGGGCGACTACGCCTCTGACGTCCGTACGTCGGTCAACGCGGGCCTCGACATGATCATGGTTCCGTACGCGTACAAGGACTTCCACGCCACACTGCTCGACGAGGTCGAGGCCGGCCGGATCGGCGAGCGGCGGATCGACGACGCCGTGTCGCGCATCCTCACGCAGAAGTTCAGGCTCGGCCTCTTCGAGGAGCCGTACGCCGACACCGACGGCGCGTCCGCCATCGGCTCCGCCGGGCACCGGGCCGTCGCGCGCCAGGCGGCCGCCGAGTCGCAGGTGCTGCTGAAGAACTCCGGTGGTGTCCTGCCGCTGAGGAAGCACCAGAAGGTGTACGTCGCCGGCTCCAACGCCGACGACATCGGCAACCAGAGCGGCGGCTGGACCATCACCTGGCAGGGCGCCTCCGGCGACATCACGCAGGGCACGACGATCCTGGAGGGGATGCGGAAGGCCGGCGGGGACGTCACCTACTCCCAGGACGCCTCGGCGCCGACCAACGGGTACGACGTCGGCGTCGTGGTCGTCGGCGAGACCCCGTACGCCGAGGGCGTGGGCGACGTCGGCAACGGCAACGACCTGGAGCTGACGGCCGCCGACCGGGCGGCCGTGGACAAGGTGTGCGCCGCGATGAGGTGCGCGGTGCTGATCGTGTCCGGGCGGCCCCAGCTGATCGGTGACCGGCTCGGCGACATCGACGCGCTGGTGGCTTCCTGGCTGCCGGGCACCGAGGGCGACGGCGTGGCCGACGTCCTGTACGGCAGGCGGCCCTTCACCGGGCAGCTTCCGGTGACCTGGCCGAAGACCCAGGCCCAGCTGCCGATCAACGTCGGCGACGCGGCGTACGACCCGCAGTTCCCCTACGGCTGGGGTCTGACGACGCTGCGCCGAGTGCCGGAGGGCGGCGTGACGACCCTGAAGGGGCTGCGGGCCGCGGCCGCGGTGGCCGAGCGGGCCGGCGCCGACGAGGTGGGGCGGGCGCTGGTCGGGAAGGCCCGGCTCATCGTCCAGCAGAAGGTGGGCCAGGCCGTGACGGCGGCGGTCGCGAAGCCCTTCGCCGACGCGGACCACCTGCTGCTGACCGGCCGGTACGCAAAGGCGGTGGAGCAGCTGACGGCGGCGTACCGGGCGGCGGCCTAGCCACCGCGTCCCGGGCCGCCCGAAAGAACCGCTTTCGCTGCCTTTCGGGTAGCTTCGAAGTATGAAGGTCGCTCTATCGACCCGAAGCTCTGCCGGAACGCTGATCGCACTGGCGCTCGCCGTCCTGACCGCTCTGGCGGTCCTGACGGCGGGCGCTCCGCGCGCCTGCGCGGCCACGAGCGTCTCGGTGATCGCCGCGTCCCTGCGCGAGGGCCCGCTCTACGTCGATCCGGAGGCGGGCGCCCAGCTGTCCCAGGCGGAGGCGCACGCCCTCCAGCAGCAGATCGAGGGCGCCGACAAGCCCCTGTTCATCGTCGTCCTGCCCGCCGGCTACCCCACGGCGGACCTCTTCACGGACCTGCGCACCGCCACCGGCGTGACCGGCCTGTACGCGATCCGCCTCGGTGACCGCTTCGACGCCCGCGCCGACTCCTCGGTCCTGTCCCGCACGGCCGTCCGCAACCTGGTCGCCAGTGTCCAGGGTGAGGACGACGCCAAGACCCAGCTGACCGACTTCACCGACCGTGCCCTGGCGAACATGGGCGGCTCGGCCCCTGAGAGCTGGAGCTCCTCGGGCGGCGGTGACGGGATCTCCTCCACCGCGCTGATCACGGCGGGTGTGGTGCTGGTCGCGGGCGGGGCGGGCGCCTACACCCTCGTGCGGCGCAACCGCCGGCGGCACGCGGCGGACCAGCGGGCCGCCCTCGACCGGCTGCGGGTCGTCGTGGACGAGGACATCACGGCCTTCGGCGAGGAGCTCGACCGGCTGGACTTCAGCCCGTCGGAGCCCGGCGCCGACGACTCCATGCGCGCCGACTACGAACGCGCCCTGGACGCTTACGAGCAGGCGAAGTCGTTCATGGCGGCCGCGACGAGACCCGAGGACGTCCGCCCCGTCACCGAGGCGCTGGAGGACGGCCGCTTCTCCCTCGCCCGACTGGCCGCCCGCCGTACCGGACAGCCGCTGCCCGAACGCCGGCCGCCGTGCTTCTTCGACCCGCGCCACGGCCCCTCGGTCGCCGACGCCACCTGGACGCCGTCCGGCGGGGCCACCCGCGAGGTCCCGGTCTGCGCCGCGGACGCGACCCGGCTCGCCGACGGCCGCGACCCGGTGATCCGCGAGGTGGACAGCGACTACGGCCGCCGCCCGTACTGGGAGGCAGGCCCCGCCTACGGACCCTGGGCGGGCGGCTACTTCGGCGGCGGCATCCTGCCCGGCCTCCTCGTCGGCACGATGCTCGGCGGCATCATGGCCGCCCCGTCCTACGCCTCCGACTACGGCAGCGGCTACGGCGACTTCGGCGGGGGGTACGACGGAGGCGACGTCTCCGGCGCCGACTTCGACCCCGGCGACTTCGGCGGCTTCGGGGGCGGCGGGGGAGGGGACTTCGGCGGAGGCGGCGGGGGCGACTTCGGCGGCGGGTTCTGAAGCCCGCTCCGGTACCGCCGGTTCAGCCGCGCGAGTCGTCGTGCCGCGATGCCGGTGACGGGGCCGTGGCAGGTCCCCGGCTGAACCCGACGTGATGACCGCTCAGCACGCGTTGCGGCAACCCCCTTGTCCATGGCGGGACTTGACGGTTCAGGAGGGGACCGCACCCGCAACGGGCCCGGCACGCGGCGGTGCCGGGCCCGTGGTCGTGCGACGGGGGGTGTGCGTCAGAGCGAGGCCGCCGCCGCGGCGATGGCCGAGGCGAAGGTGGAGACCTCGGAGTAGACGCCGGGGGCGTTGGCCCGGGCGCAGCCGATGCCCCAGCTCACGATGCCGACCTGGATCCAGGCGTTGCCGGCGTCCCGGCGGAACATCGGGCCGCCCGAGTCGCCCTGGCAGGTGTCGGTGCCGCCGGCCGCGTATCCGGCGCAGATCTCGTCACTGGCGACGAGGCCGCTGTAGCCGCTGTACGCGCGACAGGTCGCGTCGCTCACGAACGGCACGGTGGCCTTGAGCAGGTAGCGCTGCTGGGCGCCGCCCTCGGAGGCCGAGCCCCAGCCGGCGATGGTGAAGGTGCCGGTGTTGTACTGCGTGGTGGTGGCGATCTTCAGGGTGGACTGGGTGGTGATGGGCGAGGCGAGCTTGATGAGCGCCCAGTCCTTGCCGTTGCCGTTGTAGCCGGGGGCCCGGTACACGTAGGTCGACTTCACCTGGACCCGGCCGGTGGTGGACTGGAGGTCCACGACGCCGGCGGTGGCGGTGATGCTGGTGTTGGCGCCGGTTCCGCTGACGCAGTGCGCGGCGGTGAGCACGATCTGCTGGGTGTAGAGCGCCCCGCCGCAGCCCATGGAGAGCCGGACCATGAACGGGAACTCGCCCTGCGTGGCCCGGGTTCCGCCGACGACGGGGGCGGGGGCGGCCTGTGCGGACGAGAGGGGCTGAAGGCTGGCGATCGCGAGGGCTGCCGCGCCGACGGCTGCGAATCTCTTGAGCGCTGTGAGGAGCTTCTTCAAGGTGCTGCCTTCCGTGGGGGGCCGGCTTTGACGAGAGCATGTCAACACGAACTGCGCACCGCGAAGCTGCGCACCGCAAAGAAACGTCCATGCGCTGGCATGGTCAGGTCAAATCTGTTGCTGGATTATGGGAACCCCGCAAGCCCTCACACAAGGGGGCTGATTCAGCCACATCCGCCCACCGGCCGCCTCACCACTCCTGTCGGCCGCCTCACCTCTGCACCGGCTGCCTCGCCCCTCCACGCGCGGCCTCGCCTCTGCGCCGGCGGCTCCGCCCGTCCGGCTGGCGGCCGCGCTCGCCGGGGCGCAGCCGGCCGCCAGTACGTCTCGGCCCGCCTCAGTCCTGGACCGCCGCCTTGGCGAAGTCGAGCAGCCCCTCGAAGTCGAGCGCCCCCGGATCCCCGTGCGCGTTCTCCGGCACGTGCATGTGCCCGCACACCCCCTTGAACGCGTTCCACCGCTCCCCGCTCATCCGCTGACCGCCCCCGTTCCCGGCGGACTTCGGGTACGCGGGCCACAGCGCCGGTCCGCGCAGGGGGACATGGTGGTGGATGTGCATCCACGCCAGGTACTCGGCGACGGCGCGCAACGCCCACTCCGGCGCCTTCGGCCAGTAGACGTGGGCCTGGCCGCGGGCCTTCCACTTGGCGTGCAGCTCGGGATCGCAGGTGCCGACGAGTTCCGCCTGGCAGACGTTCAGCGTGTTCGTCTCGACGCCGCCGCGCTTGTTGACCAGCGCGCGCGAGGAGACGTCGATCTCGAAGTGCTGGTACCACTTCAGCTTCCTGGCGGCGAAGTCCGGCACGGCCGTCAGGTTGGGCGCGGCGGAGCCGCCCTGGTAGTCGGGCAGTGAACGCCCTTCGGTGGTGTGCAGGACGACGACGTTGACCTCCATGCGGTCACCGCCGAAGTCGTCCTGGTACCAGTGGTCGCGGTTCGCGCCGGGGTAGTGCTGGGGTCCGGTCCTGGTGCTCATGCCTCGCGACTGTGACAGGGAACGGGGAAAGGGGCCGGGAGCTCTTCGCTTCCGACCCCTATTCGCCGTTTTCCACCGTATTAAGCCGATCACTTACGCGTTCTTGATCGCCGAGATGTCGAAGTTCAGCTTGATCTTGTCCGAGACCAGGACGCCGCCCGTCTCCAGTGCCGCGTTCCAGGTCAGGCCCCACGCCGAGCGCAGGATCTCGGCCTTGCCCTCGAAGCCGACGCGCTCGTTGCCGAACGGGTCCTTGGCGGCGCCGTTGAACTCCAGGTCGATGCTGAGCTGCTTGGTGACGCCGAGGATGGTCAGGTCGCCGGTGATCCGGTAGTCGTCGCCGCCCAGCGCCTCCGCCGAGGTGGAGCGGAAGGTCATCGTCGGGAACTCGTCGGTCTTGAAGAAGTCGGCGCTCTTCAGGTGGCCGTCGCGGTCGGCGGACCCGGTGTCGATGCTGTCCATCGTGACGTCGATGGTGGCGGTGGACTTCGACGGGTCGGTGCCGTCCAGGTGCAGCGAGCCGGTGAAGTCGTTGAACTTGCCCTTGACGTTCGTGACCATCGCGTGGCGCGCGACGAAGCCGAACGTCGAGTGGGCGGGGTCGATCGAGTAGTCGCCGGTCAGGGCGGCGAGCTCGGGGCTCACGGTGGCGGTGGCGGTGACGGTCTCGTCGGTGTTCTTGCGGCCGAAGATGCCCATGATGTGCTCCTTGGGGACGAGAAGATCGAGTATGTTTAATCTTCAACGAGGTCAACACGGATGACCGTAGACCTATTCCGTTCAATGTTCAACATCTTCGCCCCGGTAAGGTCTGCCGGTGTCCGTCGGCTCCTGCCGGTGTCCGTCGGTGTCGGCCCCGCTGGAGTCCGGTGGTCCTGGACCGCCGTCCGGACGCTCCGTTTCACTCCGGCGAGGGCATGTGCGCGCCCGGAATGTGAGGCGGGTCTCAGGTCCGGGGTTTGTGTGACCCCTACAAGCCCGAGCCCCTCTGAGCAGTCGGAACGGCTGCATGCCCGCCCGCTTCTGTTCAGGGCTACCAGGAAAACGCTCCGGAGACTGTACGGAGTCGACGTCCCTCTTTCCTTGGTCGGCTTCGTAAGGTCACTACATGACCGTTTTGGAAGAGTCGACCGGCGAGCAGACCGCAGAGCCTTCGGAGCCCACGGATGCGCGCGGCCGCGTGGCCGAGCTGCACGAGATCCGTGCCCAGGCGCTGGCCGGCCCGAGCGAGAAGGCGACCCAGGCGCAGCACGCCAAGGGCAAGCTGACCGCCCGGGAGCGGATCGAGCTGCTCCTCGACCCGGGGTCCTTCCAGGAGGTCGAGCAGCTGCGCCGGCACCGGGCGACCGGTTTCGGTCTCGAGGCCAAGAAGCCGTACACCGACGGTGTGATCACCGGCTGGGGCACGGTGGAGGGCCGTACGGTCTTCGTCTACGCCCATGACTTCCGCATCTTCGGCGGCGCGCTGGGCGAGGCCCACGCCACGAAGATCCACAAGATCATGGACATGGCCATCGCGGCCGGAGCCCCGCTGGTCTCGCTCAACGACGGCGCCGGCGCCCGTATCCAGGAGGGCGTCTCCGCCCTCGCCGGCTACGGCGGCATCTTCCAGCGCAACACCCGGGCGAGCGGGGTGATCCCGCAGATCTCGGTCATGCTGGGCCCCTGCGCGGGCGGCGCGGCCTACAGCCCCGCCCTCACCGACTTCGTCTTCATGGTCCGCGAGACCTCGCAGATGTTCATCACCGGCCCGGACGTGGTCAAGGCGGTGACGGGCGAGGAGATCACGCAGAACGGCCTCGGCGGCGCCGACGTGCACGCCGAGACCTCCGGCGTCTGCCACTTCGCGTACGACGACGAGGAGACCTGCATCGCGGAGGTCCGCTACCTCCTCTCGCTGCTCCCGCAGAACAACCGCGAGAACCCCCCGCGCACCGAGTCCACGGACCCGGCCGACCGCCGCGGCGACGTCCTGCTCGACCTGGTCCCGGCGGACGGCAACCGTCCGTACGACATGACCAAGGTCATCGAGGAGATCGTCGACGACGGCGAGTACGTGGAGATCCACGAGCGCTGGGCCCGCAACATCATCTGCGCGCTGGCCCGCCTCGACGGCCAGGTCGTCGGCATCGTGGCCAACCAGCCGCAGGCCCTCGCCGGTGTCCTGGACATCGAGGCGTCGGAAAAAGCTGCACGCTTTGTCCAGATGTGTGACGCTTTCAATATCCCGATCGTCACCTTCCTGGACGTCCCTGGATTCCTCCCGGGCGTCGACCAGGAGCACGGCGGAATCATCCGGCACGGAGCGAAGCTGCTCTACGCCTACTGCAACGCGACCGTGCCGCGGATCTCCCTGATCCTGCGCAAGGCCTACGGAGGTGCCTACATCGTCATGGACAGCCAGTCCATCGGCGCGGACCTCACCTACGCCTGGCCGACGAACGAGATCGCCGTGATGGGCGCCGAAGGCGCCGCAGGCGTCATCTTCCGGCGTCAGATCGCCGAGGCCGAGGACCCCGAGGCCATGCGGGCCCGCATGGTCAAGGAGTACAAGTCCGAGCTGATGCACCCGTACTACGCCGCGGAGCGCGGACTGGTCGACGACGTCATCGACCCCGCCGAGACCCGCGAGGTCCTCATCAGGTCGCTGGCCATGCTCCAGTCGAAGCACGCCGACCTGCCCTCCCGCAAGCACGGCAACCCCCCGCAGTAACCCGGCAGACCCCACGGGTAACCCACCGGATCCCCTGCGGAAACCTCATCCACGGAGACTTGCACCCATGAACGCTCCCGACATCCGCGTCGAGAAGGGCCACGCCGAGCCCGAGGAAGTCGCCGCCATCACGGCGATCCTCCTGGCCCGCGCGGCCGCCCAGCCGTCCCCCACCGAGACCCACCGAGGCCGCCCCAAGGCCGGCTGGCGCCGCCTGGAGCGCGAGGGCGGCTTCCGCGCCCCGCACAGCTGGCACTAGGCGCCGCGCAGCTCCAAGCCGCTTCACCGCACGAAGAAGGGCCCCTCTCGGCAGAGGGGCCCTTCTTCGTGCGTGGGACGCGGACCCGGCCGGCCCGGCATCTCCCGTGATCGCCGTCTCGTGTCCCGCCGTCGCGGCGTAAACAGGTGGGCCATCAACGCGTGCTCGACCAGCGTGATCAGCGCCGACTTCGCGTCCGCGCGGTGGCGGGCGTCGGTCGTGATGATCGGGGTGTCGGGACCGATCTGCAGGGCCTCGCGGACCTCGTCCGGCTGGTACGGCTGCGAGCCGTCGAAGCCGTTGAGGGCGACGACGAACGGCAGGCCGCTGTTCTCGAAGTAGTCGACCGCCGGGAAGCAGTCGGCGAGGCGGCGGGTGTCCACGAGCACGATCGCGCCGATCGCGCCGCGCACCAGGTCGTCCCACATGAACCAGAACCGGTCCTGACCCGGCGTACCGAAGAGGTACAGGATCAGGTCCTGGTCCAGGGTGATACGGCCGAAGTCCATGGCCACCGTGGTGGTGGTCTTGTCCCCGGTGTGGGTGAGGTCGTCGATCCCCGCCGACGCGGACGTCATGACGGCCTCGGTGCGCAGCGGGTTGATCTCCGAGACAGCCCCGACGAACGTGGTCTTGCCCACGCCGAAGCCGCCCGCCACCACGATCTTCGCGGAAGTGGTGGAGCGGGACGGACCCCCGCTAGAGCTTGCGAAGTCCACTGAGCACCCTTTCGAGCAGTGTCACGTCTGGCTGGCCGCCGGCGCTCTCGTCGCCGCCGGGCTGATGGATGGCGACCAGTCCCGCCTCCGCCAAGTCGGCGACGAGGATCCTGGCCACGCCGAGAGGGATGGTCAGCAGCGCCGAGATCTCGGCGACCGACTTGATCTCTCGGCAGAGGTTGCAGATCCGCTGATGCTCGGGCAGTTGGCCCTGCATCTGGTGCGGCTGCGCAGTGGTGTGCACCAGCGCCTCGATGGCGAGCTGGTAACGCGGGCGGGTCCGGCCACCGGTCATGGCGTACGGACGCACCAGCGGGTTGTTCGACGCCCCTGCGGGCGCCGGCTCCGGGGTGCGGCGGTGCGGCTGTACGGGCTGGATGCGCGGGGCCGACGGCTGGTCGTACGGTGACGGCCCGGGACCCTGCGGACCCTGGGGCGTGTACGGCCGCTGCTGGCTGGGCGCGGAGGGGAAGTTGTAACGGTTCGGGTTCTGGGAACCGTCGCCCTGGCCCTGGGCAGGGCCGTACGACCAGTTGCCTGAATTCGATCCGCCTGGGGGTGTTGCCACTCTCTCTCCTCCTCCGATGTGCCTGGCACCCATCACGTGGAAGCCGCGTCCCGAAACCCTACGGCCTCGGGACGCCAATACGCACCGTTCGTTTGTCAGTTGAGAAGGCTCCCTTGGAGCTCCGCACGAAGGTCGGGGGTCAGGACCGAACCCGCTCGGTCCACCAGAAGGGCCATCTCGTACCCAATGAGGCCGATGTCCGCCTCGGGATGGGCGAGAACCGCGAGCGAGGAACCGTCGGAAATGGACATGAGGAAGAGGAATCCGCGCTCCATCTCCACAACCGTCTGGTTCACGCTGCCTCCCTCGAAGATCCGGGAGGCGCCTGCCGTCAGGGACGTCAGACCGGAGGCGACGGCCGCGAGCTGGTCGGCCCGGTCGCGGGGGAAGCCTTCGGACATCGCCAGAAGGAGTCCGTCGGCGGAGACCACCACGGTGTGGGACACCCCCGGGGTGTTGTCCACGAAGTTGGTGATCACCCAGTTCAGGTTCTGTGCCGCCTGGCTCATCGGGCTCACACTAACGCTCCTGGTTGTAGGTGCTGTCAGGACCGAGGCCCTGGCCGTTCGTTTCACTGCTGCCTGCGTTGCGTCCGCGCTGGACGCCCCGACGCAGGTTGCTCAACCTGCCACGGACGTCCTCCGGGGCGCGGGAGACCTGAGGGCCTCCCTGGGGGGTGGTCTCGGCGGCGCCCTCGATCAGATTGGCCTTGGGCACCCGCCGCGGCAGGCCGGAGGAGGTGACCCCACCCGCCTTGGGCTTCTTCAGAGCGGAGGCCTGCTGCCAGCGCTCGTCGTTGGCCGAACGCCATGAGTCGCCGCCGCCGTTGCTCTCCGCGGGGGAGGCCGCGGGCTCCTGCTTCGCGGGCCGGGAGCCGTTCGCACCGCTTGCGGCGGAGCCGCGGCGGGGGAGACCGGCGTCGGTCAGCGCGTGGGACGCGGAGGAGGAGGGTCCCGGACGGTCGAAGCCTACGCGGTTCTGCTCACCCGCGTCAGCGGCCTGCGTGGACTCCGCTTCCGGAGCGTACTGGTCCTGGTAGCCGTTCTGGTAACCGTTCGTGTGGCCGTTCTGCTGGGGCCAGTCGTCCTGGTAGGACTGCTGCTCCTGGTACGGCGGGAAGCCCTCGGACGCGGCGGCGGGGGCCGCCGGACGCTCCTCCTGGCCGGGCTCCGTGTACGCGGGGTCCGGGTAGCCGCCGTTGGACGCGAAGCCGTCGCCCTGCGGAAGGCCGTTCTGCGGAAGTCCGCCGTTGCCGGAGAACGACTCGCCCTGCGGCATGCCACCGTTCGGCGCGAAGTACTGGTCGTCGTACGCCGGGCGCTGCTGCTCCTCGTACGACGTCTGCTGGTCGAACGTCGCCGGCTGCTCGGCGTACCCGGTCGCACCGTTGTCGTAGCCGGCCCCGGCGCCCTGCTGGGCGGGGTCGTAGCCGTTCTGTCCGGCGTCGTACGACTGCTGCTGACGGGGCGCGTCGAAGCCCTCGGCCGACTGCTGCTGCCCGGTCGGCTGGCCCGGCGGGGTGTCCAGGGCCGCACGGCGCTCCTCGCGCATCAGCGAGCGGCCCACCGGGTCCAGGTCGCGGATGTCGTCGGGGATCTCGTACTGGCTGTCGTCGAAGCCGAGCTCCGCGGCGGTGCGCATCGGCAGACCGTTGTTGAAGTCCTCGCCGCCACCGCCGTAGTTCTGCTCCGGGATGATCTGCGAGACGGTGAACTCGTCGCGAGGCTGCTGCTGCTCGCCACCACCACCGTGGGTGATGGCGTCCGGCAGCATGACCAGCGAGGTGGTGCCGGCCTGCTCGCCCGAGGGGCGCAGCTGGACGCGGATACCGTGCCGGTCGGACAGCCGGCCGACCACGAACAGGCCCATGCGCTGCGAGATCGCGGCGTCCACCGTCGGCGGGTTGGCCAGCTTGTGGTTGATGTCGGCGAAGTCCTCGGCGGTGAGGCCGATGCCCTTGTCGTGGATCTCGATCATGACCCGGCCGTCGGGGAGACGGGTGGCCGTGACGCGGACCTTGGTCTGCGGGGAGGAGAACGTGGTCGCGTTCTCCAGAAGCTCGGCGAGCAGGTGGACGAGGTCGGTCACGGCACGGCCGTGGATCTCGGCCTCGGGTACGCCGGACAGCTCGATGCGCTCGTACTGCTCCACCTCGGAGGAGGCGGCGCGCAGCACGTCGACCAGCGGGACCGGCTGGTCCCAGCGGCGGCCGGGCTCCTCGCCGGCGAGGACCAGGAGGTTCTCGCCGTTGCGGCGCATACGGGTGGCGAGGTGGTCCAGGCGGAAGAGGTTCTCCAGCTGGTCCGGGTCGGCCTCGTTGTTCTCCAGGTCGGTGATCAGGGTCAGCTGGCCCTCGATCAGGGACTGGTTGCGGCGCGAGAGGTTGGTGAAGATCGCGTTGATGTTGCCCCGGAGCAGCGCCTGCTCGGCGGCCAGCCGGACGGCCTCGCGGTGGACCTGGTCGAAGGCGCGGGCGACTTCGCCGATCTCGTCCCTGGTGTTGATGGGGATCGGCTGGACACGGGTGTCCACCCGGCCCGGGTCGGTGCGCGAGAGCTGGTCGACCAGCATCGGCAGCCGCTGCTCGGCGATGCCGAAGGCGGCGTTGCGCAGCTGGCGCATGGCCTGGCTCATCTGGCGGGCCATGAGACTGGCGACGATGAACGCGGCGAGCAGGGCGATGATGACGATGGCGCCGTTGATGATGGCGTCGCGCTGTGCGTCGGAGGCGATCTCACCGGCGTCGGTGACCGCGCGGTCGATGAGTTCGCTCTCGACCTGGCTGTAGCCCTCGAACTTCAGCGTCGCGGCCGTCATCCACGCCTTGGCGGTGACGCCCTGCTCGGCGAGCTTCGACGGGGACTGCCCGCTGGCGATCGCCTGGATCATCTTGTCCATGGTCGGCGGAGCGGTGAAGTCCTCACCCGCGGCGTCGGCCTTGGCCTTCGCGTCGGCGGCCTGCTGCGCGCCCTCCTCGGTCTTCTCCTTCATGACCTCGGTGAGCCGTGCGGCGTCCTCGGTGGTGCCACCGGAGACGTACTCCTGCTGGGCGATGCCCTCGAGGTAGGCGTACGAGGTGAAGGCGGTGAGCTGCTGGCGGAAGACCGTCTCGTCGGGGCTGGGCCGGACCAGCAGGTGCATGCCGATCGAACGCTGGAGGGACTCGGCGCCCTTGGCCAGGGCGACCGCGTAGACGGTGCGGCCGTAGGCGGTGATGTTGCCGGTGCCGAGGCCGAGCTCGTTGGAGAACTCCATCAGCAGGTGCTCGACCGCGACGTAGCCCTCTTCGGTCTTCACCGGGTCCAGGGCCTTGGTGTAGGCGGCGGCGCGAATCTTCGTCAGGGTCGGCTCGGCCTCCTCCACCAGCTTCAGACGGCGCTTGAGGCCTTCCTTGTCCGGCATCCCGACGACCTCGTCGTGGAAGGCGGTGGCCTTGGCGTCGGTGGTGGCGCGGGCCGCCTTGACGTTCGAGTCGTCCTTCTTGGACTGGAGCAGCGGCTGGGCGCTGATGTCCCGCTCGTTGAGCAGGGCCTCGGCGTACTCGCCGGCGGCGGCCACGATCTTCGCCGTCTTCTCGGCGTCGCGGGCTTCCTGCCAGGTGTCGATCGAGTTCTTCACCTGGAAGCCGCCCATGACCAGGCCGACCACCACGGGTATGAGCAGAATCGCGTTCAGCCGGGTGGGTACCCGCCAGTTCCGCGGGGAGAGGCGGCCGCCGCTCTTCGCGGGTGCGGACGCCGGCTCCGAACCGGGCACAGGGGCGGGTGCCGCTCCGCGCGGCGGCGGGGTGAAGTTGCCCCGGGCCGCCGGCTCGGGACTTTGCTTGCTTCGCCTCACTCGACCAACAACCTCTCGGCGGTCGGCACCTTCGTCGTGCCGCAGTGTCTCAGAGCCCGGTCAGCCATCGACCATCAGTACGTCATTGACTATTGGGCAGTTCAGGCATTCCAGCACGACGACCAACGCTCTTCCAAACATGGGAAAGCGCTGGTTCGATGTGATGTAAGCCCCAGATAAAACGGTCAAAAAGAACGAGCCCCGCCAAAAGGCGGGGCTTTCGTGCGCACAGCGAGACCAAGCGACCGCGACGCGTGTCGGTACATGTGGATTCCACTGCCGAAACGTTATGAACACCGGAGCCGACCGTGTCAAAGGCCACAGTCGGCTCCAGAGCGTCTACGACAACCGCCGTACGGCACCGGGTGCTTGAAAATTACCGCAGTCGCGCCATGAGCGCGTGCTCGACCAGCGTGATCAGCGCGCTCTTGGCGTCCGAGCGGTGCCGGGCGTCCGTCGTGATGATCGGGGTGTCCGGTCCGATCTGGAGCGCCTCGCGCACCTCTTCGGGCTGGTACGGCTGCGAGCCGTCGAAGCCGTTGAGGGCGACGACGAACGGCAGGCCGCTGTTCTCGAAGTAGTCGACCGCCGGGAAGCAGTCGGCGAGGCGGCGGGTGTCCACGAGCACGATCGCGCCGATCGCGCCGCGCACCAGGTCGTCCCACATGAACCAGAACCGGTCCTGACCCGGCGTACCGAAGAGGTACAGGATCAGGTCCTGGTCGAGCGTGATACGGCCGAAGTCCATGGCCACCGTGGTGGTGGTCTTGTCCCCGGTGTGGGTGAGGTCGTCGATGCCCGCGCTCGCGGACGTCATGACGGCCTCCGTGCGCAGCGGGTTGATCTCGGAGACGGCGCCCACGAACGTGGTCTTGCCCACGCCGAAGCCGCCCGCCACCACGATCTTCGCGGAGGTGGTGGCCCGCCCCCCGTCAGAGCTTGCGAAGTCCACTGAGCACCCTTTCGAGCAGCGTCACGTCCGGAGCGCCGCCGTTGTTCTCGTCGCCGCCCGGCTGGTGGATGGCCACCAGTCCGGCCTCGGCGAGGTCCGCGACCAGGATCCGCGCCACCCCCAGCGGCATGGCCAGGAGAGCCGAGACCTCCGCGACCGACTTCACCTCGCGGCACAGATGGCAGATGCGCTGGTGCTCCGGGAGCAGCCCCATGAGCGCTGCCGGGTCGGCCGTCGTGCTGATCAGCGCCTCGATGGCGAGCTGATAGCGCGGCCGCGTCCGGCCGCCGGTCATCGCGTACGGACGCACCAGCGGCTGGTCGCCCTCATCCCCGTACGGCTCCGCGTACGGATCATGATGGGCGGTGGGCGGGGTCATGGATCCTCCGGGCGGGACAGCATTCGCGGTCAGTCGTGCCGTCCGTCGAGGCCGGTGGGGGGATTGTGTCGGCCGGACGGTGATTTCGTGAGGTGGGTAGTGCTGGGGCGGGTCAGTGGAGCAGACTGCCCTGGAGTTCGGCGCGCAGGTCGGGCGTGAGGACCGCGCCCGCGCGGTCGACCAGGAGCGTCATCTCGTAGCCGACGAGGCCGATGTCGCACTCGGGGTGCGCGAGAACGGCGAGCGACGAGCCGTCCGAGACGGACATGAGGAAGAGGAACCCTCGTTCCATCTCGACGACGGTCTGCGCGACGCTGCCGCCTTCGAAGATCCGGGAGGCGCCTGCCGTCAGGGACGTCAGACCGGAGGCGACGGCCGCGAGCTGGTCGGCCCTGTCGCGCGGGAAGCCCTCGGACATCGCGAGCAGGAGCCCGTCGGCGGACACGACAACGGTGTGGGACACCCCAGGGGTGTTGTCCACGAAGTTGGTGATCAACCAGTTCAGGTTCTGTGCCGCCTGGCTCATCTGACTCAACTAACGCTCCTGCTGGTGAGTGGGGCTCGGGAAACTGCCGGTCTGACCGTTGCCGGCCTGACGACCCTGCGCGATGCCCCGACGGAGATTGGTCAGCCGTCCGCGTACGTCGTCAGGCGCACGCGAGACCTGCGGACCGGGTTGGTGCTGTTGCTGCTGAGCCGTGCCCGGGACGAGGTTCGCCCTGGGCACCCGGCGCGGCAGGCCGGACGTGGTGACGCCGCCCGCTGCCGGTTGCCTGACCCGCTCCGCCTGCCGGACGAGTTCGTCGTTCGGCGAGGTGCGCCAGGAGGCATTGGCGGCGGCGGGACGCTGGGGTGCAGCCGGAGCCTGCGGCTCCTGGTGCTGCTGTTGCTGCGGAGCCTGGGCCGCACCGCCCGCCTGCTGACCGTGGAACCAGTTGGTCTCCAGCGTGTCGTAGAGCGGCGTGCGCCCGTCACCGGGACCGGCCGGCGGCAGTGCCTCCGGCTCCGGACGCCCGACGGCACGCTGCGGGCCCGACGGCTGCGCCGGGGTGCCGTAGCCGCCGGACTGCGGAGCGGCGAACTGGCCGTTGGACGAGGGGTCCTGGCGGCCGGGCAGCGAGTGCTGACCGGTCGAGGAGCCGTCGTAGCCGGGTGCGGCGTACTGGCCGGTGGAGCCGTTGTCGTACGCCTGCGGAGCGAACTGGTTCGGGGCCGCCGAGCCGTTCTGGCCGCCCGGGGCACCGAAGACGTCGGACCGGGTGAACCCGTTCTCGTCCTGCTGGCCGCTGGTACCGGGGCGCTGGAACTGCGCCGGGTCCGGCCGGCCGTTCGTGCCCGGTCGCTGGAACTGGCTGGTGTCCTGCCGTCCGCCCGGTGCCGTCTGGGGGTTGCCCACGACCGGGAACTGGCCGGTGCTCTGGAGACCGTTCGCGACGGGACGGCCGAAGTCGGCGGGGCCCGCCGGGCCCTGGCGGTCGTCGATGCGCGGGATCGCCGGTATCTCGGCGGTGGCGCCGGGACCCTGACGGTCGTCGATGCGCGGCATGCGCGACGTCTGGGCGACGTCCGGCTCCTCGTGACCGCGCGGGGCGTCCAGCGGGCTGCGCGGGACCGGCGGCTGGGCGTTCTCGTCGCCCCAGCTGGTCACCCGCGGCTGCGGGTTGCCACCGGGCAGCTCGGCGCGCGGACCACCGCGCGGCGGCAGCTGCGGCTGGCGGCCGCGGCCGCCCTGGTCGGCCTTGTTGCCCCGCTGCTGGGTCGGACGTCCGCCGAACATGTCCACGCCCTGGGAGGCCGTGCCGGCCGCCTGGAGACCCTGCGGCGCGCCCGGCGCCTGAGCGCCGAAACCGGCACCCGCACCGGCCGGAGCCGGTCGGCCCTGCTGGGGGGAGGACGGAGGCTGCTGCGGTCCGCGCGGCGGCTGACCACCGGGGCGGCCACCGCCGTCGCGGCCGGGCAGCGCGGCCCGGGCACCCTGACCGGGGGCGAGCCTGCCGCCGGTGCCGGGACCGGAGCCGAGGGCACCGCCCTGCGAACCGTTCTGCGAGCCGGTCTGGCGACGCGCGGCGGCGGCGCCCGCTGCGGCCTGCGCGGCGGCGGGACCACCCGCGACACTGCCCTGGCCGGGCTTGGGCTGAGGCTTCTTGCCGCCCTGGGCGACGTCCACGGGCAGCATGACCAGCGCGGTCGTGCCACCGGAGTCGGAGGGACGCAGCTGGATGCGGATGCCGTGCCGCTGGGACAGCCGACCGACCACGAACAGACCCATGCGTCGGGAGACCGACACGTCCACGGTGGGCGGCGATGCGAGCCGCTCGTTGATCGCGGCGAGGTCCTCGGGGGAGAGGCCGATACCGGTGTCGTGGATCTCGATCAGGACGCGGCCGTCGGGCAGCGCGTGACCGGTGACCTTGACCTTGGTCTGCGGGGAGGAGAACGAGGTGGCGTTCTCGAGCAGCTCGGCGAGGAGGTGCACGAGGTCGTTGACGACCCGGCCGGCCACTTCGGTGGTCGGCACGGAGGCCAGTTCGATCCGCTCGTACTGCTCCACCTCGGACGCGGCGGCGCGGAGCACGTCGACCAGCGGGACCGGACGGGTCCAGCGGCGGCCGGGCTCCTCACCCGCGAGGACGAGGAGGTTCTCACCGTTACGGCGCATGCGGGTCGCGAGGTGGTCGAGCTTGAAGAGCGAGGACAGCTGGTCCGGGTCGGCCTCGCGGGACTCCAGTTCGGAGATGAGCGAGAGCTGACGCTGGATGAGGCCCTGGGAGCGGCGCGAGAGGTTGGTGAACATCGCGTTGACGTTGCCCCGCAGCAGGGCCTGCTCGGCGGCGAGGCGGACCGCCTCGCGGTGCACGTCGTCGAAGGCCGCGGCCACCTGGCCGATCTCGTCCCGGGAGTGCACACCGACCGACTCCACGGACGTGTCGACGTCCTGCGGGTCGGACTCGGACAGCTGCTTGACCAGCTCGGGCAGCCGGTCCTGGGCGACCTTGGTGGCGGTCTCCTGGAGGCGGCGCAGCGAACGGATCATGGACCGGGCGACGACGAACGCGCCGACCAGCGAGACACCGAGCACGAGCAGGATGAGCGCACCGGAGATGATCGCTTCGCGCTCCGACTCGGCGCGCAGCTCACGCGCCTTCTGCTCCATGTTCTCGAGCAGCGTCAGCTCGATGTTGTTCATCTGCTTGATCTTGGTGGAGCTGGCGTCGAGCCAGTCCTGGTACGACTGCTTGTCCAGCGACTCCAGGCCGCTGGAGGAGCTGAGCGCCCGGGTGGCGTAGGTGTCGGCGTCCTCGATGACCGGGTTGCCCTGCTCGATCGGCTTCAGCAGCTCCTCGGCGCCGCCGTCGCCGTAGATGCTGCGGAAACTCGCGAGTTCGGAGTCCTGGTTCTCGAGTCCGGCCTCGGCGTACTGCCGGTCGTTCTCGGAGAGGTCGCCGTAGACGGTGTTGCCCACCGGCAGCGCCGCCGCGAGCACGGCACGCTGGACGGAGGCGTACTCCTTGGCGGAGGAGAAGGCGGCCAGCGCACGCGTGCGCTGGATCATCTCCGGGTTGCTGGTGGCCTGCGCCATGTCCTGGGACAGGTCGAGCAGGCTGGTGATGAGGCGGTGGTAGGCCTCCACCGTCTGGGTGGAGTTGCCCTTCTCCGCGTAGGCCGTCGAACGGACCTTGGCGAGGTTGCCCAGGTCGCTCAGCAGACCGACGAGGCTGTCCCGGACGCCCTGGAGGTTGCCGTCCGCGGTGGCGCCGTCGATCTCCTCCGACGAGTCCTGGAAGGCGCTCAGCGCGCGGTCCGTCTTCTCGCGCAGGCCCTTGATGCCGGGGTCGGTCGCCTTGCCGTTGTGCGCCAGCGGGCCGGCCGAGCGGTCGCGCTCGTCCTGCAGCGCGTCGGCCAGGTCGGTGGCCTGCTTGGTCATGTCCGTCAGCAGCTTCATGTTGTCGAGCTGCTGGATGTCGTCCATCGACTGGTTGATGCGCAGCGCGCCCAGCGAGGTGGCCGCGACCACGGGCAGGGTCAGCAGCGCCACCAGACGCGTGGAGATGCGCCAGTTGCGCAGCGCCACCCGCGGGCCGGGGCCGGTGGGGCCGGTCGGGGGCTTCGTCGGAGCCGGGGGAGGAGAACTCGGCGACGCGGACGCACCGGGACGCCCGGAGCGCTCACCGCCGTCGCCGGACGGATTGGGGCCCTGGTTCTGGGCGTGCTGGGGCGAGGAGCCGACTGCCATCGGGCCAGTCCCGCCGCGCGGCTCCGGCTCGGCCGAAGCGCTGCCATCCCTCTTGAAACGTCCCTGCACTAGCGTCGCAACCTCTGGACCAGGCGCCCCTCCGCGTGAACGGAAGGACGGTGTCGGCGTGTTGAGAGGCGTCCTGAATTACGCCCCTCAATTGGTCGTGAGTAACCGGCGCTGGCTCCCCCTGTCTCGCCGCCACCGGGCGCGCTGTAGCGCCCTCTGTGCGCCGGCTCGATCCCGCGGCGGTCCGAGGAATTCCAGCACAGTGCAGGATCTCCAACAAGGCCCGTTGGCCAGGCTGTGACATCCGTGACACGACGTGAGGGTCAAGTTACGGGATGTAGAAACCCATCCCCCATAAGGCGGACATAAGGGTGTGAAGAGGTGACCATCGAGGGGTGTCCCAGTCGCCATGATCAGGAGCGGAATGAGCGCTTCAGGTCGCTAATGCCCGTTTCGTAACGGTCGTCGGGTGGTCGGGAATGACCGCTTTGCCCCTTGGTTCGTGAGCAAACTCACACGCTGATCATGCGACCTTCACGTCTTCACCGGGAATCGCGTGTTTAGCCTGACGCTTTACAGGGATGGCACATCCGACAAACCGCGTCTGTGCGGAGGCCCTTGCGGGCTTCCCGGACGCCCGGACACGACAGGGTCACGTACAACTGTGAAGACGACGACGATGTTCCACAAGATCGCCAACCCCCGGCGTACGACCCTGGCGCACCTCACGGACGCCGACGAACTCCAGCTCCCCGAGCAGCAGGAGCACTCCGTCGAACTTCCCGCCCAGACCGCGAACCCCAAGCGCACCATCCTCATGGAGGTGCCGGTGGCCGCCTCCGTCGCGGAGTAGATCTTCACGCGGAGATACGGGCACAGGCCGCCGAATGCTCAAGGCGGCCACCCACGGATGTCAAGGGCGTCCCCGGCCGGGGGCGCCCTTCCGCGTTAGCCTGGGGCGTCACACTCCAGCCAGCTCAGTCAAGGGGCCAACCAACCCGTGCGCATCGCCAGGTTCTCCATCGACGGGAACGTCGCCTTCGGCGCGGTCGAGGGCGACAAGCCGGACGAGCTCGTCCTCGACATCATCAAGGGCATCCCGTTCACGGACTTCGAGCTCTCCGGCACCAAGGTGCCGCTGAGCAAGGTCCGGCTGCTCCCGCCCGTCCTGCCCAACAAGGTCGTGGCCTTCGGCCGCAACTACGCCGAGCACGCGCGCGAGCTGGGCAACGAGGTGCCGGACGCCCCGTTCGCCTTCTTCAAGCCGTCCACCTCGGTGATCGGTCCCGGCGACGCCATCCAGTACCCGGCCTTCTCCGAGGAGGTCCATCACGAGGCCGAGCTCGCCGTGGTCATCGGCCGGCTCTGCCGCGAGGTCCCCCGGGAGCGCGTCAAGGACGTGATCTTCGGTTATACCTGCGCCAACGACGTCACCGCCCGCGACGTCCAGAAGCGCGAGAAGCAGTGGGCCCGGGCCAAGGGCTTCGACACCTCGTGCCCGCTGGGCCCCTGGGTGGAGACCGGCCTGGACCTCGAGACCGCGGGCGACCTCACCGTCCAGCTGACGGTCAACGGGCAGCAACGGCAGCTCGGCCGCACCAGCGAGATGATCCACTCGATCGAGGATCTGATCGTCAACATCACCGAGGCCATGACGCTGCTGCCCGGCGACGTGATCCTCACGGGCACCCCGGCAGGGGTAGGCCCCCTGGTCGTCGGCGACGAGGTCGCCGTCACCATCGAAGGCATCGGCACTCTCACCAACAAGGTTGTCAAGCGTGGCTAGCGCACCCGGCTCCCCCGTCCGCGTCCGATTCTGTCCCTCGCCCACCGGTAACCCCCACGTGGGCCTGGTCCGCACCGCCCTGTTCAACTGGGCGTTCGCCAAGCACCACCAGGGCACGCTGGTCTTCCGCATCGAGGACACCGACGCGGCCCGTGACTCCGAGGAGTCCTACGAGCAGCTCCTGGACTCGCTGCGCTGGCTGGGCTTCGACTGGGACGAGGGCCCCGAGGTCGGCGGCCCGCACGCGCCGTACCGCCAGTCGCAGCGGATGGACCTCTACGCCGACGTCGCCCGCAAGCTCCTCGACGCCGGCCACGCGTACCACTGCTACTGCTCCCAGGAGGAGCTGGACACCCGCCGCGACGCCGCCCGCGCCGCAGGCAGGCCCTCCGGCTACGACGGCCACTGCCGCGACCTCACCGAGACGCAGGTGGCGGAGTACAAGGCCCAGGGCCGCACCCCGATCGTCCGCTTCCGCATGCCCGACGAGACGATCACCTTCACGGACCTGGTCCGCGGCGAGCTGACGTTCACCCCGGAGAACGTGCCCGACTTCGGTATCGTCCGCGCGAACGGCGCCCCGCTGTACACGCTGGTCAACCCGGTGGACGACGCGCTGATGGAGATCACGCACGTCCTGCGGGGCGAGGACCTGCTCTCCTCCACCCCCCGCCAGATCGCCCTCTACAAGGCGCTCACCGAACTGGGCATCGCCCAGGGGACCCCGCACTTCGGTCACCTGCCGTACGTGATGGGCGAGGGCAACAAGAAGCTGTCGAAGCGGGACCCGGAGTCCTCGCTCAACCTCTACCGCGAGCGCGGTTTCCTCCCCGAGGGCCTGCTCAACTACCTCTCGCTGCTCGGCTGGTCGCTCTCGGCCGACCAGGACATCTTCACGATGGACGAGATGACCGCGGCCTTCGACATCGCGGACGTCAACCCCAACCCGGCGCGCTTCGACCTGAAGAAGTGCGAGGCGATCAACGCCGACCACATCCGCCTGCTGGACGTGAAGGACTTCACGGAGCGCTGTGCGCCCTGGCTGAGGGCCCCCTACGCCCCCTGGTCCCCGCAGGACTTCGACGAGGCCAGGTGGGAGGCGATCGCCCCGCACGCCCAGACCCGTCTGAAGGTGCTGTCGGAGATCACCGACAACGTCGACTTCCTCTTCCTGCCCGAGCCCGTCCTCGACGAGGCCAGCTGGACGAAGGCGATGAAGGAGGGCAGCGACGCGCTGCTCACGACGGCCCGCGAGAAGCTGGCGGCCGCCGACTGGACCTCGTCCGAGTCCCTGAAGGAGGCCGTCCTGGCCGCCGGTGAGGCCCACGGCCTCAAGCTCGGCAAGGCCCAGGCCCCGGTCCGCGTCGCCGTCACCGGCCGCACGGTCGGCCTGCCGCTCTTCGAGTCCCTGGAGATCCTGGGCAAGGAGAAGACGCTGGCCCGCGTCGACGCGGCCCTGGCGAAGCTCGCCGCCTGACCGCACCCGCGCCCGAAGGGGCGGCACCCGGCGACCGGGTGCCGCCCCTTCGGCATCCCCCGGACAGGGCGGCCGCCGCCGCGTTACCGTTGGATCATGAGCATCCTCGCCGTGGTCTGGGACGTGGACGACACCCTTTTCGACTACTCGACCGCCGACCGCGAGGGCATGCGGTCCTATCTGGCGGCCGAGGGGCTGCTCGACCGGTTCGGTACCGCGGAGGCGGGGCTCGCGCGGTGGCGGGAGGTCACCGAAGAGCACTGGGCCCGGTTCTCGGCGGGCGGAATCACCTTCGAGGACCAGCGCCGGGACCGGGTACGGGCGTTCCTGGGCCGTGAGATGGCCGACACGGAGGCCGACGACTGGCTCCAGCGCTACCACGCGCACTACGAGGCGGCCTGGTCGCTCTTCCCGGACGTGCTGCCCGTGCTCGACGACCTCGCCACCAGCCACCGCCACGCGGTCCTCTCCAACTCCAGCATCCACGTCCAGGACCACAAGCTGCGCACCCTCGGCGTCCACGACCGTTTCGAGGTCATCCTGTGCGCAGCGGAACTCGGCGTCTCCAAGCCGGAGGCGGGCGCCTTCCTCGCGGCCTGCGAGGCCCTGTCGCTGGCCCCGCACCAGGTGGCCTACGTCGGTGACCATCCGGAGATCGACGGCCGGGGCGCCGCCGACGCCGGGCTGCTCTCCGTGTGGATCGACCGCTACGGCACGGCCACCGTGGAGCTCCCGTCCGGACGCCACCGGATCGTCTCGCTCGCCGAACTGCCCGCGATCCTCGGCCCCGATACCCGTTTTGGAGCCCGGTCCACCTTCGGGTAATGTTCTTCCTGCGCCGCCGGGGAGCGGGCCGAAAGGCCGGAACCGGAGGAGCAACGCTAGAACAAGAACCCCTGCGGGGCTTGCGTTCCAGTGGCCTATGGTGTAATTGGCAGCACGACTGATTCTGGTTCAGTTAGTCTTGGTTCGAGTCCAGGTAGGCCAGCTCGCAGAGCTTATCTGCGCCTGTGGAGATCTACTCCACGAAGCCCCCGTTGTGTAGCGGCCTAGCACGCTGCCCTCTCAAGGCAGTAGCGCCGGTTCGAATCCGGTCGGGGGTACAGATCCTTCCCGCGAGGAGAGCTCGGGTAGCTCCCTCTCACCTCGATGCAGGATCGCTAGGGCCCCCGTTGTGTAGCGGCCTAGCACGCCGCCCTCTCAAGGCGGTAGCGCCGGTTCGAATCCGGTCGGGGGTACGCTTTTCATTGAATCACCTTGGTCTATGGTGTAATTGGCAACACTACGGTTTCTGGTACCGTCATTCTAGGTTCGAGTCCTGGTAGACCAGCTCTGATCTGCGGAAACGCACGATCTAGGCCCCCGTTGTGTAGCGGCCTAGCACGCCGCCCTCTCAAGGCGGTAGCGCCGGTTCGAATCCGGTCGGGGGTACGCAATCGGAAAGCCCCTCGCTTCGGCGAGGGGCTTTCCGCGTATCCGGACTCTTTCCGTATGTCCGGTCTCATCCGAAGCCGTACCGCCGCGCCGACTCCTCCTCCTGCGCCAGCCGGTGCAGTGCCTGCATCATCGGCTCGACGAGGATCGCGCCCAGCACCGCCGCCTCGATCCGCTCCGGTTCCGACTCCCGGGTCTCCACGAAGTCCAGGTCCAGCACGGCGGCCCGGTGCATCAACCGGGCGTAGGACACGAGAAGTTCGGCATTCCAGTCGTAGCCGAGCCGGCGCAGCGCGGCCACCGCCACCACCAGGGAACGGTAGGCGGGGGAGATGGTCGTCAACTGCCGGGCGTTCGACCAGCCCAGGGCGCCCAGCAGTTCGTCCGCCTCCAGGTGGGCGGCGCGCACGTACTCGTCCTCCGCGTCCGGCTCGGGGACCTGCGGCAGCGCCCACAGGGCCGCGCCGAGCCGGATCGTGCGGCCCAGGGACTCGTCGTCGACATGGCCGAGCACGTCGCGGACCGTGGCCACCGGCAGCCCGCCGACCTGGATCATCGCCCGCACCAGACGCAGCCGGCGCAGGTGCTCGTCGTCGTACTCGGCGGTCGTGGCGTTCACCTGGCGGCCGGGCGGCACGAGTCCCTCGCGCAGGTAGTACTTGATCGTCGCGGTGGACACACCGCTGCGTTCGCTCAGTTCGGCCAGCCGCATGCCTTGTGCCCTTCGTTGGTCAGCGGCACTATCCAAGCATGTCCTTCACAGCCGGCCGTACCACCGCGGACGCCCGGGGAGACGTGGTCGTCCTGCTGATCGGAATGCGCGTCAACCACTTCTGGGCCGTGCACCAGTGGG
Organism: Streptomyces zaehneri; assembly: GCF_032248645.1. Classification (NCBI taxonomy): domain Bacteria; kingdom Bacillati; phylum Actinomycetota; class Actinomycetes; order Kitasatosporales; family Streptomycetaceae; genus Streptomyces; species Streptomyces zaehneri. The sequence goes on from NZ_JASTTJ010000001.1 coordinate 446,080, forward strand.
TGCCGGTCATGCTCGCGATGTTCCGCATGCTGGCGGAGCTGAAGAAGGATCCGGGCCGCGGTCTGCTCTCCCGGGTGCTCCTGACGGCCTCGCCGCGGACGTACTACGTCGTCCAGTACTGGGAGTCGAAGGAGAAGCTCTACGCCTACGCGACCGCGCCCGACGCGTTCCACCACGAGGCCTGGGCGAAGATCAACCGCATGGAGCGGGGCGGGAGGGTGCGCGGGCACGTGGGGATCTGGCACGAGACGTACGTCGTGCCGGAGGGGTCGTACGAGGCGGTCTACGGGGACATGCCGGCGTTCGGCCTCGCGGCGGCGCATGGGCAGGTTCCGCTGGAGGAGCGGGGGCGGTACGCGAAGGACCGTTTCTCGTATCGGTCCGCGCCGTAAGGGCTTTTGCCGTGTGTGGGGTACGGGTACGGCGCCGCCTGTCGCGCCCGCGCGGCGGAGTCGTGCATCGGCGCGGCCCCGCGCCTGCGGGCTGGGTGACCTTGCCGCACGGAGAAGGGCTGCCGCGGCGTTGAGGCCGCCCTTTCCCGTGGGGCGTCAGCCGGTGCGGCGCAGGGCCTCCGAGAGGCGGGCGGCAGCGTCGATGACCGCCTGGGCGTGCATGCGGCCGGGGTGGCGGGTCAGGCGCTCGATGGGGCCCGAGACGGAGACGGCGGCCACCACGCGGTTGGAGGGGCCGCGGACGGGAGCCGACACGGACGCGACGCCCGGCTCGCGCTCACCGATGGACTGGGCCCAGCCGCGGCGCCGTACGCCCGACAGGGCCGTCGCCGTGAAGCGGGCGCCCTGGAGGCCGCGGTGCAGACGCTCGGGTTCCTCCCAGGCCATCAGGATCTGGGCCGAGGAGCCGGCCTTCATCGTCAGCGTGGAACCGACCGGGACGGTGTCCCTGAGGCCGGACAGGCGTTCCGCCGCGGCCACGCAGATGCGCATGTCCCCTTGGCGGCGGTAGAGCTGTGCGCTCTCGCCCGTGATGTCACGCAGATGCGTCAGCACCGGGCCGGCGGTGGCGAGGAGGCGGTCCTCGCCGGCGGCCGCGGCCAGCTCGGCCAGGCGGGGGCCGAGAATGAACCGGCCCTGCATGTCGCGCGCCACCATACGGTGGTGTTCCAAGGCCACGGCCAGCCGGTGAGCCGTGGGTCGTGCGAGTCCGGTGGCAGCGACCAAGCCTGCGAGGGTGGCCGGACCGGACTCCAGGGCGCTCAGGACAAGGGCTGCCTTGTCCAGAACGCCGACGCCGCTACTGTTGTCCATGCAACGATACTCCCGTCTCACTCTGTGAAACGCAAGTTCATTTTTCCGTGAGACGCGCAACCCTTGGACGCATGGTGGCCCGCGGACCAACGGGCCTGGCGGCGGGTGCCCGGGTACAGGGGCAACGGGCGTCGCCTCCACAAGATCTCTAGTTGGGCCGGTGCGACATTGCCGGCCGGAGGGAAAGCGATGGGTAGGACACTCGCGGAGAAGGTCTGGGACGACCACGTCGTCCGGCGCGCCGAGGGCGAGCCCGACCTCCTCTTCATCGATCTGCACCTCCTGCACGAGGTGACCAGCCCGCAGGCCTTCGACGGGCTGCGGCAGAACGGCCGCCCGGTGCGCCGTCTCGACCTCACCATCGCGACCGAGGACCACAACACCCCGACCCTCGACATCGACAAGCCGATCGCCGACCCGGTCTCGCGCGCCCAGCTGGAGACGCTGCGCAAGAACTGCGCCGACTTCGGTGTCCGGCTGCATCCGCTCGGCGACGTCGAGCAGGGCGTCGTGCACGTCGTCGGCCCGCAGCTGGGTCTGACCCAGCCCGGCACCACCGTCGTCTGCGGCGACTCCCACACCTCCACGCACGGCGCGTTCGGCGCGCTGGCGTTCGGCATCGGCACCTCGCAGGTCGAGCACGTGCTGGCCACCCAGACGCTGCCGCTGGCCCGTCCCAAGACCATGGCCATCACGGTCGAGGGCGAGCTGGCCGACGGCGTGACCGCCAAGGACCTGATCCTGGCGATCATCGCCAAGATCGGTACCGGCGGCGGCCAGGGCTACATCCTGGAGTACCGGGGTTCCGCCATCGAGAAGCTCTCGATGGAGGCCCGGATGACCATCTGCAACATGTCGATCGAGGCCGGCGCCCGCGCGGGCATGATCGCCCCCGACGAGACCACCTTCGCGTACATCCAGGGCCGCGACCACGCCCCCGAGGGCGCGGACTGGGACGCGGCGGTCGAGTACTGGAAGACGCTGAAGACGGACGCGGACGCCGAGTTCGACGCCGAGGTCGTCATCGACGGTGCCGCACTGTCGCCGTTCGTCACCTGGGGTACCAACCCCGGTCAGGGCGCGCCGCTTTCGGCGTCCGTCCCCGACCCGGCTTCGTACGAAGACGCTTCGGAGCGCCTCGCCGCCGAAAAGGCCCTGGAATACATGGGGTTGGAGGCCGGGCAGCCGCTGCGCTCCATCAACGTGGACACCGTCTTCGTAGGTTCGTGCACCAACGGTCGGATCGAGGACCTGCGGGCCGCCGCCGCCATCGTCGAGGGCCGCAAAGTCGCCGACGGCGTACGGATGCTGGTCGTCCCCGGCTCGGTGCGGGTCGGTCTCCAGGCCGTCTCCGAGGGCCTGGACGTCGTCTTCAAGGACGCCGGCGCCGAATGGCGGCACGCGGGCTGCTCGATGTGCCTCGGCATGAACCCCGACCAGCTGGCCCCGGGTGAGCGCTCGGCGTCCACCTCCAACCGCAACTTCGAGGGCCGGCAGGGCAAGGGCGGTCGCACGCACCTGGTGTCGCCGCAGGTCGCGGCCGCCACGGCCGTCCTGGGCCACCTGGCCTCCCCGGCCGACCTGTCCGACGCCGAGACCCGTACGCCCGCTGGAGTCTGATCAGTCATGGAAGCATTCATCTCGCACACCGGCCGGGCCGTCCCGCTGCGTCGCTCCAACGTCGACACCGACCAGATCATCCCTGCTCACTGGCTCAAGAAGGTCACGCGGGACGGGTTCGAGGACGGGCTGTTCGAGGCCTGGCGCAAGGACGAGGACTTCATCCTCAACCGCCCTGAGCGGCAGGGCGCGAGCGTTCTGGTCGCCGGCCCCGACTTCGGCACCGGTTCCTCCCGTGAGCACGCCGTCTGGGCACTCCAGAACTACGGCTTCAAGACCGTGATCTCGTCCCGCTTCGCCGACATCTTCCGGGGCAACTCGCTGAAGAACGGCCTGCTCACGGTAGTGATCGAGCAGAAGATCGTGGACGCGCTGTGGGAGCTCACCGAGCGGGACCCGCAGGCCGAGATCACGGTGGACCTCGAGGCGCGTGAGGTGCGGGCCGAGGGCGTCACCGCCTCCTTCGAGCTGGACGAGAACTCCCGCTGGAGGCTGCTGAACGGGCTGGACGACATCTCCATCACCCTCCAGAACGAGGGTGACATCGCCGCCTACGAGGCCAAGCGCCCGACGTACAAGCCGAGGACGCTCCAGCTCTGACCCCGGGGCCCGAGCAGGCCCTGAGCAGGTCGAGTTTCGGCCACCGCGACACCCCAGCCGTACCCCCGATCGGTCCGATCGGGGGTACGGCTGTGTCTGTACCCGTTCGGCCCCGTGAATCTTCGCCCGACCTCCCAACTTCCCACGTTAGAGGGGTTGTTGCGGGGGTACGCGCCTTGTGTGGAAGCGACCGCCGGAAGTGCCGGGGCGGCCGTTCGAGGCGGCAGTTGCCCCCTGGGCGGGCGACAACTCGCCCCAGATGGCACAATCTGTGCATGGAACACGACGGCCAACTCGAGCTCTATACGGCGGTCGCGAACCAGCTCAAGGAAGCGCACACAAGAGTGCGCGCACTGCAAGTCCCGGAGGGCGTACGGATGGCGCTGACCCGGAAGCTGCTGGTCATTACGGCCGCGGCCAAGCACGATCTCGCCGATGCGACAAGGCGTCTGGAGCGGTTCATGGCGGACCTGGACGAGGGTCGAATGCCCGAAGGGGAGCGTTGATCGTCTCCGGAGCAGCCGATTTCGTTGCGGCACAAGGGTGATTAGCCCGTTTCGTGTTTGATTTGCGGTATATATCTGCCTAACGTGCGAAAAAGCTTGAACAGTTTCGTTCCGGCTAATGTCTCCGAAGGGGAAGACGTGAACAAGGCGCAGCTCGTAGAAGCGATTGCCGACAAGGTGGGCGGCCGCCAGCAGGCCGCCGAGGCGGTCGACGCGGTCCTGGACGCCATCGTCCGCGCGACGGTCGCGGGGGACCGCGTCTCGGTCACCGGCTTCGGTTCGTTCGAGAAGGTCGACCGGCCGGCCCGCTACGCTCGCAACCCCCAGACGGGCGAGCGGGTTCGGGTCAAGAAGACGTCCGTGCCGCGCTTCCGCGCAGGACAGGGCTTCAAGGACCTGGTGAGCGGCTCGAAGAAGCTCCCGCGCGGTGGCGAGGTCGCCGTGAAGAAGGCCCCCAAGGGCAGCCTGACCGGCGGTGCTTCCGCCACGGTCAAGAAGGCCGCCGCGAAGAAGGCCGCCCCGGCGAAGAGGGCGTCGGCCGCCGCGAAGAAGACCACGGCCGCCGCGAAGAAGACGACGGCCGCCGCGAAGAAGACCACGGCCACCGCCAAGAAGACGACCGCGAAGAAGGCCACCGCCAAGAAGACGACCGCGGCCGCGAAGAAGACCACCACCGCGAAGTCCGCCACCGCCAAGAAGACGACGGCCAAGAAGGCCCCGGCCGCGAAGAAGGCGACGGCGACCAAGGCCCCCGCCAAGAAGTCGACCGCGCGCAAGACCACCGCCAAGAAGACCACCGCCCGCAAGGCGTAGGACACAGGGGCACTCACGCGCCGGGCCGGACTCCCTCTCGGAAGTCCGGCCCGCGGCGTGTCCGGCGGGCGCCGGGAGGACCCTCGGCCAAGAGCCCGAGCCCGTCAGAACGTCTGAAGCGTCACCAGGGTGATCCGGGGCCTGTCCTTCGGTCCCTCCACCTCGATCCGCACCCGCTGCCCGGGCCGCAGCAGCCGCAGTCCGCCCGCGTCGAACGCCGGAGCGTCGAAGGGCACCGGTGTGCCGTCGTCCAGCAGCACCTGTCCGCTGCGGGTGCCGGGGTCGTACGTGTATGCGGTCGCCTGCATGGCGGCAGCCTACTGCCCCGGAATCAACAGACGCGCCGCCGCCGCGGCCGTCCGGGGACCCACCCCGAGGGACAGCGCCGCGCGCAGATCCTCGCCGGTGTCCACGTCCTGGCGAACGGAAACCACCCCCTCCGGGCGGAGTTCCACGGCCCCGGAGGCGCGGTGCCGGGCCCGGGAATCCGTGCCGAATGCGGGAAGCAATTCACGGTCGGCGGCGACGGCGAGAAGTGTGGTGCCGGTCCCGGCCGCGTCCGGGAGGAAAGAGCGGGGGAATTCCTCGGCCGCATCGAGGACCCGGGCCAATTCCGACGGGCGCAGGGCCGGCAGATCGGCGTTGAGGGCCGCCAGCGGGGCATCGGGACGGAAGGCGCGTACGGCGGCGGCCCCGTGGGCCAGGGCGGCGTTGAGGCCCCCGCGCGGCTCGTCGGCGACGATCCGGGCGCCCAGGGCCGCCAGGACCCGCCCGGCCCGGGTGTCGTCCGTGACTACTGCCACATCCCGCACCGCAGGTGAGGCGAGTGCGGCCGCCACGGTGTCCTCGGCGAAGGCGAGGGCGAGGCCCGGGCGCAGCCCGTCGGTGGCGGTGTCCGCGAGCCTGCTCTTGGCCAGCGCCAAGGGCTTCAGGGGTATGACCAAGGTCCACTGCACCGGCGTACCGTCCCTCTCGTGTCGCGGTCATTGTCACCCGGCCCATCCGGCGGCCGGACGCGCGGGCGTACCGTGTTCTCGACAGACCGGCGGCCCGGGGCGACACTTGTGCGGCCCCCAGGCCCCGGAGCAGGCCATGGGAAGTCCTAGAGGAAGGTGTCCGCGTGCCCCGCCGCAGAATCGGCTTCTGGTACCGCTTCGCTGCGGTCCTCTGCAAACCCTGGCTGGTGGTTCTGATCAAGCGGGACTGGCGCGGAATGGAACATATTCCGGCCGACGGCGGTTTTATCACCGCGGTGAACCACAATTCGCATGTCGATCCCTTCGCCTATGCGCACTTTCAGTACAACAGCGGACGCGTTCCGCGATTCCTGGCGAAGAGCGGACTTTTCAAGGAGGGATTCGTCGGCGCCGCGATGCGCGGCACCGGGCAGATTCCCGTCTACCGCGAGAGCACGGACGCGCTGAGCGCCTTCCGGGCCGCGATCGACGCCGTGGAGCGCGGCGAGTGCGTCGCGTTCTACCCCGAGGGCACCCTGACCCGCGACCCCGACGGCTGGCCCATGACCGCCAAGACCGGTGCCGCGCGCGTCGCCCTCCAGACCAAGTGCCCGGTGATCCCCGTCGCCCAGTGGGGCGCCAACGAACTGCTGCCGCCGTACGCCAGGAAGCCCGACCTCCTTCCGCGCAAGACCCACCACGTGCTGGCCGGCCCGCCCGTTGACCTCACGCGGTTCTACGGCCAGGAGATGACCCCGGAACTCCTCAAGGAGGCGACGGAGGTCATCATGGCGGCCGTCACCGCCCAGCTGGAGGAGATCCGCGGCGAGAAGGCGCCCGAGACGCCCTACGACCCGCGCCGCGAGCGGATCGAGCAGAGCCGCCGCACCCGGGCGGAGACCGGGGCGGTGTCCGGTGAGCAGGACGGTGCCGGGGCCGGTGCGCGGGACGGTGCCGTGGCCGCCGCGGAGATCGACGGCGCGGTGTCCGGACACGCGCAGACCAGCCACGCGCAGAGCGGTCACACGAAGACCGCTCAGGCGCAGACCAGTCACGAGGGGGAGAACAGCAAGTGAGCAAGTCCGTGAAGGCGGCCGTCTTCGGTACCGGATCATGGGGGACCGCCTTCGGCACGGTCCTCGCCGACGCGGGCTGCGAGGTGACGCTGTGGGCACGCCGCCCCGAGCTCGTCGACGCGGTCAACTCCACGCACACCAACCCCGACTACCTCCCCGGCGTCGAACTCCCGCGCAACCTGCGCGCCACCGCCGACGCGGCCGAGGCCGCCCGGGACGCCGACTTCACCGTCCTCGCGGTCCCCTCGCAGACCCTGCGCGCCAACCTCGCCGACTGGACGCCGCTGCTCGCGCCGAACACCGTCCTGGTGTCGCTGATGAAGGGCGTCGAGCTCGGTACGACCATGCGGATGAGCGAGGTCATCGACGACGTCGCCAAGGTGGGACCGGGCCGGATCGCCGTCGTCACCGGGCCCAACCTCGCGCGGGAGATCGCCTCCCGGATGCCCGCCGCGGCCGTGGTCGCCTGCACCGACGAAGCCGTCGCCCAGAAGCTCCAGGCCGCCTCCCACACGCCGTACTTCCGCCCCTACACCAACACCGACGTGGTGGGCTGCGAGCTGGGCGGCGCGGTCAAGAACGTGATCGGCCTCGCGGTCGGCATCGCGGACGGCATGGGCCTCGGCGACAACGCCAAGGGCTCGCTGATCACGCGCGGCCTGGCCGAGACCACCCGGCTGGGCCTGGCGATGGGCGCGGACCCGCTGACCTTCGCCGGACTCGCCGGGCTCGGCGACCTGGTGGCGACCTGCTCCTCGCCGCTCTCCCGCAACCACACCTTCGGCACCAACCTCGGCAAGGGCATGACCCTCCAGGAGACCATCGCGGTCACCCGGCAGACCGCCGAGGGCGTCAAGTCCTGTGAGTCGGTGCTGGATCTGGCCCGCCGGCACGGCGTCGACATGCCCATCACCGAGACGGTCGTCGGCATCGTCCACGAGGGCAAGCCTCCGGTGGTCGCCCTCAAGGAGCTGATGTCGCGCAGCGCGAAGCCCGAGCGACGCTGAGCGAACCCGGTGGGCGGACGCTGACTCCCGGCCCTACCACCGGGTACTCTCAAGCCGATATGAGCACCGAGAACCTCCCCCAGAGCCCTCAGCAGCCCGTCCGCAAGCCGCGGGTGGCCGTTGTCTTCGGCGGTCGCAGCTCCGAGCACGGGATCTCCGTGGTCACGGCCGGCGCGGTCCTCAAGGCCATCGACCGGACCAAGTACGAGGTCCTGCCGATCGGCATCACGCGCGAGGGCCGCTGGTACCTCACCGCCGACGCACCCGAGCGCATGGCGATCACCGACCGCCGTACGCCCGACGTGGACGAACTCGCCGAGTCGCGGGACGGCGGCGTGGTGCTCCCCGTCGACCCCGCCAACCGCGAAGTCGTCTACTACGAGCCGGGATCGGTGCCGAAGGCACTCGGCGAGGTCGACGTCGTGTTCCCGGTCCTGCACGGCCCGTACGGCGAGGACGGCACCCTTCAGGGGCTGCTGGAGCTCTCCGGCGTCCCGTACGTGGGCGCGGGTGTGCTCGCCTCGGCCGTCGGCCAGGACAAGGAGTACATGAAGCGGGTGTTCACCTCCTTCGGGCTCAAGGTCGGCCCGTACGTGGTGATCCGGCCGCGCGAGTGGGCCCTGGACGAGTCGGCCGCCCGCAAGAAGATCGTCGACTTCGCCGGCGAGCACGGCTGGCCGCTCTTCGTGAAGCCCGCGCGCGCGGGCTCGTCCATCGGCATCACCAAGGTCGACGACCTGTCCGGGCTCGACGAGGCGATCGCCGAGGCCCAGCGCCACGACCCGAAGATCCTGGTCGAGGCGGCGCTGCGGGGCCGCGAGATCGAGTGCGGCGTCCTGGAGTTCGAGGACGGCCCCCGCGCCTCCGTCCCGGCCGAGATCCCGCCGCCGGACGCGCACGCCTACTACGACTTCGACGCCAAGTACATCGACTCGACCCCGGGGATCGTCCCGGCGCCGCTGACGGACGAGGAGACGGCGCAGGTCCGCCGGCTGGCGGTGGAGGCCTTCGAGGCGGCGTCCTGCGAGGGCCTGGTCCGGGCGGACTTCTTCCTCACGGACGAGGGCGAGTTCGTCATCAACGAGATCAACACGATGCCCGGCTTCACGCCGATCTCGATGTACCCGCAGATGTGGCAGGCGACCGGCATCGGCTACCCCGAGCTGGTGGACCGCCTCGTCCAGGCGGCCCTGCGCAGGTCCACCGGACTGCGCTGACCCGGTCTCGAACCAGGACTCCTCCTAGTCGGCGATCCCTTCGGGGATCGCCTTCTTGACGGAGGGCGCCAGGTCGACGAGCGGCGCCATGCCGTCTCCCGCGCGGTCCTTCGGGATCGTCACCTCGACGTACGCCCTGCGCAGGGTGGTGGTGAACCGGAACGCCCCGCCGTCCCGCTCTTCCAGCAGCCACCCCACGCCGTCCACCTCGACCGCGTCGGCGCTCTCGTCGCTCATCTTCTCGGGTCGTTCGACACCACAGCGCAGTATGATCGCCGGGTTCCCCCAGCCCGCGGTCAGCGCGGACGCGGGTGAGGGATCCCCGCGGCCGAGGTCGTCCACGGTGGACGGCAGCGCCTCGTCCAGGTTTCGGCACAGCTTCGTGACCGATGCCGAGGGGCTGGGAACCGCCGCCGACGTGTCACCGTCTGCTGAGGAGCAGCCCACCGCGAGCAGCAGGAGGGCGAGCGAGGGCAGGCCGATGGGCCGGTGACGGAAAAGGTTCACCGGCCAAGGTTAGACGGGGGCTACAGATGCACGACCGGGCAGGTCAGGGTGCGGGTGATTCCGTCCACCTGTTGGACCTTGGCGACCACCATGCGACCGAGGTCGTCCACGGTGTCGGCCTGGGCACGCACGATCACGTCATAGGGTCCCGTCACGTCCTCGGCCTGGACGACGCCAGGGATTTTGCCGATCTCCTCGGCGACGGTCGACGCTTTGCCGACCTCGGTCTGGATCAGGATGTACGCCTGTACCACGGAACCTCCAGGGCGGCCACGAGGATCATGTGGGGAAAAGGAACGCCACGGTATCGCGTCGCCGCTCGCCGCGGGGAGACCTGCGCGCACCACGGCTCGCGCGCCGGGGTGCGGGCAGGACAGAAGTTGACGGCTGACTCGACCGTATCGAGGACACTGGTTACGCGCGACCGGGCACGGACAGGTACAGAAGGGGCGAAAGGGCAATGAAGGGCACTGTTGGTGAGCTCGGGGAGTTCGGGCTCATCAGGGAGCTCACCTCCCGTCTCACCACCACCCCCGCGGTACGGGTCGGCCCCGGCGACGACGCCGCGGTGGTCGCCGCGCCCGACCGCCGGGTCGTGGCCAGCACCGACATCCTGCTGGAGGGCCGGCACTTCCGCCGCGACTGGTCCACGGCCTACGACGTGGGCCGTAAGGCCGCCGCGCAGAACCTCGCCGACATCGCCGCCATGGGCGCGGTGCCGACGGCCCTGCTGCTCGGCCTGGTCGTGCCCGCCGAACTGCCGGTCACCTGGCCGTCCGAGATGATGGACGGCCTGCGCGACGAGTGCCAGGTCGCCGGCGCCTCGGTGGTCGGAGGCGACGTCGTACGGGGCGACACGATCATGGTGTCGATCACCGCGCTCGGCGACCTGCGCAACCAGGAACCCGTCACCCGGGGCGGCGCCCAGCCCGGTGACCTCGTCGCGGTGACCGGCTGGCTGGGCTGGTCCGCCGCCGGGTACGCGGTCCTCTCCCGCGGCTTCCGCTCGCCCCGCGCCTTCGTGGAGGCCCACCGGCGTCCCGAGCCGCCCTACCACGCGGGTCCGGCCGCGGCCTCGCTCGGCGCGACGGCGATGTGCGACGTCAGCGACGGGCTCATCGCCGACCTCGGGCACATCGCCGAGGCCAGCAAGGTCCGGATCGACATCCGCTCCGGCGCCATAGACATCCCCACCCAGATGAACGACATCGGGCAGGCCGTCGGCGTCGACCCGATGCAGTGGGTGCTGACCGGGGGAGAGGACCACGCGATCGTGGCGACCTTCCCGCCGGACGTGAAGCTGCCCGCCCGCTGGAAGGTGATCGGCGAGGTCCTCAACCCGTCCGCCCTGCCCCAGGTGACGGTCGACGGGGCGCCCTGGACCAGCAAGGGCGGCTGGGACCACTTCGGGGACGCGGACATGGAGTCGTGAGCGCGCCCGGGACCCCGCCCCGGGTGCTGACCGTCGCCGGCTCCGACTCCGGCGGCGGGGCCGGGATCCAGGCCGACCTGAAGACGATGCTCGCGCTCGGCGTGCACGGCATGAGCGTGATCACGGCGGTCACCGCGCAGAACTCCCAAGGCGTACAAGGGGCTTGGGAGCTGCCGGTGGAGGCGGTGCGCGCCCAGTACCGCAGCGTCGTCGACGACATCGGCGTCCAGGCGGTGAAGACGGGCATGCTCGCCTCCGCCGAACTCGTCGAGGCGGTAGCCGAGTTGCTCGCGGGCGCCGGTGCTCCCGTCGTCGTCGACCCGGTCGGGGTCTCCAAGCACGGGGATCCGCTGCTGGCCGCCACCGCGCTGGACTCCGTACGGACGAAACTGCTGCCGGTGGCCACCGTCGCCACCCCCAACCTCGACGAGGTGGCCCAACTGACCGGCGTACGGGTCGAGTCGGAGGAGCAGCTGCGGGACGCGGCGGCCGCCGTGCTGGCGTACGGGCCGCGCTGGGCGCTCATCAAGGGCGGCCATCTCCCCGGTGCCGCCGTCGACCTGCTGACGGACGGGCACGAGGAGCACTGGCTGCGGGCGTCGAGGTACGACAACCGGCACACGCACGGCACGGGCTGCACCCTCGCGTCCGCGATCGCGGCACAGCTGGCGAAGGGGAGCTCCGTACCGCAGGCGGTGGCGGCGGCCAAGCGTTACGTCACCGGGGCGATCGCCGCCGGGTTCGCACTCGGCGCCGGCATCGGCCCCGTGGATCACGGCTGGGATCTCACCCGGGGTACGGCCGGAGCCTGATGTCGGTCGCCGCCTTCTCGGTGAGCCGTTTGAAGACACCGGCCAGCAGCGGCGAGCCGAGCAGCCGGTACATCCGGTCCCGGTTGCGGATGCGCCGTTCGGTCGGCGGGGCGAGGAAGGGGCCCGCGTTGCCGGAGATCTTCTGGCAGCCCCTGGCGAAGGACCGGATCCTGTTCTCGTACCCGGCGAACGCGGTCCGGTGGTCGCCGCCCGCGAGGGCCAGCTCACCGGCCAGGACGTAGGCGCCGACGATGGCCGCGCCCGTCCCCATGCCGCCCATGGTCGCGCCGTACCCGGCGTCCCCCAGCAGGGCCACCCGGCCCTCGGCGAGGCGGTCGACGTGGATCTGCGCGATCGCGTCGAAGTACAGCCGGTCGGCGTCCGCGAGCGCATCGAGCACCCTCGGCCCCTCCCAGCCCATTCCCGCGAACCGCTCGGCCAGGATCCGCTTCTGCGCGGCGATGTCCCCCCGGTCGTAGGCGAGTTGCTCCGAACGGAAGACCAGCAGCGCGCCGGCGCGTTCGGGGTCGCCGTCGTAGTTGCCCAGGGCGATCGCGCGGCTCGGCTCGCTGTACAGCCGGCCGGTACGGTCCAGGCCCAGGTGGTTGGGGACCTCGAAGGCGGCCACGTAGTGATCGAAGAAGCGCAGCCAGCGGGACTCGTCGCCGAAGACCAGCCGACGGGTGTTCGAGTGCAGGCCGTCGGCGCCGAACACGAGGTCGAAGCGGCGCGGCGCGTTCTCCTCGAAGGTCACGTCGACACCCGCGGCGGTGTCCGTGAGGCCGGCGATCGAGTCGCCGAAGACGTACTCGACGTGGTCCCGGGTGCGCTCGTACATGATCTGCGCGAGGTCGCCGCGGAGGATCTCGACGTCACCGCTCATCATCTCGGCCGGCAGGTCCACGCGCGGCGAGCCGTCCTCGGCGACGACGATCTGGCGGCCCATGCGGGTCTTACGGGCGTGGATCTCGTCCCAGATGCCCATGGAGGTGAGGATCCCGCGGTGGACGTGCCCCCGGAAGTCGACGGCGAAGCCGCCCGCGCGCAGATCCGTGGACCGCTCGACCACGGTGACGCGGGCGCCGTACCGGGCCAGGTTGAGCGCGAGCGCCGGGCCGGCGACGCTCGCGCCGGAGATCAGGACGGACAAGTGGCCGAGGCTGTTGCGGGTCTTCGTCATGCCCGGCAGCCTCGCGGCGACCGCTGACCGTTTCCCTACCGCCTGCCTACCGCCCGCCTACCGCCCGTCCGCCGACCGCTGCGGTTCGCCGACCGCCGCCGACCGCAGGCTGCGGCCCCGCGCGAAGGCCGTGTCGTACGCCTGCGGGGACAGCCTTGCGCGGACGTCGTTCACCGTGCGGACGACATCGGGGTCGCCGAGGAGGACCGTGCCCCGCAGGCCCGCGGCGGCGCCCAGGAGTTCGGCCGCGCGTTCGGGTCGCGGGGCGACGGAGGCCAGGGCGTCGGCCAGATCGGCCAGTGCCAGGACGTCGAACGACTCCAGTGCCGGTGCACGGGCCTGCTCGAACCACTCGCGGGCCGTTTCGTCCTGTCCCTCCGCAGCGGCAGTGCGCCCCAGCCCGACGAGGAGCCGTACCGTCTCGCCCGTGCTGAACCAGGTGGCGGTGCACAGCTCCAGACCGCTCTCGTAGTGCACGCGCGCGTGGGCGGTGTCGCCGGACAGCCGGGCCACGTCACCGAGGCCCCGCCGGGCGCCGGCCACCTTGTCGGGCACACCCGCCGTGCGGGCCAGGGCCGCGGAGCGGGTGAAGTGCGCGGCCGCCTCCTCGGCGTCACCTTGGTGCAGCAGCACGGCCGCGCGGGAACGCAGCAGGTCCGCGATCTCCTCCGGGGCCTCCAGTTCCCGGACGTACGCCAGCCCCTCGTCGAGCAGTTCCAGTGCGCGCGCGTGGTCGCCGCGGCCGTCGGCGAACAGGGCCAGCGGATCGAGGCAGTTCGCCATGCCCCAGCGGTCGCCGGTGGCCCGGAAGCCCTCCAGGGCACGGGCGAAGGAGGCCTCCGCGGCGGTCGCGCGGCCGGCGTAGAGCTCCTGGTAGGCCAGGCCGAGGTCGAGCAGTGCGTGACCCCACGGCTCCTCGCCGACCTGGAGGCGGACCTGCTCGTCCGCGGCGAGCAGGGGGCCGCCGGTGAGCGACCACACGATCACGGTGAACGGCAGCCGCAGCGGCCGGTCCAGGGACCGCATCACGGCCACCGCGCGCGCGACGCGCACCGCCTCGTCGGGGTCGTCGCCCCGCCCGGCGACGGTGTTCATCAGGCAGAGCGCGTAGTCCTCGGTCGGCTCGCCGGCCGGCTCGTCCCCCACGGCCGTCAGCAGCGCGCGGGCCTGCGGCAGCTGTTCGCCGTGCTGCCCGCGCAGCCGACGGAACCAGGTGAGCGTCGCCATGAGCCGCAGGGCGGCGGAGGGGTCGGTGGCGGTCAGGAGCCCCATGGCCGCGTCCAGGTTGTCGTGCTCGGCGTCCAGCCGGGCAAGCCAGGGGAGCTGGTCTTGGCCGCGCAGACAGGGTTCCGCCCGCTCGGCCAGCCGCAGGAAATAGCGGGCGTGCGCGTCCCGCAGGGCCGGTTCACCCGCGCATTTCTCCGCGGCGAACACCCGGATCGTCTCCAGCATGCGGTACCGGCCCTCGGCCGCCGCCGGGCTCTCGGTCACCTCCAGGAAGGACTTCTCCACCAGCGAGGCCAGCAGGTCCTCCGGGTACGGCAGCCCGCACACCGTCTCCACCGCGTCCAGCGTGGCACCCCCGCAGAACACCGTGAACCGGCGGGCCAGCTCCCGCTCCTCCTCGTCCAGCAGGTCCCAGCTCCACTCCACGACGGCGCGCAGGGTGCGGTGCCGGGGCGCCTTGGAACGATCACCGCGGGACAGCAGCCGGAACCGGTCGTCGAGCCGGTCGGCCAGTTCGTCCGGGGTCAGGGTGCGCAGCCGGGCCGCCGCCAGCTCGATCGCCAGCGGCAGCCCGTCGAGGGCCGCGCAGATGCCCGGCACACGCGCGTGGCCGTCGAAACCGGGCCGCACGGCACGCGCGCGGTCCAGGAACAGCCGCACCGAGGGATCCGGCGGCAGCGGCGGCACCGGGACGAGCACCTCGCCGGTGATCCCGAGAGACTCCCGGCTCGTCGCCAGCACACGCACCCCTGGGCAGAACGCGAGCAGCAGGGCCGTCAGCCGGGCCGCGTCCTCGACCAGGTGCTCGCAGTTGTCGAGCACCAGCAGCAGCTCGCGGTCCTCCAGCACCGCCGACAGCCGGCCCGCGCCGTCCCCGGCGGGCGTACGGAACCCTTCACGCACCCCGAGCGCCGCGAGCACGGCGTACGGGATCCGCGCTCCGTCGGCGAGCGGCGCCAACTCGACGAAACACACGTCCTCACGAGCCGCCGAGGGGGAGGGGCGGAGCGGCGCCTCGGCACGCGCGCGTGCCGCCTCGATCGCCAGCCGCGTCTTTCCGGCGCCGCCCGGTCCGGTGAGGGTGACGAGCCGCGCCCCGGACAGCGCCTCGGCGATCCGGGCCAGTTCGCTCTCGCGGCCGACGAAGCGGGTGAGCTGCACGGGCAGGGAGGACCGACCGGACCCGCCGCCCCGGAGAAGCTCCAGGTGGAGCGCGGCCAGCTCGGGTGACGGGTCGGCGCCCAACTCCTCGGCGAGGACCCTGCGGGCCTCCTCGAACACCGTGAGCGCCTCGGCGGGCTGCCCGCCCGCGTGCAGGGCCCTCATCAGCTGTCCGTACAGCCGCTCGCCCAGCGGGTGCGCGGTCAGCAGGCCCCGCAGCTCGGACACCAGGTCGGACCCGGCGCCGAGCAGGAGATCCGCCTCGACCCGGTCCTGTACGGCGCTCAGCCGCAGTGCGTCGAGCCGGGCCCGCTCGGCGTGCGCGTCGGGGAGGTCGGGCAGGGCGGGGCCGCGCCAGAGGGCCAGGGCCTCGCGCAGCAGGGTGGCCGCTCCGGCAGGGTCCCCGGCGGCGAGAGCGGCCCGCCCCTGGCCGGTCAGCCGCTCGAAGCGGTGGAGGTCGACGGCGTCGGGCGGGACGGCCAGCCGGTAGCCGGCGGGGGTGGCCTCGATCTGAACGTGCGGGGCCAGGCGGCGGCGCAGCCGGGAGATCTGGGACTGGAGCGCGTTGCCCGCTCCGGAGGGCGGCTCGGCGCCGTACAGACCGTCGGTCAGGCGCTCCACGGAGACGCCACGGCCGGCCTCGACCAGCAGGAGGCTGAGCAGGGCGCGGGGACGGGGACCGCCCGGGTCGACGGGTGTGCCGTCGCCGGTGCGGAGGTCGAGGGTGCCCAGGATGCCGAAGCGCATTCCCCGGAGTCTGGCAGGAGGCGGGAGCCCGGACATCGAGATCCGGAGGCATGGGGATCAAGGGCACCGGGATCAAGGGCACCGCGGTCTGGGGCACCGCGATCAGAGGCGGCGCGATCAGAGGCGGCGCGATCCGGGGCACCCGGATCCGGGCGCAGCAGAAAGCCGGCCCACCTGGGTGGACCGGCTCTATGCAGCGAACCAGCAGTGGCCGCGCGCGTTGGGGGTCCCCCCGGCTCGAGCGGAGTCGAGAGTGGGGGGATGTGCGTCAGCGCGAGACCTTGCCGGCCTTGATGCACGAGGTGCAAGCGTTCACGCGCTTCGGCGTCCCGCCCACCACGGTACGGACGCGCTGGATGTTGGGGTTCCAGCGACGGGACGTACGGCGGTGCGAGTGCGAGATGTTGTTGCCGAAGCTCGGCCCCTTGCCACAGACGTCGCAGTTGGCAGCCACGGGTCACTCCAAAGACTTCAGATGCACTTACGGATGATCCCGGCATGCCGGGATCAGGATCTAGGATCTGAGTGGCGCTGCCAGGGGGATGGCCCGATGCGGATCGGGCAACCGGAGCAGCATACAACGACTGCGCCAGTGCAACGAAACTACCATGGCTGCTCAGGGCCCTGCCCCCCGCCCCGGTCGGTCCCCGCCCGCTCCTGCCCGGCCCGCTTTCCGGCGGACACCTGCCCGGGGTCTACGCTGCGTCCAGTCCAGCAGTCCAAGGAGGCGCAGGTGGCGCAGGTGCCGCAGACATTCTTCGATGCTCTCGCGGTGCGCACCTGGTGCGGCCTGGCGCTCACGGCGCTGGGCCGGGCGCGCGAGGAGATCGACGCGATCAACGTCTATCCGGTCGCGGACGGGGACACCGGCACCAACCTCTACCTGACCGTCGAGTCCGCGGCGACCGCCGTCGAGGCGGTGTTCGCCGGTCACGAGGCCGGTTCCGGTGCCGGCTCCGTGCCCGCCGGGAAGCCCTCTCTCGCCGACGCCGCGCGCGCGATGGCGCACGGCGCGCTCATCGGGGCGCGCGGGAACTCGGGGACGATCCTCGCGCAGCTGCTGCGCGGCATGGCCCAGGTGCTCACCGCCGAGGGTGAGACCCCGCACACCGACGGGGACGGGCTGGGCCTGGCCCTTCGGCACGCGGCCGACTCCGCCCGCCAGGCCGTCGCCCACCCCGTCGAGGGCACCGTGCTGTCGGTCGCCTCGGCCGCCGCCGACGCGGCGGAGGGAGCCGAGGGGGACTGCGGGACGGTCGCCAGGGCGGCCTACCGGGGGGCGTGCGTGGCGCTCGCCGCCACCCCGGGCCAGCTGGCCGTCCTGGAGCGCGCGGGAGTGGTGGACGCGGGCGGCCGGGGGCTGGTCGCGGTCCTCGCGGCGTTGGTGGAGACGTTCACCGGGGAGGTGCCGGAGCTCTCGGGCGCCGTGTCTGCAGCCGCTGCCGCTGCCGCTGCCGCGGCCCACGGGCGCGTGGAGGCCGCGCGGGCGGCGGACCGCGCCGACGACGGGCCGGACGGCGAGGGCCTCGAGGGCGGCGAGGGCCTCGAGGGCGGCGAGGGCGGTGGAGGCGGTCCCGCCTTCGAGGTGATCTATCTGCTGGAGGCCGAGGACACGGCCGTGGCGCGGCTGCGGCAGCGGTTGGACGCCCTGGGCGACTCGCTGGTCGTGGTCGGCGGCGACGGCCTGTGGAACGTGCACGTGCACGTGGACGACGCGGGCGCCGCCGTGGAGGCGGGCGTCGAGGCGGGCCGGCCGTACCGGATCCGCATCACCCACTTCGGCGCCGACGACGCGCACACACGCGGTGGCGAGCGTCCGCCGCGCGAGCGCGTCCAGCGGGCGGTCGTCGCCGTGGTGCCCGGCGAGGGCCTGGCCGGGCTGTACACCGAGGCGGGCGCGACCACCGTGCTCGCGCGCCCCGGGGAGCCGCCCGCCAGCGGAGAGCTCGTCGAGGCCGTACGACGGGCACACGCGCGTGAGGTCGTGCTGCTGCCCAACGACGCCGATCTGCGGCACACCGCCGCCGCGGCCGCCGAGCAGGCCCGCACGGAGGGCATCCGGGTGGCGCTGATCCCCACCCGGTCCGCGGTCCAGGGGATCGCCGCGCTGGCCGTGCACGAGCCGGACCGCCGCTTCGACGAGGACGTGGTCTCCATGACCTCGGCGGCGGGCGCCACCCGGTACGCCGAGGTCACCGTCGCCGAGCGCCAGTCGTGGACCATGGCCGGCATCTGCCAGGCCGGTGACGTCCTCGGGCTGATCGACGGCGACGTGGCCGTCATCGGCTCCGACGTCACCACCGCCGCCGAGACCGTCCTGAACCGCATGCTGGCTGCGGGCGGCGAACTCGTCACCCTGGTGCTCGGCGACGAGGCGCCCGAAGGTGTCGCCGAGCGCCTGGAGGCACGGGTGCGGGAGGCCTACCTCGCCGTGGACACGGTGGTGTACCGCGGAGGACGGCAGGGTGCGCTGGTGTTGATCGGAGTGGAGTAGGTGGAGGAAGAGGTGACGCAGGGGGTGCGGTAGGGGTGCCGCACGGGTGGTGACGTGCGGGTGCGTCAGGAGGCGAGGCGGGCGGACGGCCGGGTCACGAGCGGTCCCCGACGACCGTCCGCCCGGGTCGTTCAACGATCCTTCTGTTCCTCCGCCGCCTGCAACAACTGCTCCGCCTCGGCCCGCCGCGCCCGCACCGTCTCGTCCGCCCCGTTCCCGCCCTCGTCGCCGCCGCTGTAGGCGTCCGGGCCGCCCTCGGCAGCGGCATCGGCATCGGCGTAGGCCCGCAGCACCGCACGCGCGCGTGCCGCCGCAGCCGCGGGGCGTCCCAGGTCGGTCTCCAGCCAGCCCGCGGCCAGCTCCGCGCCGGTCCTGGCGTGCACAGTGCCCTCGCCCAGGGCGACGAACACCGCGACGGCCTCGGCCATCTGGGAGAGCGCCTCGTCCAGGGTCGCCCGGATCGAGTCGTCGTCGGCGTCCTCGGCGGCGGAACGGGCGAGCAGGTCACCGAACTGGCGGTGGGTGTGGCCGAGTTCGGAGACGAGCCGCAGCCGCGCCTCGTCGTCGTCCGCCGTGTCGAACGCGTCCGCGCACTCCTCCACGGCACTCGTCATCAGGTCGCGTGCCGCGTCCGTCCCGTCCTCGGTGCGCAGGGCGAGCCACGCGCGGGCGCGCAGCGAGCGGACGAGCCCGTGGACGTTGCCGAGGCCGCGCCACAGCTCGCCCGCGCGGGCGTAGGCCTGGTCCGCCTCGGTGCGCAGACCGGCCTGGCCGAGCGACTCGGCGGCCAGGTGGGCGAGGGTCGCGTGGTCGTGCTGCTCGGGCCAGTGCCGGGCGATCTCGGCGGCCTGGAGCCGGCGTTCGGCGGCGTCCCGGTGTTCCCCGAGCTCGCTCAGACAGTCACCCAGCCACCACTGCGTCTGGACGACCGCGCCGTCGCCGTGCGTCTCGGCGGTCAGTTCCGCCAGCGCGGACTCCAGCACCTCCGCGGCCTCGGCCCAGCGGCCCTGGCGCACCAGGAACCCGCCGAGCTGGTGCCGCGCCCACGCGCCGAGCGTGGGGCCCGCACCCGCCTCGTCCGCCCAGTGCGCCGCCTCCAGGGCGTGTTCCGCGGCCTCCTCGGCCTCCCCGCGGCCCCCGACGACCTCGGCGAGCTGGAGGTGCAGCTGGGCCCGGCCGACCGCCTCCAGATACGGTCCGCCGTGCTCCAGGGCCGCCCGCAGGGCCCGCTCGGCCTCCCGCATGTCACCCAGCTGATGGGCGAGACCGGCCAGCCGGGCCTCGTACTCCACGGCGAACCACGGCAGACCCGTCGCGATGAACTCCGCCGCGGCCCGCGCGAACAGCTCCGCGCCCGCCTCCGGGTTCCCGGAGTGCGTCGCCAGCTCCGCCAGCATCGCGTGCCCCTCGGCGACCCGGGCGGCGAGCCGTACGTCGGTCCCCGCGCGCCCTTCGACGAGCGCCAGAAGCTCGCGCACCGCCGCCTCCGCCTCCGCGAGGACCGCCTCGTCGACGACCTCCCCCTCGGCCTCGTGGACGCGCCGCATCAGGATCCGCGCCCGGCCCATCAGCACACCCGCCGCCTGCGGCACCGCCGTGTCGCCCTCGGCGTACAGCGCGAGCACCCGGTCGTACGGCTCGGCGACCGCCGCCAGCGCCTCGTCGATCTCGCCGGTCAGCGCACGGACGTACGCGGCACGCGCGCGTGCCGCCAGGGCCTCGCCGGGGTCGCCCGCCCGCGCGTACAGCTCGGCGGCGTGCTCGAACGCTTCGGCGCCGTCGGGACCGAGACCTATCGCCTCGTGGTCGGCGATCTCCGCGCGGTGCCGCGCCTCCAGCTCGACGCCCTCCACCTCCTCGGCCAGCCGGGCCACCCGCGCCCACGCCTCGACGGCATGCGGCTGGAGCGTGTCGGACAGCCGCTGGGCCTCGGCGAGCAGGACCGCCAGATCAGGTTCGACGGCCTCCGCAGCCGGAGCCGGAGCGGCCGCCCCGGGCGCCGCCGCGGCCACGGCGGAGGCGGGACGAGCCGCCCGTACGCCCAGCGGCAGCCGTTCCACCAGGGGCTGCCGGGACATACGCGCGCGTGCCCGGTCGCTGACGTACGACGTGCCGTTGCGCTCGTCGAAGCGCGCGGCCAGCGCCAGGGCCTCCGCGCGCGCGTGCTCCGCGAGTTCCAGCGCCGTCCACTCCCGCCCGGCCGGCCCGGGCACCCGCTGACCGGCGAGACCGAGCTCGGACAGACGCTCCATGAGCAGCACCACCACGCTCAGGAACTCCAGCTTGCTGTGCGGATGCCCCTCGTCCGTGAAGTACGCGGGCCGCTCCGCGAGCAGCTCCAGGCCCCGCGCCTCGTTGCCGGTCAGCGCGCAGAACTCGACGTGGTCGGCGTAGGCGCCCCGCATGCTCTCCATGGACCGCACCAGCCGGAAGCCCCGCAGATGGTGCGCGCGGGCCTCCTCCGGGCGACCGAGGCGCAGCAACGGCACCAGGGACGACGCGAGCACCGTGTGCGGCTCGTGCGCGCACGTGTACTCGCCCTCCAGGACCGGCGCCCACAGCGCGAGCGCCTCCGCGTCGCGGCCCCGCTCAGCCTGCCACCAGCCCTGTCCGTGCAGCTCGCACGCGTGACAGTCGGCCATGGTGTCCCGGTCCGCGGCCAGCCACGCGGAGAACGCCCGCTCCGCCCGCTCCACGTCGCCGACGTGCGCGGCCACGCTGAACTCGGCGCTGCGCACCGCCCGCGTGGAGTGCCCGGCGAGCCGGTAGCGGTGCTCCATCTCGCCGAGCCATTTCTCGACGGACGCCAGCGGTACGTGCGGCTGGTCGAGCATGCCGGCCGACATCCACTTGAAGACCCAGTGCAGCGAGTGCGTCTCGTACTCGTCGAAGTCCTCGGGCCGCTCGTCCCACATGCGCAGCAGCCGCGCGAACGGGACGAACATCTTCGCCTTCTCGGAGCTGTAGTTGTAGACCTTCAGCTGGTGCCCGAGCGCCTCGATCACGGCGAGCGGGATGCCGAGCCTCTCGGCCTCCACCAGCAGCTGCTCCGCGCGCGCGTTGCGGGCCGGGCCCTCCGGCTGCTCGCCGTTCTCCGCCATCGCCCGGCGGAGGGAGTCGAAGTCCGTGATCTCGCTCATCAGTGACCGCCCTGTTCCTCGGTCGGCTCCCCGGGCGCCGACTCCCCGTGCGTGGCCCATTCCAGGAGGCCGATGAACGCCCGGTTCAGCAGCGCCGAGTCCGCGGGCCGCAGCGGGCGCTGTGCCATCAGCAGCGCCTGCCCGTACAGCGACTCCGTGGCGGTGCCGATCAGCTCGGGATCGTTCAACGAACTGATCCGCCGTATCAGCGGGTTGAGATGGTTGAGCACCAGACGCGCGCGCGGGGCGCTCCCGCGCAGCGAGCCCAGAATGCCCGCCCACAGGTCGTCGGCCTGCGCCTCGGCCTGCGCGCGTGCCTGCTCGTGCCGGGCCCCCCGGTCGTCGAGATGCAGCGCGGGCACCGACAACGGGTGAAAGGCCCGCAGGACGACATCGCAGCCCAGCGGGTCGAGCTTCGCCCGCGCGGCCGCCAGGAAGCCCGCCAGCGCCGGCTCGTCGGCCGCGGCGACGGTGTCCAGGTGGGCGGTCACGGTGTCGGCGTCCAGTTCGGCGACCACCGTCCCCGGCCGCACCGACGGCAGCGCCTCGACCAGCTCGCTGTCGTACGTGTAACCGCCGTTGACCACCCCGACGCCCTGCGCGGACGCGATCGGCGCGACCTGCCGGTACTCCTCCACGGTCCGCGTGAAGTGCACCACCGGGTGCCGCTGCGCGAACTCCTCCAGCGACAGCCGTCCGTCGGTCGTCTCGAAGGGCAGCCACGGCAGCATCGTGCGCAGCATCTCCTCGTCGTGCCGCGCCAGGGACTTCACGCCGAGGTGGTGCACCTCCAGGAAGGCAGCCAGCCGGTTCGGATCACCGGCCGCCAGACCCGTCAGCCACGACCGGATCCGTTCCCCCAGCGCCTCCCGGACCGCCGCCAGCGTCTCGTCCTCGTACAGCGACTCCCGTGAGGCCGTCGGCCGCAGGCTGTCGGTGTCCAGGACGCAGCGCACGAAGAACGCCCAGTCGGGCAGCAGCTGTTCGCCCCGCTCGGTCAGCAGCATTCCCTTGAGGTGCACCCGGTGACCGGCGCGCTGCGCCGGGCTGACCGCCGACGGCAGCACGTACGCCACCCCGCGGACCCCCGCCACCGGAAGGTCCAGCTCCACCGAGTCCAACGGCGTGAAGCCGAACAGCTCGTGACAGTGCCGGGCCAGGGCCACCCGCCGGTTGGCGGGGGAGGGGTAGGACCGGTTCCAGGGCGCCGGCAGATCGGTCACCGCCTCCTCGCCGACCCGGACGTCGTAGGGCAGCAGCGATCCGAAGTCCCGGGCCAGGGCCAGCACCCGCCCCTGCGTGAGCCACTCGCCGGCACCGGCCCGCGCCACCAGATGCACGGTGGTACCAGGCTCGGGGCGCTCCTCGTGAGGCAGCGTCCGCACGGTGTAGGAGCCGTCGTCGCGTGCCGTCCACTCCACCGGCGGCGCGTCCGGCGTGCGCGCGCTGCGGCTGACCACGCGGATCCGTTCGGCCACCACGAAACAGGCCAGCAGCCCGATGCCGAACTGCCCGAGGAAGTCCGAACGGACCTCCTGGAGCCCCTCGGCGCGCTTGGAGCTGCGCCCGATCGTCGCCAGCAGGCTGTGCACGTCGGCCTCGGTGAGCCCGACGCCCGAGTCCTCCACCCGCAGCCGGCCCTCGGCCGCGAACAGCCGCACCCGCGCCGGGGCATCGGGCTCCTCGGCCCGCCGGGCGGTGATCGCGTCCACGGCGTTCTGGAGGAGTTCCCGCAGGTAGACCTTGGGGCTCGAGTAGAGGTGATGGGACAGCAGGTCCACCAGACCACGCAGGTCGACCTGGAACGTATGAGGCGGCTGGGATGACTGTGAGGTCTGGGAGTCCATCGCTGCAGCGCCGCGGGCTGGGGGAGGAGCACGGCGCGGGGTCGGGCGGTCCCGGTGGGGCGGTGACCGCGGATGATGGCCGGGGCGCGTCATCCTAGAGCCCGAACGAGCCGTCTGACCAGGGGTTTCGGGACACGTATACGGCAATGTCAGTGGCGTGGTGTGCAATGGATCTCGTGCCCGCGCTGAAAGAACCACTGCAACAGCCACTGAAGTCAGTGCTCGGCCCCGCCACCGCGAAGGTGATGGCCGAGCACCTCGGCCTGCATACCGTCGGCGACCTCCTGCACCACTACCCCCGCAGATACGAGGAGCGCGGCCAGCTCACCCACCTCGCCGACCTCCCCATGGACGAGCACGTCACCGTGGTCGCCCAGGTCGCCGACGCCCGGCTGCACAGCTTCGCCTCGGCCAAGGCCCCCCGGGGCAAGGGCCAGCGCCTGGAGGTGACCATCACCGACGGCAGCGGCCGGCTCCAGCTGGTCTTCTTCGGCAGCGGCGTCCACAAACCCCACAAGGATCTCCTGCCGGGCACGCGCGCGATGTTCTCGGGCAAGGTCTCGGTCTTCAACCGCCGCCTCCAGCTGGCCCATCCGGCCTACGAACTGCTGCGGGCCGACACCGGGGAATCGGTCGAGACCTGGGCCGGCGCCCTCATCCCGCTCTACCCCGCCACCGCGAAACTGGAGTCCTGGAAGATCGGCAAGGCGATCCAGACCGTCCTGCCCAGCGCACAGGAGGTGATCGACCCCCTCCCGGACTCGCTGCGCGACGGCCGTGGCCTGGTCTCCCTCCCCGAGGCCCTGCTGAAGATCCACCGCCCCCACACCAAGGCGGACATCGCCGACGCCCGCGCGCGGCTGAAGTGGGACGAGGCGTTCGTCCTCCAGGTCGCCCTCGCCCGCCGACGCCACGCCGACGCCCAACTCCCGGCCGTTCCCCGCGAGCCCGCCGCCGACGGCCTGCTGACCTCCTTCGACGCCCGGCTCCCCTTCACCCTCACCGAAGGCCAGCAGAAGGTCTCGAAGGAGATCTTCGACGACCTGGCGACGGACCATCCGATGCACCGGCTGCTGCAGGGCGAGGTCGGTTCGGGCAAGACCCTGGTCGCCCTGCGCGCCATGCTCGCCGTGGTCGACGCCGGCGGGCAGGCCGCCATGCTCGCCCCCACCGAGGTCCTCGCCCAGCAGCACCACCGTTCCGTCGTCGAGATGATGGGCGAGCTGGCCGAGGGCGGGATGCTCGGCGGATCCGAGCGGGCCACCAAGGTCGTGGTGCTGACCGGGTCCATGGGCACGGCCGCCCGCAGGCAGGCACTGCTCGACCTCGTCACCGGAGAGGCCGGCATCGTGATCGGCACGCACGCGCTGATCGAGGACAAGGTCCGCTTCCACGACCTCGGGCTGGTCGTCGTCGACGAACAGCACCGCTTCGGCGTCGAACAACGCGACGCTCTGCGCGGCAAGGGCAAACAGCCCCCGCACCTGCTCGTCATGACGGCCACGCCCATTCCGCGCACCGTCGCAATGACCGTCTTCGGCGACCTGGAGACGTCCGTCCTCGACCAGCTCCCGGCCGGCCGCTCGCCGATCGCCAGCCATGTCGTCCCGGCAGCCGACAAGCCGCACTTCCTGGCCCGCGCCTGGGAGCGGGTCCGCGAGGAGGTCGGCAACGGCCATCAGGCGTACGTGGTCTGCCCGCGCATCGGCGACGACGTCGACGAACCGGGGAGCCCGAGGAAGGCCGGCGCCAAGAAGAAGTCCCCCGAGGACGAGGCCGAGAAGCGGCCGCCGCTCGCCGTCCTGGACATCGCCGACCAGCTCGCCAAGGGGCCCTTGCACGGCCTCGGGGTCGAGGTCCTGCACGGCCGCATGCCCCCCGACGACAAGGACGCCGTCATGCGCCGTTTCGCCGCGGGCGACACCGACGTCCTGGTCGCCACGACCGTCATCGAGGTCGGCGTCAACGTCCCGAACGCCACCGCGATGGTGATCATGGATGCCGACCGCTTCGGCGTCTCCCAGCTGCACCAGCTGCGCGGTCGCGTCGGCCGGGGCTCGGCGCCGGGACTGTGCCTCCTGGTCTCCGAGATGCCGGAGGCGAGCGCGGCCCGCCAGCGCCTCAACGCCGTCGCCGCCACCCTCGACGGCTTCGAGCTCTCCCGGATCGACCTCGAACAGCGGCGCGAGGGCGACGTCCTGGGCCAGGCCCAGTCCGGTGCCCGCTCCAGCCTGCGGGTACTCGCGGTCATCGAGGACGAGGAGGTGATCGCGCAGGCGCGCGAGGAGGCGGCCCGCCTGGTCGCCGCGGACCCGGAGCTGGAGACCCTGCCCGGCCTGCGCACGGCCCTGGACGCCCTCCTGGACGAGGAGCGGGAGCAGTACCTGGACAAGGGCTGAGGCCGGCCGCCCCGGACGCGGGGCGCCCCCGGTGCGCGGCTCCGCCGCCGGGGTGCGACGCTTCACGGCCCCCGGCCGCTCCCGCCGGAGCGCACCCGCACATCTGCGCCTGCCAGACTGGACGGGTACCCGCCCCCGAACAAGGACCCCGAGATGACCCGCGTGATCGCCGGCGCAGCCGGTGGACGTCGCCTGGCGGTCCCGCCGGGCACCGGCACCCGCCCCACCTCCGACCGCGCACGCGAGGGTCTCTTCTCCACCTGGCAGTCCCTGCTGGGCGGCCCCCTCGGTGGCGAACGCGTCCTCGACCTGTACGCGGGCTCCGGCGCCGTGGGCCTGGAGGCCCTCTCCCGGGGCGCGGGCCACACCCTCCTCGTCGAGGCCGACGCGCGGGCGGCGCGCACGGTCCGGGAGAACGTGAAGGCCCTCGGCCTGCCCGGCGCGGAGGTCAGAGCCGGCAAGGCCCAGCAGATCATCCAGACACCGCCGACAGCCCCGTACGACCTCGTCTTCCTCGATCCCCCGTACGCCGTCTCGAACGACGATCTTCGGGAGATTCTGCTCACACTCCGCTCGGGGGGCTGGCTCGCGGCCGATGCCCTCGTCACCGTGGAGCGCAGCACCAGAGGCGGGGAGTTCCCCTGGCCGGACGGCTTCGAGGCACTTCGGGCCCGTCGCTACGGCGAGGGAACGTTTTGGTACGGTCGCGCCGCCTCTACGTGCGAAGACGCACGATGACCGGACTGGAGAGCGAGGGACCACAAGTGCGCCGTGCCGTCTGTCCCGGGTCGTTCGACCCGATCACCAACGGACACCTCGACATCATTTCCCGCGCCTCTCGTCTGTACGACGAGGTCTATGTCGCGGTCATGATCAACAAGGCCAAGAAGGGCCTGTTCGAGATCGACGAACGGATCGACCTGATCCGCCAGGTCACCGCCGAGTACGGCAACGTCCGGGTCGAGGCCTTCCACGGCCTCCTCGTCGACTTCTGCAAGCAGCGCGAGATTCCGGCCATCGTCAAGGGCCTGCGGGCGGTCAGCGACTTCGACTACGAGCTGCAGATGGCCCAGATGAACAACGGCCTCTCGGGCGTCGAGACGCTGTTCGTGCCGACCAACCCCACGTACAGCTTCCTCTCCTCCTCCCTGGTCAAGGAGGTCGCCACCTGGGGCGGCGACGTCTCCCACCTGGTGCCGCCGCTGGTCCTGGAAGCACTGGGCGAACGGCTCAGGAAGGACTGACTCCGGGACCGGTTCGCTGACGGCTCGTCACCCGGTGTCCGGCGGACACCTCATGGCCGTACAGTCGTCCCGTCCGTCTCCAACACAGCGCAGAGAGTGG
Organism: Streptomyces zaehneri; assembly: GCF_032248645.1. Lineage (NCBI taxonomy): Bacteria > Bacillati > Actinomycetota > Actinomycetes > Kitasatosporales > Streptomycetaceae > Streptomyces > Streptomyces zaehneri. Next base: position 473,430 of record NZ_JASTTJ010000001.1, read on the forward strand.
CGAGCAACCGGTGGACGTGCAGAAGAAGCTCGACGAGATCGTCACGGCGGTCTCCAGTGCCCGGTCGATGCCGATGTCGGCCTCGTGTGTGGTCAACCGCGCGGACCTGCTCGCCCTGCTGGAAGAGGTGCGCGGGGCCCTTCCCGACTCCCTCGCCCAGGCCGAGGAGTTGATCGGCGGCCGTGAGCAGATGGTCGAGCAGGCCCGCCAGGAGGCCGAGCGGATCATCTCCACCGCGCACGCCGAGCGCGGCTCGCTGATCTCCGACACCGAGATCGCCCGCCGCTCGCAGTCCGAGGCGGACCGCATCCTCGCCGAGGCCCGCAAGGAGGCCGAGGAGGTCCGCGCCGAGGCCGACGACTACGTCGACTCCAAGCTCGCGAACTTCGAGGTCGTCCTCACCAAGACGCTCGGCTCCGTCGGCCGCGGCCGCGAGAAGCTCCTCGGCACCGGGCCCGGCACCGACGAGCACGGCTACGAGGACGAGGACGCCCCCGAGCGCAGCCACGACCCCGAGACCCTGCGCCGCGACGCCGACGCCTACGTCGACACCAAACTGGGCGCCTTCGAGGCGGTCCTCGCCAAGACCCTGGACGCGGTCGGCCGCGGCCGCCAGAAGCTGCACGGCCGTATCGCCACGGACGACCTCGGCGCCCTCGCCGACGACGCCACGGTGTTCCAGCACTCCTCCGACGCCGACTACCTCGCCGACCTGACCGCCCTCGCGGAGCAGGACGCCGCGGCGGCGCAGCCCGTCCAGCAGCCGTACGACCAGCCGGAACCGCAGCCGGCCTACGGCTACCAGCAGCAGACCGACCCCTACGGCGGCTATCAGCAGCAGGGCTACGGCCAGCAGGATGCCTACGGCTACCAGCAGCAGGCCGATCCGTATTCCCCCACTTTTGACTACGCTCAATCGGGCGGGGCCCCCGTCCAGGGCTACGACACCCAGCAGGCCCCGTACGACCCGAACCAGGCAGCGCAGCAGCCCCAGCAGCAACACCAGCAGCAGGTCCAGCAGGGATACGCCCTCGACGAGACCAGCCTCTTCGACACCGGCATGATCAGTGCCGAGCAGCTGCGCGCCTTCGAGCAGGAACGCGGCCTGTAGCACCGGGGCAGCCCGGGAAAAGGCCCCGGATTGGGCTGTGGGCGAATGCTCCAGTATCCTGGCTCTTCGGTCGCGTGTACGTCCGCGATCACAGCTGCCCGCAGCACCGTAGTAGGGCAGCATCCCCCGAGCTCAGAAGATCGAAAGCAGGAACGGCCCTGAACGCCCGCCTCGACCACCGCAAGCCTCTCGTGTTCGACACACACGAGCTGGGGCGGCGTCCTGGTGCGCTGCAGCGCCTGACCCGCGAGTTCGACGCTCCCCGGGATCTCGGGATCCAGGGAGTGATCGGAGTGCCGGAAGGCGCCCCGGTGGAACTCGATCTCCGACTCGAGTCGGTCATGGAAGGTGTGCTCGTCACAGGCACCGCCCGTGCACAGGCCGAGGGGGAGTGCGTAAGGTGTCTGGAGCCGCTGGAGCTGGTGCTCGAAGCGGACTTCCAGGAGATGTTCTCGTACCCTGACGCCGACGACCGGGGCCGCCCCAAAGCGGAGCCGGTCGACGACGCCGAGGAAGACGAGGACAGGCTCTTCATCGAGGACGGCTTGTTCGACCTCGAACCCGTGCTGCGTGATGCGGTGGTGCTCGCACTGCCGATGCAGCCGGTGTGCCAGGACGACTGTCTGGGCCTGTGCTCCGAGTGCGGAGCGCGGCTCACGGACGACCCGGACCACCACCACGACGCCACCGACATCCGTTGGGCGGCATTGCAGGGACTCGCCGGTTCACTCGAAGACGGCGAGAAGGACGAGATGAGTGGCGAAGCGCCTCGATCGGCGCGCGCCAACGAGAAGCAGGAGAAGTAGCCGTGGCTGTTCCGAAGCGGAAGATGTCGCGCAGCAACACGCGCCACCGCCGGTCGCAGTGGAAGGCTGCGGTCCCCACCCTGGTTGCGTGCGAGCGCTGCCACGAGCCCAAGCTGCAGCACATTGCGTGCCCGTCTTGCGGCACCTACAACAAGCGCCAGGTTCTCGAGGTCTGAGCGGCTGGTGAGAGGCTCCATGTCTGACGCCAAGGCGGACACGACCGCCAAGAAAAAGGCGGAGAACACGGCCTCGTCCCACACGCTTCTGGAAGGGCGGCTCGGCTATCAGCTCGAGTCCGCCCTTCTGGTGCGTGCGCTGACCCACCGTTCCTTCGCATACGAGAACGGCGGTCTGCCGACCAACGAGCGGCTGGAGTTCCTCGGGGACTCCGTGCTCGGCCTCGTCGTCACGGACACGCTGTATCGCACCCACCCCGACCTGCCCGAAGGCCAGCTGGCCAAGTTGCGGGCCGCGGTGGTCAACTCGCGTGCGCTGGCGGAGGTCGGTCGTGGCCTCGACCTGGGCTCCTTCATCCGGCTCGGCCGGGGCGAAGAGGGCACGGGCGGCCGGGACAAGGCATCCATCCTCGCCGACACCCTCGAAGCGGTGATCGGTGCGGTCTATCTCGATCAGGGCCTCGACGCGGCCTCCGAACTGGTGCACCGCCTGTTCGACCCGCTGATCGAGAAGTCCTCGAACCTCGGTGCCGGCCTGGACTGGAAGACCAGTCTCCAGGAGCTCACCGCGACCGAAGGCCTCGGTGTCCCCGAGTACCTGGTCACGGAGACCGGCCCCGACCACGAGAAGACCTTCACTGCTGCTGCCCGCGTCGGAGGCGTCTCGTACGGCACCGGCACCGGCCGCAGCAAGAAGGAGGCGGAGCAGCAGGCCGCCGAGTCCGCATGGCGGTCCATCCGGGCCGCGGCGGACGAGCGTGCCGAGGCGGCGAAGGCCGTCGAGGCCGTCCCGGCGGCCGACGGCAGCCCGGACCCGGAGTCCGCCTCCGCCTGACGAACAGCGGCACAGCAGAAAAGTAGAACAGCAGTACGAGACGAGCGCCCGCCCCCGTTGGGAGGCGGGCGCTCCGTACGGGGGATCCCATGCCCGAGTTGCCCGAGGTCGAGGTCGTCCGGCGCGGTCTGGAGCGGTGGGTCGCCCATCGCACGGTCGCCGAGGCCGAGGTGCTGCACCCGCGTGCCGTACGCCGTCATGTCGCCGGCTCCGACGACTTCGCGCACCGGCTCAAGGGCCACCGCATCGGCGCCCCCAGCCGCCGGGGCAAGTATCTGTGGCTGCCGCTGACGGACACGCACCAGGCGGTGCTCGCCCACCTCGGCATGAGCGGGCAGCTCCTGGTCCAGCCGCACGAGGCCCCCGACGAGAAGCACCTGCGCGTCCGGGTGCGCTTCGCGGACGAGGTGAACACCGAGCTCCGCTTCGTCGACCAGCGCACCTTCGGCGGACTGTCGCTGCACGACACCACCCCCGACGGCCTTCCGGACGTCATCGCGCACATCGCCCGTGACCCCCTCGACCCGCTGTTCGACGACGAGGCGTTCCACCAGGCGCTGCGGCGCAAGCGCACCACCATCAAGCGCGCCCTGCTCGACCAGTCGCTGATCAGCGGGGTCGGCAACATCTACGCGGACGAGGCGCTGTGGCGTGCCCGTCTGCACTACGACCGTCCTACCGCGAACCTCACCCGTCCCCGCACGCTCGAACTCCTCGGCCATGTCCGGGACGTGATGAACGCGGCGCTCGCCGTGGGCGGCACCAGCTTCGACAGCCTGTATGTCAACGTCAACGGCGAGTCCGGCTACTTCGACCGGTCGCTGGACGCGTACGGCCGCGAGGGCCTGCCCTGCAAGCGGTGTGCCACGCCGATGGTCCGGCGCCCGTGGATGAACCGGTCCAGCTACTTCTGCCCGAAGTGTCAGAAGGTGCCGCGCGTCCCGTCGTAGCGCTCGCGGGCGGCCAGTACGTCGCTCATGCGCCCCTCCACGCAGTGGATGAGGGACAGCAGGCGCTCGGCCAGCTCGCGTCCCAGCGGCGTCAGTTCGTAGTCCACGCGGGGCGGGTTGGTCGGCTGGGCCTCGCGGTGCACCAGGCCGTCGCGCTCCAGCGCGTGCAGCGTCTGGGAGAGCATCTTCTCGCTCACGCCGTCCACCCGGCGGCGCAGCTCGTTGAAGCGCAGCGAACCCTCGTACAGGGCCCCGAGCGTGAGTCCGCCCCAGCGGCCCGTGACGTGCTCCAGCGTGCCGCGCGAGGGGCAGGCCTTGGCGAACACGTCGAACGGGAGGTCCTGGTCCTCCGCGCGCTCCTGGGTGACGTCCATATGTCAAGCGTACTCGAAGGCAGCGCTATCCGGCAGGTTGCACTAACCAAAAGTTAGTGCTTTCCTGTGGTTACCGCATTCGACCTGCCCTGTTCAAGGAGTGCCGCATGTCCACGCCCGTTATCGCTGTCGCCTACCACTCCGGCTACGGCCACACCGCCGTACTCGCCGAGGCCGTCCGTGCCGGGGCCGCCGACGCCGGGGCGGAGGTGCGCCTGATCAAGGTCGACGAGATCACCGAGGAGCAGTGGACGCTGCTCGACGGTTCCGACGCGATCGTCTTCGGCTCCCCGACCTACATGGGGACCGCGTCCGGTGCCTTCCACGCCTTCGCCGAGGCGACCTCCGCGCGCTGGGCCACCCAGGCGTGGAAGGACAAGCTCGCCGCCGGGTTCACCAACTCCGGCTCCAAGAGCGGCGACAAGCTGCACACGCTGCAGTTCTTCCAGATCCTCGCCGCGCAGCTCGGCATGCACTGGGTCAACCTCGGCCTGCTGCCCGGCTGGAACAGCAGCACCGCGTCCGAGCACGACCTCAACCGCCTGGGCGTCTTCCTGGGTGCGGCCGCGCAGACCAACGTCGACGAGGGCCCGGACGCCGTCCACAAGGCCGACGCGGCGACGGCGGAACACCTGGGGCGGCGCGTAGCCGAGACCGCGAAGGTCTTCCTGGCCGGCCGCACCCAGGCTGCTTGATCGTTTCTGCGGGCCCGGTACCCGCCGCCCGATCCCTCTTCGGCCCTAGTAGCCGAAGTCCTGTGTCCACCAAGGGCCGCCTGAGCCCAGGTGGACACCGACGCCCAGCGTCTTGAAGTCGCAGTTCAGGATGTTGGCCTTGTGGCCGGGGCTGTTCATCCAGGCCTCCATGACCGCGGCCGCGTCGGCCTGGCCACGGGCTATGTTCTCGCCGCCGAGGTCGGATATCCCGGCCTTCGCGGCCCGGTCCCACGGGGTCGCCCCGTCCGGATCGGTGTGGTCGAAGAAGCCGCGCGCGGCCATGTCGTCGCTGAACTGCTCGGCGAGCGTCGACAGCGCGCTGTTGGCGGAGACGGCACTGCACCCGACCTTGGCCCGCTCCTCGTTGACCAGCTTCAGCACCTCGGCCGCGGCCTGTGCCTCGGCCGAGACCGTCACCGGGGACTCGGACTTCTCCGGTGCCTTGGTGGCCGTCTTCGACTTGGACGGAGTGGTCTTCGGCTTCTTCGAGGGCGTGGCCTGCGGCTTCTCGGTGGCCGTCTCGGTCGGCGACGCCGACGCGGTGGAGGTGGAGGGGGAAGGCGTGGGCGAGACCGAGGGCGAGGTGGACCGGCCGGAGTCGCGGCTGGTCGACGTACCACCGCGTTCGGTGTCGGCGGCGGAGCCGGACGTGCCGCCCTGCTCGGAGGCCGAGTTGGTCGGGGAGTCGGCGGCCTGCACCTTGTCGCCCGCGCCGCTGCCGCCGCCGAGCTGGTAGTTGTCGAGACCGGGCACCATGCCCGTGGCCACCGCGACGGTGCCGATGGCGACGGCCGCGGAGACACCCAGCAGGCCCGACTTGACCGGTGTGGCGACCTTGCGCTTGCGGCGGCGGCCGGCCGCCGCCCGGTTCGAGCCCGGCCGAAGGTCACCGTCGTCGGGCAGGAAGCCGTCCACCGAGAAGACCGCGGTGTCGTCGTGGGCGTACTCGTCGCCGGTGGCGTACAGGTACTCCCGGCTCCTGGCGACGGAGTCGGCGTACGCCTCCGGGTTCAGATATGGGGCGATGCCCATCGTGGGGCGCTCGGCGGCGTACGGGTCCTGCGGGGTGTGACTGTCCGCGTGCGAGCCGTGCGTCTGTGTGACCCCCGTGGCGCGGCTCGTGGCGGCGCGGCCGGCGGCGGAGCGTCGGTGGCGTCCCATGTCCTTGCCTTCCTCGTCCAAGCGGTGTTCCCGTCGGTCGGCCGAAGCGCCGGGGCGACGCGCGCCTCCTGCGCCCTCTGGTCGACCTGACTCACCCGATCGAGTGAGTTTCATATGAGAATCATTGGGTGGGGACGGTACCGCATGGCCCTGAGGGGGGAAGCGCCCGGAGCGACTTTGCCCGGTTAGGTTGCACCCATGAACGAGGATGTACGGCTGGTCGCCTGGGTGCGCGGACACGTCCAGGGCGTGGGTTTCCGCTGGTTCACCCGGGCCAAGGCGCTGGAGATCGGCGGACTGAGTGGTTTTGCTCTCAATCTGGCCGACGGACGGGTTCAGGTCGTCGCGGAAGGGGCCCGAGAGGGCTGTGAGGGGCTGCTCGGGTGGCTCCTGGGTGACGACACGCCCGGGCGGGTGGACGGCGTCACCGAGATATGGGACACACCGCGCGGCGGCTACGACGGCTTCGCCATCCGCTGAGGAATTCGCGCGGAGCGGCCCGGAACGGGCGCCGGTACATGCCAGCGGCACCTGCCCCGGCGAAAAGGGGCAGGTGGTTGCCGAGAACTGCTTGCGGTGGGACGCTCCGCACGTCAGGATGATCGCCACGCCCCGAGGGCCCCGCAGGAGTCGCAGCGCCGCCGTTCAGGCCGCGCGCCACCGGGATGCCCGCCAATACGGGGCGTGATCGTGTTGACCGTCAAACTTTTTGGTGAGACGCTGAAAGCACCCCCCGCACCTCAGCTGTTTGGCATGGATGAACGGCAGCACCACCAAGATCCTGGCAAGCACCGCGGGTGCGAATCCCTCACGACCCACACCGCTTCGGTCGGTCACTCATTGTGGAGGACCATCCATCATGGCAAAGGCGCTTCTCGGTTACGTCGGCGGCTCCGACCCGCGACTCCTCGCCGAGATGCGACGGCTCCAGCAGCGTGTACAGGACCTGGAATCCGAGCTCGGACGGATCCAGGCCGAGAACGACGCGCTGACGGCTGCCGCTTCTCACGAATCGCTTCTGGAGAGCATCGACGCACGCCAGGCGGAGCCTGCGCTCACCTGATCGCTGCACCGCTGTACAACGGCACACGCAGTGGTCGGGCGGCTCATCTCACCGCGTCGGACCGCTAAGTTGTCAGAGTTTGCAAGGGACGCTTCGGCGTCCCTTCTTTCTTTCCCCCGCCTCGTCTTTCCCGCCGTCGTCCCGCTCGTTCTTCTGCTTCCCCCGTGCACCCTTTCAGTCTCTTAACGTCTGGTGTGCCCTGCGCGTTCATGGGTGAAACCGCGGGTTCATGGAGTGAGACACCCCCGGAAGGTAGAGTCCAGCGCCGTGCACCTCAAGGCCCTGACCCTCCGAGGGTTCAAGTCGTTCGCATCGGCGACCACGCTCAGGTTCGAACCGGGGATCACGTGCGTCGTCGGACCGAACGGCTCGGGCAAGTCCAACGTCGTCGACGCGCTCAGCTGGGTCATGGGCGAGCAGGGCGCCAAGTCGCTGCGCGGCGGCAAGATGGAGGACGTCATCTTCGCCGGCACCACCGGCCGCCCCCCGCTGGGCCGCGCCGAGGTGTCCCTGACCATCGACAACTCCGACGGGGCGCTGCCCATCGAGTACGCCGAGGTCACCATCACGCGGATCATGTTCCGCAACGGCGGCAGCGAATACCAGATCAACGGTGACACCTGCCGGCTCCTCGACATCCAGGACCTGCTGTCCGACTCCGGCATCGGCCGCGAGATGCACGTCATCGTCGGCCAGGGCCAGCTCGACTCCGTCCTGCACGCCGATCCGATGGGCCGCCGCGCGTTCATCGAGGAGGCCGCGGGCGTCCTCAAGCACCGCAAGCGCAAGGAGAAGGCGCTCAGGAAACTGGACGCGATGCAGGCCAACCTCGCGCGCGTGCAGGACCTGACCGACGAACTACGGCGTCAGCTCAAGCCTCTCGGCCGTCAGGCCGCCGTCGCCCGCCGCGCCGCCGTCATCCAGGCCGACCTGCGCGACGCCCGCCTGCGCCTCCTCGCCGACGATCTCGTACGGCTGCGCGAGGCCCTCCGGGCCGAGGTCGCCGACGAGGCCGCCCTCAAGGAGCGCAAGGAGGCCGCCGAGCAGGAACTGCGCAAGGCCCTCCAGCGGGAGGCCCTCCTGGAGGACGAGGTCCGCCGGCTCGCGCCGCGCCTCCAGCGTGCCCAGCAGACCTGGTACGAGCTGTCCCAGCTCGCCGAACGCGTCCGCGGCACGATCTCGCTCGCCGACGCGCGCGTGAAGAGCGCGACCTCCGCGCCGCCCGAGGAACGCCGCGGCCGCGATCCCGAGGACATGGAGCGCGAGGCCGCCCGGGTCCGCGAGCAGGAGGCCGAGCTGGAGGCAGCCCTCGAAGCGGCCCAGCACGCGCTCGACGACACCGTCTCCCACCGCGCCGACCTGGAGCGGGAGCTCGCCGTCGAGGAACGTCGGCTGAAGGACGTCGCCCGGTCCATCGCCGACCGCCGTGAAGGCCTGGCCAGGCTGAACGGCCAGGTCAACGCGGCCCGTTCGCGTGCCGCCTCCGCCCAGGCCGAGATCGACCGGCTCGCCGCCGCCCGCGACGAGGCCCAGGAGCGGGCCGTCACCGCGCAGGAGGAGTACGAGGAGCTCAAGGCGGAGGTCGACGGCCTCGACGCGGGTGACCAGGAGCTGGGGGAACAGCACGAGGCGGCCAAGCGCCGGCTCGTCGAGGCGGAGGCCGCTCTCACCTCCGCCCGCGAGGCGCTCACGGGGGCCGAACGCAGACGCGCCGCGACCCAGGCCCGCCACGAGACCCTGGCGATGGGCCTGCGCCGCAAGGACGGCACGGGCGCGCTGCTCGGCGCACGGGACCGGCTGAGCGGACTGCTGGGTCCGGCGGCCGGACTGCTGACGGTGACACAGGGGTACGAGGTTCCCCTCGCGGCGGCCTTCGGGGCGGCGGCGGACGCCCTCGCCGTGACCGGTCCGTCCGCGGCCGCCGAGGCGATCCGCCTGCTGCGCAAGCAGGACGGCGGCCGGGCCGCGCTGTTGCTGAGCGGCGCTTCGGACGACGTACCCGAGGAGCCGCGGGAGACCGAAGGAGCGCGGTACGCCGCCGACCTCGTCCGGGGCCCCGCCGATCTCCTGCCCGCCGTACGGCGTCTCCTGCGGGGGATCGTCGTCGTCGGCACGCTGGAGGACGCCGAGGAGGTCGTCTACGCCAGGCCCGATCTGACCGCCGTCACCGCCGAGGGCGACCTGCTGGGGGCGCACTTCGCGCACGGCGGGTCCGCCGGGGCGCCCAGTCTGCTGGAGGTGCAGGCGTCCGTCGACGAGGCCGCGGCCGAGCTCGAGGAACTGGCCGTGCGGTGCGAGGAGTTGACCCGGGCGCAGCTCGCGGCGGGGGAGCGGCGCAAGGAGTGTGCCGCGCTCGTCGAGGAGTCGGGGGAGCGGCGGCGGGCCGCCGACCGGGAGAAGTCGGCCGTGGCCCAGCAGCTCGGGCGGCTCGCGGGCCAGGCTCGGGGCGCCGCCGGTGAGGCCGAGCGGTCCACGGCGGCCGCGGTGCGGGCGCAGGAGGCGCTGGACCGGGCCGTGGAAGAGGCCGAGGAACTGGCCGAACGGCTGGCCGTCGCCGAGGAGATGCCGGTCGAGGAGGAGCCCGACACCTCCGCGCGCGACCGGCTCGCCGCGGACGGGGCCAACGCCCGGCAGACCGAGATGGAGGCGCGGCTCCAGGTCCGTACGCACGAGGAGCGGGTGAAGGGGCTGGCCGGGCGGGCCGACTCGCTGGACCGGGCCGCGCGGGCGGAACGCGAGGCACGCGCGCGTGCCGAGCAGCGGCGGGCGCGGCTGCGGCACGAGGCCGCCGTCGCGGAGGCCGTCGCCTCCGGTGCGCGCCAACTGCTCATCCATGTCGAGGTGTCCCTCGGGCGGGCCGAGGCGGAGCGGGTCGCCGCCGATGCCGCGAAGGCGCGGCGCGAGCAGGAACTGGCCGCCGCCCGCACCGCCGGACGCGACCTCAAGGCCGAGCTGGACAAGCTGACGGACTCGGTCCACCGGGGCGAGGTGCTCGGCGCCGAGAAGCGGATGCGGATCGAGCAGCTGGAGACCAAGGCGCTGGAGGAGCTGGGCGTGGAGCCCGCGGGGCTCGTCTCCGAGTACGGACCCCACCAGCCGGTGCCGCCCTCGCCGCCCGCCGAGGGCGAGGTGCTGCCGGAGGACCCCGAGGACCCGCGCAACCAGCCGAGGCGCTTCCTGCGGGCCGAGCAGGAGAAGCGGCTGCGGGCGGCCGAACGCGCCTATCAGCAGCTCGGCAAGGTGAACCCGCTTGCCCTGGAGGAGTTCTCCGCGCTGGAGGAGCGGCACAAGTTCCTCAGCGAGCAGCTGGAGGACCTCAAGAAGACCCGTGCCGACCTCCTTCAGGTGGTGAAGGAGGTCGACGAGCGGGTCGAGCAGGTCTTCACCGAGGCGTTCCGGGACACCGCACGGCAGTTCGAGGGTGTGTTCAGCCGGCTCTTCCCGGGCGGTGAGGGGCGGCTGATCCTGACCGACCCCGACAACATGCTCACCACGGGCGTCGACGTCGAGGCCCGGCCGCCCGGCAAGAAGGTCAAGCGGCTCAGCCTGCTCTCCGGTGGCGAGCGGTCGCTGACCGCCGTCGCCATGCTGGTGTCGATCTTCAAGGCCCGGCCCAGCCCGTTCTATGTCATGGACGAGGTCGAGGCCGCTCTCGACGACACCAACCTGCAGCGGCTGATCCGGATCATGCAGGAGCTCCAGGAGTCCTCGCAGCTGATCGTGATCACGCACCAGAAGCGCACGATGGAGGTCGCCGACGCGCTGTACGGCGTGTCCATGCAGGGCGACGGTGTGTCGAAGGTCATCAGCCAGCGCCTGCGCTGAGCGGCCCGGAGCGGGGTACCAGAAACCAAGCTCCGAGCATCTCTTCAAGAGTTGAACACATGCTCCTCGCATGTGCGCTGAAACCTCACAGTCGGACCCTCTTGACTTCGACACTTGAAGGCATAGTCTCGGCACCGTTGCTTTTACCTTCAGGTACCACCTATCTGGAGGTGTTGATCCCGTCGGCGGCGTTGCCGGCGGCCCGAGGAGTTGAACGTGACCAGCACAGAGCAGGCACAAAAGTCAGGAGCCGGGACGGCTCACCCCGATCATCTCGGGCACGTCATCTTCATCGCGGCGGCGGCCGCGATGGGCGGCTTCCTCTTCGGCTACGACAGCTCCGTCATCAACGGCGCGGTCGAGGCCATCCGGGACCGCTACGACGTCGGCTCCGCGGCCCTGGCGCAGGTCATCGCCATCGCCCTGATCGGCTGCGCCATCGGCGCCGCGACCGCCGGCCGTATCGCCGACCGCATCGGCCGCATCCGGGTCATGCAGATCGCCGCCGTGCTGTTCACCGTCAGCGCCGTCGGCTCGGCGCTGCCCTTCGCGCTGTGGGACTTCGCCGCGTGGCGGGTCGTCGGCGGCTTCGCCATCGGCATGGCCTCCGTCATCGGCCCCGCCTACATCGCGGAGGTCGCCCCGCCCGCCTACCGCGGCCGCCTCGGGTCCTTCCAGCAGGCCGCGATCGTCATCGGCATCGCGATCTCGCAGCTGGTCAACTGGGGTCTGCTGAACGCCGCCGGCGGCGACCAGCGCGGCGAGCTCATGGGCCTGGAGGCCTGGCAGGTCATGCTGGGCGTCATGGTGGTCCCGGCCGTCCTCTACGGCCTGCTGTCCTTCGCCATCCCCGAGTCCCCGCGCTTCCTGATCTCCGTCGGCAAGTACGAGCGGGCCCGCGGCATCCTCCAGGAGGTCGAGGGCGAGAAGATCGACCTGGACGCCCGCGTCGCCGAGATCGAGCACGGGATGAGGAGCGAGCACAAGTCCACCTTCAAGGACCTGCTCGGCGGCTCCTTCTTCTTCAAGCCGATCGTCTGGGTCGGCATCGGCCTGTCGGTCTTCCAGCAGTTCGTCGGCATCAACGTCGCCTTCTACTACTCCTCGACGCTGTGGCAGTCGGTCGGCGTCGACCCGACGGACTCGTTCTTCTACTCCTTCACCACGTCGATCATCAACATCGTCGGCACCGTGATCGCGATGATCTTCGTGGACCGCGTCGGCCGCAAGCCGCTGGCCCTCATCGGCTCCATCGGCATGGTCGTCGGCCTCGGGCTGGAGGCCTGGGCGTTCTCCTTCGACCTGGTCGACGGCAAGCTGCCGGCCACCCAGGGCTGGATCGCCCTGATCGCCGCCCACGTGTTCGTCCTCTTCTTCGCCCTGTCCTGGGGCGTGGTCGTCTGGGTCTTCCTCGGCGAGATGTTCCCCAACCGGATCCGTGCCGCCGCCCTCGGCGTGGCCGCCTCCGCGCAGTGGATCGCCAACTGGGCCATCACCGCGAGCTTCCCGTCGCTGGCCGACTGGAATCTCTCCGCGACCTACGTGATCTACACGGTCTTCGCCGCGCTCTCCATCCCGTTCGTCCTGAAGTACGTCAAGGAGACGAAGGGCAAGTCGCTGGAGGAGATGGGCTGAGCCTCTGCGAGAGGCCCCCGAGCCCCCTGATCTCGAGGAGCCGGGCCACATCCCCGCTGCCCGCTCCTCGATACCCGTAGGACGCGCCGCCCCGGCTCACCCGTCGAGCCGGGGCAGCACGTTCTCGCAGAACAGCCGCAGTCCGCGCCACCCCTCCGCCGTCGGCATCCCGCCGGCCAGCGGATGCAGGACGAGGTTGTCGAGCCCCTGCGCCACGCACTCGTCCGGCGTGAGGATCCGGTAGACCCCCTCGTCCCGGAGCTCCCGGACGCTGCCCGCCGCCGACCGCACCGCCGAGCGGATCTCGCCGGACTGCCAGGAGGCGTACGTCCGTGCCTCGTGCAGGAAGTGTTCGCCGTACTCGGCCCACGCCCGGTCCGGATCCTCGGCGATGTGCAGCAGCGGGGTCTCGGCGGCCGGCATCATCGTCCAGCCCTCGGTCCCGTACTCCACGAGCCGCTCCTTGTAGTACGCCTCCAGCTCCGGAAGGTGCGCGCTGGGGAAGAAGGGCAGGCCGAGCCGGGCGGCCCGGCGGGCAGCCGCCTTCGAGGAGCCGCCGACCAGCAGCAGGGGGTGCGGAGCGGAGGACGGACGCGGGGTGACCCGTACGGTACGGCCCCGGTACTCGAACTCCTCGCCGGTCCAGGCCTTCAGCAGGGTGTCGAGAAGCTCGTCCTGGAGCCGCCCGCGCCGCTTCCAGTCCACCCCCGCCCGGTCGTACTCCTCGGGCCGGTACCCGATCCCGGCGACCGTGACCAGCCGGCCGCCGCTCAGCAGGTCGAGCACCGCGATGTCCTCGGCCAGCCGCAGCGGGTCGTGCAGCGGACCGATCACCGCCGAGACGGTGACCGCGAGCCGCCGGGTCGCGCCGAGCACGGCGCCCGCGAAGGCGAACGGCGACGGCAGCCAGTTGTTCTCGGCCCCGTGATGCTCCTCGGTCTGTACGGTCGTGACCCCGCACTCGTCGGCGTACGCGGCCATCTCCAGAGCGGCCCGGTACCGCACACCGAGCTCGGCCGGGGTCGCGCCGGGAGCGACGAGGTTGAAACGGACGACGGTGACGGGCATGGGAGGCCCCCCTTCGGCGGATGTGGGGGACCGTAGCTGACGATGTGTCAGATGGCCATGGGTCGGTACGAGCCGGCCGTACGCTCCGGCCATGACCCGAGCCGTCGTGCCGACCGCCCCCCGGGGCGAGGCCGGGCGGGGGCGCGTCGCCCGCTGGCCCGACCCCGACGACCTGCTGTGGCTCGCGGAGCACTGCCGCTGTCCCGCGGACGCGCCCGCGGAGGTCGAGGACCGCTGTCAGCGCCCGCGCTCCTGGGCGAGGGCCGCGCCGCACAAGAGCGGGCCGACGGACTGACGCGCGGCCGGGTCGCCACCCGCACCGGCGGGGAGGGGTCACGCATACTGGACGGGTTATGGAAACCGTCATCCTTGCTGTAGTCATCGCCGTGGTCGTGCTCGGTGTGCTCGGCGGGCTCGTGGTCGGCAGCCGACGGAAGAAGTCGCTGCCCCCGCCGCCCCCCACCGCGCCCGACATCACCGCCCCTCCGGCCGAGCCGCACGTCGGCGACGAGGCCGAGACGCCGCGCGACGAACCGCGCCGCACGATAGAGGAGGTGGATCTTCCCGACGGCGGCTCGACCGGCACCGCCGTCGAGGAACCGCCCGTCGCCCCGCCTCTCGAGATCCCGGAGCCCACCGAGGGGCGGCTGGTCCGCCTCCGCGCCCGTCTGTCCCGCTCGCAGAACGCGCTCGGCAAGGGCCTGCTCACGCTGCTCTCCCGCGAGCACCTCGACGAGGACACCTGGGAGGAGATCGAGGACACGCTGCTCACCGCCGACGTCGGCGTGCAGCCCACCCAGGAGCTGGTCGACCGGCTGCGCGAGCGGGTGAGGGTGCTCGGCACCCGCACCCCCGAGGAGCTGCGCAGCCTGCTGCGCGAGGAGCTGCTCACGCTGGTCGGCACCGAGGTCGACCGCACCGTGAAGACCGAGCCCGAGGAGCGCAAGCCGGGCATCGTGATGGTCGTCGGGGTCAACGGCACCGGCAAGACCACCACCACCGGCAAGCTCGCGCGCGTGCTCGTGGCCGACGGACGGACCGTCGTCCTCGGCGCCGCCGACACCTTCCGCGCCGCCGCCGCCGACCAGCTCCAGACCTGGGGCGAGCGAGTCGGCGCGCACACCGTGCGGGGCCCCGAGGCGGGCGATCCCGCCTCCGTCGCGTTCGACGCGGTGAAGGAGGGCAAGGAGATGGGGGTGGACGTCGTCCTCATCGACACCGCGGGGCGGCTGCACACCAAGACCGGGCTCATGGACGAGCTCGGCAAGGTCAAGCGGGTCGTCGAGAAGCACGCGCCGCTCGACGAGGTGCTGCTCGTCCTCGACGCCACCACCGGGCAGAACGGTCTCGTCCAGGCCCGTGTCTTCGCCGAGGTCGTGAACATCACCGGCATCGTCCTGACCAAGCTGGACGGCACGGCGAAGGGCGGCATCGTGATCGCGGTCCAGCGCGAGCTGGGCGTCCCGGTCAAGCTGATCGGACTCGGCGAGGGCGCGGACGACCTGGCGCCCTTCGAGCCGGAGGCCTTCGTGGATGCCCTTATCGGCGACTGAGAGCCGTCAGCCGCCACGCATGGACCGCGACCATCCATCGAGGTCCCACGACGGCGACCGGCCAGAGCCGCGGGAGCGGCGCCGGTCCAGGCGTGAAAGAGCGAGAAGCGCCCGCCCCCAGGTGCAGTGGGAGCGGGCGCTCGGCTGTGTGCGCGCCGTCCGGCTCAGGCGCGCGACCGGTGGGCCAGATAGGCCAGGGTGCCCAGTAGCAGGCGGGCCTGCGGCGGGCGGGTGGCCGAGTCCAGTGCGGGTGGGCGCAGCCAGCGCACCGGGCCGAGCCCGCCACGGTCGGAGGGCGGGGCCGTGATGCAGGTGCCGGGGCCGAGGCCGCGCAGGTCCAGGGCGGTCGGGTCGTCCCAGCCCATGCGGTAGAGCAGGCCGGCCAGTTCGGCGGCGCCGCCGGGGGCGACGAAGAACTGGGTGCGGCCCTCGGGGGTGGCGGTGACCGGGCCGAGGGGGAGGCCCATGCGCTCCAGCCGGACCAGGGCGCGACGGCCGGCGGGTTCGGCGACGTCGATCACGTCGAACGCGCGCCCCACGGGCAGCATGACCGCGGCGCCCGGGAACTCCGACCAGGTCCTGCTCACGTCGTCGAGTGTGGCTCCGGCGGGGATCCGCGGGGCGAACGCCAGGGGATGCGCGCCGGGTTCGCGGCAGTCGGAGCGCCCGCACGAGCAGGCGCCCGCCGCGGCTCGCGCGCCGGGCACCGCGTCCCAGCCCCACAGTCCCGTGAACTCGGCGACGGCGGTGCACTCGGACGAGCGACCGCGCCTGCGCGCGCCGGAGCGGATCTCGCGAATGCCGCCGATCGTGAAGCCCATGCCCCCTCCAACGGGTTCGACGCGCCGATGGTTACGCAGCGATCGATCATCGTGACTCTGCGTGTTCTCACTCCCCGTCGACCGCTCGATCCAGGCAGCGCCTGGAAGCGCTTCGGGTGGTGTGCCGGGCGGTGCGCGCCCCTGAGCGCTTCGCTCCGCCCACTTCCGGCTGTCCTATGTCAAGTGAATCGCGTATGAGCCACCGGGAGTTCATTCGAAGGGGTGGCGAATGGTGGCGATTCCGGGATCCTCGTGGCCGGAGCCGTGATCGTAGGATTACTTTGAGTGTGCGGGTCCTGGAGGCACATGCGCTTGTGGGTATGCCGGAGGCAAGTCGGCTTTCCGTTCGAAGGGTGACAAGTACCGTACGGCAGGCCGTATTTACCGGCATTCTGATAAGGCTTGGCGCACTCAGTGACAAGTGGTCTCAGGGATGGGGGCGTTCCAGTGAGCGGCAACGGCGGAAGCGGAAACAACGCTGCGGGCGGGGACAAGCGCCCGAACGAGCTGCTCTCCTCGTGGTTCGTGCGCAGCGGCTGGTCGAAGGGCGAACTCGCCCGTCAAGTGAACCGCCGAGCGCGCCAGTTGGGCGCCAACCACATCTCCACGGACACCTCGCGCGTGCGTCGCTGGCTGGACGGCGAGAACCCCCGCGAGCCCATCCCCAGGATCCTGTCCGAGCTGTTCTCCGAGCGGTTCGGCTGTGTCGTCTCCGTCGAGGACCTCGGGCTGCGCGCCGCGCGCCAGGCGCCTTCCGTGACCGGCG
This sequence comes from Streptomyces zaehneri, assembly GCF_032248645.1. Taxonomy (NCBI): domain Bacteria; kingdom Bacillati; phylum Actinomycetota; class Actinomycetes; order Kitasatosporales; family Streptomycetaceae; genus Streptomyces; species Streptomyces zaehneri. The sequence continues at coordinate 490,290 of NZ_JASTTJ010000001.1, forward strand.
TCGACCTGCCGTGGACGGCCCCGCAGACGGTGGCCCAGCTCAGTGAGTTCTCCCGCAGCGACCTGATGCTGGCGCGGCGCGGCTTCCTCGGGACCTCGCTCGCCCTGTGCGCGGGCCCGTCCCTCATCGAGCCCATGCAGCGTTGGCTCGTCCCCTCGCCGCCGGCCCCGCTCGAGGAACCGGACTCGATGCCGACCAGCCGGGCCCGCGGCCGGCTCTCCCGGCCCGAGCTGGACCTGCTGGAGTCCACCACCGTGATGTTCCGGCAGTGGGACGCCCAGTGCGGCGGCGGGCTGCGCCGCAAGGCGGTCGTCGGGCAGCTGCACGAGGTCACTGACCTCCTCCAGGAGCCGCAGCCCGGGTCCACCGCGAGGAGGCTCTTCAAGGTCGCCGCGGAACTGGCGGAGCTCGCGGGCTGGATGAGCTACGACGTGGGGCTCCAGCCCACCGCGCAGAAGTACTTCGTGCTCGCCCTGCACGCGGCGAAGGAGGCCGGCGACCGGCCGCTCGGCAGTTACGTGCTGTCCAGCATGAGCCGTCAGATGATCCACCTCGGCCGGCCCGAGGACGCCCTGGAACTGATCCACCTCGCGCAGTACGGCAGCCGGGACTGCGCGAGCCCGCGCACCCAGTCCATGCTGTATGCGATGGAGGCCCGCGCCTACGCCAACATGGGGCAGCCCGGCCGGTGCAAGCGGGCGGTGCGGATGGCCGAGGACACCTTCGCCGAGTCGGACGAGTGGGACGAGCCGGACCCCGACTGGATCCGCTTCTTCTCCGAGGCCGAGCTCTACGGCGAGAACAGTCACTCGTTCCGCGACCTCGCCTATGTCGCCGGCCGCAGCCCCACCTACGCCTCGCTGGCCGAGCCCCTGATGCGCAAGGCCGTGCAGTTGTTCGCGGGCGACCACGACCACCAGCGGTCCTATGTGCTGAACCTGATCGGCATGGCCACGGTGCACCTCCTCCAGCACGAGCCCGAGCAGAGCGCCACCCTCGCCACCCAGGCCATGAAGGAGGCCAAGAAGGTGCGCTCCGAGCGCGTCAACACTCGTATCCGAAAGACCGTCGACAGCGCCGTACGCGATTTCGGGGATCTCTCCGAGGTCGTGGACCTGACCGAGCGCCTCACCATCGAGCTGCCGGAGACGGCCGAAGCGGTCTGATCCGGCTGATCCACAGCGCACGACCCTGGACTCCGGCCGCGGCCGGCCCTCCCGAACTGCCCGACTCGGCTCCCCCATGCCAGGTCATTCGGAAGGCCGCCCGCGGCCGGTTTATTGCGTTCTCCGAAGGTTGCGCCACGATAACGATCCATTCGGCGAACATCAGTCAGTTCATCGAGGCGTAACGCACGAGGCGCCTTCGTCACAGCGGCGAAACAACGAGGGGCGTCCACCGAAACGGCGCTGCGCGAATCTCATGGCGCATAACCGGCCCACCCCTCACGACCCGCTCTGGCTTCGCCCGCACGGGGCCGTACCTACGACGAGGAGACGCCGATGGCAGCAGCCATCACGCTTGCGGCGGACGCACCCACGCTGTCGTCCGCGAACACAGGCTTCATGCTCATCTGTTCCGCCCTGGTGCTGATCATGACCCCGGGCCTCGCCTTCTTCTACGGAGGCATGGTCCGCGTCAAGAGCACGCTCAACATGCTGATGATGAGTTTCATCAGCATCGGCATCGTCACCATCCTGTGGGTGTTGTACGGCTTCTCCCTCGCTTTCGGCACCGACTCCGGCAGCCTCATCGGCTGGAACTCCGACTGGGTCGGTCTCAGCAACATCGGCCTGACGCAGCTGTGGGACGGCTACACCATCCCGATCTTCGTGTTCATGGTCTTCCAGATGATGTTCGCGATCATCACGCCCGCCCTGATAAGCGGTGCGCTGGCCGACCGCGTCAAGTTCTCCGCGTGGGCGCTGTTCGTCGCCCTGTGGGCCACGGTCGTCTACTTCCCGGTCGCGCACTGGGTCTGGGGCGCCGGCGGCTGGGCCTTCGAGCTGGGTGTCATCGACTTCGCCGGTGGTACGGCGGTGCACATCAACGCCGGTGCCGCGGCCCTCGGCGTGATCCTCGTCATCGGCAAGCGCGTCGGGTTCAAGAAGGACCCGATGCGCCCGCACAGCCTGCCGCTGGTCATGCTCGGCGCCGGTCTGCTGTGGTTCGGCTGGTTCGGCTTCAACGCCGGCTCGTGGCTCGGCAACGACGACGGCGTCGGCGCGCTGATGTTCGTCAACACGCAGGTCGCCACCGCCGCCGCCATGCTGGCCTGGCTCGTCTACGAGAAGATCCGGCACGGCGCGTTCACCACGCTGGGCGCCGCCTCCGGTGCGGTCGCCGGTCTGGTCGCCATCACCCCGTCCGGTGGTGCGGTCTCCCCGCTCGGCGCGATCGCCGTCGGCGCCATCGCCGGTGTCCTGTGCGCCATGGCCGTCGGCCTGAAGTACAAGTTCGGCTACGACGACTCGCTCGACGTCGTCGGCGTCCACCTGGTCGGCGGTGTCGTCGGCTCCCTGCTGATCGGCCTCTTCGCCAGCGGCAAGGGCCAGTCCGACGTCGAGGGCCTCTTCTACGGCGGCGGCCTGGACCAGTTCTGGAAGCAGTGCGCCGGTGTGTTCGCGGTCCTCGGCTACTCGCTGGTGGTCTCCGCGATCCTCGCCTTCCTCCTCGACAAGACGATCGGCATGCGGGTCTCCGAGGACGACGAGGTGGCCGGCATCGACCAGGCCGAGCACGCCGAGACCGCATACGACTTCAGCGGGGCCGGCGGCGGCGCCGCCCGCACGACCGCCCTCCCGACCGCGGTCACCGACGCGAGCAAGAAGGTGGACGCATGAAGCTCATCACCGCCGTCGTCAAGCCCCACCGGCTCGACGAGATCAAGGAAGCCCTTCAGGCCTTCGGCGTCCACGGTCTGACGGTCACCGAGGCCAGCGGTTACGGTCGACAGCGGGGACACACCGAGGTCTACCGCGGCGCCGAGTACACGGTCGACCTCGTTCCCAAGATCCGCATCGAGGTGCTGGCCGAGGACGACGACGCCGAGCAGCTGATCGACGTCATCGTCAAGGCGGCCCGTACCGGCAAGATCGGTGACGGCAAGGTCTGGTCCCTCCCGGTCGAGACGGCCGTACGGGTCCGCACCGGCGAGCGCGGCCCGGACGCGCTCTGACGGCAGAACAGAACAGGAGTCGCTGGGTGACGAGTACGGACGTGCGCAAGGATGCAGAGGACTCGGGACCCAGCGGCTACGCGGCGGCCCGGCTGCGCCTCCTCACCGAGGGGGCGCGGTCCGGGCCGCCGCGCCGTTCCGCCCTCGCGGAACTGACCGACGACTGGCTGTCGGGGCTCTTCACGGCCGGTACCGAGGACCTGAAGGGCGTGTCCCTGGTCGCCGTCGGCGGCTACGGCCGGGGCGAGCTGTCCCCGCGCAGCGACCTGGACCTCCTGCTGCTGCACGACGGCGCAGACCCCAAGGCGGTCGCCGCCCTCGCCGACCGGCTCTGGTACCCCGTATGGGACCTGGGCCTCGCGCTGGACCACTCCGTCCGCACCCCGGCCGAGGCCCGCAAGACCGCCGGGGAGGACCTCAAGGTCCAGCTGGGCCTCCTCGACGCCCGCCACCTCGTCGGCGACCCCGGCCTCACGGCGGGACTGCGTACGGCCGTCCTCGCCGACTGGCGCAACCAGGCGCCCAAACGCCTCCCCGAGCTCCAGGAGCTCTGCGTCGAGCGCGCCGAACGCCAGGGCGAGCTCCAGTACCTGCTGGAGCCGGACCTGAAGGAGGCGCGGGGCGGGCTGCGGGACGCCACCGCGCTGCGGGCCGTCGCCGCCTCCTGGCTGGCCGACGCGCCGCGCGAGGGACTCGACGACGCCCGGCGCCGGCTCCTCGACGTGCGGGACGCCCTGCACCTGGCCACCGGCCGCGCCACCGACCGCCTGGCCCTCCAGGAACAGGATCAGGTGGCCGCGGAGCTGGGCCTGCTGGACGCCGACACGCTGCTGCGGCAGGTGTACGAGGCGGCCCGCGTCATTTCGTATGCGAGCGATGTCACCTGGCGCGAAGTGGGGCGCGTGCTGCGCTCACGCGCCGTGCGGCCGCGGCTGCGCGCCATGCTGGGGGGCGGTGCCAAGCCCGCCACCGAACGGTCCCCGCTGGCCGAGGGGGTGGTGGAGCAGGACGGCGAGGTGGTGCTCGCCCGTGCCGCACGCCCCGAACGCGACCCCGTGCTCCCGCTGCGCGCCGCGGCCGCCGCCGCCCAGGCCGGTCTCCCGCTCTCCCTGCACGCCGTACGGCGCCTCGCCGCCACCGTGCGCCCGCTGCCCACGCCCTGGCCCGCGGAGGCCCGTGAGCAGCTCGTCACCCTGCTCGGTTCGGGACAGCCCACCATCGAGGTCTGGGAGGCGCTGGAGGCCGAAGGCCTGATCACGCGGCTGCTGCCCGACTGGGAGCGGGTGCGCTGCCGCCCGCAGCGCAACGCCGTGCACATCTGGACCGTCGACCGGCACCTCATCGAGACCGCCGTCCGCGCCTCCGAGTTCACCCGCCGGGTCAGCCGCCCCGACCTCCTGCTGGTCTCCGCGCTGCTGCACGACATCGGCAAGGGCTGGCCGGGCGACCACTCGGTCGCGGGCGAGATCATCGCCAAGGACGTCGCCGCCCGGATCGGCTTCGACCGCGCCGAGGTCGCCGTCCTCTCCACGCTCGTACGGCATCACCTGCTGCTGATCGAGACGGCCACCCGGCGCGACCTGGAGGACCCGGCCACGGTCCGCTCGGTCGCCGAGGCGGTCGGCTCGCAGAGCACCCTGGAGCTGCTGCACGCGCTCACCGAGGCGGACGCGCTGGCCACCGGCCCCGCCGCCTGGTCGTCCTGGCGAGGTTCGCTCGTGGCGGACCTGGTCAAGCGGGTGGCGGCGGTGCTCGCCGGGGACGAGCCGGACGAGCCCGACGCCGCCGCGCCCACCGCCGAGCAGGAACGGCTCGCCATCGAGGCGGTCGCCACCAGCAGCCCGGTGCTGGCCCTGCGCGCCCAGACCGAGCCCCCCACGGAGGACGGGCCGGCGGGCGACCCCGAGCCGCTCGGGGTGGAACTGCTCATCGCCGTGCCCGACCAGGCGGGCGTGCTGCCCGCGGTGGCAGGCGTCCTCGCCATGCACCGGCTGACCGTCCGCACCGCGGAGCTGCGCGCCCTGGACCTGCCCACCGGGGTCGAGGGCTCCGTCCTGCTGCTGAACTGGCGGGTCGCCGCCGAGTACGGCTCGCTGCCCCAGGCGGCCCGGCTGCGCGCCGACCTGGTCCGCGCCCTGGACGGTTCCCTGGACATCGCCGGACGGCTCGCGGAACGGGACGCCGCCTACCCCCGCAGGCGGGGCGTGGTCGCGCCTCCGCCGCGGGTGACGGTGGCCCCGGCGGCCTCCCGGCACGCGACGGTCATCGAGGTACGCGCGCAGGACGCGCCGGGGCTGCTGTTCCGGATCGGCCGGGCCCTGGAGGACGAGGGACTGCGGGTCCGCAGCATGCATGTCTCGACCCTCGGCGCGAACGCCGTGGACGCCTTCTACGTCACCGGGGCCGAGGGCGCGCCGCTGCCCGGCGACGAGGCCGCCTCGGTGACCCGCAAGCTGGAGGAGACACTGCGGGCGTGACCGTGTGCCGCGTGGCACGCGTCCCCGCCCGCTGATTGCAGCAGGCGGGGACGAATGTCTTGCGCGGCCGGATACCCTGGAAGACGCTCAGACTGCCCCCGACTCCGAGGACCGACGCCGCCGTGTTCGATACTCTCTCCGATCGCCTTTCAGCGACCTTCAAGAACTTGCGCGGCAAGGGGCGCTTGAGCGAAGCGGACATCGACGCCACGGCGCGCGAGATCCGCATCGCACTCCTCGAAGCGGACGTGGCCCTGCCGGTCGTCCGCACGTTCATCAAGAACGTCAAGGAACGCGCTCTCGGCGCCGATGTCTCCAAGGCGCTGAACCCCGCCCAGCAGGTCCTGAAGATCGTCAACGAGGAACTCGTCACGATCCTCGGTGGCGAGACCCGGCGGCTGCGGTTCGCCAAGCAGCCGCCGACCGTGATCATGCTCGCCGGCCTCCAGGGTGCCGGTAAGACCACCCTCGCCGGCAAGCTCGGCCGCTGGCTGAAGGAGCAGGGCCACTCGCCGCTGCTCGTCGCCTGTGACCTCCAGCGCCCCAACGCCGTCAACCAGCTCAGCGTCGTCGCCGAGCGCGCAGGCGTGGCCGTGTACGCCCCGCAGCCCGGTAACGGGGTGGGCGACCCGGTCCAGGTCGCCAAGGACTCGATCGAGTTCGCCAAGGTCAAGGTCCACGACATCGTGATCGTGGACACCGCGGGACGGCTCGGCATCGACGCCGAGCTGATGCGGCAGGCCGCGGACATCCGCGACGCCGTCTCGCCCGACGAGATCCTCTTCGTCGTCGACGCGATGATCGGTCAGGACGCCGTCAACACGGCCGAGTCCTTCCGCGACGGCGTCGGCTTCGACGGTGTCGTGCTGTCGAAGCTCGACGGTGACGCCCGCGGTGGCGCGGCCCTGTCGATCGCCTCGGTGACCGGCAAGCCGATCATGTTCGCCTCGAACGGCGAGAAGCTCGACGAGTTCGACGCCTTCCACCCCGACCGGATGGCCTCCCGCATCCTCGACATGGGTGACCTGCTCACCCTGATCGAGCAGGCGGAGAAGACGTTCAGTCAGGAAGAGGCCGAGAAAATGGCCTCCAAGCTGGCGTCCAAGAAGGGCCAGGACTTCACCCTGGACGACTTCCTGGCCCAGATGGAGCAGGTCAGGAAGATGGGCAGCATCAGCAAGCTGCTCGGCATGCTGCCCGGCATGGGCCAGATCAAGGACCAGATCGCCAACCTCGACGAGCGTGACGTCGACCGCACGGCCGCGATCATCAAGTCGATGACCCCCGCCGAGCGTCACGAGCCGACGATCATCAACGGCTCGCGCCGCGCCCGTATCGCCAAGGGTTCCGGTGTCGAGGTCAGCGCGGTGAAGGGCCTGGTCGAGCGGTTCTTCGAGGCCCGCAAGATGATGTCCCGGATGGCCCAGGGCGGCGGCATGCCCGGGATGCCGGGCATGCCGGGCATGGGTGGCGGCGCCGGCCGGCAGAAGAAGCAGCCGAAGCAGGCCAAGGGCAAGCAGCGCTCCGGCAACCCGATGAAGCGCAAGCAGCAGGAGCTGGAGGAGGCCCAGCGCCGCGAGGCCCAGGCCCAGGGCGGCAACGCGCTCGGGCTGCCGCAGCAGGGCGCCCAGGACTTCGAGCTGCCGGACGAGTTCAAGAAGTTCATGGGCTGACGCCCGCCGCAGCGGCTCGGCACCGAGCCGAGCCCGTCCGTACGCCGTGTGGGGCGCTCTTCCGTTCGCGGAGGGGCGCCCCACACGGCGTACGGACGGGAAGCGGCCGCGCGCGGGCACGCGCACCGGCGCGGGCGTCACGCGGCCGGCGCAGACCCACGGGGAGGTGTGGTCCTCGGGCGACGCGGGAGCTTCAGGGAGTCCGCGCGATCAGGTACCGGAACACGTTCGGCATCCACACCGTCCCGTCCGGGCGCCGGTAGGGGTGCAGCGCCTCGGTCAGTTCCTTGTCGACCTGCGCCTGGTCCGTCGCCGCGACCGCCGCGTCGAACAGCCCGGTGGACAGCAGGCCCTTGAGGGCGCTCTCCACGTCGGCGTACCCGAAGGGACAGGCCACCCGCCCCGATCCGTCCGGCCTCAGACCGGCCCGCCCGGCGACCTCCTCCAGGTCGTCGCGCAGCGCCGGGCGCAGCCGGACCGTGCTGCCGCGCAGCGGCTCGGCCAGCTTGGTCGCGATCCGCAACACCGCGGACGTGGCACAGCGTTCCGGTGGACCCCAGCCGACGAGCACCACCGGCGCCCCGCGCGCGGCGAGCGGTGTCGTGGCCGCGAGCAGACCGCCGAGCCCGTCCGCGTCGCCGGCGAGGCACCCGATCGGCTCGAACGCGGTCACCAGGTCGTACGCGCGCGTGCCAGGGCCGGCCGTGTCCTTCGGTAACCGGTCCGTGAGGCGGATGCCGCCACCGCCCCCACGCGCGCCCGCGCCCCGCTCCCCGGGCTCCTTCGGCAGCAGGCGCTCGCGCGCGAGGGTCAGCCGTTCGGGTGAGGAGGGTTCGACACCGGTGAGGGCCGCCGCGCCCCTGGAGGCCGCCATCAGCAGGGCGAGCCCCGAACCGCAGCCGAGGGCGAGGAGCCTGGTGCCGGGCCCCACGTCCAGTCGCTCGTAGACGGCCTCGTAGAGCGGGACCAGCATCCGCTCCTGGATCTCCGACCAGTCACGCGCGCGTGCACCCGGGTCCGCGCGGGGCGTCGGCCCCGCGAGTGGCAGGTGCTGCCGCACGAGCGTAGGTGTCATGGATAAGCGCCCCAATCCGCCGAGAGTTGCCGCAGTAACCGATCAGGTGGCCCCCGTGCAGTGCGCTCGCACTTCCCCCGTATGCCAGGTAACTCCCCGTACGCGACGGCGTCCAGGGGTCTCGGGGCCCCGCTTGTGCGCCGGCTGTGCCTGTGGCGAGAATTCACATTCCGGCAACTTGGGGCCGTACCATCGCGCCATGGCAAAGGCTCCCGTTCTCACCCCGCGGGCGGACGACTTCCCCCGCTGGTACCAGGATCTGATCAACAAGGCGGAACTGGCCGACAACGGACCGGTGCGCGGCACCATGGTGATCCGACCGTACGGTTACGGACTGTGGGAGCGGATGCAGGCGGAGATGGACGCCCGCATCAAGGAGACGGGCACCGAGAACGCTTACTTCCCGCTGCTGATCCCGCAGTCCTACCTGACGCGCGAGGCGGACCATGTCGAGGGATTCGCACCCGAGTTGGCCGTGGTGACGCACGGGGGCGGCAAGGAGCTGGAGGAGCCGGCGGTCGTCCGGCCCACCTCCGAGACCATCGTCAACGAGTACTTCTCCAAGTGGGTGCAGAGCTACCGCGACCTGCCCCTGCTGATCAACCAGTGGGCCAACGTGGTCCGTTGGGAGCTGCGGCCCCGTCTCTTCCTGCGAACCTCCGAGTTCCTCTGGCAGGAGGGGCACACCGCGCACGCCACGTACGAGGAGGCCCGCGACTTCGCCGCGCGCATCCAGCGCGAGGTCTACGGCGACTTCCTGGAGAACGTCCTCGCGATCGACTTCGTCTCCGGCCGCAAGACGGTCAAGGAGCGCTTCGCGGGTGCCGTCAACACCCTCACCCTCGAGAGCATGATGGGCGACGGCAAGGCCCTCCAGATGGTCACCAGCCACGAGCTGGGCCAGAACTTCGCCAAGGCCTTCAACACCCGCTACCTGACGAAGGACGGCACCCAGGAACTGGTCTGGCAGACCTCCTGGGGTTCGACGACCCGCATGATCGGCGCCCTGGTGATGACCCACGGCGACGACGACGGGCTGCGGGTGCCGCCGCGGCTGGCGCAGATCCAGGTCGTCGTCCTCGCGATCAAGGGCGACGAGGCGGTTCTGGCCAAGGTCCGCGAGCTGGGCGACCGGCTGAAGGCGGCGGGGCTCCGCGTCCGGGTGGACGACCGCACCGACGTCCCCTTCGGGCGGCGCGCGGTCGACTGGGAGCTCAAGGGCGTGCCCGTCCGCGTCGAGATCGGCCCCCGTGACCTGGAGAACGGCACCGCGATGCTGGCCCGGCGCATCCCGGGAGGCAAGGAGCCGGTGGCGATCGACGCGATCGAGGCCCTGCTGCCCGCCGTCCTCGAAGCGGACCAGGCGCTGCTGCTGAAGCAGTCCCGTGAGCGCCGCGAATCCCGCACGACGGACGTCTCGACGATCGAGGAGGCGGCCGAGGCGGCCGTCGCCGGCGGCTGGGCGCGCGTCCCGTGGGCGACCCTCGGCGAAGAAGGCGAGGCCAGGCTGGCCGAGCAGTCGCTGACCGTGCGCTGTCTGGTCGCGGAGGACGGGTCGGTGCCGGACGACGGGGACGCCCCCGGTAACGTCGCGATCGTCGCGCGCGCTTACTGAGACGGCGCCCTCCGCTCGCGAGAGCGACCGAAACGTCTCTTGCGCCCCTGCGGAACATCCCTACCCCGGCGTGCGGACATCGTCTACGCGCCGGGTCGTACGTGGGCCTACGCACCACCTTGGTAGGAGCTGTGAGGCTTCTCCGCAGATCAGCGCACCCGCCCTCGTCAGGACGCATCAGCGGCAACTGACTGGTACGTGCAAATTATTTGGGATGGCCCGGAATAGGAACACAGGGGCACCCCCGCTCGTTGTCATTACGTGAGCACGACACAGACACCACCTGTTCTCGCCGCAGAGCTGGCAGAGGCGTGGGCCGACATTCAGCGGTACCACCCCGAGCTGCCGGATCTTGCCGCGCCAGAGTCCCTGATCGGGGAGTCGTCGTCCGCCTGCGGTCACGAGCTCTCCTTCGAGCGACTGCTTCACGAGGCAGTCCATGGCATCGCCGCAGCCCGCGGCGTGCGCGACACCTCCCGCGCCGGCCGCTACCACAACCGCAGATTCCTCGCGATCGCCGAGGAACTGGGTCTGGACCACCCCGAGGAGCCGCACCCCAGCAGCGGCTTCTCCCTGGTCACGCTCAACCCCGAGGCCAAGCGGCGCTACCGGCCGACGATCGAGCGCCTCCAGCGGGCCCTCAAGGCCCATCTGGCGGCCACCTCCTCCGACACCACCCGTAGCTTCCGCGGTCCGGCGGCCCGGCACGGCTCCTCCGGCGGCGGCGTCCGGGTCAAGGCAGTGTGCGACTGCGGCCGCAATGTGCGGGTCGTCCCGTCGGTCCTGGCCCAGGCGCCGATCGTGTGCGGGGGCTGCGGCAAGCCGTTCCGGATCCCGGAGATCGCGGGCGCGGCCTAGGCGCGTGCCGTCATGCACCGGCATCTCGTGGCTGCCGGTTCAGCGTGATGCGGGGGGCCGTCTAAGGCGGCGCCCCGCAAGCGCCGGGCGTTTCTGCCGCATGCCCGGAAACCACCCGCGGCCGGAAGGGACCCGCGCGGTGTGGCACAATGGCTAGCTGTACTCGACAGTCGCACAGGACCCCTCTCTCCTCCGGCTGACGCGTCCATCGGGCACTCGGGTACCGCAACCCCACGCGGCCATCTCGCCGTGCCCAACCACGTCAAGACCAGGAGACACCACTTCCGTGGCAGTCAAGATCAAGCTGAAGCGTCTGGGCAAGATCCGCGCGCCTCACTACCGCATCGTCGTCGCCGACTCCCGCACCCGTCGTGACGGTCGTGCGATCGAGGAGATCGGCAAGTACCAGCCGACGTACCACCCGTCGATCATCGAGGTCGACGCCGACCGCGTGGCGTACTGGCTGGGTGTCGGCGCGCAGCCGACCGAGCCGGTGCTCGCCATTCTGAAGAAGACCGGCGACTGGCAGAAGTTCAAGGGCGAGCCCGCCCCGGCGCCGCTGCTCGTCGCCGAGCCGAAGAAGGCTCGCCCCGTGTTCGAGGCCCTCGGTGGCGACGACTCGGGCAAGGGTGAGGCCATCACCCAGAAGAAGAAGGCTGAGAAGAAGGACGAGGCTGCCGCCGAGTCCGAGTCGACCGAGGCCTGAGCAGCATGCTCGAAGAGGCGCTTGAGCACCTCGTGAAGGGCATCGTCGACAACCCCGACGATGTGCAGGTGGCCTCGCGCAACCTGCGCCGTGGGCGGGTGCTCGAGGTCCGGGTACACCCCGACGACCTCGGGAAGGTGATCGGCCGCAACGGCCGCACCGCACGCGCTCTGCGCACCGTCGTGGGCGCCATCGGCGGCCGTGGCGTCCGCGTCGACCTCGTCGACGTGGATCACGTCCGCTGACGCGTTTCGCAGCACCGGCTCGGGCCGGGGAGGGCCACTGGCCGTCCCCGGCCCGTAGTCGTTACGGCAGTCGTGATGACAGGTACGACAGGTACGACAGGAGATCTTCAGAAGTGCAGCTCGTAGTCGCGCGGATCGGCCGCGCCCACGGCATCAAGGGCGAGGTCACCGTCGAGGTACGCACCGACGAGCCGGAGCAGCGGCTCGCGCCCGGCGCCGTCCTGGCCACGGACCCGGCCTCGACCGGCCCGCTGACCATCGAGACCGGCCGCGTCCACAGCGGTCGTCTCCTCCTGCGCTTCGAAGGGGTGCGGGACCGCACCGCCGCCGAAGCCCTGCGCAACACCCTCCTGATCGCCGAGATCGATCCCGCGGAGCTGCCCGAGGAGGAGGACGAGTACTACGACCACCAGCTGATGGACCTGGACGTGGTCACCAAGGACGGCCTCGAGGTCGGCCGGATCACCGAGATCTCGCATCTGCCCTCCCAGGACCTCTTCATCGTCGAGCGGCCAGACGGCAGCGAGGTGATGATCCCCTTCGTCGAGGCGATCGTCACCGAGATCGACCTCGAGGAACAGCGGGCCGTCATCGACCCGCCGCCCGGTCTGATCGACGACCGGGCCGAGATCGCGTCCGCGCGGGACGAGGACGCGGCCGAGGGCTCGGACGGGGACGCGGCCGAGGACGGGGACCGGCCGTAATGCGCCTCGACGTTCTCACGATCTTCCCCGAGTACCTCGACCCGCTGAACGTCTCCCTGGTCGGCAAGGCACGCGCGCGTGGCCGGCTGGACGTACAGGTGCACGACCTGCGGGAGTGGACGTACGACCGGCACAACACGGTCGACGACACCCCCTACGGCGGCGGCCCCGGCATGGTCATGAAGACCGACCCCTGGGGTGACGCCCTCGACACCGTCCTGGCCGACGGCTACGAGCGGGGCGCGCACGCGCCCGCGATCGTCGTTCCGACCCCCAGCGGCCGGCCCTTCACCCAGGAACTCGCGGTCGAGCTCTCCGAGCGCCCCTGGCTGATCTTCACCCCGGCCCGTTACGAGGGCATCGACCGGCGGGTCATCGACGAGTACGCCACCCGGATCCCGGTCTACGAGATCTCCATCGGCGACTACGTCCTGGCCGGCGGGGAGGCCGCCGTCCTGGTCGTCACCGAGGCCGTGGCGCGCCTCCTGCCCGGCGTGCTCGGCAACGCCGAGTCCCACCGCGACGACTCCTTCGCCCCCGGCGCCATGGCCAACCTGCTCGAGGGCCCCGTCTACACCAAGCCGCCCGCCTGGCGCGGCAGGGAGATCCCCGAGGTGCTGCTCAGCGGCCACCACGGCAAGATCGCCCGCTGGCGCCGGGACGAGGCCCTGCGGCGCACGACGGCCAACCGGCCCGACCTGATCGAGCGCTGCGAGCCGAGGACCTTCGACAAGAAGGACCGAGAAATGCTCTCCATCCTGGGCTGGACGCCCGATCCGGAGGGTGCGCCGTACGGTCGATTTTGGCGCAGGACCGACGACGTGGAACAATAGGTCGCTGTTGTGCGCCGTCCGGTGTGCGCCCCTGCCGCAGGGGGACACGACGCCCGCCTCGACGGGCACACGGCACTCAATCCTCGAACATCTAGTTCCGTTGATGACCTGTGGCATCAGCGAAGAAAGCAGACGAAATGTCTCACCTGCTCGACTCTGTCGACGCCGCGTCGCTGCGCAGCGACGTCCCGGCCTTCCGCCCGGGTGACACCGTCAACGTCCACGTCCGCGTCATCGAGGGCAACCGCTCCCGTGTGCAGCAGTTCAAGGGCGTAGTCATCCGCCGCCAGGGCGCCGGTGTCCGCGAGACCTTCACGGTCCGCAAGGTCTCCTTCTCCGTCGGCGTCGAGCGCACCTTCCCGGTGCACACCCCGATCGTCGAGAAGATCGAGCTCGTCACCCGCGGTGACGTGCGTCGCGCCAAGCTCTACTACCTGCGCGAGCTGCGCGGCAAGGCCGCGAAGATCAAGGAGAAGCGCGACAACTGAGTGCCTTCAGGGGTTCATGGAGCGGCCGGATAGCATCTGGCCCCGATGGACACCGAAGCTCAGCCGACGACGGAGCGCGACCGCTCCTCCCACCCTTCCGTTCCCGCGGACGTCTCCCAGGAGACCCCAAAGGCGGAAGGACCGGAGGGACGGTCGCGTTTCGCGTTGGCGGGGCGGATCACGCAGTGGCTCCCGGGCGGCCGGATCAGTCTGACCCTGCTGATCTGCCTGCTGTCTTTGCTGGTCCTCAACGCTTTCGTGGCGCAACCATTCCAGATTCCCAGCGGATCCATGGAAAACGGATTGAGGATCGGCGACCGCGTTCTCGTAAATAAGTTGGCGTACCGTTTCGGTGCCGAGCCGCGGCGCGGCGATGTCGTCGTGTTCGACGGCGCCGGGTACTTCGGGAACTTCGACTACATCAAGCGCGTCGTGGGTGTAGGGGGAGATCACGTGGTCTGCTGCGACAAGGAGGGGAGGATCAAGGTGAACGGCCGGTCGGTCGACGAGTCGACGTTCCTGTATCCCGGCGACGGCGCGTCCACGGTGGACTTCGACGTCATCGTGCCCGAGGGCACCCTGTTCGTCCTCGGTGACCACCGCAGCCACTCAAGCGACTCCCGGGACCACCTCGGTTCACCCGGCGGCGGCATGATCCCCGTCGGACGGGTGATCGGCCGCGCCGACTGGATCCTCTGGCCCTACGCGCATCTCACCCGCCTGCCCCGCCCGAGCGCCTACGCGCGCGTGCCCGGCGCGGAGGGCGCCCATGGGTAACCGTGGAAGGCCGCGCGGCATCCCGACCAGCGCCGCCGACAACCTGCTGCCCACCGGCGCCAGGCGCACCTCCAGCGCGGGCAGCGGTCGCACGCGCGCGGAGCGGCGCAAGCTCCAGCGCAAGGTCAAGCGCAAGCGCAGGCGTTCGGCCGTCCGCGAGATACCGCTGCTGGTCGGTGTGGCCGTCCTGATAGCCCTGGTCCTCAAGACCTTCCTGGTGCAGGCCTTCGTGATCCCGTCCGGCTCCATGGAGCAGACGATCCGGATCGGCGACCGCGTCCTGGTCGACAAGTTCACCCCGTGGTTCGGCTCCAAGCCCGAGCGCGGGGACGTCGTCGTCTTCAAGGACCCCGGCGGCTGGCTCAACGACGAGCAGACCACCGTCAAGAAGGAGGACCCGGTCGTCGTCAAGCAGATCAAGGAAGGGCTCACCTTCATCGGTCTGCTGCCGTCCGACAACGAGAAGGACCTCATCAAGCGGGTCGTCGGGGTGGGCGGCGACCGCGTCGTGTGCTGTGACACGCAGGGGCGGGTCACCGTCAACGGCGTGCCCCTGGAGGAGGGGGCGTATCTGTATCCCGGGAACGACCCCTCCAGCACGTCGTTCGACATCACCGTCCCCCAGGGGCGGCTGTGGGTGATGGGCGACCACCGGGCCAACTCCGCCGACTCCCGGGCCCACCAGAACACCGACTACGGCGGCACCGTCTCGGAGGACGAGGTGGTGGGGCGCGCCATGGTCATCGCCTGGCCGCTGGGGCACTGGGTCCGTCTCAAGGAACCGCAAACTTTCGCATCCGTGACCGGCTCGGCCGCCACGGCGACCGCGTCCGCCGAGCTGTCGCATAGGGTTGCCCCCGGCGATCCGAATGGATCGGTTCGACAACTCCCGAGCCCTGCGGAACTCCCGCTCGTTATGGGAGTAGTGGGCCTGCGTCGTACGTGGGGCAGGCAGCGGCACAGAGTGAGGAGTTGGCGTGGGGGATGTGGCGGTTGGCGCACGGTCCGGGCACGACGGCGAGGAGTACCGCGGTCATCCCGTGGAAGCCGCCGACCCGGCTTCCGACAGCGCCGTGACCTCCGGGAGTGACCCGGCGGCGGGCGGCGACGGCCCGCCGGCGGACGAGCCGCCCCGGAGCGGTGGCGAAGGGTCCGGCGGTCCGGCCCCGAAGCCGAAGAAGCCCCGCTCCTTCTGGAAGGAGCTGCCGATCCTGATCGGTATCGCGCTCGTCCTCGCGCTGCTGATCAAGACGTTTCTCGTGCAGGCGTTCTCCATCCCGTCCGCTTCGATGGAGAACACCCTCAAGGAGGGTGACCGGGTCCTCGTCGACAAGCTGACCCCGTGGTTCGGTTCCGAGCCGGAGCGCGGCGAGGTCGTCGTCTTCCACGACCCCGACAACTGGCTGGCGGGCGAGGCCACCGTCGATCCGAACGCCTTCCAGACCGTCCTCAGCTGGATCGGCCTGATGCCGTCCGCCGAGGAGAAGGACCTGATCAAGCGGGTCATCGGGGTCGGCGGCGACACCATTTCGTGCAAGGGCACGGGCCCGCTCACGGTCAACGGCAAGGCGCTGAACGAGGCGTCGTACGTGTACGCCGGCAACACCCCGTGCAGCCAGGACGACCAGGGCGGCCAGTTCACCGTGAAGGTCCCCAAGGGCTTCATCTGGGTCATGGGCGACCACCGTCAGAACTCGCGCGACTCGCGCTACAACCAGTCCGACAAGAACCACGGCATGGTGCCCGTCGACCAGGTCGTCGGCCGTGCCGTCGTCAAGGCCTGGCCGCTCACCCGCTGGGGCACGCTGCCGGTGCCGGACACCTTCGACCAGGACGGCCTGAACACCCAGTCCGCCGGACCCGCGGCCCTGACGGTCGCTCCGCAGGGCCTCGCCCTCGTCGGCGTCGTCCCCGTCGTCCTGTGGCGTCGCCGGCGCACGGAGGACTCCGCGGCTCGCTGACCTTCCGGCCTTTGCGCGGCCGCCACTCGGCAAACCCTTTCCCAAGCTTGTGACCAAGGCTCGGGAAGACCGGGGAGGAAGGGCTGACCCGGTTCGGTACCGCCGGGTAGGGTGCGGATCCATGGGTGGCGAGAGCACTACGCGTACGGCCCCGCACAGCGGCGGTGGCACCAACAGTGGCCCGGTGGGCAGCCGGACCGGACAGCGTCTGTCCGGACTGGCCGTCGCACTGGGCCTCGTGCTGTTCCTCGGCGGCTTCGGATGGGGAGCCCTGATCTACCGGCCGTACACCGTGCCCACCAGCTCCATGAGCCCGACGATCGCCGCCGGCGACCGGGTGCTGGCCCAGCGCGTCGACGGCGACGAGGTGCGCCGCGGGGACGTCGTCGTCTTCACCGACAAGACCTGGGCGAGCAACGCGCCCGTGGTCAAGCGGGTCGTCGCGGTCGGCGGCGACACGGTCTCCTGCTGCACCGAAGGCAAGCTGACCGTCAACGGCGAGCAGATCGAGGAGCCGTACCTGCCCGCGGGCAGCCTGGCCGAGATCAAGAACTTCCCGACCGTGAAGGTCCCGGACGGCCGGCTCTTCCTGCTCGGCGACGAGCGGGAGGGTTCCCTGGACTCCACCGCCCACCTCACGGACGCGGCCCAGGGCACGGTCGCGCGCAGCGCCGTCGCGGCCCGTGTCGACGCCGTGGTCTGGCCCATGAACGGCATGCTGGAGCGCCCCACCGGCTTCAAGACGCTCGGCGCCCTCTCCCAGCCCGGTCCGTTGGGGACGATCGGCTGGCTGATCGTCGCCGGTGGTGTGCTGGTCCTCGGTGGCGCTGCGTACGGCCCGATCGCCAAGCGGACGTCCGGCCGCCGTGCCCGGCCGGAGGCGGCCGGTGCCCGCTGAGACCACGGACGAGCCGACGGGCGCGGGCGTCGACTCGTACGAGGGCGGGCTGCGCAAGGTGGCCCGGGTCGTCCTCCTCGACCCGCAGGACCGCATCCTGCTGCTGCACGGCCATGAACCGGACGACCCGGCCGACAAGTGGTGGTTCACCCCGGGTGGCGGCGTGGAGGGCGACGAGACCCGTGAGGAGGCGGCTCTGCGGGAACTCGTCGAGGAGACCGGCATCACCGAGGTCGACCTCGGCCCGGTGCTGTGGCGGCGGATGTGCTCCTTCCCGTTCGCGGGCCGCCGCTGGGACCAGGACGAGTGGTACTACCTGGCCCGTACGACGGTGACGGCGACCCGTGCCACGGCCCTGACCGAGCTGGAGCGGCGCAGCGTCGCCGGAGCGCGTTGGTGGACCTGTGAGGAACTGACGCGGACACATGAGACGGTGTATCCGACCAGACTCGCCGAGCTGCTGCGCAGGCTGTTCGACGAAGGTCCTCCGGCCGGACCCGTAACCCTGGACACGGAAATCGTCTAGAGGCGCACGGGACTGGCGCACAATGAGGAGATCGCACGGCTGAAGGGGAACATGCCATGAGCGCCGAGGACCTCGAGAAGTACGAGACCGAGATGGAGCTGAAGCTCTACCGGGAGTACCGCGATGTCGTCGGTCTGTTCAAATACGTGATCGAGACCGAGCGGCGTTTTTACCTCACCAACGACTACGAGATGCAGGTGCACTCGGTCCAGGGTGAGGTGTTCTTCGAGGTGTCGATGGCGGACGCCTGGGTGTGGGACATGTACCGGCCGGCCCGCTTCGTGAAGCAGGTACGGGTGCTCACGTTCAAGGACGTGAACATCGAGGAGCTCAACAAGAGCGATCTGGAGCTTCCCGGGAGCTGAATCCCGTAGGGGAGCGCTCGTGCGGGTGACGGGGTTTTCCACAGCCCTCTGGTTGTCCACCAAGATCTTTTTCGTGGCGGCGGATGCGTGAACGTGGGTGCCGGAGGTGGTGCCCACATGAACACCCACACGGATCTGGCCCGAGGCGCACGCGGCAGGTACGGCGAGGAACTGGCCGCACGACGGCTGGTCCAGGCCGGGATGACGGTCCTGGAGCGCAACTGGCGCTGCGGCAGGACCGGTGAGATCGACATCGTCGCCAGGGACGGTGACGTCCTGGTCGTCTGCGAGGTGAAGACCCGCAGCGGCGGCGGATTCCAGCACCCGATGGCGTCGGTGACACCGGAGAAGGCCGAACGGCTGCGCGGCCTGGCCGAGCGGTGGGTCCAGGCGCACGGGGGAGCCCCGCCGGGCGGCGTCCGCATCGATCTGGTCGGCGTCGTCCTGCCCCGCCGCGGCGCGGCCGTCGTCGAGCACGCGCGGGGGGTGGCCTGAGATGGGCTTCGCGCGTACGTGCTCGGTGGCGCTGGTGGGCGTCGAAGGGGTCGTCGTCGAGGTGCAGGCCGACCTCGAACCGGGAGTGGCGGCGTTCACGCTGGTGGGGCTGCCGGACAAGAGCCTGACCGAGAGCCGCGACCGGGTACGGGCGGCGGTGGCGAACTCGGGCGGCGACTGGCCGCAGAAGAAGCTCACCGTCGGCCTCAGCCCGGCATCGGTGCCCAAGGCCGGCAGCGGCTTCGATCTGGCCATCGCCAGTGCCGTGCTCGGCGCGGCCGAACGGATCGACCCGCGGGTGCTCGCCGACATCGTCATGATCGGAGAACTCGGCCTGGACGGGCGGGTGCGCCCGGTCCGGGGCATCCTGCCCGCCGTGCTGGCCGCGGCCGACGCCGGATACGAACAGGTGGTCGTGCCGGAGTGCGCAGCCGCCGAGGCGGCACTGGTCCCCGGCGTGTCCGTGCTCGGGGTGCGCAGCCTGCGGCAGCTGATCGCGATCCTCGCCGACGAGCCGGTCCCCGACGAGGAACCGGACGAGGCGGGCCGCCCGGATCCGCTCCTGGCCGGCCTGCGGATGCCCGGCACGGGAGCGGCCACCGGCATGCACGGCATCGGAGCCGCCCATCCGGACCAGGAGCACGACCTCGCGGACGTCGTCGGACAGAGCTCGGCGCGGACCGCGGTGGAGGTGGCCGCGGCCGGCGGACACCACCTCTTCCTGGAAGGACCGCCCGGTACCGGCAAGACCATGCTCGCGGAGCGCCTGCCGGCCGTGCTGCCCCGGCTGAGCCGGCAGGAGTCGCTGGAGGTCACCGCGGTCCACTCGGTGGCCGGGCTGCTGCCGCCGGGCAAGCCCCTCATCGACGTGGCCCCGTACTGCGCCCCGCACCACTCGGCCACGCTGCAGTCGCTGGTCGGGGGCGGGGCCGGGTTCGCCCGCCCCGGCGCCGTCTCGCTGGCCCATCGAGGGGTGCTCTTCCTCGACGAGACCCCGGAGTTCGGCAGCCACGCACTCGACGCCCTGCGGCAGCCCCTGGAGGCCGGGCACGTGGTGATCGCGCGCAGCGCCGGAGTGGTGCGGTTCCCGGCACGGTTCCTGATGGTGCTCGCGGCGAACCCCTGCCCGTGCGGCCGGTTCTCGCAGCGGGACACCCTGTGCGAGTGCCCGCCCTCCGCGATCCGCCGCTACCAGGCACGGCTCTCCGGCCCGCTGCTCGACCGGGTGGACCTGCGGGTCGAGGTCGACCCGGTCAGCCGGGCCCAGCTCGCGCACCGCGGTCCGGCAGGCGAGTCCACGGCGATCGTCGCCGACCGGGTCAGGGCCGCCCGGGAACGTGCGGCGGCCCGGCTGGCGGGCACTCCGTGGCGGACCAACAGCGAGGTGCCGGGGCGGGAGCTGCGCAACCGCTGGCATGCCGCGATCGGTGCCATGGACGAGGCCGAGCGCAGCCTGGAGCGAGGCGTGCTGACCGCCCGGGGGCTCGACCGGGTCCTGCGCGTCGCCTGGACCGTCGCCGACCTGGTCGGACACGACCGGCCCGGCCTGATGGACGTGAACCTGGCACTCCAGCTGCGCACGGGGGTGCCGCGCGGTGTGCCGATGGCCCTCGGAGCCCTCACGTGAACGGCGGCGAGCCGGCGGGCGACCGGCTCGCCCGGGTCTTCCTCGGGCGCGTCCTCGAGCCCGGCGACGAGGTGGGCGGGCAGTGGGTGCGGGAGCGGGGCGTGCCGGAGGTGGTGCGCCGGCTGCGGGACGACGGGGAGCCGTTGCCCGGGGTGACCGCGCGGCGCTGGGCCGGACTGCGGGCGCGGGCCGCGCAGGCCGAGCCGGAGCGGGACCTGGCCCTCGCGCGGGAGGCCGGGGTGCGGTTCGTGTGCCCGGGAGACGCCGAGTGGCCGGGGACGCTGGACGAGCTGGGGGACGCCCGGCCGCTGGGGCTCTGGGTGCGAGGGCGGCCCAGTCTGCGGATGTGGGCGCTGCGGTCGGTGGCCGTCGTCGGTGCCCGCGCCTGCACCGAGTACGGCGCCCACATGGCGGCCACCCTCTCCGCCGGCCTCGCCGAACAGGGCTGGGTGGTGGTGTCGGGCGGTGCCTACGGCGTGGACGGCGCCGCCCACCGGGGCGCCCTCGGCGCGGGTGGCGCCACCGTTGCCGTCCTCGCCTGCGGGGTCGACCAGCCCTACCCGCGCGGCCACACGGTGCTGATCAACAGGATCGCCGAACAGGGTCTGGTGATCGGCGAGTTGCCGCCCGGCGACCATCCGACCCCGACCAGGTTCATCCTGCGCAACCGGGTGATCGCCGCACTCACCCGGGGCACGGTCGTCGTCGAGGCCGCCTACCGCAGCGGCTCGCTGGTCACCGCTCGGGCGGCCCAGCGGCTGGGCCGGCACACGATGGGGGTACCGGGGCCGGCCACGAGCGGACTCTCCGCCGGTGTGCACGAACTGCTGCGGGGAGAGGCCGTGCTGGTCACCGACGCCGCGGAGGTCGTCGAACTGGTCGGTGACATGGGTGAGCTGGCCCCCGACCGGCGTGGCCCCGTGCTGCCGCGAGATCTGCTGGAGCCGGCCGCCCGGCGGGTCCTGGCCGCGCTGCCCGCCCGCAGACCGGCGGCGGTCGACGAGGTCGCCCGCGAGGCCCGGACCACACCGGACGACGCGATCGCGAGACTGTACGAACTCAGAGCGCTCGGCTACGTCGAACGACACGGCGACGGCTGGAAGTTGACACGCCAGGCGGTGGTCTCCGTTCGAGGGGGTCGGCGTGGGTGTTGACCCGGCGTGTTCGGCCGTCCGGGGGAACGCCGAAAGCCTTGGGGATTCCGGCAGTTGGCCCACCCCCGAGGTCGGCGTCGTGACCGCCGTGACCCTGGAGTGCGTCCAGCGGAACGTATCTGCGTACCGGTCGGGGCCCGCTCTTCGCGCACCGCGACACTTCAGTCACGCTACGCTCACGAGGATTCCGGCACAGAACGGCACCTCTGCACCACGCGGTACCCACCTCACGCACTTCACGGCAGAACGGCACAAGGCGACGAATGCCCCAGCACACCTCCGGGTCCGACCGGGCGGCGATCACCCCAGCCGCCCGTGACGGTGGCAGCGTGCGGCCGCCCGCTCCCTCGACGCTCGACGAGCTGTGGCGGTCGTACAAGGCGACGGGGGACGAACGGCTGCGGGAGCAGTTGATCCTGCACTACTCACCGCTGGTGAAGTACGTGGCCGGCCGGGTGAGCGTCGGCCTGCCGCCCAATGTGGAGCAGGCCGACTTCGTGTCCTCCGGGGTCTTCGGACTGATCGACGCGATCGAGAAGTTCGACATCGGACGGGAGATCAAGTTCGAGACCTACGCGATCACCCGGATCCGGGGCGCGATGATCGACGAGCTCCGCGCGCTGGACTGGATCCCGCGGTCGGTGCGGCAGAAGGCGCGCAACGTCGAGCGGGCCTACGCGACGCTGGAGGCCCGGCTGCGGCGGACTCCGTCGGAGTGCGAGGTGGCCGCCGAGCTGGGCATCGCGGTGGACGAACTGCACGCGGTGTTCAGTCAGTTGTCGCTCGCCAACGTGGTGGCGCTGGAGGAGCTGTTGCACGTCGGGGGTGAGGACGGGGACGGCCTCAGCTTCATGGACACGCTGGAGGACACCGCCGCGGACAACCCCGTGGAGGTGGCCGAGGACCGGGAGCTCAGGCGGTTCCTCGCGCGGGCGATCAACACGCTGCCCGACCGGGAGAAGACGGTCGTCACGCTCTACTACTACGAGGGCCTGACGCTCGCCGAGATCGGGAACGTGCTGGGTGTGACCGAGAGCAGGGTCAGTCAGATCCACACCAAGTCGGTCCTCCAGCTGCGCGCGAAACTGGCGAGCTTCGGCCGCTGAACCGGCCGGACCGGCCGGACCGCCCCGGCCGGACGGCGGAAGTGCGGGCGCAGTCACTCCCGCCGGGGGTGGAGCGTCCGTAGAGTGGTCGACGTGCCAAGGATTCGAGCGGCCTCCGTGGCCGAGCACCGGTCGATGCAGCGTGCCGCCCTGCTGGACGCGGCACGCTCCCTGTTGTCCGAGGGCGGTACGGAGGCGCTGACCTTCCCGGCCCTCGCCGAGCGCACGGGACTCGCGCGTTCCTCCGTGTACGAGTACTTCCGGTCGCGGGCCGCCGTGGTCGAGGAGCTGTGCGAGGTCGACTTCCCCGTGTGGGCGGCTGAGGTCGAGGCGGCGATGGCCGCGGCCGACGGGGCCGAGGCCAAGGTCGAGGCGTATGTGCGACGGCAGCTCGCCCTGGTGGGCGACCGGCGGCACCGGGCCGTCGTGGCGATCTCGGCGAGCGAGCTGGACGCGGGGGCCCGGGAGAAGATCCGGGCGGCGCACGGCGGGCTCGTGGCGATGATCGGGGCTGCGCTGGCGGAACTGGGGCATGCGGAGCCCCGGCTGGCGGCGATGCTGTTGCAGGGTGTGGTGGACGCGGCGGTGCGGCGGATCGAGCTCGGGGCCGCGGAGGATCCCACGGCGATCACGGACGCCGCCGTGGGCATGGTGCTGCGGGGCGTCCGGGGCTGAGTCATGGCAGGGGGACGCCGAGCACCGGCGGCAGCCGTGACGGGCCGGTCTGGCGGGGCTGGGTCATGGCAGGGGGACGCCGAGCACCGGCGGCAGCCGTGACGGGCCGGTCTGGCGGGGCTGAGTCATGGCAGGGGGACGCCGAGCACCGGCGGCAGCCGTGACGGGCCGGTCTGGCGGGGCTGGGTCATGGCAGGGGGACGCCGAGCACCGGCAGCAGCCGTGACGGGCCGGTCCGCCGCAGCCACGGGGGCAGCAGCGACAGCGGGTCCAGATACGTCCTGCCGCTCAGCAGCCCCCAGTGCACACACGTTCGTCCGCAGTGCGAGCCCGTCGGTTCCACCGTGCCGACGATCTGGCCCGGGGCCACTTCGTCGCCCTTGCGCACCGACGCCCGCACCGGCTCGTAGGTGGTCCGCAGGGGCGGCCTGCCCGTCGCCGACAGTTCCACCGAGACGACGCCCCGGCCGGCCACCCGCCCCGCGAAGGACACCCGGCCGGCAGCCACCGCCCGTACCGGAGCGTCCGGGGGTGCCGCGAGGTCGACACCTCGGTGGCCGCGGGCGTACGGGCCGGCCGGTGGCTCCCATCCCCGCAGCACCGCCGGACGGCCGCCCACCGGCCAGGCCCGGCCGATCGCCGGGACGGGCGGCGCGGGGAGCGCCCGGGCTCCCCGCGCGACCTGCGGGTCCGCCCACGCCACCGTGGCCAGCGCCATCATCGACAGGACCGGCAGCAGGGCCGTGATTCGCTGTGCGTGCATGACGCCACCGTCGCGTGGCCCCGTGACCGCCGCCGGAGCCTGTGGACCACCCGCCGGTTGTGGACAGCGGCGTCACCCGGTGCCCCGCCGGTCCCGTACACTTCTTCTGGCGATCCGGGTCACCGGGTCGACTTCGCACGCCCCGGTATCGGGGGCCGGCCACGGTCGGTTCTCCGGTATCTGCGCCCCTCGGTCCTTCGTGGCTCGGCGCATCGCGGGCGTCAGGCGCGGGAGCCGTCCGGTCCCCGCGGTACAACCGAGAAACCCAAGGAGAACGGCCATGGCCGTCGTCACGATGCGGGAGCTGCTGGAAAGCGGCGTCCACTTCGGTCACCAGACCCGTCGCTGGAACCCGAAGATGAAGCGCTTCATCTTCACCGAGCGCAACGGCATCTACATCATCGACCTGCTCCAGTCGCTGTCGTACATCGACCGCGCCTACGAGTTCGTCAAGGAGACCGTCGCCCACGGCGGCACGGTCATGTTCGTCGGTACGAAGAAGCAGGCGCAGGAGGCCATCGCGGAGCAGGCCACCCGCGTCGGCATGCCTTACGTCAACCAGCGCTGGCTGGGCGGCATGCTCACCAACTTCTCGACCGTCTACAAGCGCCTTCAGCGCCTCAAGGAGCTCGAGCTCATCGACTTCGAGGACGTCGCCGCCTCGGGTCTGACGAAGAAGGAGCTCCTGGTCCTCTCGCGTGAGAAGGCCAAGCTCGAGAAGACCCTCGGTGGTATCCGCGAGATGTCCAAGGTGCCCAGCGCCGTCTGGATCGTGGACACCAAGAAGGAGCACATCGCGGTCGGCGAGGCCCGCAAGCTCAACATCCCGGTCGTCGCCATCCTCGACACCAACTGTGACCCCGACGAGGTCGACTACAAGATCCCGGGCAACGACGACGCGATCCGCTCCGTCACCCTGCTCACCCGCGTGATCGCCGACGCCGTCGCCGAGGGCCTCATCTCCCGTTCCGGCGTCGCCACCGGTGACAAGGGCGACAAGGCCGCCGGCGAGCCGCTGGCCGCGTGGGAGCGCGACCTGCTCGAGGGCGAGAAGAAGGCCGACGCCGAGACCACGGACGAGGCCGCCGAGAAGCCGGCCGAGGCCGCTGCCGAGGCTGAGGCCCCGGCCGCCGAGGCTCCCGCCGCCGAGGCCGAGGCCCCCGCCGCCGAGGCTGAGGCCCCCGCCGCCGAGGCCGCTCCGGCCGCCGAGGGCGAGCAGGCCTGAGCCAGGCCGTAGGCCGTACGGGCGCCAGATCGTCCGTACGGCCCTAGGGACGAAGTGACGGCGGGGGGTGCCGAGCGCATCGCCCGCCGTTCACCCACAGCCCCCCGATCTTCGAGACTTCGAACTCCGAGAGAGATTCACAGATCATGGCGAACTACACCGCCGCTGACGTCAAGAAGCTCCGTGAGCTCACCGGCGCCGGCATGATGGACTGCAAGAAGGCACTGGACGAGGCCGAGGGCAGCGTCGACAAGGCCGTCGAGGCGCTCCGGATCAAGGGCCAGAAGGGCGTCGCCAAGCGTGAGGGCCGCTCCGCCGAGAACGGCGCCGTGGTCTCGATCATCGCCGACGACAACTCCTCCGGCGTCCTCGTCGAGCTGAAGTGCGAGACGGACTTCGTCGCCAAGGGTGACAAGTTCCAGGCCGTCGCCAACGCGATCGCCGAGCACGTCGCCAAGACCTCCCCGGCCGACCTCGAGGCGCTGCTCGCGTCCGAGATCGAGGCCGGCAAGACCGTCCAGGCGTTCGTGGACGAGGCCAACGCCAACCTCGGCGAGAAGATCGTGCTGGACCGCTTCGCGCAGTTCGCCGACGGCTTCGTGACCGCGTACATGCACCGCACGATGCCCGACCTGCCCCCGCAGATCGGTGTCCTCGTCGAGTTCGACAAGCAGACCGATGAGGCCGCGGCCGTCGCCAAGGGCATCGCCCAGCACATCGCCGCCTTCGCGCCGAAGTACCTCTCCAAGGAGGACGTGCCGGCCGAGGTCGTCGAGTCCGAGCGCCGCGTCGCCGAGGAGACCACCCGCGCCGAGGGCAAGCCCGAGGCCGCCCTGCCGAAGATCGTCGAGGGTCGCCTCAACGGCTTCTTCAAGGACGCCACGCTGCTCGGCCAGCCGTACGCGCTGGACAACAAGAAGTCCGTCCAGAAGGTCCTGGACGAGGCCGGTGTCACCCTGAAGCGCTTCACGCGTATCAAGGTCGGCATCTGAGTCCGTACCGCGATCGACGCTCCGGCCCGATAGGGTCGGACGCAGTCGTCCGGTACGCCGTCACGCGCGTGCGTGACGGACGACAGCAGATCTGACGAGGAGGCCATTGCCGCGCACGGGTTGGAACACCCCACCGGCAATGGCCTTCTTCGCATGTGCACCACGTGAAAGAGGCGGGATCTCCCATGACCACCAAGGCCCAGAAGAGCGACGACGGCAAACTACGCGGCCGGTTCATGCTGAAGCTGTCCGGGGAGGCATTCTCCGGTGGCGGGGGCCTGGGCGTGGACCCCGACGTGGTGCACAAGATCGCCCGTGAGATCGCCGCCGTCGTCCGTGACGGTGCCGAGATCGCGGTCGTGATCGGCGGCGGCAACTTCTTCCGCGGCGCCGAACTCCAGCAGCGCGGCATGGACCGGGCCCGCTCGGACTACATGGGCATGCTCGGCACGGTCATGAACTGCCTCGCCCTCCAGGACTTCCTGGAGAAGGAGGGCATCGACAGCCGCGTGCAGACCGCCATCACCATGGGCCAGGTCGCCGAGCCGTACATCCCGCTGCGCGCCGTGCGGCACCTGGAGAAGGGCCGCGTGGTCATCTTCGGTGCCGGTATGGGCATGCCGTACTTCTCCACCGACACCACCGCCGCCCAGCGCGCCCTGGAGATCGACGCAGAGGCGCTGCTGATGGGCAAGAACGGCGTGGACGGCGTCTACGACTCCGACCCGAAGACCAACCCGGCGGCCGTCAAGTTCGACGCCCTCGGCTACGGCGAGGTCATCACCCGCGACCTGAAGGTCGCCGACATGACCGCGATCACGCTGTGCCGCGACAACAAGCTCCCGATCCTCGTCTTCGAGCTTCTGACCGAAGGCAATATCGCTCGCGCCGTCAAGGGTGAGAAGATCGGCACGCTTGTGGGTGAGCAGGGCAGCCGGTCCTGACCGGTACGACCCCGTAGAACCCCGGTTCCGTACGACAACACCTGACCGGGGGACGGACCCTGGCCGGGGGATGGACAATGTCCTGCCGGTCGGGAACCGTGCAGGAAGAAGACGCGACGCAGCCGGCCGCCGCCTCCGCAAGGAACCGCAGCCGGGCCTACTCAAGACACGCAGGAGCAAGTGGTGATCGAAGAGACCCTCCTCGAGGCCGAGGAGAAGATGGAGAAGGCCGTCGTGGTCGCCAAGGAGGACTTCGCCGCGATCCGCACCGGCCGTGCGCACCCGGCGATGTTCAACAAGATCGTTGCCGACTACTACGGCGCACCGACGCCGATCAACCAGCTGGCTTCGTTCTCCGTGCCGGAGCCGCGCATGGCGGTCGTGACCCCGTTCGACAAGACCGCGCTGCGCAACATCGAGCAGGCGATCCGCGACTCCGACCTGGGCGTCAACCCGAGCAACGACGGCAACATCATCCGAGTGGTGTTCCCGGAGCTGACCGAGGAGCGCCGCCGCGACTACATCAAGGTCGCCAAGGGCAAGGGCGAGGACGCCAAGGTGTCCATCCGCGCGGTCCGCCGCAAGGCCAAGGACGCGATCGACAAGCTGATCAAGGACGGCGAGGTCGGCGAGGACGAGGGCCGCCGTGCGGAGAAGGAGCTCGACGACACCACCGCGAAGTACGTCGCCCAGGTGGACGAGCTCCTGAAGCACAAGGAAGCGGAGCTGCTCGAGGTCTGATGAACGACTCTTCCTGGGGCTCACCGCCACACGCCGGGTCGCGGGCCGGGTACTGGGGGCCCGTCGACCAGGGGCCGGTCCAGGGGGCCGCCCCGGCGGGTCCCGCGTACGATGCGCCTGAGGCGCAGCAGACTCGCCCCATGCCCATCGTCCCCGACGTACCCGCGCGCGGCGGAAACCAGGATGACGACCGGGGGGCCGCTCGGTCGGGCGGCCCCTTGTTCCCGGACCGGCCCTACGGCAACCAGCCGTACGGCGACGCCGCCCACGGCCACGACACACCGTCGGCACAGCCCCACGCGGCGGTGCCGCAGAATCCGGAGCCCATGCCCGACGCCTCTCACCCGGCGCCCGCACCCCAGAAGAAGAGTGCGGGCCGAGACCTGGGCGCGGCCATAGGGGTCGGGGTCGGGCTGGGCGTGGTGATCATCGCGTCGCTGTTCGTCGTCAAGGCCGTGTTCATCGGCGTGATAGCGGTCGCCGTCGTCGTCGGCCTGTGGGAGCTGACCAGCAGGCTTCAGGAGCGCAAGGGCATCAAGGCGCCGCTCGTGCCGCTCGCGGTCGGCGGGGCGGCGATGGTCGTCGCCGGATACGTCCGGGGTCCCGAGGGCGCCTGGGTCGCCATGGCCCTCACCGCGCTCGCGGTGCTGGTCTGGCGGATGACCGAACCGCCCGAGGGCTACCTGAAGGACGTCACCGCCGGCGTCTTCGCGGCCTTCTACGTCCCGTTCCTGGCCACGTTCGTCGCCCTGATGCTCACCGCCGACGACGGAGCCTTCCGCGTCATGACGTTCCTGGTCCTGACGGTCGTCAGCGACACGGGCGCGTACGCCGTCGGCTGGCGCTTCGGCAAGACCAAGCTCGCTCCGCGCATCAGCCCGGGCAAGACCCGCGAGGGCCTGCTCGGCGCGGTGTCGTTCGCGATGGTCGCCGGCGCGCTGCTGATGCAGTTCGTGATCGACGACGGCACCTGGTGGCAGGGTCTGCTGCTCGGCCTGGCCGTCGCGGCCAGCGCCACGCTCGGCGACCTCGGCGAGTCGATGATCAAGCGGGACCTGGGCATCAAGGACATGGGCACGCTGCTCCCGGGCCACGGGGGCATCATGGACCGCCTGGACTCGCTGCTGCCCACGGCTCCCGTGGTGTGGCTGCTGCTCGTCCTGTTCGTGGGTTCCGGCTGACCCACACCGCACGACCGGCTCGTACGGGCCCTCTCCCTGTGCCTTGGGGAGGGGGCCCGTCGCCGTGTGACATGGCGGTTCGCCGCGCCCGGCCGCCGGCGATCACGCCGTATGGCTCACAGCCGGGGCCACGCATTCGATCTGCGACACTGGAGGGGTTATGCCTGCACCCGGAGAACTCACTTTCGTCGCCCCCCGCGGAGCCAAGAAGCCGCCGCGGCATCTCGCCGACCTCTCGCCCGCCGAGCGGAAGGAGGTCGTGGCGGAGATCGGGGAGAAGCCGTTCCGTGCCAAGCAGCTGTCGCAGCACTACTTCGCGCGTTACGCGCACGACCCGGCGGAGTGGACCGACATCCCCGCCGGTGCTCGCGAGAAGCTGCGTGAGGCACTGCTGCCGGACCTGATGTCGGTCGTGCGGCATCTGTCGACGGACCAGGGGACCACCCGTAAGACCCTGTGGCGGCTGTTCGACGGCACGCTCGTGGAGTCGGTGCTGATGCGCTACCCGGACCGGGTGACGATGTGCATCAGCTCGCAGGCCGGGTGCGGGATGAACTGCCCGTTCTGCGCGACCGGGCAGGCGGGTCTCGACCGCAATCTGTCCACCGCCGAGATCGTGCACCAGATCGTCGACGGGATGCGGGCGCTGCGGGACGGGGACGTGCCAGGGGGGCCCGCCAGGCTCTCCAACATCGTCTTCATGGGGATGGGCGAGCCGCTCGCCAACTACAAGCGGGTCGTCGGCGCCATCCGCGCGCTCACCGACCCGGCTCCTGACGGGCTCGGGATCTCGCAGCGGGGCATCACCGTGTCGACGGTCGGGCTGGTGCCGGCCATCCACCGGTTCTCCGACGAGGGCTTCAAGTGCCGGCTCGCGATCTCCCTGCACGCGCCGGACGACGAGCTGCGCGACACCCTCGTCCCCGTGAACACACGGTGGAAGGTGCGCGAGGTGCTGGACGCCGGGTTCGAGTACACCGAGCGGTCCGGACGCCGGCTGTCCATCGAGTACGCGCTGATCCGGGACATCAACGACCAGGCCTGGCGTGGTGACCGGCTGGGGAGGCTGCTGCGCGGCAAGCCCGTGCACGTCAACCTCATCCCGCTCAACCCGACCCCGGGTTCGAAGTGGACGGCGTCCCGGCCCGAGGACGAGAAGGCGTTCGTCGAGGCGATCGCCGCGCACGGGGTGCCCGTCACGGTGCGGGACACCCGTGGCCAGGAGATCGACGGGGCATGCGGTCAGCTCGCGGCCACCGAGCGGTAGTCTGACCCCGGTATCAGGTATGACGTATCGGGTATCAGTACGTCCGTATCAGTACATCTTCATATTCCGACAGGGGAGCGCCACAGCGCTGAGAGTGCGGGAGAGTCCGCAGACCCTCTGAACCTTGCCCAGGTCATTCTGGGTAGGAAGTTCGGTCATCACTCAAGCTGTTGCGCCCTGCCCGGGCACCGGCGGAAGCTTCCGCCGGTGCCCGGGCAGGGCCGCGTCTCTTCCTGGTCAACCCCAGGAGGAAATCCAGTGCACACCAGGACGTTCGTGGCCGCGGCCGTCGGCCTCGGCCTCGTCACGCTGTCCGCCTGCGGATCGTCGGACGACGACGGTTCGGCGGCGCAGTCCAAGACCGTCACCCTCGTCAGCCACGACTCGTGGGCCGTCTCCAAGAACGTGCTCGCCGACTTCGAGAAGAAGTCCGGCTACCGGGTGAAGGTCCTCAAGGACGGCGATGCCGGCCAGGCCGTCAACAAGGCCATCCTCACCAAGGACAACCCGCAGGGCGACGTCTTCTTCGGCGTCGACAACACGCTCCTGTCGCGCGCCCTCGACAACGGGCTGTTCCAGTCGTACGAGGCGAAGGGCGCGGACCAGGTCCTGCCCGCGTACCGGGCCGACCAGAAGAAGCACCGGGTCACACCCGTCGACACCGGCGACATCTGCGTCAACTACGACAAGGCGTACTTCAGCGCGCACAAGCTGACCCCGCCCGCCTCCTTCGACGACCTCCTGAAGCCCGCGTACAAGAACCTGCTGGTCACCGAGAACGCCGCCACCTCCTCGCCGGGGCTGGGATTCCTCCTCGGGACCGCCGCGAAGTACGGCGACGAAGGCTGGGCGGACTACTGGAAGAAGCTGAAGGCCAACGGCGTGAAGGTGGTCGACGGCTGGGAGCAGGCCTACAACGAGGAGTTCTCCGGTTCCGCGGGCGGCAAGAAGGCGGGGGCCGACCGGCCGCTCGTCGTCTCGTACGCCTCCTCGCCGCCCGCCGAGGTGATCTACGGGGACCCGAAGCCGGCCACCGCCCCGACCGGCGTCTCCACCGGCACCTGCTTCCGCCAGGTCGAGTACGCGGGTCTGCTGAGCAACGCGGCCAACCCCGAGGGCGGCAAGGCGCTCCTCGACTTCCTGCTCACCGCGGAGTTCCAGCAGGACATGCCGCTCAACATGTTCGTCTACCCGGTGCGGGAGGGGGCCGCGGTGCCGGCGGAGTTCACGAAGTACGGCCCGCAGGCGAAGGACCCGGAGACCCTGGACCCGGCGAAGATCGCCGACAACCGTGACGACTGGGTCAAGTCATGGACCTCGCTCGTACTGAGGTGACCGGGCGCGCGGCCCGCACGGGGAACGCGGCGCGGCTCGGACTCATGGCCGTGCCCGTCGCGTTCTTCGCGGTGTTCTTCGCCTACCCGGTCGCCGCGATCGTCGCCCGGGGGCTCGGTTCCGACGGGGGCCGGCGCTTCGGGCGGCTGTGGGACGTGCTCGCGCAGTCCGACATCCGGCACGTCCTGTGGTTCACCACCTGGCAGGCGCTGGCCTCCACCGCGTTGACGCTCCTGGTCGCGCTGCCCGCCGCGTATGTCTTCGCGCGCCTGGAGTTCCCGGGCAAGCAGGTGCTGCGCGCCGTCGTCACCGTTCCGTTCGTGCTGCCGACGGTCGTCGTCGGCACGGCGTTCCTGGCGCTCGTCGGGCGCGGTGGACTGCTCGACGACCTGTGGGGCGTACGGCTGGACACCACGGTGTGGGCGATCCTGCTGGCGCACGTCTTCTTCAACTACGCGGTCGTCGTACGGACGGTGGGCGGGCTGTGGTCGCAGCTCGACCCGCGGCAGGAGGAGGCGGCGCGGATGCTCGGCGCGTCCCGCCTGACGGCGTGGCGCACGGTCACCCTGCCCGCCCTGGGGCCCGCCGTCGCGGCTGCCGCGCTGATGGTCTTCCTCTTCACCTTCACCTCCTTCGGCGTGGTGCAGATCCTCGGCGGTCCCACCTTCTCCACCCTCGAGGTGGAGATCTACCGGCAGACCTCCGAGATCTTCGACCTGTCCACGGCGGCCGTCCTCACGATCGTCCAGTTCCTGGCCGTCGGCGCGATCCTCGCGGTGCACGCGGGGACCGTACGCAGGCGCGAGAGCGCGCTGCGGCTGGTGGACGCGTCGGTGACGGCGCGGCGGCCGCGCGGCGCCGGGCAGTGGGCGCTGCTCGCCGCAGTGCTCGGCACGATCGCCGTGCTGCTGGTGCTGCCGCTGGCGGTGCTGGCGCAGCGCTCGCTCGACGCGCCCGGCTTCGCCTACTACCGGGCTTTGACCAGCGACGACGGCAACGTCTTCCTGGTCCCCCCGATCGACGCGATCGGCAACTCGCTGCAGTACGCCGTCACCGCGACCGCGATCGCCGTCGCCGTCGGCGGGCTCGCCGCGGCCGCGCTCACCCGACGCGACGCCGGACGGCTGGTCCGCGGCTTCGACGCGCTGCTGATGCTGCCGCTGGGCGTCTCCGCGGTGACCGTCGGCTTCGGGTTCCTGATCGCGCTCGACGAGCCTCCGCTGGACCTGCGCGGCACGTGGATCCTGGTGCCGCTCGCGCAGGCGCTGGTCGGCATCCCCTTCGTCGTACGGACCATGCTGCCGGTGCTGCGGGCGGTGGACCAGCGGCTGCGCGAGGCGGCGGCCGTGCTCGGTGCGTCGCCCTGGCGGGTGTGGCGGGAGGTCGACCTGCCGATGGTGTGGCGGGCGCTGCTCGTCGCGGCCGGGTTCGCCTTCGCGGTGTCGCTGGGGGAGTTCGGGGCGACGGTGTTCATCGCGCGGCCCGACAACCCGACGCTGCCGGTCGCCGTGGCGCGGTTGCTCGGGCGGGCCGGCGAGCTCAACTACGGCCAGGCGATGGCCCTTTCGACGATTCTGATGGTGGTGTGCGTGGTGGCGCTGCTGGTGCTGGAGCGACTGCGGACCGACCGGACGGGGGAGTTGTAGATGCTGCTGGAACTGGAGCGCGCCACCGTGCGGTTCGGTGGGCGGCCCGTGCTCGACGCCGTCGATCTCGCGGTGGCCGAGCACGAGGTGGTGTGTGTGCTGGGGCCGAGCGGCAGCGGCAAGTCGACGTTGCTGCGGGCGGTGGCCGGGCTCCAGCCGCTGGACGCCGGGCGGGTGCTGCTCGACGGGCGCGACCAGGCGGGGGTGCCCGCGCACAAGCGGGAGCTCGGCCTGATGTTCCAGGACCATCAGCTGTTCCCGCAGCGCGACGTGGGCGGCAACGTCTCCTTCGGGCTGCGGATGCACGGCATGCCCAGGGTCCGGCAGGGCGAGCGGGTGGCGGAGTTGCTCGACCTGGTCGGGCTTCCGGGCGCGGCGGGCCGTGCGGTGGCCGCGCTCTCCGGTGGGGAACAGCAGCGGGTGGCGCTGGCCCGGGCCCTGGCGCCGCGCCCCCGGCTGCTGATGCTCGACGAGCCGCTCGGCCAGCTCGACCGGTCGCTGCGGGAGCGCCTGGTCGTCGAACTCCGGGAGCTGTTCGGCCGGTTGGGGACGACCGTGCTGGCGGTCACCCACGACCAGGGTGAGGCGTTCGCGCTCGCCGACCGGGTCGTGGTGATGCGGGACGGGCGGATCGCCCAGTCCGGTACGCCTCTCGAGGTGTGGCAGCGGCCGGCGGACGCGTTCGTGGCGCGTTTCCTCGGCTTCGACAACGTGGTGGAGGCGACCGTCACGGAGGAGGCCGCGGTCACGCCGTGGGGCAAGGTGCCGGTGCCGGCCGGGTCGGCGCAGGGGGCGCGCACGCTGCTCGTCCGGCCCGCCGGGGTGCGCCTGGTGGGCGCGGACGAGGGACTGCGCTGCACGGTCACCGCCCGCACCTTCCGCGGTACCCATGTCGCCGTGCACCTCCAGCCGGAGGGCGCACCGAGGCTGGAGGCGGCGTGCACGCTGCGGGACGCGCCGGAGGTCGGCGGCGTGGTGGGGGTGTCCTTCGACGCGACCGAGACCGTCGTACTCGACTGAGACCGGCCCACCCCGCGGGAGCGTGACATGCGGGTGGCCCGCCCCCCGGAGACAGGGGGCGGGCCACTCGGCTGCGTCCGGCGGGCCGGCCGGGGGTGCGGGTCAGCGGTTGCTGGACCCGCGGCGCCGCATACCGAAGAACACCGCGCCACCGCCGACGGCGACGAGGACCGCCGCGATGCCGACGATCAGACCGGTGTTGGAGCCGGCACCGGTCTCGGCCAGGTTGGACTCCTGGGCCGCGGGCGACGGGGCGTTGCTCGCGGAGGGCGCGGGCGCGGCGTTGTCGCTCGCCGGGGCGGACGGTGACGGGGTGGTCGTCCCGGCCGGCGGCGCAGTGGTCGTGCTGTCCGACGGGGTCGAGGACGGGGTGGTGGAGGGGGTGGTGGACGGCGTGGACGTGTCCTCGGCCTCGCAGGCCTTGGACGGGGTGGTCAGGTTGCCGGGTATGTCCTTGTCGACCAGGATCTTCTTGCCCTTGACGGCCTTGACGTGGATCCGGTACTCGGCGTTCGGCTCCCAGGCCTCGGCGAAGGAGACGGTCACGCCCTTCTGTGAGCCCTCGACCGTCTGTGCCGCGCCGACCTGCCGAAGGTCGGCGCCGTTGTTCTCGAGGAAGACGGTGATGACGGCCGGGACGCCCGTGGGGTCCTTGTCGGTGACGGTGATGACACCCTTGGCGCCGTCACAGGCGGCAGTGGCGGAGAACTCGCTGATGTCGCAGGCCAGCGCGGTGCCGGCGGCGCTGAGCGCCAGGGCGGCGGAGGCGGCGGTGACACCGAGCATGCGCACCGAACGGGCGGCGGTACGGCGGGAAAGGGACACGTTTGTCCTTTACGGGAAGCGCAACTGCGGGGGGTGGAGGGGGAGATGGCGCCCCCGGTGAGCCGAGTGCGTCACCATCCCCAGCAGACTCACAGGTCTATAAGCGTTCCATAAGAAGTGTCAATGCGGGGACCCCTCCCAGCGGCTGGCTTTGCCCGCTTATTAACCACCGAGACGTTTCAACGCCTCCGGAGCCTCCTCGATCCGGTCAACGAGGGCGATACGGGACTCCATCGACCGCTCCCGGGCGAGTGACCGCAAGAGCGGCCAGGCGGGCAGCCGTTGCGTCCAGTGCTCCCGGTCCACGAGCACCATCGGAGTCGGCTCGCCCCGCGACCCGTAGTAGTTGGGCGTCGCGTTGTCGAAGATCTCCTGTACGGTCCCGGCGGCGCCCGGCAGGAACACCACCCCCGCGGTGCAGCGGGCCAACAGGCCGTCCTCGCGGGTGGCGTTGGAGAAGTACTTGGCGAGGTGCGCGGCGAACGGGTTCGGCGGCTCATGGCCGTAGAACCAGGTGGGGATCCCCACCGAGGGGCCGCCGCCCGGCCATGTGGCCCGCACCTCGAAGGCCGCCGTCGCCCAGTCGGTGATCGAGGGCGTGAACTTCGGCGCCTTGGCGAGGAGTCGGAGCGCGTCCGTGAGCATCGCGCCGTCGAAGGGGGCCGCGTACGCGCCGAGGTTCGCCGCCTCCATCGCGCCGGGACCGCCGCCGGTCGCCACCATGAGCCCGTCCCGGGCGAGTTCACGGCCGAGCCGGGCCGCGCCGGCGTAGGCCTCCGTACCGCGCGCCATGGCGTGGCCGCCCATGACGCCCACCACGCGCTCCCCGACGAGGAGTTCGTCGAGCGCGTCGGAGACGGCGTCGTCGTGGATCGAGCGGAGCAGCGAGCCGAATATGTCGCCGTCCGCCTTCGTGCGCTGGAACCACGCGTACGTGCGGGCGTCCGGGGTCGCCTCGTAGCCCTCGTCCAGGGACGCGAACAACTCGTCGGGTGAGTAGACGAATCCGCGGTACGGGTCGAACGGCAGACCCGGTACGGGCGGGAAGACCAGGGCGCCCGAGGCGCGGGACTTCGTGGCCGCCGCCGGCTCCATCGGGCAGCCGAGGAAGACGGCGCCCGAGGTGTCCAGGGCGAGGAGCGCGTCCGTACGGGCCGTCAGGTCGACGGACTGGACGCGGAAGTGGGAGAGCGTGCCGTGGGTGGCGGCCACCTCGTCGAACTCGGCGAGGGACTCGATCTCACGGTCGTGGGAGCCGTCGTACGGCTGGGCGGGTGTCGTCGGATGCACCCGCCCATGCTAGGCAGCGCCGGACGAGCGGTGGGTCAGCTCCCGACGGCCGACGGGTCCATCCACACGACCTCCCAGGTGTGGCCGTCGAGGTCGTCGAACGAACGGCCGTACATGAAGCCCATGTCCTGCGTCTCGCCGCTCGGCGAACCGCCCAGCGCGAGCGCCCTGTCGACGAGTTCGTCGACCTTCTCGCGGCTCTGGGCGCTCAGGGCGATCAGGACCTCGCTCGTCTTCGAGGAGTCCGCGATCTCCTTCTTGGTGAACGTCGAGTAGAACGGCTTGGTGAGCAGCATCGCGACGATCGTGTCGCTGATCACCACGGAGGCCGCCTTGTCGTCGCTGAACTGCGGGTTGATCGTGTAGCCGAGCTCCGTGAAGAACTTCTTCGAGGCCCCGAGGTCGTTCACGGGCAGGTTCACGAAGATCATCTGCTGGTAGGCCGGGGTGGTCATCGGGTCTCTCCCAGGGGATGCGCGTTGCTGGTGTGTGGCGTTCGGTGGGGTAGACCGAGGGGCCGTGCGGAACTCATCGCGGGGCGGGGACCTTCTTCGTGCGCGGCCTCAGCCGGTCAGCGGGAGGGCCGCCAGTTCGGCCACGATCAGGGTGAGCGGGACGAAGAGGGCGAGCAGGGCACCGGTGCGCAGGGCGGCGGCGCTGCGCAGCGTCGTGGCCGGGGCGCCGAGGCGGAGCAGGGCGGCGGTGGTGTCGGCACGGACCTGCCGCGCCTCCACGGCCGCGGTCAGGAGCGTGGCGACCGCGCAGCCCGCCACGACCAGGGCGCCGAGGGTGGTGAGCGGGCCGAAGGCGGGATCGGCCGGGTCGTACAGCGCGGCCATCGTGTACGCG
Organism: Streptomyces zaehneri; assembly: GCF_032248645.1. NCBI lineage: Bacteria > Bacillati > Actinomycetota > Actinomycetes > Kitasatosporales > Streptomycetaceae > Streptomyces > Streptomyces zaehneri. The sequence continues at coordinate 527,804 of NZ_JASTTJ010000001.1, forward strand.
CCGGACGCCACCGCGCAGACCACGCCGAGCGGCTGTCCGATCCGGGCCGCCTCCTGCATCAGGCCGCGGCCCGCGAGGAGACGGAGGGCGCCGGGGCGGGCCGACTGGAGCAGCCGGCCGCAGAGGTGGGTGAGGCCGGGGCCGGCGAGGGCGAGACCCACGGCGGTGAGGGTCCAGCCGACCAGGACCGCGGCGGGGCCGGTGGGGAGTCCGCCGGGGAGCGGGAGGGTGGTGGGGTTCGCGGTGCGGTTCGCGTACGCCTCCACGGCCAGGCCGGCGGCGAGGAGGGCCATGCCCCAGGGGAGGGCGGTGGGGTGGGGCGGTCCCGTCTGTGTCCGGGGCGGTGTCCGTGTCTGCGCCCGTGCCGCGGGGGCGCCGTCGGCGGAGGCCTCCGCTGTGCCGTCGACCAGGGCCGGCGCCGAGGCCGGGGACGTCGAGGACGCCGAGGACAGGACCGTGGTGCCCGGTGTCCCCGGGATGCCGTCCGCCGCCGGGCCGGCCGTCGTGGCGGGGCCGCCGCCCGCGGCCGGGTGGGAGGGCCTGCCGCTCGTCGCCGGGTCGGGAGCCGCCTCGGCGGGGCCGGCCTCCGCGGCCGGGCGCGTCGGCAGGCCGCTCACCGTCCTCGCCCCGAAGCGGCCGTACTCGCCGAACCTGTCGCCCGGCCCTGTTCTGCCGAACGCGCCGAACCGGCCGAACATCCCCGGGGCCGCCCGGTCCGCCACGCGCGCGTCCCTCGGGCGGAGCATCAGGGCCACCGCGAGGGACGAGGTCACCGGGACCAGTGCCAGCAGGGTCAGGGACGCCGGCAACGGGAGGGGCTGGTTCGCGGCCAGGAAGTCGTCTGCCGCTCCGTCGAACGGCATGCCCGTGAGGTCGCCGCGCAGGTGCAGGAAGAGGAGGAGGGCGAGCATGGAGCCGAGCAGCGTCGACAGGGCCGTCGTCATCGCCGAGACGGCCATCAGGCGGGCCGGGCCCAGGCCGATCGCCGCCAGGCCGGGGCGCGGGCGGGTGCCGGGGTCGGTGCGGGCCACCGCCTGGGCGAAGTAGACCGTCGCGGCCAGCGGGACCGCGCACCAGGCGAGGCGGAGCACGGACGCGGCCGGGGCCTCGGGGTGGGTCAGCGCGCGGCCGAGGGTGCACAGGAGCAGGAAGCCGGTGCCCGCCGAGGCCGTCGCCACCAGGAGGCGGCGGAGCTGGACGGCGGGGTGGGCGCTGCGCGTCAGACGGAGAGCGAGCACGCGGCCCCCCGGCCTTCCGGCTCCGTGACCGGCGGCAGATGGACCGTCTTCACCCGGCGCCCGTCCATCAGCGGCACCGTGCGGTCGGCGAGGGCGGCGGTCTCCGGGTCGTGGGTGGCCAGCACCACGGTGATGCCGTGGGAGCGGGCCGCCGTCGTCAGGGTGCGCAGGACGTGGGCCCGGTCCGCGCGGTGCAGGGGCGCGGTCGGCTCGTCCGCGAAGAGGACCGAGGGGGCCGGGGCCAGGGCGCGCGTGATGCAGACCCGCTGGCGCTCGGCCTGGGTGAGCTCGTGCGGGCGGCTCCGGGACCTGTCGCCGATGTCCAGGCGGTCCAGCCACTCCAGCGCGGCGGCCTTGGCCCGGCGGCGGCTGGTGCCGCGCAGCATCAGGGGGAGGGCCGCGTTCTCCCAGACGTTGAGTTCGGGGACGAGGACCGGCGCCGGGTCGATCCAGCCGAAGCGGTTGCGCCGCAGCCGTTCACGGGCCGTCGGGCCCATCGTGTGGACGGGGACGCTGTTGAACCAGACCTCGCCGCGCTGGGCGGGCACCAGGCCGGACAGACAGTGCAGCAGGGTCGTCTTGCCGCTGCCGCGCGGTCCGCTGACGGCGAGGATCTCGCCCTCCCGCACGCCCAGCGAGACACCGCCGAGCGCCGGTGAGCCGTCGCGGTGCGTGAAGTACAGGGAGCGTGCCCACAGCACGTCGTTGTCCGGCGGGGCCTCCATGGGCGTACACCTCGGTTCAGATCTGTGGTTCCCGTGCCAATCCCCCGTGCGGGGGAACGAAGACAGGGCCGATCGGTCACTCGCACGCTAGGCAGCCAGGAGGGGAAGGCCGGACAGCACACGGCCCCGGGTCGCCGTTTCTCACTCGAACGGTCGACACCGGGGCCGGTGTTGATCAGCTGATCAGGCTGACGATCACAGCTTCGTCCACGCCTCCGTCAGCGTCGCGCGCAGGATCTGCTCGATCTCGTCGAAGGTCTCCTGGTTGGAGATCAGCGGCGGGGCGAGCTGGACGACCGGGTCGCCGCGGTCGTCGGCACGGCAGTACAGGCCGTTGTCGTACAGCGCCTTGGAGAGGAAGCCGTACAGGACGCGCTCGGTCTCCTCGTCGTTGAAGGACTCCTTGGTGTGCTTGTCCTTCACCAGCTCGATGCCGTAGAAGAAGCCGTTGCCGCGGACGTCGCCGACGATCGGCAGGTCGTGCAGCTTCTCCAGGGTGGAGCGGAACGCGCCCTCGTTGTCGAGCACGTGCTGGTTGAGGCCCTCGCGCTCGAACAGGTCGAGGTTGGCGAGGCCGACCGCCGCGGAGACCGGGTGGCCGCCGAAGGTGTAGCCGTGCAGGAAGGTGTTGTCGCCCTTGTAGAACGGCTCGGCCAGCCTGTCGCTGATGATGCAGGCGCCGATCGGGGAGTAGCCCGAGGTCATGCCCTTGGCGCAGGTGATCATGTCCGGGACGTAGTCGAACTTGTCGCAGGCGAACATCGTGCCGAGACGGCCGAAGGCGCAGATGACCTCGTCCGAGACCAGCAGGACGTCGTACTGGTCGCAGATCTCGCGCACGCGCTGGAAGTAGCCGGGCGGCGGCGGGAAGCAGCCGCCGGCGTTCTGCACCGGCTCCAGGAACACCGCGGCGACCGTGTCCGGGCCCTCGAAGAGGATCTGCTGCTCGATCTGGTCGGCGGCCCAGCGGCCGAAGGCCTCGGGGTCGTCGCCGAACAGCGGGGCGCGGTAGATGTTGGTGTTCGGGACCTTGTGCGCGCCCGGGACGAGCGGCTCGAAGGGGGCCTTCAGGGCCGGCAGACCGGTGATGGACAGGGCGCCCTGCGGGGTGCCGTGGTAGGCGACCGCGCGGGAGATGACCTTGTACTTGGTCGGCTTGCCGGTGAGCTTGAAGTACTGCTTGGCGAGCTTCCAGGCGGTCTCGACGGCTTCACCGCCGCCGGTGGTGAAGAAGACCTTGTTCAGGTCGCCGGGCGCGTGGTCCGCGAGGCGCTCGGCGAGCTCCACGGCCTTCGGGTGGGCGTAGGACCACACCGGGAAGAACGCCAGCTCCTGCGCCTGCTTGAACGCCGCCTCGGCGAGCTCCACCCGGCCGTGGCCGGCCTGGACCACGAACAGGCCCGCGAGACCGTCGAGGTAGCGCTTGCCCTTGTCGTCGTAGATGTAGGTGCCCTCGCCCCGGACGATGGTCGGGACGGGGGAGTTCTCGTACGAGGACATGCGGGTGAAGTGCATCCACAGGTGGTCGTACGCGGTGCGGCTGAGGTCCTTGGTGCTCACGGTTATCGGGTCCTCACGATTATCGGGTTCCCCACATGTAGGTCTGCTTCTTCAGCTTCAGATAGACGAAGCTCTCGGTCGAGCGCACGCCAGGCAGGGCACGGATGCGTTTGTTGATGACGTCCAGCAGGTGGTCGTCGTCCTCGCAGACGATCTCGGCGAGGATGTCGTACGAGCCGGCGGTCATCACCACGTACTCGACCTCCGCCATGTCGGTCAGCGCTTCCGCTATGGACTCGACATCGCCCTCGACGTTGATCCCGACCATCGCCTGCCGGCGGAAACCCACGGTGAGCGGGTCCGTGACGGCGACGATCTGCATCACGCCCTGGTCGAGCAGCTTCTGGACGCGCTGGCGCACGGCCGCCTCGGAGAGGCCGACGGCCTTGCCGATCGCGGCGTACGGCCGACGGCCGTCCTCCTGGAGCTGCTGGATGATGGCGAGGCTGACGGCATCCAGGTGAGGGGTGCTGCCGTTCCTGGACTCGCGGGAGTCCCTGTGCTCTGCGCTTCGACTGGCCACGGCCTCACTGTGCACGACGTCTCGACCGTTCCGCAAGGCCGAGGCGATGAAATTCGTTGTTTACGTAACGGAGATCTGCGGATTCCGCAGCCGCGACGGGATCGGGGGTGTTGAAAACGTCGGGGCAAGGATTAGTGTGGGTGTCTCAGTCAATGGACACCGAACCTGGAGGGCCGGCAGTGAGCACCGAGCTGGGACGGCTGCGCAAGCTACGCAACTACATCGCCGGCGAGTTCCGGGACGCCGCCGACGGACGGACCACCGAAGTGGTCAACCCCGCGACCGGCGAGGCGTACGCGACCGCGCCGCTGTCCGGCCCCGCGGACGTCGACGCCGCGATGGCCGCCGCCGCCGAGGCGTTCCCGGGCTGGCGCGACACGACGCCCGCCGAGCGTCAGAAGGCCCTGCTGAAGATCGCGGACGCGTTCGAGGAGCGGGCCGAGGAACTCATCGCGGCCGAGGTGGAGAACACGGGCAAGCCGATCGGGCTGACCCGCTCCGAGGAGATCCCTCCCATGGTCGACCAGATCCGCTTCTTCGCGGGCGCGGCCCGGATGCTGGAGGGGCGCAGCGCCGGCGAGTACATGGAGGGGCTCACCTCCATCGTCCGCCGTGAGCCGGTCGGCGTCTGCGCGCAGGTCGCGCCGTGGAACTATCCGATGATGATGGCCGTGTGGAAGTTCGCCCCGGCGATCGCGGCCGGCAACACGGTGGTGCTCAAGCCGTCCGACACCACGCCGGCCTCCACCGTCCTGATCGCCGAGATCATCGGTTCGATCCTGCCCAAGGGCGTCTTCAACGTCGTCACCGGCGACCGTGACACCGGCCGGCTGATGGTCGAGCACCCGACCCCGGCGATGGCCTCCATCACCGGTTCGGTGCGCGCGGGCATGTCGGTCGCCGAGTCGGCGTCCAAGGACCTCAAGCGCGTCCACCTCGAACTGGGCGGCAAGGCGCCGGTCGTGGTGTTCGGGGACCTCGACAGCGCGGCCATCGCCAAGGCCGCCGAGGACATCTCCGTGGCGGGCTTCTTCAACGCCGGCCAGGACTGTACGGCGGCCACCCGCGTCCTCGTCCAGGAGGGCATCCACGACGAGTTCGTGGCCGCGCTCGCGAAGGCCGCCGCGGAGGCGAAGACGGGGCAGCCGGACGACGAGGACGTGCTCTTCGGCCCGCTGAACAACCCCAACCAGCTGAAGCAGGTCTCCGGCTTCATCGAGCGGCTGCCCGCCCATGCCAAGGTCGAGGCGGGCGGACAGCGGGTCGGCGACAAGGGTTACTTCTACGCCGCGACCGTCGTCTCCGGGCTGAAGCAGGACGACGAGATCATCCAGAACGAGGTCTTCGGGCCGGTCATCACCGTCCAGTCCTTCACGGACGAGGACCAGGCGGTCGAGTGGGCCAACGGCGTCGAGTACGCCCTCGCCTCCTCGGTGTGGACCAAGGACCACGGCCGCGCGATGCGCATGTCCAAGAAGCTCGACTTCGGCTGCGTGTGGATCAACACCCACATCCCGCTGGTCGCCGAGATGCCCCACGGCGGCTTCAAGAAGTCCGGCTACGGCAAGGACCTGTCGGGCTACGGCTTCGAGGACTACACCCGCATCAAGCACGTCATGACGTCCCTCGACGCGTAGCGCTCCGCGGGTCGGGCGGGTTGTTCGTCCGGGTTGGTCGTCCGGGGGCCGGGGGCCGGGGCCGAGCCGGTACCGGTGCGGGTGCCGGTTCGGGTGCGGGTGCGCTGTGGCTGGTCGCGCAGTTCCCCGCGCCCCTTGGGGAGTTCGGCTGGGCGTGGGGTTCCCGTGGGCGTCGGGTGGTTCGGCGGTCACGGGGTTCCCGTGGGCGTCGGGTGGTTCGGCGCTCACGGTGTTCCCGTGGGCGTCGGGTGGTTCGGCCGGGGGGTGTGGATTCCCGCGTTTCTCGGGGAGTTCGGCTGGTCGGGGTTTCCCGTGGCCGTCGGATTTCCTGCGTGAGTTGGGGAGTTCGGCCCTCGGTTCCTGGACCGGGGGCCGTTTTCCTCTGTGCTCGTCGGGGCGGTGGTCGACAAGGTGTCGGTTCGCGCGCGGTGTGCTCGACGCTGCGCCGATTGTCCGGGAGTCGGCCCCACGGCATGCTGACGGCGTGCCCCAGACTCCCTCGCTCTCGCGCGCCGTGTCCCGCCGTTCCCTGCTGCGCGCGCTCGGGGGGACCGCCGCGCTCGGCGGGCTCGCCGGCTGCGGGGTGCCGGCCGCCTACGTGCGGCCGGGTGACCGCGCGGGGGCCGACCTCTCGGCCGATGACAAGCGGCTGACCTGGGCGAACTGGCCGCTCTACATCGACACCGACGACGAGGACCCCGACCGGCGGCCGACCCTCGACGCGTTCCGCAAGAGCACGGGCATCGCCGTCGACTACGTCGAGGAGATCAACGACAACGACGAGTTCTTCGGCAAGATCAGCCCCGCGCTGATGAACCATCAGCAGACCGGCCGCGACCTGATCGTCATCAGCGACTGGATGTGCGCCCGGTTCGTACGGCTCGGCTGGGTGCAGGAGATGGACCGGGCCGCGCAGCCCCACGTCACCGAGTACCTCGACCCGCTGCTGCGTTCGCCCGCCTTCGACCCCGGACGCGCGTGCACCGTGCCGTGGCAGTCCGGCATCACGGGCATCGCCTACAACCGGCGGAAACTGGGCCGGGAGATACGCAGCGTCTCGGAACTGTGGGCCGACGACCTCAAGGGGCGGGTGACGCTTCTGTCCGGTCTGGACGAGGCGTTCGCGCTGCTGATGCAGGGCAACGGCGTGGACGTCACGAAGTGGACGGCCGACGACTTCCACCAGGTCTGCGACGAGGTGGAGAAGCAGGTCGGCCGCGGCCAGATACGCCGTTTCACCGGCAACGACTACACCAAGGACCTGGTCAGCGGCGATGTCCTGGCCTGTCAGGCGTACTCCGGCGATGTCATCCAGCTCCAGGCCGACAACCCCGACATCCGCTTCGTCGTCCCCGAGGAGGGCGCCGAACTGTGGGCGGAGTCCCTGATGATTCCCAACCTCGCCCGGCACAAGGCGAACGCCGAGAAGCTGATCGACCACTACTACCGGCCCGAGGTCGCCGCCGAGCTCGCCGCCTGGGTGAACTACGTCTGCCCGGTCCCCGCCGCACAGGCCGTCCTCGCCGACTCCGACGACGAGGAGACGGCCGCCCTCGCGGAGAACCCGCTGATCTTCCCGGACGCAGAAATGCGCGAACACCTCGCGATCGCGCGTGACATCACCTCCACGGAGCGCCTGGACTTCGCCAAGCGGTGGAACGCGATCGCGGGGCTCTGACGGCGGCTCCTTTCGGCCCGCGGGTTCCCGAGCGGGGCTTTGCCATCTCTTTGCAACCCGGTCCCCGGCTGTCTCGTCTCTTCGCTCGATCCGTCAACGGACCGATGAAAGAGAGCGATTCATGCGACTCATGCCGCGAACGGGCCTTGCCGCCCTGGTAGTTGCGGGCACCGCCCTGTTGGTGGGCGCGGCGCCCGCGCTGGCCGACGGTGGGACGCCCACGCCCGGCCCCACCACCGCGGGCCGGAGCGCGACACCGGCCCCCGCCGACGACGGCGCCGACGCTACCCCGGTCCCGGCCCCGACCGAGGCCGGTACCGCTCCGTCCACCGTTCCGAGTCAGGTCGGTGTGGTGCCGCGGGGCGGTGCCGACACCGGGGTCGCGGAGCCGTCCGAGGGCCGAGGCGGGCTGATCGGCGGCAGCGCGGCAGCGGTTGCCGCGGCGGCCGGCACGGGCTTCTACGTCGTACGGCGCCGGAGGGCGACCGGCGCATGAGCCCGCTCTCCAGGCGCGCCCTGATCCTCTCGGCCCTGGCGGCCCCGCTGGTCGCGGGCTGTGCCGGCGACCCGGCCGACCCGGCTGCCCCGGGCGGCGCCGCACGTACGCCGGGCACCTCCGCGGCCCCCTCCGCGGCTCCCTCCGTCCGGGCGGCGCGTCCCCTCGCGCGCTCGGTGCCGGTCGGGCTGCGGATTCCGGCGATCGGGGTCGACACCCCGGTCATGCGGCTGGGGCTGGCCGCCGACGGCACCGTGGGGGTGCCTCCGGTCGAGGAGCACGACCGGGCGGGATGGTACGAGAACTCGCCGACACCCGGACAGACCGGCCCGTCGGTGATCCTCGCCCATGTCACGGTCGGCAGCTACGGGGACGGTGTCTTCCGGCACCTCGACCGGCTGCGCCGGGGCGACCGGATCGGGGCGCGTCTGGAGAACGGCACCACGGCCGAGTTCGCCGTCACCGAGGTGAGGACCGTAGACAAGGCGCAGTTCCCGACCGAAGAGGTCTACGGGAACGTGGACCGCCCCGAACTGCGTCTCATCACGTGCGGCGGCCCGCGGGCCGGCGACGGATACCGCGACAACGTGATCGTCTTCGCCGCCCTGACCCCCGCGGGAGAACGTTGAAACGGCCCTCGCGGTCCCGTGAGAGGGCGGCGTCCGAGTTGTTCGCCGCCCTCTACCCGCGCCTCGCCGGCTGGTGCCGCCGTCTCGTCGACGACGACGAGACGGCGCACGAGATCGCCTCGGAGGCGTTCACCCGGCTCTGGGCCCGCTGGACGGCCGTCGCGGAGCCCCAGGGTTTCCTCTTCGTCACCGCCGCCAACCTGGTCCGCGACCACTGGCGCAAGCTCGAACGCGAGCGCCGGGCCCTGCGCCGGGCCACCGTCGAGGCCGCCGTCGCCCCGCCCGCCGAACCGGCCGATCCCTCGGTGCGGCTGCTCGTGCAGTCCCTGCCCGACCGGCTGCGCGTCCCGATCCTGCTGCACTACTACGCTGACATGCCGATCCGGGAGGTGGCCGTGCTGACCGGGCGCAAGGAAGGAACCGTCAAGGCCGACCTGCACGCGGCCCGCGAACTGCTCCGCGCCCACCTGAGGAGAAGCCTTGATCACACCCACTGACGACTTCGACGACGGCCCGGACCTCGACCCCGACGACCCCCTCACCGTCATCCTGGGGCCCGTCCCCGGCCACCTCGGCCCGCCGCCCGGCCGTTACGAGGAGATCCGCCGCGGCGCGGTCCGGCGCCGGCTGCTGCGTACCGTGGCCGGGGTCGGCGCGACCTGCGGGATCGCCGCGCTCGCCGTCCTGCTGCCGTTGCACCTGACGGCGTCCGACGCGCCCACCAGCCCGGCGGTCCCGCTGGCCCCGCCGTCGGTGAGCGGTCCGTCCACCGTGCCCCCGCCCTCGCCGGTACCGGACACCGAGCGCCCTACCGAGGGGGCCGCGACCCCGGCCCCGGATCCGCGGACGTCGACTGCGCCCGGCGGCACCGCTGTCCCGACCATGGACGGCGACGGCCGTAGCGACTCGCCGGAACCGAGCACGGCGAGCGAGCCGACCACGGCGAGCGAGCCGGGCACGTCCTCGGCGGCGCGGCCCACCCCGTCCGTCGAGCCGTCGGATCGCTCGGCGGAGTGAGCCCGGCGCACCGTCACTTGAGTGCGGCCATGGCGATGCGCTGGGCCACCGCGTTCATGCCCTCGCCCTTCGCGTCGGTGGAGTTGACCGAGTAGACGAGGGTGCGACCGAGGTTCCGGGTGCCGGCGATCAGCGCGTTGTAGCCGTAGCGGCCGCCCGACTTGAGCCAGTAGACCTTCCCCTCGTACACGAAGCGCTGGAGGCCCGCGCTGTAGGTGGCGCCGTCGATGTGCGCGGGGACCGTGAACATCTCCCGCAACTGGGGCCCGGGGACGATGCGGCCCCGGAAGAGCGAGGTGAGGAGGCGTTCCAGGTCCGCGGTCGTGGAGATCATGTCGCCGGCCGCGAACCGGTCCGCCTGGTTCCACTCGGTGACGTCCACCAGCTCCGTCGTCCCGTCCGCCTTCCTCACCGCCTGGTAGCCGCGGTTGTGGGGGCCGGCGATGCGCGGGTCGGCGCCGGGGAAGTACGTGTCCTTCATGCCTGCGGGTGCCAGGACCAGGCGGGTGGCCTCGGACGCGTACGACCGGCCGGTCACCTTCTCGATCAGCAGGCCCAGGATCGTGTAGTTGATGTTCAGGTAGTGCTGCCGCTCGCCCGGACGGAACTCCGGCCCCTTCGCCGCCGCGGACGCGACGACCTGCCGCGGGGGCAGCGTGTCGAAGCGGTGCGCGTACACCTCCTCGAAGGAGTCCCCCAGGCCGTCGCCCGCCGGGATGCCGCTGGTGTGGTTGAGCAGTTGCCGTACGGTGATCGGCCGGAACTTCCCGCCGAGCAGGCCGGGCAGGTAGCGCTGGACCGGCCTGTCGAGGTCGACCCTCCGCTCGGCCGCCAGGCGCAGGACGGCCGCCGCCGTCACCACCTTGGTCGTCGAACCTGCCCGGAACCGGGCGTCGGCGTCGGCCGGTGCGGCGCTCGGCAGGTCGCGCACGCCCGCGCTGCCGCGCCAGGTTCCGTCGGTGCCGCCGACCCGGACGAGGGCGGCGGTCGCGTCCTGGTCCGGGAGCCCGGTGAGCGCGGCGCTCAGCGCTTCGACGTCCAGGGCGTTCGCCGGGTGGGCCGAGGCCGAGGCCGGCGCGGGCGCGGGCGTCGCGAAGGCGGGCGCGGCCAGCGGGCCCGCGGCGAGGACGGCCACCAGGGAGGCGGCGAGGACGGTCGTGCGACGGCGAGCGTGCATACGGGCTCCAGAGGAAGGGGTGCCGAAGGGTTCGACGTGATCCTCCGCCGGGATGCGACCGCCGTGGATCGTCGCCGAGGAGGGTGCCCGACCCTGGGGAAACCCTGAGCAACTGTCCTGTTGCTTAAGGGAGTTGATCAGGGTGCCCCTTACGGGTGCCGGACGGGTGAGGGGCGGGGCGCCGGTCCGTGCGCCGGTCCGGGTGCCGGTCCGGGTGCCGGTCCGGGTGGTGAAAAAGTGTTATCCGCGGGCCGTCACGGCCGTCTCCCTGGATGTGATCTCCGACATTGCCGACAGCGGGGTCCCGGCTGAGAGGGTGCGGGCATGAGGACGTACGCCGAGGCGGGCCGGCACTGGCGGGCCACCATCGCCGACGCGCAGGCCGGCGACCGGCGGGCGCTGGACGAACTGGTGGCGGGCTGGCTGCCGCTGGTCTACAACATCGTCGGCCGCGCTCTGAACGGCCACGCCGACGTCGACGACGTCGTGCAGGAGACCATGCTGCGCGCCGTCGACAACCTCGGCTCGCTGCGCGACCCCGACAGCTTCCGCTCCTGGCTGGTCGCGATCGCCATGCGACAGATCCGCGACCGCGCGCGGCGCAGGACACCACAGCGCCTCGACGAGAGCGTGCCGGCAGGCGAAGCCGCCGACTTCGCCGAACTCACCGTGCTCCGGCTCCAGTTGGAGGGGCAGCGGCGCGAGGTCGCGGAGGCGGCGCGCTGGCTCGACGACGAGGACCGGCAACTGCTGTCCCTGTGGTGGCTGGAGGTCGCGGGCGAGCTCACCCGCCGCGAGCTGGCCGCGGCCGTCGGCATCAGCAGGCAGCACGCCGCCGTGCGCGTCCAGCGGGTGAAGGAGCGCCTGGAGGTCTCGCGGGGCATCGTCCGCGCCCTCGAAGGGGCCTGCCCCGGCCTGCGCGACCTGACCGCCCGCTGGAACGGCCGGCCGGACTCCGTGTGGCGCAAGCGGCTGGCCCGGCACATCCGCGGCTGCGGCTACTGCGGCGACACCCGCGAGTCCGTCGTACCGGCGGAACGGCTGCTCGTCGGGATCGCGCTGGTCCCGGTGCCGGCCGGCTTCACGCTCTCCCTCGCGCTCGGCGGCAAGACGGCCGCCGCGGCCACCGGCACGGCTACCGTCGGCTGGTCCGCGAAGGTGCTCACCGCGCTCACCAAACCGGCCGTCGCGGTCACGGCCGGCGCGACACTCGCCGCGGGCGGCGCCTATGTCGTCGTACAGACCCCCGAGGACCCGCCCGCACGGGCGGCCGTCGTCCCCACGGCGAGCACACCCGCCACCGCACCGTCCGTCCCCGGCCCCCCGCCTTCCGGCTCGGCCTCGCCTTCGGCATCCCCCTCGGCGTCGGCGAACGAGCGCGGGACGGCCCGGTACGGGAGTGTCGTCGACGCCGTCGACGGCGCGCCCGACCCGGACACCCCGCCCGCCGCCCTGCCGCAACGGCCCGCGTCCGGCGTCACCAGCAGCGGCGGCGCGCACGCCACCATGAACCACCGCGGGGACGGCGTGACGCTCAGCGGACAGGGCTATGTCCTCGTGCGCTGGCAGATATCGCCGCAGTACCGGCCCGGCGCCCTGGTCATGCCGAGCTGGACGGGGCTGAAGGGCAAGCTGTTCCACGTGGCCTCCGGCGGCGGCCGTCGCATGGACGACCCCGTCGGCGCGACGGACACCACCGCCACCGGCATGGGCAGCAAGGCCACCGGCTTCGCCGTCCTGCCGTCCGGCACCCAGCAGATGTGGCAGAACGAGTACTTCTACCTCGCCGGCAGCGTCACCCTCACCGTGAACGAGCGGGGTGCCGACTACGGCCTCAACGTCTTCCCGACGACCTGGGACGCCGTGCGGAAGGACGTCATCACCGGCCCCGGCCAGGGCGCAGGGCGCTACGGTCTGGTCCGTGACACCGGCGAGGACGGCACACCGGTCCCGCAGTACGTCACCCGTGAGACGCCGGCCGACCCGGCGACGGTCCCTCAGGCCTCGCGCGTGTAGCGGTCCCGGGCCCGGGTCACCTCGTGCGGTGGGCCCGGATTCCGGCCTGCTCACGGCGGACGGCCCGGCGGCGGCCGAACGTATCGCCCGCCCCGCCCGCCCCGCCCGCCGCGCACGTGGTGAAGGCCTTCAACCTGTCCACGTCGGCGTCCGGCGCCTCGACCCGCCCGTCTTCTCCACGGCCGCCCCCTGGCGGCCCCGCTGTGCGGGGACGGCGAAGCGGCCCTGTCCGTCGTCCGCCGGCTCGTCCGCGACCTGGGCCGCGAGCCGCTGAACGCGGGGGCCTCGACAGGGCCGGTCTGCTGGAGGCGACGGCGCCGCTGCTGATCCGGCCGTGGCCGGGGGAGGGCGCGGACGCCCAGGCGATCTCACCGCCGCCCGCGTACGCGGCAGGACAGGGCCGTCGTTCGGACCAGGCCGCAGGACGCCGACCACGCGCGCGGTCAGCCCTGCTTGCGCAGAGCCGTCAGCACCTCGATCCGGTTGGTGGTGATGGAGTCGACGCCCAAGTCGACGAGCCGGCGCATGGAACGGCGGGTGTCGGGGGTCCAGACGGAGAGCAGACAGCCGTCGTGGTGCACGCGGGCGGCCAGCTCCCGGTCCACCAGGGAGAAGCGGTAGTTGAGCCAGCGCGGCTTCACCGCGTCGAGCAGCGCGGGCCGCGGAGGCGCCAGGCTGGTGCAGGTCAGGGCGATCTCGGCGGACGGATCGGCGGCGCGTACGGCGAGCATCGCACCGGCGTCGGCGCAGTAGTAGACCCGGTCCGCCGCCCCGGCCTCGCGGACGGCGTCCACGATCCGCCGTGCCGTGCGCACGTCCCGCGTCCCCGGCAGGTCGAGCATCAGCCGGCTGCCTTCGGTCGCCGCGAGCGCCTCCGCGAGGGTCGGCACCGCGCCGGCCGTCAGCCCGCGCACCTCGGCGGCCGACAGCGACAGCAGCGGCCGGTCCTGCCCCCACAGCCGCTTCAACGTCTCGTCGTGCAACAGGACCGGTACGCCGTCGCGGGTGAGCCGTACGTCGAACTCGACGGCGTCCGCGCCCCGGTCGAGCGCGGAACGCAACGAGTCGACGGTGTTCTCACGGAAGCGATAGGGGTCGCCACGATGGGCCACGGCAGTCACGTTGTGCATGGGCCCATTGTGGCGGCCGCCGGTCCTCAGGGAGCGAGCCGGCCCGTCGTGTAGGCCTCGATCTCGGCCTTGATGCGTGCCTTGCCGGCCTCGTCCAGGAAGGACGCGTCGACCGCGTTGCCGGCGAGGGCGGCGAGGCCCCGCTCGTCGAGGTCGAGGAGGCGGGCGGCGACCGCGTACTCGTTGTCGAGGTCGGTGCCGAACATGGGCGGGTCGTCGGAGTTGATCGTGACCAGGACGCCGGCCCGCACGAACTCCTTGACCGGGTGCTCGTCGAGGGTGCGGACCGCGCGCGTGGCGATGTTCGAGGTCGGGCACACCTCCAGGGCGATGCGGTGCTCGGCGAGGTGTGCGAGCAGCTTCTCGTCCTGCGCGGAGCTGGTGCCGTGACCGATGCGCTCGGCGCGCAGGTGCGTCAGCGCGTCCCACACCGTCTGCGGTCCCGTGGTCTCGCCCGCGTGGGGCACCGATCGCAGCCCGGCGGCGATCGCCCGGTCGAAGTAGGGCTTGAACTGCGGGCGCGGTACGCCGATCTCGGGCCCGCCCAGCCCGAACGAGACCAGCCCCTCGGGGCGGATCCGGTCGTCGGTGGCGAGCCGCGTCGTCTCCTCGGCGGCCTCGAGACCGGCCTCACCGGGGATGTCGAAGCACCAGCGCAGCACGGTCCCGAACTCCGCCTCCGCCGCCTTGCGGGCGTCCTCGATGGCGTCCATGAAGGCGAGTTCGTCGATGCCGCGCCTGGTCGAGGAGAACGGGGTGATGGTCAGCTCGGCGTACCGCACCTGCTGGCGGGCCAGGTCCCGGGCGACCTCGTACGTCAGCAGCCGGACGTCCTCCGGGGTGCGGATGAGGTCCACGACGGACAGGTACACGTCGATGAAGTGGGCGAAGTCGGTGAACGTGAAGTAGTCGGCCAGGGCCTCGGGGTCGGTCGGCACCTTGGAGTCGGGGTGCCGGGCGGCCAGCTCGGCGACGATGCGGGGGGAGGCGGAGCCGACGTGGTGGACGTGCAGTTCGGCCTTGGGCAGCCCGGCGATGAAGGCGTGCACGTCACGGGAGCCGGCCGCGGCGGCAGCGGTGGGACCGGCGGGTGCGCCGGAGACGGGGGAGCCCGGAGAGCCGGGGGCGGCGGCGGATGCGTCGAAGCGGTCGGTCATGGGGTCCTCCCCGGGACGGCGCCCCGGGCCGAGCGGGCCGGACGGGACGCGGGTGATCGGCTGATCGATGAGTCGGGATCATCGTAGGCGGAGCGCGCGGGAGAAGAGCCTCGGTCTCGCCCGCGGCATGAACCACCGCCCACGGCACGGGCGGCGGCCCGGACCCCCGGCCGCCGCCCCGGCCACGGACCGCCGCCCGTCGCGTGGTCGCCGCCCTGGCCACGGGACGGCGCCCGTCGCATGGTCCGCCGTCCTGGCCATGGTCCGCAGTCCGTCGGATGGTCCGCCGTCCTGGCCATGGTCCGCAGTCCGTCGCATGGTCCGCCGCCCTGGCCACGGGACGCCGCCCGTCGCACGGACCGCCGCCCACCGCGCCGGCCGCGGGCCGTAGCATGACGGAACGTACGCGGGGCGGAACGGTGTACGGACGACGGAACGCAAGCGGGAACGCGCGGGACGGTACGCGCGGGACCGAACGCCTGGCGGAACGCGGGGCAGAGGGCGACAGAGGGGATCCACGCATGTCCGACGACGCGCCGACTCCGGCCGGTGACGCCGCCCATGACCCGTGGCCCGCGCCCGCTTCCGACGAGGCGGACGGTCCGCAGGACGCGGCTCCCAGGGTGCCGTTGGACAAGGGCGGCACGGGCACCGGCACCCCGGGCAGCACGGACACCGGAACGACGGGCACCCCGGGCACGACCGGCACGGCGGAAGACGGGGTCGGCCCTGTCGGGCCCCCGGCCGCGTCGAACCCCTGGGCCGCCCCGGGCGACAGCGCGCAGAGCGGGGCCGGCTTCACCGTCGCCGCGAACGAACCGCTGACCCCCGCCCCCGGCTCTCCCTCCGTCCCCTCGGACCAGGTGCCGTTGGACGTGCACGACCAGCGGACGGTCACCGCCCTGCCCAGCGTGCCCGCACCGCCCGCGGACGTCACCCCGCAGCCCTGGGCCACCCCCTTCGGGAACCCGCCCGGGAACGCCCCGTTCGGCGCCTTCCCGCCGCCCCACCCCGGCACGGCGTCGGCCGGCGGCCCGCCGTTCAACCCCGGCAACCCCTTCGCTTCCCCCGGCGCGGGCGGGCCGGTCCCGCCGCCGCCCCCCGCGCCCTACGGGCCCGGACAGGTCCCGTACGGATATCCGGGCGGCTACGGCTACCCGTCCCCGCCCCACTACGGGGGCGGCGCTCCGGGCCCCTACGGCTGGCCCGGCGGGGCGGGGGACAGCAACGGCATGGGCATCGCCGGGATGGTCCTCGGGATCGTCTCGGCCGTCGGCTTCTGCATGTGGCCGCTGGCCGTCGTGCTCGGCATCCTCGGGATCACCTTCGGCGCGGTCGGGCGCGGGAAGGCCAGGCGGGGCGAGGCCTCGAACCCCGGTCAGGCGCTGGCCGGGATCATCTGCGGCAGCGTGGGCATCCTGCTCGCGATCGGACTGGGCGTGCTGGTGATCGTGCAGCCCTGAGGCGGTGATCGTGCAGCCCTGAGGCGGTGATCGTGCAGCCCTGAGGTCCCGGCAGGCGCGGGCGCGGGGGCAACCGGGGCCGCGCCTCAGGCAGAGCTCAGACGCCTCGGGCGGCTGCGGCGACCCGGGCCGAGCAGCGGCACCCCAGGCGGCTGCGACCGGGGCAGAGCCCGTCCCTCATGCGGCAGCGGCGGCTCAGGCCGCCGCCCGCACTCTCTCCCGGGCCTCCATCAGCGCGAAGCCCAGCAGGTTCGGCCCGCGCCAGCGCTGTGGATCCATCGCCGCCTCGTCGTCCGCCGCGAGCCCGATGCCCCATACGCGGTCCATCGGGCTCGCCTCCACCAGCACCCGCTCGCCCGTGCTCAGCAGGAACGCCCGCAGTCCGGGCTGCGAGGCGAACTTGTGGACGCTGCCCTCGACCACGATCCGGAACCGCTCCCGCTGCCAGGTCGTCTCGTCGAAGCCGCGCACCAGCCGCCCCTCCTTCTTCGCCTGGGCGGGGGAGGCCGCGGCCAGCGCCCGCCGCTCCGCTTCCGCGTCCTCGAAGAGGCGGGCCTTGCCTGCCATCATCCAGTGCTCGGCCGTCGCGTAGGTGACCCCGTCGACCACGAAGGGTGACGGCCACCACTGGCTCAGGCAGCTCGAGCCCAGCCGGCCGTCGGGTCGCGGACGGTGCCCCCAGAAATGCAGATACTTGATCCTCGCCCCGGCCCGGACCTGCCTGACCAGGGCCTCCTGGCAATCGATCTTCTCCATGCACGCGAGTCTGGCACGCGCCACTGACAGTGCGTCCCGCCTTTTCCGCTCGGACTCGACACCTGGTCGACCCGCCCTCGACAGATTCCGTCGCGTAACCAAAAGGCAACAACGGAATCACTTGTTGGAGTGCCCTTGCTCTGTCAGGATCGGCAATCAAATCAAGCTGGAGCTACGCCAGCCGCCGCCGCGCACAGCGGGGCGAAGGCGGAGGAGAGCGACATGCAGGACCGGTTCCCCGCGCAGGAACGATTCGCGGACGGCGCTCAGTACATCGGGGGCCGTCTCAGGCACGGCACGTCCGGCCGGACCCACGCCGTGATCGACCCCGCCACCGGCGAGGAGGTCTTCACCTACGAGCTGGCGGGCGCCGACGACGTCGACGCGGCGGTCGCCGCCGCCCGCGCCGCCTTCCCGGGCTGGGCCGGCACCACGCCGGGTGAGCGCTCCGACGCGCTGCACCGGTTCGCCGCGGTCCTCGCCGACCGCGCCGAGGAGCTCGCCCGCGCCGAGTCCCTCCAGTGCGGCAAGCCGCTGAAGCTGACCCGCGAGTTCGACGTGCCGGGCACCATCGACAACACCGCGTTCTTCGCCGGCGCGGCCCGCCATCTCGCGGGCCAGTCCGCCGGTGAGTACTCCGGTGACCACACCTCCTACGTCCGCCGTGAACCCATCGGCGTCGTAGGCTCCATCGCGCCCTGGAACTACCCCCTCCAGATGGCCGCCTGGAAGATCCTCCCGGCGATCGCGGCGGGCAACACCATCGTGCTCAAGCCCGCCGAGCTCACCCCGCTCACCTCGCTGCTCTTCGCCCAGGCGGCGACGGAGGCCGGCATCCCCGACGGCGTGATCAACATCGTCACCGGGACCGGACAGGAGGCCGGTGAGCGGCTCGTCGGGCATCCCGACGTGGCCATGACCTCCTTCACCGGCTCCACCGCCGTCGGCAAGCGCGTCGCCGAGGTCGCCACCGCGACCGTCAAGCGGCTCCACCTGGAGCTGGGCGGCAAGGCGCCCTTCGTGGTCTTCGACGACGCCGACCTGGAGGCCGCGGCCAACGGCGCGGTCGCGGGGGCGCTCATCAACACCGGGCAGGACTGCACGGCGGCCACGCGCGCGTACGTGCAGCGGCCCCTCTACGAGGCGTTCGTCGAGCGGACGGCCGCCCTGATGGAGACCGTCCGGCTCGGTGATCCCTTCGCCCCCGGAACCGACCTCGGCCCGCTGGTCTCGCACGTCCAGCGCGACCGGGTCGCCGCCTTCGTCGACCGGGCGCGTGGCTACGCGCGCGTGGTGACCGGCGGTGAGGTTCCACAGGGGGATCTCAAGAACGGCGCGTACTATCGCCCCACCCTGATCGCGGACGCCGCGCAGGACAGCGAGGTCGTGCGGTCCGAGATCTTCGGCCCGGTCCTGGTGGTGCTGCCCTTCGACAGCGACGACGAGGGCATCGCGCTCGCCAACGACACCCCGTACGGGCTGGCCGCCTCCGCGTGGAGCCGGGACGTCTTCCGGGCGAACCGGGCGACGCGCGAGATCAAGGCCGGGTGCGTGTGGGTCAACGACCACATCCCGATCATCAGCGAGATGCCCCACGGCGGCTACAAGTCCTCCGGCTTCGGCAAGGACATGTCCGTGTACTCGTTCGAGGAGTACACACAGGTAAAGCACGTTATGTTCGATAACACCGCGGTGGCCCGCAAGCCCTGGCACCGCACCATCTTCGGGGACTGTTAGAGCGACTACGACCGGCCGCCGACCACGGCCGACCCTCCCGAAAGGGCACCACGCGCATGGAGCAGTACGAGCCCGACCGCCTGAGCCCGGCCCAAGTGGCCGCCATGCGGCGCAGCCTCCGCAACGGCAGGGCGGCCATGACCCGCCGGTCGCTGCTGCGCGCCTCCACCGGAGGCGCCCTGGCACTGGGCGGCCTCGGCGCGCTCAGCGCCTGCGGGATCCCCGCGGCCGGCAAGACCGAGGGCGGCACGGCCGCCGACGACCACTCGGCGAAGGAGAAGACCGTCAGCTTCTCCAACTGGACCGAGTACATGGACGTCGACGAGAGCGGCAAGCACCACCCGACGCTCGACGCCTTCACGAAACGCACCGGCATCAAGGTCGCGTACACCGAGGACATCAACGACAACAACGAGTTCTTCGGCAAGATCAAGCCGCAGCTCGCCGCGGGCCAGGACACCGGCCGCGACATCATCGTCCTCACCGACTGGCTGGCCGCCCGCCTCATCCGCCTCGGATGGGTCCAGAAACTGGACCCGGCCAACCTGCCGCACGCCTACGCCAACCTGTCGGCCCAGTTCCGCAGCCCCGACTGGGACCCGGGCCGGGCGTACTCGTATCCCTGGCAGGGCATCTCCACGGTGATCGCCTACAACAAGAAGGCGCTCGACGGCGTCGAGGTGAAGTCGGTCTCCGACCTGCTCGACAACCCCAAGCTCAAGGGCCGCGTCGGCTTCCTCACCGAGATGCGCGACAGCATGGGCATGATGTTGCTGGACATGGGCAAGGACCCGGAGAAGTTCACCGACGACGACTACGACGCCGCCATCGCCCGTCTCCAGAAGGGCGTCGACAGCGGCCAGATCCGCCGCTTCACCGGCAACGACTACACCTCCGACATCACCAGCGGCGACTTCGCGGCCTGCATCGCCTGGGCCGGTGACGTCGTGCAGCTGAAGGCGGACAGTCCCGACGTCGACTTCGTCATCCCGGAAAGCGGCTATCTGACGTCCAGCGACAACATGCTGATCCCCAACAAGGCACGTCACAAGACGAACGCCGAACGGCTCATGGACTACTACTACGAGCCGGAGCCGGCCGCCGAACTCGCCGCGTACATCAACTACGTCTGTCCCGTGGACGGCGTGAAGGACGCGCTGGCGAAGATCGACGAGGATGCGGCGAACAATCCGCTGATCATCCCTGACCAGGCCATGCAGGCGAAGTCGCACTCCTTCCGCTCGCTGAGCTCGAAGGAAGAGACCGCCTACGAGGCGAAGTTCGCGAAGCTCACCGGGGCGTGACGACGATGAAGACGACCAACAGCGGCAGCGGCGACGTCCGCCTGACCGGCATCAGCAAGACCTACGGCTCCTTCACCGCCGTCCAGCCGCTCGACCTGACCGTCCCGCAGGGCTCCTTCTTCGCCCTGCTCGGCGCCTCCGGCTGCGGCAAGACCACCACCCTGCGCATGATCGCCGGTCTGGAGGAACCCTCCTCGGGGACCGTCCACCTCGGCGACCAGGACGTGACGGCACTCCCGCCGTACAAGCGCCCGGTCAACACCGTCTTCCAGTCCTACGCCCTCTTCCCGCACCTCGACATCTTCGAGAACGTCGCCTTCGGTCTGCGCCGGCGCGGCATCAAGAGCGTGAAGAAGCAGGTCGAGGACATGCTGGAGCTCGTACAGCTCGGCGAGCAGGCCCGTAAGAAGCCGCACCAGCTCTCCGGCGGCCAGCAGCAGCGGGTCGCCGTGGCCCGCGCCCTGATCAACAAGCCCGGAGTGCTGCTGCTCGACGAGCCCCTCGGCGCCCTCGACCTCAAACTGCGCCGTCAGATGCAGCTGGAGCTCAAGCGCATCCAGACCGAGGTCGGCATCACCTTCGTGCACGTCACGCACGACCAGGAGGAGGCCATGACCATGGCCGACACGGTCGCCGTGATGAACGCGGGCCGGGTCGAGCAGCTCGGCTCGCCGACCGACCTCTACGAGAACCCGAACACCACCTTCGTCGCCAACTTCCTCGGCACCTCGAACCTCATCGAGGCCGAGGTCGACACCAAGAGCGGCGACGACATCGTGCTGAAGGCCGGCGGCGGCAAACTCGTGCTGCCCGAGTCGCGCTGCTCCGCGCCCACGACGACCGGCGGCAAGGTGCTGGTCGGCGTCCGCCCGGAGAAGATATCCCTCACCCACGCCGACGACGCCGGCGAGATTCCCGAAGGCCGCAACCGCATCACCGGGCGCATCGCGAACTCGTCGTTCATCGGCGTCTCCACCCAGTACGTCATCGACACCCCGGTCTGCCCCGAGTTCGAGGTCTACGCCCAGAACATCGACCGGGACGCCCGGCTCGCCCCCGGCGCCGAGGTCGTCCTGCACTGGAGCCCCGCCCACACGTTCGGCCTCGACGCCGCCCAGGACATCGACGCCGGCATCCAGGAAGAGGCGGCGCTCTGATGGCGACGCTCACCGAGGCGCCCCCGCCGCTGTCCCCGACGGCGCCGACGGCGAAGCCGCCCCGCAAGCGCGGGCGCTGGACGCCGTACTGGCTGCTGCTGCCCGGTCTGCTCTGGCTGTTCGTGTTCTTCGCGCTGCCGATGATCTACCAGGCCTCCACGTCCGTGCAGACGGGCTCCCTGGAGGAGGGCTACAAGGTCACCTGGCACCTCGCGACCTACTGGGACGCGCTGAGCGAGTACTGGCCGCAGTTCCTGCGCTCGGTCCTGTACGCGGCCGCCGCGACGATCCTGTGCCTGGTGCTCGGCTACCCGCTGGCCTATCTGATCGCCTTCCGGGCCGGCCGCTGGCGGAACCTGATCATGATCCTGGTGATCGCGCCGTTCTTCACCAGCTTCCTGATCCGCACCCTCGCCTGGAAGACGATCCTCGCGGACGGCGGCCCGGTCGTCGGCGCCCTCAACACCCTGCACGTCCTCGACGTCACCGGCTGGCTCGGCTGGACCGCGGGCGACCGGGTGCTGGCCACCCCGCTCGCGGTGGTCTGCGGTCTGACGTACAACTTCCTGCCCTTCATGATCCTGCCGCTCTACACCTCGCTCGAGCGCATCGACGGGCGGCTGCACGAGGCGGCCGGGGACCTGTACGCCAGGCCGGTCACCACCTTCCGCAAGGTCACCTTCCCGCTCTCGATGCCGGGCGTGGTCTCCGGGACGCTGCTGACCTTCATCCCGGCGGCCGGCGACTACGTCAACGCGGAACTCCTCGGCTCGACGGACACCCGCATGATCGGAAACGTGATCCAGACGCAGTTCCTGCGCGTCCTGGACTATCCGACGGCGGCGGCTCTCTCATTCATCCTGATGGCCGCGATTCTGTTCATGGTCACTCTCTACATCCGCAGGTCCGGGACGGAGGATCTGGTCTAAATGCCCTTCGTCAACTGGCTCAAGCGCCATTTCGTGGTCATCGCGGGACTTCTCACGCTCGCCTATCTCCTGCTGCCGAACGTCGTCGTCACGGTGTTCTCCTTCAACAAACCGAAGGGGCGCTTCAACTACCAATGGCAGCAGTTCTCCACCGACGCCTGGAAGGACCCGTGCGGGGTCGCCGGGCTCTGCGGGTCGCTGTCGCTCAGCCTCCAGATCGCCGTCTGGGCGACCATCGGCGCGACCGCCCTCGGCACGATGATCGCCTTCGCGCTCGTCCGCTACCGCTTCCGCGCGCGGGGCGCCGTCAACTCGCTGATCTTCCTGCCCATGGCGATGCCCGAGGTCGTGATGGCCGCCTCGCTGCTCACCCTGTTCCTCAACCTGGGTGCCCAGCTGGGCTTCTGGACGATCCTCATCGCGCACATCATGTTCTGCCTCAGCTTCGTCGTGACGGCGGTGAAGGCGCGCGTGATGTCGATGGACCCGCGCCTGGAGCAGGCCGCCCAGGACCTCTACGCCGGGCCGGCGCAGACGTTCCTGCGCGTCACGCTGCCCATCGCCGCCCCCGGAATCGCCGCTGGCGCGCTGCTCGCCTTCGCGCTCTCCTTCGACGATTTCATCATCACCAATTTCAACGCGGGTTCCACCGTCACCTTCCCCATGTTCGTCTGGGGTTCGGCGCAGCGCGGAACGCCCGTTCAGATCAATGTCATCGGTACGGCCATGTTCCTCATCGCCGTACTGTTCGTACTGACCTCGATGGTCATCGGAAATCGCCGCAACAAGCAAAAGGCGTCATCTTAAAAGCCCTGTAGGGAGTTGAAATCATGGCCCCAAGCGCCATGAACCGGTGGATCACTTCTCTTTCCGACGCACAGCCCGTGCCCTACTGGCTGGAAGATCCCGGCAAGCCGCGCCCCGAGCCCGCGCTCACCGGCCCCGAGACCTGCGACCTGCTGGTCGTCGGCGGTGGCTACAGCGGACTGTGGACCGCGCTCGTCGCCAAGGAGCGCGAACCGCAGCGGGACGTGGTGCTGCTGGAGGGCCGTGAGGTGGGCTGGGCCGCCTCGGGCCGCAACGGGGGCTTCTGCGCGGCCTCCCTCACCCACGGGCTGCCCAACGGGCTCACCCGCTGGCCGGACGAGATCCACCGGCTCGAGGAGCTGGGGATGCGCAACCTCGACGAGATCGAGGCGGCGATCGCCCGGCACGGCATCGACTGCGACTTCGAGCGCACCGGCGAGATCGACGTCGCCACCGAGACGTACCAGGCGTGGGAACTGCGCGACTGGTACGAGGAGCTCGAAGGCAAGGGTCTCGCGGGCGGGCTCGAGTTCCTCGACGCGGACGCGGTGCGCGAGCAGGTCGCCTCGCCCACCTTCCAGGCGGGTCTGTACGACCGCCGGGGCGTCGCCATGCTCCATCCCGCCAAGCTCGTCTGGGGGCTGAAGCAGGCGTGCGTGCGGCTGGGCGTCCGTGTCTACGAGCACACCCCCGCCCTGTCGCTGAAGCCCTACGGCGCCGGAATGGCCGTGGGCACCCCCTACGGGCAGGTGCGGGCCCGGCAGGTCGCGCTCGGCACCAACATCTTCCCCAGCCTGGTCCGGCGGGTGCGGGCGTACACCGTCCCGGTCTACGACTACGCGCTGATGACGGAACCGCTGAGCGCCGAGCAGCTCGACTCGATCGGGTGGAAGAACCGGCAGGGCCTCGGGGACTCGGCCAACCAGTTCCACTACTTCCGGCTGTCGGCCGACAACCGGATCCTGTGGGGCGGATACGACGCGGTCTACCCCTACGGGGGCCGGGTGCGCGCCGAGTACGACGACCGGCCGGAGACGTACGCCAAGCTCGCCGGCCACTTCTTCGGCTGCTTCCCGCAGCTGGAGGGGGTGCGCTTCACCCACGCCTGGGGCGGGGCCATCGACACGTGCTCGCGCTTCTCGGCGTTCTTCGGCACGGCGCACCAGGGGAAGGTGGCCTACGCGGCCGGGTACACCGGCCTCGGTGTCGGGGCCACCCGCTTCGGGGCCGAGGTGATGCTGGACCTGCTGGCAGGGGAGAGCACCGAGCGGACGTCGCTGGAGATGGTCCGCAAGAAGCCGCTGCCCTTCCCGCCCGAGCCCTTCGCCTGGACCGGCATCGCCCTCACCAAGTGGTCGCTGGCCCGCGCCGACGCGCACGGCGGGCGGCGCAACCTGTGGCTGAAGACGATGGACCGGCTGGGGCTGGGCTTCGACAGCTGACAGCCGCGGCACCACGGTCGACGGCCGACCGATGCCGGTGCGGTGTGACCCGGTTCACCCCAACGGGTGGCCCCGACCCGCGTAATGCCCGCCGGGGACCTCCCTCTCCCTCGTGACGCGACCGCGTCCACGAGCGAGAGGGAGGTCTTCTCATGGCTGGGGCGAAGACGGCTGTCGAATGGCTGGCATCCGTCGCACCGGATCCCGAGGCGTGCCGCCGGGAGTGGGAGCGCAACCCCCTGGGGGTGGCGCTGCTGCCCGCGGGCAAGGCCTGGGACGTACTCATCCTGCCGGGCGAGCTCGGCTGTCCCACCCTCGACGTGCTCACCCGGATCCTGCATCGGCCGGGCCCCGTGCTCGTCGACCTCGGAGACAACCGCATGGGCTTCTTCGTGGCGCCCGGCACGGCCGCCTGCTGGCTCGGCACCGGTATCCGTACGGCGGGGGCCGGCACCCGGATCGTCGTGCCGTATCCGGGCCGGTCGGCCCGGGGTGTCCGCTGGCTGGTCCCGCCGGACGGCTCCGGCACCCTGACCGATACCGCGCTGCTCGAACTGGCGATGCACGAGGCGGCGGCGGTCCTGGCCGGCGGAGAGGGCGGCTGACCGGCCGGACACCTCCGCCGCGGTACCCGACCACCGACCGGGTCGGGACCGGCCCGCCTTCACCTCCCCCGGACCGGGAGCCGGCGGATCCCGGGAGATCCCGGGAGATCCTTTCCGCGTCGGCCGCCCGTGCGGCCGACGCGGACGCCTCCGCCTCCGGCGCAGCGACGGCTACTTGGTGCTGCTCCGCTTGCTGGTGCTGGTGCTGGTGCCTGGTGCCCGGTGTCTGTCTCCGTGCCTGTGCCTGTGCCAGCGCATGCTGCCGGGGCGGCGCCTTGCTCCGCCGCCCCGCCCTGCCCGCCCGTCGTGCTGCTTCGGCGACGGCGCCTCGCGCCTCGCTTCGTCGCCCCCGACCTGTCCGGCCCCGCCTCGCCCTGCCCGCCCGTCGTGCTGCTTCGGCGACGGCGCCTCGCGCCTCGCTTCGTCGCCCCGACCTGTCCGGCCCCGCCTCGCCCTGCCCGCCCGTCGTGCTACTCCGTCGACGTCGCCTTCAGCGCCAGCCACAGTTCCATCCGGACATCCGGGTCGTCCAGGGACCGTCCGAGGATCTCCTCCACCCGCCGCATCCGGTAGCGCAGGGTGTGCCGGTGGACGCCCAGGTCGGCCGCTGCCGCGTCCCACTGGCCGTGGCGGGAGAGCCAGGCCCGCAGGGAGGCCACCAGGTCGCCGCGGCCGGTCGCGTCGTGTTCGTGCAGGGCGCGCAGCAGGCCGTCCGCGAACGCCTTCACCGCGTCGTCCGCGAGAAGGGGCAGCACGGAACCCGCCGCGAGCCGCTCGTGCTCCACGAAGACCCGGCCCCGGCGCCGGGCGACGGACAGCGCCTGCTCGGCCTGCTTGTACGCCGATGCCGCCGCGATCGGCCCGGCCGGCGCGGACAGGCCCACGACGAGTCCGACCTCGTCGCCGGACTCGGACGCGACGCCCCCGGCCGCCCGCGCGTTCTCCAGCGCGGCCGTGTACTGCGCGCACGCCTCCGCGGCCGCGCCCCCGTCCGCGACCAGGGCCACCAGCCGATCGCCCTCGGGCACCACCAGCACGGCCTCCCCGGCCCGTGCGGCCGCCGACTCGACGGCCTCGGCGAGACCGTCGAAGGGGTCTGCGCCCCCGTCGGCCGCGGCCGACGCCGCCGTCGCGTCGGCGAGGATCAGCCGGAACGGGGCGTCGAGCAGCCCGCCGTACAGGTCCCCGGCGACGGCCCGCGCGTGGTCCGGTTCGCCCGCCAGCAGCATGCCCAGCACCGCCGCGCCGATCCGCTGCTGCGCCGCGTGCAGCGAGCGCGAGCGTTCGGTGGTCAGGGTGAGCAGTGCGATGGCCGAGTGGACGGCGTACCGCTCGGCGGTGCCGAGAGCCGAGGCGGTGCCGACCGCGAGCGCGGCGCGCGGGCGCCGGCCGGTGCCCAGGGAGTGCAGCTCGACCCGGTCGTCGTGCCGGCCGTCGGATCCGGAGCGCTCCGGCCCCCCGCCGCCGCCCACCACCGCGGAGGCCGGGGCCGGCCGTTCCCGCAGCCGCTCCACCTCCGCCGTGAGCCGCCCCGCCCGCCGGCCCGCCCACTCCGGCGCGGCTCCCACGACGGCACCCGAGGCGTCGTACAGGGCCGCCCACCCGTCGACCTGCGCGGCGAGCGCGCGGAGCAGCCCCTGCGGGCCGTCCGTCAGCGCCTGCTTCGTCAGCTCGCGCTGGGCCGCGAACCCTGCCGTGACCGCCCGGTACTGGTCGGCGGCGATCGCCGCCGACACCGCCTTGCTGATGGCGAGGAAGGGCGTGCGGCGCGGCACCTCCAGCAGGGGCAGGCCCTCCTCCTCGGCCGCGTCCACGAGGGCCTTCGGGATGTCCTCGTAGTTGACGCCGACGGCGAAGCCGAGCCCGACCACCCCGGCCTTGGCCAGCCGCCGCACATAGCGCCGCATGGCCTCCGGGTCCTCGGCGTCCAGCTTGAGCGCGGTGATCAGCAGCAGCTCCCCGCCCTCCATGTACGGCACGGGGTCCGCGAGCTCGCTGACGTGCGCCCAGCGCACCGGCACGTCCAGACGGTCCCCGCCGGCCCGCACGGTCAGCTTCAGCGCGGAGTGGTGGACGAGCGAGGCGAGCGTGGGAGGCATGGGGCCTTCAGGTCGGGGGAGTGATCGGCGGCGTGATCTTTTGGCCGCCGCGTATGAACGGTCTCTCCCGATTCTGCCTCACTGTACGGACCGCGGACGCGTCTTCAGCCCCGCAGGTCCACCAGCAGCGGTGGCGCGTGCTCGCCCCGCACGTCGGTCAGGGACAGCACCGCGTGGCCGGGCGGCACCTCGTGCGCCAGCCGGGACGCCGACCACCGCTCCCGCTCCACCTGGCGCACGGTCACCGCGTCCGTGGTCACCGCCTTGCCGGTGACGAGCTTGCGCAGGGCGTGGATGGCACGGGTCATCGGCTGGTCGGCGAAGACGGTGTGCTTGGCGACCTCGGTGGTCTCCACCCACTCGGTGCCCCAGGTCTGCGCGAACCGGCCGCCGTCCCAGGTGGTGATGCCGGAGAACGCCATCCGGCAGCCGACGGCCCCGTACAGCGGACCGTGCAGCGCCTCCGGGACGTCGCCGATGGAGCGCAGGGCGAGGACCACGCCGGCGTTCTGCGAGCGCAGCCGCTGGAGCCGGCGCACCGACCCCTCGGTGACCGTTCCCGTCGCGTCGTCCAGGACCAGACAGGCGAAGTGGTCGCGCCGCTCCCGTACGACGGTGTGGAACTGCGCGAGGACCAGCCGGGTGATCAGCCGGGCGGCCTCCTCGTGACCCCGCTCGGGCAGGTCGACGCGGACCCGCAGCGGGTGGTGGGCGACGGCGCGCAGCGAGAACGCCCGGTGCGCGTTGCTGCCGCCGCCGAAGAACTCCGCGAAGACCGGGCGGTTGAGCAGCGCCAGCCGGTCGGCGAGGGCCCGGCCCGCGTCGCCCGGGGTCCCTGTCTGCCGGACCCGCGCCTCCAGCTCACGGCGCATCACCTCGTCACCGGCCACGGCCTCCCGCAGCGCGGACAGCGAGGCCGGTTCGCCCTCCAGGAGCTCGCGCAGCTCGGGCAGCGTGGGGAAGCACCCGTGCGCGCTCCGGTAGGGGCCCAGCACCTGGGCGAGCGCCGTCGTCGCGCTCTGGCCGCTCACCGTGTCGAGGTCGCCGACCAGCGCCTCGGCGAGGATCGCGGCCGCCTCGTCCGGGTCCTCGGACTCCGCGTACGGGTCCAGGTCGTGCACGGACGAGGGGTCCCCGATCCCGACGATCACGTCGAACGCGGAGTCGGAGCCGAGCGGGCCGCCGGGCGACGACACCGCGACGACCGCGCACGCCCCGGTGAGCGCCTGCAGGGCCAGCGCCTCGGTCAGCGGCTCGACCAGGGTCCGGGTCTTGCCCGATCCCGACGGCCCGACCGCCAGCAGCGAGGTGCCCAGCACCTCAGGGCCGAGCGCGGCGCCCGCGTCGTGATAGCTGTCCGGGGTGCGTTCGGCGGCCACCCAGCGGCCGACCCTCACCTGCCCGGTGAGCAGATCGTGGCGCGCGGTGCGCCGGGGCAGGTCGCGGGCGCCGGAGGGGTGGGTCCAGGCGGCCCCGCCGTGGCGCAGCACGGTGTCCCGGAAGTCCGGGATCCCCGCCGTCCAGGCCCGTCGTACCCGCACGCAGTCCACGTCGTTCATCCGGCCGGCGGCGACCTCGGCGGTCAGCAGCTCGGCGGCCTCGTACTGCCCCGCGTTGCGCAGCTCGGGCCACTGGGCGCGCGGCAGCTCGACCGCGGGCGCGGCCCGGCCGGGCTCGGCGCGCCGGGTGGCGAGTCGTTCCTGCACGTACGGCCACCAGCCGCCGACCTTCGCGAACGGCCACACCACCAGCAGCGTGATGACCGTGTACAGCGCGTTCGTGAACAGGGGGGAGGCGAACAGCTCGTAGCTGCCGGAGATCAGGACGATCAGCGAGAACAGCGGGTCGATGACGGGCAGGGCGTCCCAGCCGACCCCGAAGGCGCCGGGGAAGACGAAGCTGAGGGTGGCGAGCGCGCCGAGCAGGGCGACGAGAGCCCGCGCGGGCTGCGGCCTGCGGCCCACGAAGTGCCGCACCGCGTGCGCCCAGCTGCCCAGCCGGCCCATCGCGCAGACGAGGACGGCGAAGAACAGGCCGTCGTAGACCACCCGCGCCTCGGCGCCCTCCATGGACTTCGGGGACGCGATCGTGCCGCCCCACCACCAGTCGTCCGGGGTGAACAGCCGCAGCAGGGTGAACTGGTACGGCAGGCCGCCCCGGCGCCACAGCGACCACAGGACCAGCGCGACGACCAGCGGGACCAGCATGCCGAAGACCGTCACCGGCGCGAGCCGCTCCGTCGTCCGGGCCGCCTTCGGCGGCCGGTACCCGTAGCGCCAGATCCCCGTCCGCGCCGTGGGACGCGCCTCGTCGAGCCAGTCGGCGACGGCGGACGCGGCCCGCGGGGAGTGCCCGGGGGCAGGCGGTACGCCCGGCGCCCGGTCCGGCCGCGGCGGCGTCGACGGCCGCGCCGGCCCCGCCGGGCGCGGCACGGGATTCGCCTGCGTACCCCGCGCGTCCTGCGTCCCGTCGCCGTCCATCGCCCCTGCCCCCCGACCAGCCGTTCCGTCCACCATCAGCGAGTCAATCTAACGCGCCCGCAAGGGGAGTTCACCGCTTACGCGGCCGGGCCTGTGACGATCACCGTCCGGCGGCACTGTCCATGACGGACAAGCCGCCCCGCCGACACCGCCCACATGGAGCATGCCCACCCTCCACTCCCCGTCCTAGCCTGCGAGAAAAGAACGAAAGTGTCCGCAAAACCCCAGGAGCCCCTCATGACCGCCCTTCCGCAGGAGCGCCGCGTCGTCACCGCCATCCCCGGCCCGAAGTCGCAGGAACTCCAGGCCCGCCGTACCGCCGCGGTCGCGGCCGGTGTCGGTTCGGTGCTCCCCGTCTTCACCACGCGCGCGGGCGGCGGCATCATCGAGGACGTCGACGGCAACCGCCTGATCGACTTCGGCTCCGGCATCGCCGTGACGTCCGTCGGCGCCTCGGCCGAGGCCGTCGTGCGCCGGGCCACCGCCCAGCTCGCCGACTTCACCCACACCTGTTTCATGGTCACCCCCTACGAGGGCTACGTGGCGGTGGCCGAGGCCCTCGCCGAGCTCACCCCGGGTGACCACGCCAAGAAGTCCGCGCTGTTCAACAGCGGTGCCGAGGCCGTCGAGAACGCCGTCAAGATCGCGCGTTCGTACACCAGGCGGCAGGCGGTCGTCGTCTTCGACCACGGCTACCACGGCCGCACCAACCTCACCATGGCGCTGACGGCGAAGAACATGCCGTACAAGCACGGCTTCGGCCCGTTCGCGCCCGAGGTCTACCGCGTCCCGGTCGCCTACGGCTACCGCTGGCCCACCGGCGCCGAGAACGCCGGCTCCGAGGCCGCCGCGCAGGCCATCGACGAGATCACCAAGCAGGTCGGCGCGGACAACGTGGCCGCGATCATCATCGAGCCGGTGCTCGGCGAGGGCGGCTTCATCGAGCCCGCCAAGGGCTTCCTGCCGGCCATCAGCAAGTTCGCGTCCGACAACGGCATCGTGTTCGTCGCCGACGAGATCCAGTCCGGCTTCTGCCGCACCGGCCAGTGGTTCGCCTGCCAGGACGAGGGCATCGTCCCCGACCTGATCACGACGGCCAAGGGCATCGCGGGCGGTCTGCCGCTCGCCGCGGTGACCGGCCGCGCCGAGATCATGGACGCCGCCCACGCGGGCGGCCTGGGCGGCACCTACGGCGGCAACCCGGTCGCCTGCGCGGGTGCGCTCGGCGCGATCGAGACGATGAAGGAGCTCGACCTCAACGCCCGGGCGAAGCACATCGAGGCCGTCATGAAGGGCCGCCTCGCCGCCATGGCCGAGAAGTTCGAGATCATCGGCGACATCCGCGGACGGGGCGCGATGATCGCGATCGAGCTGGTCAAGGACCGTACGACGAAGGAGCCGAACCCCGAGGCGACCGGCGCGCTGGCCAAGGCCTGCCACCAGGAGGGCCTGCTGGTCCTGACCTGTGGCACCTACGGCAACGTGCTGCGCTTCCTGCCGCCGCTGGTCATCGGCGAGGACCTGCTCAACGAGGGCCTCGACATCATCGAGCAGGCTTTCGCGCGCATCTGAGCCGAGGTACCGCACAGCTGATCCCCATCGGCCGCAGAGGGTGTGAAGAAGGTGTGCGAGGAGGATGGCGGGACGGGATACGGCCTGTCGTACCGCCTGCCTCTGCCGTAGGTTCTCACCAGATGAGAGATACACCCCGTCCACAGGGGACTGCGGACGGATCCAGGCCGGGGCCTCCCCAGCTTCGACCTGGTCGTGCCCTCGCGCACACAACCGGAGCTTCAGGCTTCGGATCTCCACACCGATCGGACGGCCGCCCGCCCCAAACCCCCCGGGGCGGCCGGCACCCCGGTCCGGACGGCCACCCCGGAACCACCCCCCCTGTTCCGGGGTGGCCGACCTCCTCCTCCGGCGCAGACCACGCAAAGCAGACCCCGGATCCGATCCGGGGTCTTTTTTCGATCCGGGTTCCTTTTCCGCCGTCCGGCCGCTCCTGACAAGCTGGGGCCCATGCCGTCCCGCCCCAGCCGTGCCGTTCTCGGTCTCCTGCCGCCCGCCCTGCTCTTCGCGCTGATCACCTGGCAGGTCGCCGCCGACGGCCCGCTGCTGCGCCCGGACGAGCGCCTCAGCCGCGCCCTCGTCCATCCCGACCGGGCCTCCGAGCTGCTGGCCGACCTGGGCGAGGTGCAGGTCGCGGTGCCCGTCCTGGTGCTGGTCGCCGGGTACGCGGCGTGGCGGGGGAGAGCGGCGGGCGGGGCGCGGTGGTGGCTGCCGTCCCTCGCCGCGCTCGCCGTGCTGCTGCTGGTGCCGCTGATCGTCGTCCCTCTGAAGGTGTGGACCGACCGGCCCGGTACGCCTGCCGTGCCTCCGGCCACCGGCTACTACCCCTCCGGGCACACGGCGACGGCGGCCGTCGCCTACGGCGCGGCGGCGCTGGTCCTGCTGCCGTGGCTGGGCACCGCGTCCGCCCGCCGGCTGGCCCTCGCGACGAGCGCCCTGCTCGTCCTGGCCGTGTCCTTCGGGCTGGTCAGGCGCGGCTACCACTGGCCGCTCGACGTCGTGGCGAGCTGGTGTCTGTGCACGGTGCTGCTCGGTGCGCTGTGGCTCGTCCTGGAACGCGAGCGGCAGGCACGGGAGCGGCTCCGCACGGCAGCGGGGCGACCGTGCCAAACCGGCGCACCCCGGCCGCCCACCCGTACGACTCGGACAAGCGACCCTTCGGCCTCCCGCCCCTACCGTGGAGCACGAAAGCCACAGGACACCCCCTAAGCGGAAGGGCCGGGACTCGCAAATGCCCCAGGAAAAGAATGTGGGGGCCACCCACGCCTTCTGGCTGGCCGGCCGCCAGGTCACCGGCGAGGACAGCTTCGACGTCACCTCGCCGTGGGACGGCCGTCTCGTCGGCAAGGTCAGCGTGCCCACGCAGGCGCAGGTCGAGGAGGCCGTGGCCGCCGCGTACGCCGTGCGGGACGAGTTCGCCGCCACCCCGGCCCATGTGCGCGCCGCCGCCCTCGACCACGTCAGCAAGCGGCTCGTCGAGCGCACCGAGGAGATCGCCCTGCTGATCTCCGCCGAGAACGGCAAGCCGATCAAGTGGGCGCGGGGGGAGGTCGGCCGAGCCGTCTCCGTGTTCCGGTTCGCCGCCGAGGAGGCCCGGCGGTTCAACGGCGGCGAGGCCCAGCGCCTCGACACCGACGCCGGCGGCCAGGGGCGGCTCGCCCTCACCCGGCGCTTCCCGAAGGGGGTCGTGCTCGGCATCGCGCCGTTCAACTTCCCGCTGAACCTGTGCGCCCACAAGATCGCCCCGGCGATCGCGGCCGGTGCGCCGATCATCCTCAAGCCGGCCCCGGCGACCCCGCTGTCCGGCCTGATCATCGGTGACCTGCTCGCCGAGACCGAGCTGCCGGCCGGCTCCTGGAGCATCCTTCCGGTCTCCAACGACCGCATGCCGGCCCTCGTCCAGGACGAGCGGCTGCCGGTCATCTCCTTCACCGGCTCCGAGAAGGTCGGCTACGCGATCATGGACTCGGTGCCGCGCAAGCACTGCACCCTGGAACTGGGCGGCAACGGCGCGGCCGTCGTGCTCGGCGACTTCGCGAGCGACGCCGACCTCGACTGGGCGGCCGGCCGCATCGCGACCTTCTCCAACTACCAGGGCGGCCAGTCCTGCATCTCGGTGCAGCGGGTCATCGCGGACGCCTCCGTGTACGACCGGCTCCTGCCGCGCATCGTCGCCGCCGTCGAGGCGCAGGTCACCGGCGACCCCTCGGACGACAGGACCGACGTGGGTCCGCTGGTCAGCGAGGACGCGGCCAAGCGCGTCGAGACCTGGGTGGACGAGGCCGTCGCGGCGGGCGCCTCGCTCCTCGCGGGCGGCAAGCGCGACGGCGCCTCCTACGCGCCGACCGTCCTCACCGACGTGCCGGCGGACACCACCCTCGCCTGCGAGGAGGTCTTCGGACCGGTCCTGACCGTGACGAAGGTGGACGGCGAGGCCGAGGCCTTCGCCGCCGTCAACTCCTCCAAGTACGGCCTCCAGGCGGGCGTGTTCACGCACGACGTCCAGGTCGCCTTCCGTGCCCACCGGGCGCTGGAGGTCGGCGGTGTCATCGTCGGCGACGTGCCGTCCTACCGGGCCGACCAGATGCCGTACGGCGGCGCCAAGCAGTCCGGCGTGGGGCGTGAGGGCGTGCGGTTCGCGATGGACGACTACACGTACGAGCGGGTGCTGGTCCTCACCGGGCTCGCGCTCTAGCTCATGGGAACCATTTTCATATAGGCTCCCCGAAGGGGTCCGGCACCGTTGCCTTCCGGTGCCGGACCCCTTCTTCGTGCCGGCTTCCTCCGGACCCTCAACCGGAGAAGCCGACATGCGCCAGCCGCAGTGGGCCGCGCAGTCCGATACGCAGATCGTGGACGCCCCCGGCGGTGAGGGCCGCGTCCACGGTGAGGTGGTCGTACGGTCCCGGCGTGGGCGGGGCGACCGTCAGCGTGGCCAGGACCGGCCCGCCGTCGAGCGACAGCTCCACGGTGCCCGAGCCGGCCGCCGTCACCGTCACGCCCGTCGTGCCGGTGCCCGCGCCGAAGTCGCAGGCCCGGTAGACCAGTTCGCCCGTCCCGCCCGCCACCGGCGTCACCGCGTCGCCCGACACCTTCGTCCGGTCGACGATCTCGACGCCGCTCTGCTCGTCGAAGTCGGCGGCCTCCAGACCGCGCAGCCGGACCGGGCGCGGGGCGGACGGTTCGCCCTCCAGCGTGACGGTCGTCCGCAGCCGGACGTCCGCGCTGGACGCGCCGACCAGGAGCTCGTACGGGCCGGACTCCAGACGCCACCGCCCCTGCGCCACGTCCCAGAACGCGAAGGCGGACAGCGGCACGTCGAAGGAGAGCTCCGCGCTCGCGCCCGGGGCGAGCGTGACACGGCGGTGGTCCAGCAGCTCGCGGCGCGGCCGGGTGACCGAGGGGTCCACGGCGCGGGTGTAGAGCTGGGCGACCTCGTCGGCCGTCATCTCCCCGGTGTTGGTGACCGTGCAGGAGACGTGCGCCGTGCCCTCCTCGACGCGCACCGCCAGGTCCGCGTAGGAGAACGACGCGTACGACAGGCCGTGTCCGAACGGGAACAGCGGGGTGCCCTCGAAGTAGAGGTACGTCTGACGGGCGCCGATCACGTCGTAGTCGAGCAGGTCGGGCAGATCGGCGTCGCCGGCGTACCAGGTCTGCGGGAGGCGTCCGGCCGGGGAGACGTCACCGGCCAGCACCCGCGCGAGAGCGGTGCCCGCGGCCTGGCCGCCGTGCGCCGTCCACAGCACCGCGGACAGCGGGCCCGGCTCGATCGCGTACGGATACGCCGACACCAGGGCCAGCACCGTGCGCGCGTTCGCCGCCCGGGCGGCCGCCAGCAGCCGCTCCTGGTGGGCCGGCAGCCGCAGCGTGGTGCGGTCCTCGGTCTCCCGGCCGTTGATGTGCGGGTCGTTGCCCGCCACGACCACGACCACGTCGGCCCCGGCCGTGACGCGGGTCACTGCGTCCTCGCCGGATTCGACGACGATGACCTCGACGACCTCGGGATTCTCCTCGTCCGGCCCGGCAACCCTGACGCCGTCGGCGGCGACACAGACGTGGCGACCCGTACCCAGATGCAGCAGGAGGTGACCGTTTTCTTGGGTGTTCCCGGGCGTGTTCCCGTCGGCGTCCGCGCGCGGTTCCAGGCGGAACGTCTCCTGGACGACCCAGCCGCCGGGCTGGTCGGCGGAGGCGCGCAGGTAGCCGTCCTCGGCGACGGAGAGGTAGCGCCCGTCGGGCGCCCGCAGGGTCAGCACGCCCTCGCCCCAGTCGACGAGCGCGAGCTCCGTACCGGTCGCGTCCGTGGTCAGCGGCGGGAGGTCGGTGCGGCCCGCGAGCAGCGCCGGGTCGAGCGCGCCCTCGGCGCCGCGCACCTCGTCGGTGGCCTCGGGAGCGGTGGGGACCTTCAGGAACGCGCCCGCGGAGGTCTTGAGCAGGACCCGGTCCACGCCCTCCGCGAACTCCACGCGCTCGGCGCCGAACCGCTCGTACAGGCCCTCCAGCGGGGTGGAGCGGTGCAGCAGCGTGCCGCTGTACCAGTCGAGCTTGCACTCGTCGGCGAGCAGGCCGACCACCGCGATCCGGGTGTCGGCGGCCAGGGGCAGCACACCGTCGTTGCGCAGCAGGACGACCGCCTGCTCGGCGGCCTCCCCGGCGAGCGTGCGATGGGCCGGGGAGTCGAACTCGCCGGTGCCGGCGTGCGGGTCGTAGTGCGGGTCGAACTCGCCCAGCCGGAAGCGGACCGAGAGCTGGCGGCGGACCGCCGCGTCGACGTCGGCCTGGGTCAGCAGGCCCCGCTCCAGAGCCCCCTCGACCCGGGCGACGATCTTCGAGCCGTCGGTGCCGTGGTCGGTGAAGCTGTCCACGCCGGCCACGAGCGCGGCCGCCGTCGCCTCCTCGTGGGTGTCGAAGTAGTGCTCGGAGTCCACCAGGTTGGAGGGCGCGCCCGCGTCCGAGCAGACCAGCAGCTCCTCGTCGGTCCAGGCGCGCAGCTGCTCGCGCAGATACGGCGAGACATGGTTGGGGCGGCCGTTGACCAGGTTGTACGCCGGCATCACCCCGGCCACCGCGCCCGCCTCGACGCATCCGCGGAAGGCGCGCAGATCGTACTCGTGCAGCACACGCGGGCGGACCGAGGACGAGGTGACGTCCCGGCCGGTCTCGTTGTTGTGGGCCAGCCAGTGCTTGAGGACCGGGGCCGTGCGCCAGTACGTCGGATGATCGCCGCGCAGCCCGTGCGTGTAGGCGGTGGCGATGGCGGAGGTCAGCCGGGGGTCCTCGGAGTAGCCCTCCTCGTTGCGGCCCCACAGGGGGTGGCGCAGCAGGTTGACGGTGGGGGACCAGACGTTCAGGCCCACCCGCTCGTCGCGGGCGCGCATCGCCCGGACCTCCTTGGACACCGCCTCGCCGATCCGGCGCACCAGGTCGGTGTTCCAGGTCGCGCCCAGTCCCACGGCCTGCGGGAACACCGTCGCCGGGCCCATCCAGGCGACGCCGTGCAGCGCCTCCTGGCCGGTGCGGAAGGCGGCGATGCCGAGCCGCTCGACGGCGGGCGCGAACTGGTGCAGGAAGGAGACCTTCTCCTCGGGGGTCAGCCGGGACAGCAGATCGTCGATGCGCTTCGCGAACGGCAGCTGCGGATCGCGGAAAGGCGGCGTGGGCGGCGTGTGTGCGGTCACGTGGGGATCCCTTTGCGGTGGAGCGGGGAGGCTCTTTCGAAGCGCTTCGATGCTCATTCGACGGTGGGGCGGGTGTCAAGGGGACTTCACCGCTATTTCAAGCAGCGCATAAGGAGAGGTCGCCCCGCATACCTCGGAGGAATGTTGGGAGCGACCCTTGTGCGCCCCAGGGTGTTCACTTAACCTCGCAGCAACATCGAAGCGCTTCGACTGGGAATTGTCGAAACATCGTCGGAGGACCGCTTCAGCTCAGCCAGTTCCACTCGAGACACCGCAGCCGACGGCCACCGCCGGGTGTCCTGGTGCGCCATGAAGGGTTGACGCAATGACGCCGAACGCCGCTTCCGCCTCCTCCGGCCCGAGCCGGAGAAGCTTCCTCGCCTCGACGGCGGTCGCCACCGCCGCGGTGGCCGGAGGGATGCCGTTGCTCGCCGCCTGTGGCGGTACGGACAGCGGCTCGCGCGACGGCACCACGTCGGGCAAGGACGCGAACAAGCTGCTGCCGACGTACGTCGCCAGCACGGTCGCCCAGCCGGACGTTCCGTCGAAGAACGGTTCGTCCGCCGGCTACACCGGCAAGGTCGACCTCGCGACCCTGACCGCCTCGGTCCCGGAGAAGCTCGGCACCGGCGCCTCCTTCAAGATCATGTCCCCGTTCTGGGGCTCCCCGCCGAAGGCCGGCTGCGCCTACTACACGGCGCTCGACGCCGCGGCGGGCACCAAGATCACCTGGCAGAACCAGGACGGCAACACCTACGGCCAGAAGCTGGGCGCCGTCCTCGCCTCCAGCTCCATACCCGACATGGTGGTCGTGCCGAGCTGGGAACTGGTCGGAAAGATCTCCAACGCGGTCACCGCCAAGTTCATGGACCTGGGCCCCCACCTGGCGGGCGACAAGGTCAAGAAGTACCCGAACCTCGCCGCGATCCCCTCCGACGCCTGGCGCATGGGCATCTTCGGCGGCGCGCTGCGCGGCATCCCGATGCCGGCCGCCACCGCGTCCTTCATCGTGCCCTACTACCGCAAGGACATCTTCGACAAGAAGGGCTACTCCGTACCCAAGTCGCCCGACGAGTTCCTCAGCTGGGCCAAGGAGGCCACCAGCGCCAAGGCCAAGGTGTACGCCTGCGGGGACATGTCCTGGAGCGCCTTCAACATCTTCGGCGTCCGTGCCTCCGGGCCGATCGGCTGGAACATCGGGTCCGACGGCAAGCTGACCTACCGCATCGAGCAGCCCGAGTACCTCGAGGCCCTGGAGTGGACCCGCAAGCTGTTCGACGCGGGTGTCGTGCATCCCGACGACAAGGCGCGCTCCGGTGACGCGGGCCAGCGGTTCACCGCCGGACAGATCCTGGTCTTCAACAACGACATGTCCACCTGGTACGGCAAGACCGCCGAACAGGCCGCGGCCAACCCGGACTTCGTGATCGAGGGCATGGACCTCTTCGGCCCGGACGGCGGCGACCCGTCCCTGTGGGCGGCCCAGCCGGCCGGCATCTGGTCGATGATCCGCAAGGGCGCCTCGAAGACGACGATCGAGAACGCGCTGGCCGCCGCCGACTTCGCGGCCGCGCCCTACGGCACCAAGGAGCGGATGCTCGTCGACTACGGCGTCGAGGGCACCCACTACACGGTCAAGGACGGCGTCCCGGTCAAGACCGACCTGGGCAACTCCGAGGTCATCAACGCCTGGGTGATGCTGTCCGCGCCGGCCGCCTACTACGCCCACCCCGACCACCCCGAGATCGCCCGCAAGCAGGTCGAGTGGCAGCAGCGGATGGGCGCCTTCATGAAGAAGACGTCCACGTACGGCATGAACATCGTCGAGCCGACCCGGTACGCGAACCTCTCCAGCCAGTTCGAGCAGCTGGAGATCGACTACGTGCGCGGCAACAGGAAGCTGTCCGACGTGCAGGCCGCCATCTCCACCTGGAAGTCCTCCGGCGGCGAGAAGCTGCGCGACTGGTACAAGCAGCTGCTCGACAAGAACGGCAGTGGCAACTGATGTCTCTCACGGCCGGGAGCAGACCCGAAGGGACTCGTCCCCCCGCGGCCGTCGAGGAACCGACGGCCGCGGTCGCCACAGCCGTGGCGAAGGAGCGGGTGCCGCGCAAGGCGGGCAGGGCCGGCAAGGTCCCCTGGCGGATCCGGCTGCGCCGCGACCGCGCGCTCATCCTGATGACGCTGCCCGTCATCGTGCTGCTCCTGCTCTTCAACTACATCCCGTTGCTCGGCAACGTCGTCGCCTTCCAGGACTACGACCCGTACGTGTCCAGCAACGGCGTCACGGCGATCTTCCACAGCCCCTGGGTCGGTGTGGAGCAGTTCTCGCGGATGGTCGACGACCCGCTGTTCTGGAGTGCCGCGAAGAACACCGTCCTTCTGTTCTCCC
The DNA here is from genome assembly GCF_032248645.1 of Streptomyces zaehneri. Taxonomy (NCBI): domain Bacteria; kingdom Bacillati; phylum Actinomycetota; class Actinomycetes; order Kitasatosporales; family Streptomycetaceae; genus Streptomyces; species Streptomyces zaehneri. The sequence continues at coordinate 567,211 of NZ_JASTTJ010000001.1, forward strand.
TCCAACTGGTGCTGTTCTTCCCGATCCCCATCGCCCTCGCGCTGCTCATCAACAGCGTGATCCGGCCCCGGGTCCGGGCCGTGGCGCAGGCGATCATGTATCTGCCGCACTTCTTCTCGTGGGTCCTCGTGGTCACCGTGTTCCAGCAGGTCTTCGGCGGCGCGGGCATCATCGCGCAGACCCTCGAGGACCACGGCTGGAGCGGTTTCGACCTGATGACCGACGCCGACCTCTTCAAGTACCTGGTCACCGCGCAGGCCGTGTGGAAGGACGCCGGCTGGGGGATCATCGTCTTCCTCGCCGCGCTGGCCGCCGTCAGCACCGATCTGTACGAGGCCGCCGCCATGGACGGCGCGGGGCGCTGGCGGCGCATGTGGCATGTGACGCTGCCCGCGCTGCGCCCGGTGATCGCGCTCCTGCTGGTCCTACGGGTGGGCGACGCGCTGAGCGTCGGATTCGAGCAGTTCCTGCTCCAGCGGGACGCGGTCGGCGTGGGGGCCAGCGAGGTCCTCGACACGTACGTGTGGAACATGGGTATCCAGAACGGCGACTTCAGCTACGCGGCCGCGGTCGGCCTCGTCAAAGGCGCCATCGGAGTCTGTCTCGTCCTGGGCGCGAACAAGTTCGCGCACCTGCTCGGCGAGCAGGGGGTGTACCAGAAGTGAGCCTCGACACGCAGCTCGTCCGCAGCCTCAAGGCGCCCGCCCGCCCCGCGTGGGAGGAGCCGCCGGGCAGGACCGGACTCACCGCGAAGGGCGGCCTCCTCGTCCTGTGCTGCCTGGGGGTGCTCGGTCCGCTGTGGATCGTGATCGTCACCAGTCTCTCGCCCAAACCGGTGATCGACCGGGTCGGCGGCCTCGTCGTGATCCCCCAGGGCATCACCTTCGTCAACTACACGGAACTGCTCAGCGGCGGCCAGGTCAGCCGGGCGATCATGGTCTCGCTCGGCGTCACGCTCTTCGGCACGTTGTTCTCGATGACGGTGTCGGTGCTCGCGGCCTACGGCCTGTCCCGGCCGGGCAGTCTGGGCCACCGGTTCCTGCTGATCACCATGATGGCGACGATGTTCTTCGGGGCCGGCCTCATTCCGACGTACCTTCTGGTGCAGTCGCTGGGCCTCACCGACACCTATCTGTCCCTGATCCTGCCGAGCGCGGTCAGCGTCTTCAACATCCTCGTCCTGCGGGCCTTCTTCATGGGGATCTCCCCCGAACTCACCGAGTCCGCGCGCATCGACGGGGCCAGTGACCTGCGCATCCTGCTGACCATCATCATGCCGCTGTCGCGGGCGGTGCTGGCCGTCATCTCCCTGTTCTACGCGGTGGGGTACTGGAGCGCCTGGTTCAACGCCTCCATCTACCTGACCGACCAGCAGATGATGCCGCTTCAGAACGTCCTCATCCAGCTGGTCCAGAAGAACACCGAGGCGCCGACCGGCCTCCAACAGGCGGTTCGCACCGGTCAACTCTCCTCCCTGGGGCTCCAGATGGCTGTCATGGTCCTTGCCCTGATCCCCGTCGCGATCGCATCGCCGCTCGTCCAGCGGCACTTCAAGAAGGGCATGCTCACCGGGGCGGTCAAGGGCTGACACCCGGCGTCGGGGAGCGGGGACCGGCGTAGGGCCGCGGCGTACTGCGGTGCGGGTCCGTCGTGGCCGGTCGCGCGGTTCCCCGCACCCCCGGGGGTTGCGGTCAGCGGCGCCCCAACCTCCCCCCAGCTTCCGGCAGTCAGGCCGGTGGGGCGGCGCCGGTGGACGCGGCGGCACCCCGCGAACGCGGGCGGGTGACCCCACCCCCGGCCGACACGGCACACGGCACCGAACGAACCCAGGTCCACCACCCCCTGCGAGGTACCTCATGCACACGCCCTCCCCAAGCCGGCGCACACTCCTCGCCGGCACCGCGGCCGCCGCCGCGATCACCGCGCTGCCCGCCGGGCAAGGGCTCGCCCTGGCCGCCGGGACCGCCGCCCCCGCCTACCGTTGGCGCAACGCCGTCATCGGCGGCACCGGATTCGTCACCGGTGTGCTCTTCCACCCGGCCGTCCGCGGTCTCGCCTACGCCCGTACGGACATCGGCGGCGCCTACCGCTGGGACGACCGCGCGGCCCGCTGGACCCCGCTCACCGACCACCTCGGCTGGGACGACTGGAACCTCCTCGGCGTGGAGGCCCTCGCCGTCGACCCCGCGCACCCGGACCGGCTCTACCTCGCCCTCGGCGCCTACGCCCAGTCCTGGGCGGGCAACGGGGCCGTGCTGCGTTCCGAGGACCGCGGCGACACCTGGACCCGCGGCGACCTCACCGTGAAGCTCGGCGGCAACGAGGACGGCCGGGGCGCGGGGGAGCGGCTGCTGGTCGACCCGCGGGACAGCGACACCCTGTGGCTGGGCACCCGCCACGACGGGCTCCTCAGGTCCACCGACCGGGGCGCCACCTGGTCGGCCGCCACCGGTTTCCCGGGCACGCCGAGCGCGAGCGGCCAGGGCGTCACCCTCCTCGTCGCCGCCGGCCGCACCCTCTACGCCGGCTGGGGCGACTCCGACGGGACGAGCGCCAACCTGTACCGGACCGCCGACGGCACCACCTGGGAGGCCGTCCCCGGCAGGCCCGCCGGCGGCTCCGCCAAGGTGCCCGTCCGCGCCGCCCACGACCGCCACACCCGTGAGCTGTACGTGACGTACGCCGACGCGCCCGGCCCCAACGGCCAGGCGGACGGCAGTGTGCACAAGCTGGCCACGGTGAGCGGCAAGTGGACGGACGTCACGCCGGTGAAGCCGGGCGGCACCACCGGCGACGGTTCCTCCGACACCTTCGGCTACGGCGGCGTCGCCGTGGACGCCCGGCGCCCCGGCACCGTCGTCGTCTCCACCAACAACCGCTGGTCGGCGGTCGACACCCTGTACCGGACCACGGACGGCGGCCGCACCTGGACGTCCCTCAAGGACACCGCAGTCCTCGACGTGTCCGAGACGCCCTACCTGAAGTGGGGTGAGGAGCAGCCCAAGTTCGGCTGGTGGATCCAGGCCGTCGCCGTCGACCCGTACGACTCGAAGCACGTCGTCTTCGGCACCGGCGCCACGCTCTACGGCACCCGGGACCTGAAGCACTGGGCCCCGCGGATCCGCGGCCTGGAGGAGACCTCCGTACGACACCTGATCTCGCCCCCGACCGGACAGGCACACCTGATCAGCGGCCTCGGGGACGTCGGGGTGATGTACCACGAGCGGCTCACGGCCTCGCCGTCCCGGGGCATGGCGACGAACCCCGTGTTCGGGACGGTGACGGGACTCGCGCAGGCCGCGCACCGGACGTCGTACGTCGTCCGCACCGGCTGGGGCGACCACGGCAACGGCGCCCGGTCGACCGACGGCGGCAGATCCTGGGCGCCCTTCGCCGCCCAGCCCGCCCTCGCCAAGGACGCCACGGGGCCCATCGCCGTGAACACCGACGGCAGCGTCCTGCTGTGGACCTTCGTGCACCGGGACGGCACCAGGTACCCCGCCCAGCGCTCCACCGACAACGGGGCGACCTGGTCCGAGGTCGCCTCCTTCCCCAAGGGCGCCACCCCGCTCGCCGACCCGGCCGACCCGGCACGCTTCTACGCGTACGACACCGACACGGGAACCGTGTTCGCCAGCACCGACGCCGGCCTCACCTTCACCGCTCGGGCGGGCCAACTGCCCTCCGGCGACAGCCAGTTCCAGCTGGCCGCGGCCCCGGGGCGCTCCGGCGACCTGTGGCTGAGCACCAAGTGGAACGGCCTGTACCGATCCACCGACGGCGGTGCGGGCTTCACCAAGCTGACCAGCTGCTGGGCCTCGTACACCGTCGCCTTCGGGAAGGCCGCCGACGGCGCCGCGTACCCGGCCGTCTACCAGGTCGGCTCCACGGAGGCGATCACCGCCGTGTACCGCTCCGACGACGGCGCGCGCAGCTGGGTGCGGATCAACGACGACCGGCACCAGTGGGGCTGGATCGGCGCGGCCATCGCCGCCGACCCGCGGATCCACGGCCGGGTGTACCTCGCCACCAACGGCCGGGGCATCCAGTACGGGGAGCCCGTCCGATGACCGCCGCCGGCCGGCCCTCCCTCGCCGACGCCACCCGCGGCCGCATCCTCTTCGGCGGCGACTACAACCCCGAGCAGTGGCCCGAGGAGACCTGGCACGAGGACGTCCGGCTCATGCGGGACGCCGGCGTCAACTCCGTCACCCTCGGTGTCTTCTCCTGGTCCCGGCTCGAACCCGAGCCGGGCGCACGGGAGTTCGGCTGGCTCGACACGCTGATGGACCTGATGCACGCCAACGGCGTCGGCGTCGTCCTCGCCACCCCCACCTCCGCCCCGCCCCCGTGGCTGGGCCGGCTGTACCCGGACACCCTGCCCCGCGACGAGAACGGCGACGTCGAGTGGTGGGGCGGACGGCAGCACTTCTCGCACTCCAGCGCCACCTACCGCAGGCACGCCGCCGCCATCACCGAGGACCTGGCCGCCCGCTACGGCGGCCACCCCGCCCTCACGATGTGGCACATCAACAACGAGTACTGCACGGCCGATCACGGCGACGAGGCGGCCGTCGCCTTCCGCCGCTGGCTGCGCGAGAAGTACGGCACCCTGGACGCCCTCAACGCCGCCTGGGGCACGGACTTCTGGGGCCAGCGCTACGACAGCTGGGACACCGTGCTGCCCGCCCGCCGCACCCACTACCTGAAGAACCCGGGCCAGGTGCTGGACTTCAGGCGCTTCACCTCCGACATGCTTCTGGAGTGCTACCTCGCCGAGCGTGACATCGTGGCCCGGCACACCCCGCACATCCCGGTCACCACCAACTTCATGCCGCTCTCCTTCGGCCAGGACGCCTGGCGCTGGGCCGAGGAGGAGGACGTCGTCTCCGTCGACCTCTACCCCGATCCACGCGACCCGCTGGGCGCCCAGCACGGGGCACTCGTGCAGGACCTGACCCGTTCCCAGGCGCGCGGCCCCTGGATGCTGATGGAACAGGCGGCGGGACCGGTCAACTGGCGCGGGGTGAACCACCCCAAGCCGCGCGGTCTCAACCGGCTCTGGTCCCTCCAGGCCGTGGCCCGCGGCGCTGACGCCGTCTGCTACTTCCAGTGGCGCCAGTCCCGCCAGGGCGCCGAGAAGTTCCACTCCGGGATGGTCAGCCACGCGGGGGAGCGGGGCCGTACCTTCCAGGAGGTCAAGCGGCTGGGCGCCGAACTCGCCCGGATCGGGCCGGAGGCGACGGGCAGTCGCGTCACGGCGGACGTCGCGATCCTGCACGACTGGGACGCCTGGTGGGCCGGCGCCCAGGACGGCCGCCCCTCCACCCGCGTCGACCACCCGGCCGTCCTGCACGCCTGGCACCGCGCCCTGTGGGAGAGCCGGATCACCACCGACTTCGCCCACCCCGGGCACGATCTCGGCGGCTACCGGCTGGTCGTCGTCCCCCAGCTGTACGCACTGACGGACGCGGCCATCGACAACCTGCTGGCCTACGTCCAGGGCGGCGGCACCCTCGTGGCCGGCTTCCTGACCGGCGTGGCCGACGAGGACGACCGGATCCGCCCCGGCGGGATGGACGCCCGCCTGCGCGAGCTGTTCGGCATCCGCACCCTGCACGAGTGGTGGCCCCTGGAGGCGGGGGAGCACGTCGGGACCGACGGCTTCCGCGGGACCCTGTGGTCGGAGGAGCTGGAAGCCGAACAGGACGCGGTGCAAACCCGCTACAAGGGCGGCGAACTCGACGGACTGCCCGCCGTCCTGCGCCGCGACCGCGCCTGGTACGTCTCCACCCTCCCCGAGCCCGAGGCCCTCCGCGCGCTGCTCGCCGGCATCGCCGCCGACGCGGGCGCCCGGCCCGTCCTCGAAGGCCTCCCTCCGCGGGTCGAGGCCGTACGCCGGGGCGAGCTGCTGTTCCTGCTCCACCACGGCCGTGAGCCGGTGACCGTCGAGCTCCCGGGCACCCACCACGACCTGCTGACCGGGACCTCCCACACGGACGAGATCACGCTGGGCCGCTACGGCGTGGTGGTGTTGCGCTCATGACCGAAGCCTCGTCGCCTGCGCACCCCGGCCTCCCGGGCACCGACCGCCCCGTGCACGCAACCCACGAACACCGGCCCGCCGACCGCTGGGAGGACGCCTTCCTCAGCGGCAACGGCCGGCACGGCGCCCTCACGTTCGGCGATCCGTACGACGACCGGGTCGTCGTCACCCACCACACCCTGGTCCGCCCCAACGGCGCCGAACACGCCCGCCCGCCCGAACTCGCCGCCGAGCTCCCCTCCCTCCAGGACAAGTTGCTGGCCGGAGAGTGGGAGGCCGCCGAGACCTTCACCGACCACCGGCCCCTGCAATGGGTCCAGCCCTTCCACCCGGCCTTCCGGATACGGCTGAGAGCGACCTCGGACGAGCCACGCCGCCACCACCTGCGGACCGTCGACTTCGCCACCGGCGAGACCACCGCCACCTGCGCGGGCGGCACCAGCCGGGTCTTCGTCTCCCGCGCCGACGACGTCATCGTCCAGCGGGTCACCGGTCTCGACCTGGACATCTGGCTGGACCACCGGCTGCCGGGCGCACCCGCGGGCCTCGCCGTCGGCCAGGGGTCCGTCCTCACCCCGGACGGCGCCCTGCTCACCCTGCGCGCCCGCTACCCCGACAGCGACCGCGCCTACACCGGCGTGACCCTCCTCGTCGTCACCGGCGGCCGCACCGAGCTCACCCACCCCGGCGTACGGGTCACCGGCGCGGAGTGCGTGCTGCTGCTCACCCGCGTCCGCAGGCACACCGGCGAACTGGACGTCACCGGGGAACAGCGCGCCCTGAGCGAGCTGCCGCATCTCTACGACGACCTGCTCGCCCGCCACCTCCCCCTGCACCGCACCGCCTACGAGCGCGTCACCCTCGACCTCCACGCCGAGCCCGAGGAGCGCGGGCTCCCCGGCTCCGAGCTGCTGGAACGCCCCCGCAGCAGGGCGCTGCTCGAACGCCTCTTCGCGGCGGGGCGCTACCACCTCCTCTCCTCCTGCGGCATCAACCCGCCCCGGCTGCCGGGACTGTGGACCGGCGACTGGGACACCGCCTGGTCCGGGGCGTTCACCAACGACGCCAACGTCAACCTCCAGACGGCCTCCGCCGCGGCCGCCGCCCTCCCCGAAGTCACCGAGGCACTGGCCTCCCTCATCCACCGGCAGCTCGACGACTGGCGGGAGAACGCCCGCGCGGTCTTCGGCGCCCGGGGCGCGGTCGCGCCCGCGCACTCCGACGGCGAGTCCGGGCTGACCTACCACTTCAGCCGCGAATACCCGCTCCACCTGTGGACGGCCGGCGCCGACTGGCTGCTCAAACCCCTCGTCGACCACGACGAGACGCGCGGCGCCCGCGACCCGCGCACCGCCGCGGCGCTCGCCGAAGTCGCTTTGTTCTACGAGGACTTCCTCACCCGTACCGACCCCGAAGACCCCGAGGGGCCGCTCGTCGTCGTCCCCTCCTACTCGCCGGAGAACCGGCCCACGGGCGGCAGCTGGGGCGCCGTGAACGCGGCCATGGACCTCTCGGCTGCCCGGCACGCACTGCTGACCGCCGCCGCGTACCACCCGGACGACCCCGAGCGCGCCGACCGCTGGCGTGCCCTCGCCGACCGCCTCCCGCCGCACCGGACCAACGCCGACGGCGCCCTCGCCGAATGGGCCAGGCCCGGCCTCGACGACACCTACGACCACCGCCACCTGAGCCACCTCTACGGCGTCTGGCCCCTCGACGAGATCAACCCCTACGACACCCCGGGGCCTGCCGCCGCCGCCCGCCGCGCCCTCGAACTGCGCGGCGCCGAGAACGACTCCGCGCACGGCCACCTGCACCACGCGCTGGTCGCGGCCCGCCTCCGGGACGGCCGGCGGGTCGCCCACGCCCTCGGCGAGGTCCTGGACGGCGACTTCTTCCACGCCTCCCTGATGAGCGCCCACTACCCCCGCCGCGACGTGTACAACGCCGACGCCGCGCACACCCTCCCCGCCGTGCTGATCGAGACGCTCGTCCAGTCGACCCCCGACCGGCTGGTCCTGCTGCCGGCGCTCCCCCCGGAGCTCCCGTCGGGCGAACTGCGGGGAGTGCGAACCCGGTTCGGCGCCGATCTCGACCTCTCCTGGGGTCCCGACGGCAGCCGGGCCGTCCTGCGGCCGCGGCGCGCTCACCGCATCGAAGTCCGGACTTCCTCCGGCGGCGCATCGCCGCTCGACCTGGTCGCCGGAGAAGACCACGTCCTCACCTCGGGGACGTGGTGACTCCCCCCACCCATGGAAGGGACACCATGGCAACACGTATGTCGAGCAGGGTCGGCAAGGCCCTGCTGGCCCCGGCGCTCGCCTTCGGCGCGACCGTCGGACTCGCCGCCGCCCCCGCCCAGGCCGCCGTCTGGAACTCCTGCGACCAGTGGGGCAACACCAGCCTGAACGGCTACACGCTCTACAACAACATCTGGGGCTCCGGCGCCGGCAGCCAGTGCGTCTGGGCCAACTCCGGTACCAACTGGGGCGTCTGGGCCAACCACCCGAACACCGGCGGCATCAAGTCGTACCCCAACTCCAAGAAGGTGATCAACAAGACGATCACCTCGCTCGGCTCGCTGTCCAGCAGCTACAACGTCACGGTCCCGTCGTCCGGCGCCTACAACACGTCGTACGACATCTGGGACACGGACTACGACTACGAGATCATGCTCTGGGTGAACTACAACGGCGCCGTCGGTCCGCTCGGCACCTCGCAGGGCAACGTCACCCTCGGCGGCCACACCTGGACCGTCTACAAGGGCAACAACGGCGCGAACGAGGTGTTCTCGTTCCTGCGCACCTCCGACTCGTCCTCCGGCACCGTCAGCATCCTGCCGATCCTCAAGTGGATCAAGGACACGAAGGGCTGGTTCGGCAACGAGACCATCGGTGACGTGCAGTTCGGATACGAGATCACCTCGTCCTCTGGCGGGCTGGACTTCGTGACCAACAACCTCACCGTCAGCAGCAGCTGACGTCGGGGCCGGGGCCGGCCGGCGTACCTACGCCCGGTCGACCTCGGCCCGCAGCGCGTTGTAGGCGGCGAAGGCCGAGTCGACGTCGGCGCGGGTCAGACCGTACCGGGACAGGTCGTAACTGTGCGGCCGGGCGCCTCTGGGTCGGGAGGCGATCGCCGGGAGCCGGGCCGCGTCGGCCTCCGTCCAGCGGGCGCCGACGGCCGCGTAGAGCTTCGGGGCGCCGGCCGCCGGATCGGAGCCCAGCCAGGAGTACGGGACGTCGACGAGCGCCTCGCGGGCTACGGCGGACCGGACCGCGAGGCCGCGCCGCACCGAGCGGCTCAGCAGCTCCAGCCAGGTGGCCCCGAGGCCGTGCAGGTCGACGGGGCGCGCGGTGATGGCCATCCCGTGCTCGATCATGCTGCAGAAGGAGGCCACGACGGCGGCCGGGTCGCGGTGGGTCCACACCAGGGTGGCGTCCGGGAACACCGTGAGCAGCGCGTCGAGGTTCCCGGTGTGCAGGGGCGACTTCAGCACCCAGCGGCGGCGGGGCCGGCCGTACTGGAGCACCTGGTAGATCTGCTTGAGGTACGCGTAGTCGGGGACGTAGTCCCGCTCGTCGAGCGCGGCCCGGTAGCCCGGGATACGCGCCTGGGACAGCGGCATGACGGTGTGCGGGAGCGCGAACGTGCACTCCTCGGGGCCCTCGGCGGCCAGGGGGTGGATGTCGCGGTAGCGCGGGGCGAACAGGTCGATGCCGCCGACCATCAGACGCGCGGCCGTGACCGCCTTCCGGCGCCGCTCGGCCGGTCCCTCCAGGTCCGGGGTCAGTAACTCCCACAGCAGGGGACATCGGTGCTGCTCCGAGAGGGACAGCACGCCGTGCGTGAGGGTGGTCGCGGTGCGTGGCAGACCGACCACGAACACCGGCCTCTCGATGGGCTCCCTCGCGATCCCGGGGTGCTCGGCGACGAGCCGCCGTACCCGGGCGCGGTTGGCGAGATGCCTGCGGACATGGCCCTGCGCGGACCACCAGCCGACCGGCGTGAGGTTCTCGTCCCGGGACCAGTGGCGCAGCAGCAGCCGGAAGTCGTCGACGAACCGCTGGTCGCCGTCGGCCTGTCCGGCTTCGGCGAGGAGACGGCCGAAGACGCGGTCGGGGGTGCGCCGGGAGCCGTGGCCCGGCCGGAGCAGCAGATCTGCCAGGGTGAGGGCGAGCGGGGGTGAGGACATGGGCGGGACACCCTTCGAAGCGGGGACGGGCAGGACGGGTGGTCCTTACCCAGTCAACTCACCTTTGCTTCAACGGGAGTTCACCGATGACTCAGGTTTTACGGACGGCCGGTCCCTCCCCTGATCCGGGACCGGCCGTCCGGGTTCTCCCCGTGCGGCTACTCCGTCACCGGCAGCCGCGCCCCGTCCCGCAGGAAGAGCGGGAGGCGGTCCAGCGGGGCGTCGACGGTCACGGCCGCTCCGCCCTCGTAGGTCTCGCCCGTCCACGCGTCCGTCCAGGTCGCGCCGGCCGGGAGGTAGGCCGTGCGGGCCGTGGCGCCCGCCGTCAGCACCGGGGCGACGAGCAGGTCCCGGCCGAAGAGGTAGGAGTCGTCCACCGACCAGGCCGCCCGGTCGTCCGGGAACTCCAGGAACAGCGGTCGCATCGGCGGCAGCCCCTCCTCGTGGGCCTCCCGCATCACCCGCAGCACGTACGGCTTGAGCCGCTCGCGCAGCCGCAGGTACTTCTCCAGCACCACGCCGGCCGCCTCGCCGTACGACCACACCTCGTTCGGGCCGCCGGTCATGTCCGGGCCCAGCGGCATGCCCGGGTCGCGGAAGCCGTGCAGCCGCATCAGCGGGGACAGCGCGCCGAACTGGAACCAGCGGACCATCACCTCCTGGTACGCCGGGTCGCTCGGGTCGCCGCCGTGGAAGCCGCCGATGTCGGTGTTCCACCACGGGATGCCCGACAGCGCGGTGTTGAGGCCCGCCGCGATCTGCCGGCGCAGGGTCGCGAAGTCGGTACCGATGTCACCGGACCACAGGGCGGCGCCGTAACGCTGGCTGCCCGCCCACGCGGAGCGGTTGAGGCTGATGATCTCGTTCTCGCCCGCGGCGCGCAGCCCCTCGTGGAAGGTGCGGGCGTTCTCGGCCGGGTACATGTTGCCGACCTCCAGGCCCGGACCCGCCCAGTAGCGCAGGTTCTCCTGGAAGCCGGGCTTCAGCTCCGGTTCGCAGGCGTCCAGCCAGAAGGCCGTGATCCCGTACGGGGCCAGGTAGTTGTCGCGGATCTTCGACCACACGAACTCCCGGGCGTCGGGGTTCGTCGCGTCGTAGAACGCCACCTGGACCGTCGACGCGACACCCTTGTCCGGCCAGTCGGCGTGGGCCATCGGGCCGTACTGGGTGCCGATGAAGTAGCCGCGCTGCTCCATCACCTGGTGGTTCTCGCTCAGCGGCGACACGGACGGCCAGACGCTCACCACCAACTTGACGCCCAGCTCGTCCAGTTCGCGGACCATCGCCGCCGGGTCGGGCCACTCGGCCAGGTCGAACTTCCACTCGCCCAGGTGGGTCCAGTGGAAGAAGTCGCACACGATGACGTCGAGCGGCAGGCCCCGGCGCTTGTACTCCCGTGCCACGCCGAGCAGTTCGTCCTGGGTGCGGTAGCGCAGCTTGCACTGCCAGAAACCCGCCGCCCACTCCGGCAGCATGGGGGTGCGGCCGGTGGCCGCGCTGTAGCGGCGCTGGGCGTCGGCGGGGGCCCCGGCGGTGATCCAGTAGTCGATCTGCCGGGCCGAGTCCGCGACCCAGCGGGTGCCGTTGCCGGCCAGCTCCACCCGGCCGATCGCCGGGTTGTTCCACAGCAGGGTGTAGCCGCGGCTTGAGGTGAGCACCGGGATGCCCACCTCGGCGTTGCGCTGGACCAGGTCCAGGACCAGGCCCTTCTGGTCCAGACGGCCGTGCTGGTGCTGGCCGAGGCCGTACAGCTTCTCGTCGTCGTAGGCGGCGAAGCGCTGCTCCAGGCGGTGGTGGCCGTTGCCGACGGCCGTGTAGAGGCGGGTGCCCGGCCACCAGAAGTGGGCGCGCTCCTCGGCCAGGAGTTCGGTGAGGTCGTCCGTCCGCAGGAACCGGATCACGCCCTCGGCGCTCACCTCGACGGTGAGCGCGCCGACGGTCAACCGGCCCTCGGCATCGGTGATCTTGGCGCTGCTCTCGGTGGCCTGCGGCTCGTCGAGGAGCGCGCCCGGCAGCCCTTCGAGGATCGGCCCGCCGAGCCGGGCGCGCACCCGGACGGCGTCCGGACCCCACGGCTCGACCCGCAGGGTCTCCTGGCGGCCGCTCCACTCCAGGGCGCCGCCGTGCTCACGGAAGGTGCCGACCGTGGGCGACGACTGCGCGAGGCTGACCTGAGGCTGGTTCTCGGCAGGCTGGTTCATGTGAGGTGCTCCTTGAAGGAGTGCAGACATGGCGGTGCCCTGGCAAGGGCGCGACGGCGGAAGAGCGGGGTGGGTCAGAGGGCGGTGGGCGCCGGTCCCGTGCTCGCCCGGACCGTCAGCTCGGGGGCGATCAGCACGACTTCGTCGCCGCCGTGCCCCTCCAGCTTGGCGACGAGGCGTTCCACGGCGTGCCGGCCCATCTCCTGCGCGGGGATGGCGACCGACGTCAGCCGCACCGAGGCCTGGACGGCGACCTGGTCGGGGCAGACGGCCACCACCGACACGTCCTCCGGTACGGCCCGGCCCTGCTGGCGCAGCAGCGCGAGCAGCGGCTCGACCGCCGACTCGTTCTGCACGACGAACCCGGTGGTGCCCGGACGCTCGTCGAGGATCCGGGCCAGGGTCACGGCCATCGCGTCGTACCCGCCCTCGCAGGGGCGGTGCAGCAGCCGCAGGCCCAACTCCTTCGCCCGGGAGCGGAGTCCGTCGAGCGTGCGCTCGGCGAAACCGGTGTGCCGTTCGTAGACGGCCGGCGCCTCGCCGATGACAGCGATGTCACGGTGCCCCAGCATCGCCAGGTGCTCCACGCACAGCGCGCCGGTCGCCGCGAAGTCCAGATCGACGCAGGTCAGACCGGAGGTGTCGGCGGGCAGTCCGATCAGTACGGACGGCTGGTCGGTGGAGCGCAGCAGCGGCAGCCGCTCGTCGTCGAGCTCGACGTCCATCAGGATCATCGCGTCGGCGAGACCGCTGCCGGTGACACGGCGGACGGCGTCGGGACCCTCCTCGCCGGTGAGCAGCAGGACGTCGTACCCGTGCGTGCGCGCGCTGGTGGCCACCGCGATGGCGATCTCCATCATCACCGGCACGTACATGTCGGTGCGCAGCGGGATCATCAGCGCGATGATGTTCGACCTGCTGCTGGCCAGGGCGCGGGCGCCCGCGTTCGGGTGGTAGCCGAGTTCCCGGATGCTCTGCTCGACCCGCGTACGGGTGGTCGTGGAGATGGACCGCTTGCCACTGAGGACATAGCTCACCGTGCTCGCCGAGACTCCGGCGTGCTGGGCGACCTCGGCGAGGGTGACCATCCAGCTCTCCAAGTTTTGTGAAGCGCTTCGACAGTGCGCAGGGCGAACAGGGGCGGGTGAGGGTGGTTCGACAGTAGCTCTAGCGGGGGTGGGTGTCCATAGGTTGTCGAAGCGCTTCGACAGCGAGTTGTGGGGGATTGGTGAAGAAGGGTACGGCAAGCTTTTCCGGCCCCCGCGGCCGCCACTCGTTCGGCGCAAGCTCCGCACCGGCGAAGGGCGCGTCCCCGGCGGTGGAGCGGGCGCCGAGCCCCGAAGGGAACAGGCCACCGGGACGGCCGTCGTGCGCCTCCGGCGCGGGCCGGACGCACGCGCGTGGGGTGGCCACCTCGCCCTGGATCGGGTACCAACGATCGGGTAGCACCCATCGGTAACCAATGTGGCCCGAGATCCCGATTCGCGGCGAGGTGAGCCTCATGTCCGCACCACCCCTCAAGAAGCCCACTGTCACCGAACGCGAGGCACGCCAGGTCGCCGAGGCGGCGCGGGAGCAGGACTGGCGCAAGCCCAGCTTCGGCAAGGAACTCTTCCTCGGCCGCTTCCGGCTGGACCTCATCCATCCCCATCCGCTGCCCACCGACGAGGCCGTCCGGCGCGGTGAGCAGTTCCTGGCGAAACTCCGCGCCTTCTGCGAGACGAAGGTGGACTCGGCCCTCATCGAGCGTGAGGCCCGCATCCCCGACGAGGTGATCAACGGGCTCAAGGAGCTCGGCGCCCTCGGCATGAAGATCGACCCCAAGTACGGCGGCCTCGGCCTCACCCAGGTCTACTACAACAAGGCGCTGGCCCTGGTGGGCTCCGTCAGCCCCGCGGTCGGCGTGCTGCTCTCCGCGCACCAGTCGATCGGCGTGCCGCAGCCGCTGAAGCTGTTCGGCACCCCGGAACAGAAGCAGCGGTTCCTGCCGCGCTGCGCCCGCACCGACATCAGCGCCTTCCTCCTCACCGAGCCGGACGTCGGCTCCGACCCGGCGCGGCTCGCGACGAGCGCGGTGCCGGACGACGGGGGCGCCTCCCGCTCGACCGATTTCGAGAGTGGGGGAGAGTACGTCCTCGACGGGGTGAAGCTGTGGACCACCAACGGCGTGGTCGCCGACCTGCTCGTCGTGATGGCCCGGGTGCCGAAGAGCGAGGGTCACCGGGGCGGCATCACCGCCTTCGTCGTGGAGGCGGACTCGCCCGGCATCACCGTCGAGAACCGCAACGCCTTCATGGGCCTGCGCGGCATCGAGAACGGCGTGACCCGCTTCCACCAGGTCCGGGTCCCGGCCGCGAACCGCATCGGCCCCGAGGGCGCGGGCCTGAAGATCGCCCTGACCACGCTCAACACGGGACGGCTCTCGCTGCCCGCGTCCTGCGTGGCGGCGGGCAAGTGGTCGTTGAAGATCGCACGTGAGTGGTCCGCGGCCCGTGAGCAGTGGGGCAGGCCGATCGCCCGCCACGAGGCCGTCGGCGCGAAGATCAGCTTCATCGCGGCGACCACCTTCGCCCTGGAGGCGGTGCTCGACCTGTCCTCCCAGATGGCGGACGAGGACCGCAACGACATCCGGATCGAGGGCGCGCTGGCCAAGCTCATCGCCTCCGAGCTGGGCTGGCGCATGGCCGACGAGCTGGTCCAGATCCGCGGCGGCCGCGGCTTCGAGACGGCGGCCTCGCTGGCCGCCCGCGGCGAGAAGGCCGTCCCCGCCGAGCAGGTCCTGCGCGACCTGCGGATCAACCGCATCTTCGAGGGCTCGACGGAGATCATGCACCTCCTCATCGCCCGTGAGGCCGTCGACGCCCACCTCTCGGTCGCCGGTGACCTGATCGACCCCGACAAGTCCCTTCAGGACAAGGCGAGGGCGGGCGCGAACGCAGGCGTCTTCTACGCCAAGTGGCTGCCGAAACTCGTGGCGGGACCAGGCCAACTTCCCTCCTCCTACTCGGAGTTCAAGCACGGCATCGATCTCTCCCCGCATCTGCGGCACGTCGAGCGGCACTCCCGCAAGCTCGCCCGCTCCACCTTCTACGCGATGTCCCGCTGGCAGGGCCGGATGGAGACGAAGCAGGCCTTCCTCGGCCGGATCGTCGACATCGGCGCGGAACTGTTCGCGATGAGCGCGGCCTGCGTGCGCGCCGAGATGCTGCGCTCGCGCGGCGAGAACGGCCGGGAGGCCTACCAGCTCGCCGACGCCTTCTGCCGCCAGTCCCGGATCCGCGTCGACGAGCTCTTCGGCCGGCTGTGGAGCAACACCGACGACGTGGACGGCAAGGTCGTCAAGGGCGTCATGGCCGGCACCTACGAGTGGCTGGAGCACGGCATCATCGACCCGTCCGGGGACGGCCCCTGGATCGCCGACACCACACCGGGACCCAGCGAGCGGACGAACGTCCACCGTCCCATCCGCTGACCGGGCGCCGGGGGTGAGTCCGCGCACGGTCGCGGACTCACCCCCGGCGGCGCGGCCCGCGGCTCCGGGTGCCCCCTGGCCGGCACCCGGACCGCGTTTCCCGCCCGAAAGCCGGCGGCACGGAGAGGTGAAGCACCAACGAAACAGACCAAATGATCCATATGGGAAACCGTGCGGAAAACTCCGTACGGCCGACGACATGAAGAGCGCACGGTCGACCACCTTCGGCCGCGCGGGGTGGGGCGTACGCGACCGGTGGACCCTCCCGGGGGACACCCCGGTCCTGCCGCACACCCGATGCGGCAACAATGGGGGGATGAGCGACAGTCCAGCCCCCCTCGCCGACCCGCACCTCGTCTACGACCCGGTCGCGGGCGACGGCCCGAAGGACGTGGTGATCCTCGGCTCCACCGGTTCGATCGGCACCCAGGCCATCGACCTCGTGCTGCGCAACCCGGACCGCTTCCGGGTGACCGGCCTGTCCGCCAACGGCGGCCGGGTCGCCCTCCTCGCCGAGCAGGCCCGCAGGCTGCGGGTGCGGACCGTCGCGGTCGCCCGCGAGGACGTCGTGGCGGCCCTGCGCGAGGCCCTCGCCGCCGAGTACGGGACGGGGGAGCCGCTCCCCGAGATCCTGGCTGGCCCGGAGGCCGCCACCCTGCTCGCCGCCTCCGACTGCCACACCGTCCTCAACGGCATCACCGGCTCCATCGGCCTCGCGCCCACCCTCGCCGCCCTCGAGGCCGGCCGCACCCTCGCGCTCGCCAACAAGGAATCGCTCATCGTCGGCGGCCCGCTGGTCAAGGCGCTGGCCGAGCCCGGCCAGATCATCCCGGTGGACTCCGAGCACGCGGCCCTCTTCCAGGCTCTCGCGGCCGGCACCCGCGCGGATGTGCGCAAGCTGGTCGTCACCGCCTCCGGCGGTCCCTTCCGGGGCCGCACCAAGCAGCAGCTGGCGCACGTGACGGTCGAGGAGGCCCTCGCCCACCCCACCTGGTCCATGGGCCCGGTGATCACGATCAACTCCGCGACCCTGGTCAACAAGGGGCTGGAGGTCATCGAGGCGCACCTTCTCTACGACATTCCCTTCGACCGCATTGAGGTCGTCGTGCATCCCCAGTCGTATGTCCACTCGATGGTGGAGTTCACGGACGGATCGACGCTGGCCCAGGCGACGCCCCCCGACATGGGCGGGCCGATCGCCGTCGGTCTGGGCTGGCCCCGGCGCGTCCCCGACGCGGCGCCCGCCTTCGACTGGAGTACGGCGTCGACGTGGGAGTTCTTCCCGCTCGACAACGAGGCCTTCCCCTCGGTGAACCTCGCCCGGCACGTGGGCGAGCTCGCGGGCACGGCCCCGGCGGTGTTCAATGCCGCCAACGAGGAGTGTGTGGAGGCGTTCCGCAAGGGCGCGCTCCCGTTCAACGGGATCATGGAGACCGTCACCCGGGTCGTGCGCGAGCACGGCACGCCGGCGACGGGAACTTCACTCACCGTGTCGGACGTCCTCGAAGCGGAGACCTGGGCACGGGCCCGGTCCCAGGAACTGACGGCTACTGCGGAGGCGCGTGCATGACAGCCCTGATGATGATCCTCGGCATAGTCGTCTTCGCGGTCGGCCTGCTGATCTCGATCGCCTGGCACGAGCTGGGACACCTGTCCACGGCCAAGCTCTTCGGCATCCGGGTTCCGCAGTACATGGTCGGCTTCGGCCCGACGGTCTTCTCCCGTAAGAAGGGCGAGACCGAGTACGGCGTCAAGGCGATCCCCTTCGGCGGCTACATCCGCATGATCGGCATGTTCCCGCCGGGCGACGACGGCCGGATCACGGCCCGCTCCACCTCACCCTGGCGCGGCATGATCGAGGACGCCCGCTCGGCCGCGTACGAGGAGCTCCAGCCGGGCGACGAGACGCGCATGTTCTACACGCGCAAGCCGTGGAAACGGGTCATCGTGATGTTCGCGGGCCCGTTCATGAACCTGGTGCTCGCGGTCGGCCTGTTCCTCACCGTCCTGATGGGCTTCGGCATCCAGCAGCAGACCACCACCGTCAGCTCGATCTCCCCCTGCGTCATCTCGCAGAGCCAGAACCGCGACGAGTGCAGGTCGACCGACCCGGCCTCCCCGGCCGCGGCCGCCGGCATGAAGCCGGGCGACAAGATCGTCTCCTTCGCCGGGGAGAAGACGGCCGACTGGAACACCCTCTCCGACCTGATCCGGGTCAGCGCGGGCAAGGAGGTGGCCATCGTCGTCGACCGCGGCGGCAAGGAACTGACCCTGCACACGAAGATCGCCACCAACCAGGTCGCCAAGAAGGACTCCGACGGGACCTACGTCCAGGGCGAGTACATCAAGGCCGGCTTCCTCGGCTTCAGCGCGGCCACCGGCGTCGTCAAGCAGGACTTCGGTGACTCCGTGTCCTGGATGACCGACCGGGTGGGCGAGGCCGTCGACTCCATCGCCGCCCTCCCCGGCAAGATCCCGGCCCTGTGGAACGCCGCCTTCGACGGCGCTCCGCGCGAGCCCGACTCACCCATGGGCGTGGTCGGCGCGGCCCGCGTCGGCGGTGAGATCTTCACCCTCGACATCCCGGCCTCGCAGCAGCTGGCCATGGCCGTGATGCTGGTCGCGGGCTTCAACCTCTCCCTGTTCCTCTTCAACATGCTCCCGCTGCTGCCGCTGGACGGCGGGCACATCGCGGGCGCCCTGTGGGAGTCCCTGCGCCGCAACCTGGCCAAGGTCCTGCGCAGGCCGGACCCGGGTCCGTTCGACGTGGCGAAGCTGATGCCGGTGGCGTACGTGGTGGCGGGCATCTTCATCTGCTTCACGGTGCTGGTCCTCATCGCGGACGTGGTGAACCCGGTGCGCATCTCGTAGCCACCTTCTCGTCACACATGGTTCGCGGCGGCCCGGGACGATCGTTCCGGGCCGCCTTCCATCGAGTGGGTTTGCCGACGGTGAGGTGCCCGCGCGCGGGCCGGTGCCGTAATCTCGAAGCCGGGAACCCGCCTGAAGACGGGACCTGGGCCTTGATCCACGACTTGGGGTTGCACAGCAGATGACTGCGATTTCTCTCGGCATGCCGTCCGTTCCGACCAGGGTTGCCGAGCGCCGGAAGAGCCGGCAGATCCAGGTCGGATCCGTGGCGGTCGGCGGAGACGCCCCGGTGTCCGTGCAGTCGATGACCACGACCCGTACCTCCGACATCGGCGCCACCCTCCAGCAGATCGCCGAGCTCACCGCCTCCGGCTGCCAGATCGTCCGCGTGGCCTGCCCCACGCAGGACGACGCGGACGCCCTCGCGACCATCGCCCGCAAGTCGCAGATCCCGGTGATCGCGGACATCCACTTCCAGCCGAAGTACGTGTTCGCCGCGATCGAGGCGGGCTGCGCCGCGGTCCGGGTGAACCCCGGCAACATCAAGCAGTTCGACGACAAGGTCAAGGAGATCGCCAAGGCGGCCAAGGAGCACGGCACCCCGATCCGCATCGGCGTCAACGCCGGTTCGCTGGACCGCCGCCTGCTCCAGAAGTACGGCAAGGCGACCCCCGAGGCCCTCGTCGAGTCCGCCCTCTGGGAAGCCTCCCTCTTCGAGGAGCACGACTTCCGCGACATCAAGATCTCGGTCAAGCACAACGACCCGGTCGTGATGATCGAGGCGTACCGCCAGCTCGCCGCCCAGAGCGACTACCCGCTCCACCTCGGCGTCACCGAGGCCGGCCCCGCCTTCCAGGGCACGATCAAGTCGGCGGTCGCCTTCGGCGCCCTGCTCTCCCAGGGCATCGGCGACACGATCCGCGTCTCCCTGTCGGCCCCGCCGGTCGAGGAGGTCAAGGTCGGCAACCAGATCCTGGAGTCCCTGAACCTCAAGCAGCGAGGCCTGGAGATCGTCTCCTGCCCGTCCTGCGGCCGCGCCCAGGTCGACGTGTACAAGCTGGCCGAAGAGGTCACCGCGGGCCTCACGGGCATGGAGGTCCCCCTCCGCGTCGCCGTCATGGGCTGCGTCGTCAACGGCCCCGGCGAGGCCCGCGAGGCCGACCTCGGCGTCGCCTCCGGCAACGGCAAGGGCCAGATCTTCGTCAAGGGCGAGGTCATCAAGACCGTGCCCGAGTCGAAGATCGTGGAGACCCTCATCGAGGAGGCCATGAAGCTGGCCGAACAGATGGAGGCGGACGGCATCACCTCCGGCGAGCCGTCGGTGTCGGTCGCGGGCTGACCGTCCCCGATCCTGCGGTTCGCGGGGCCGGGTGCATCCCACCTGGCTGCTGCTGATGGTGGGGGCGAGGGACCGTGGTTGTTCCGAGCTTTCGCACGGGCCGGTGCATCCGGCCCGTGCGGCGGTTGCGGAGGCCGAGGCCGTCCTCAGCCGGTGCGCGGGGCCGGGTGCATCCCACCTGGCTGCTGGTGGGGAGGGCGAGGGGCGGCCGTCCCGAGCTTGCGCGCAAGGCAGGTGCGTCCAGCCCGTCCGGCGTTTGAGGACGAGGCCGTTCAGGCCGACCGCCGGGGGTCTGGGGGCGGCAGCCCCCAGGGGACGGCACGACACCCCACGGTCACGGCAGACGAACGCCGGCTGAACACGGGTCGGCACCGCTCAGCTTCCGCAGGTACAGTGCGGGGACCAGCAGACCTGAGTGTGAGGCCCCGCGCGTGTTGACCCAGACCACCTCCCGGGTCCTCGAACCGAGCGACCTGGACGCCGCGCTCGCCGTCCTCGACCGCGAGCCGGTCGCCAACGCCTTCGTCACGTCACGTGTACAGGTCGCGGGCCTCGACCCGTGGCGCCTCGGCGGCGAGATGTGGGGCTGGTACGAGGACGGCATGCTGACGTCCCTGTGCTACGCGGGCGCCAACCTCGTCCCGATCTGCGCGACACCGAGAGCGGTGCGCGCCTTCGCCGACCGCGCCCGCCGGGCGGGCCGCCGCTGCTCCTCGATCGTCGGCCCCGCCGAGCCGACCACCCAGCTGTGGCGCCTCCTCGAACCCCACTGGGGCCCGGCCCGCGAGATCCGGACCCGACAGCCCCTCATGGTCACCGACCGCATGCCCGCCGACCCCGCCCCGGATCCCTACGTCCGCCGCATCCGCAAGGACGAGATGGACACGATCATGCCGGCGTGCGTGGCGATGTTCACCGAGGAGGTCGGCGTCTCCCCGATGGCCGGCGACGGAGGACTGCTCTACCAGGCCCGGGTGGCCGAACTCGTCGGCTCCGGCCGCTCGTTCGCCCGCCTCGACGACCACGGCAGGGTCGTCTTCAAGGCGGAGATCGGCGCGGCGACCTCCCACGCCTGCCAGATCCAGGGTGTGTGGGTGGCCCCGGAGTACCGGGGCCAGGGCCTGGCCGCCCCCGGCATGGCGGCGGTGCTGCGCTACGCCCTGGCCGACGTGGCCCCGGTGGTCAGCCTCTACGTGAACGACTTCAACACCACGGCGAGGCGCACGTACAGGAGGGTGGGCTTCCAGGAGGTCGGCGCCTTCACGAGCGTCCTCTTTTGAGGCCCCTGTAGGCTCCCCGCCATGGACCTCGTGATCGGCCCCCTGGACCTCCCCGCCCATGTGGACGAGGCCCTGGCCGTACAGGCGATCGCCTTCGGACTGGGCCCCGACGAGGTGGCCGTGCGCCGGCAGATCGTCCTGCGCCACATGGCGCACCCGGGTGCGAGAGCCTTCGGCGCGACCGTCGGAGAGCGACTCGTCGGCTTCGTCTACGGCATGCCCAACGACCGGGCCCACTGGTGGTCGACGGTCGTACAGCCCTACCTCCGGGCCCAGGGCAACGAGCAGTGGCTGGACGACTCCTTCGTGATCACGGAACTGCACGTCCACCCCGCGCACCAGAACCGCGGCGCGGGCCGGGCCCTGATCACCACGATCACCGACACCGCGACCCAGCCCCGCTCGATCCTCTCCGCGATCGACACCGAAAGCCCCGCCCGCGCGCTCTACCACTCCCTGGGCTACCAGGACCTGGCCCGCCGCGTCCTGTTCCCCAGCGCTCCCCGTCCGTACGCGGTGATGGGCGCCCCGCTCCCCCTCCTGCGCGGATAACGGATTTCCGGCCCGCCACGCTCCCCGGCTAACCTCCTAGCCAACACCCTCCCCCGCTCTCGGCGGCGCTCGAGCGGGGGACCCCCTTCGGCAGGAGTACGAGAACCATGGCGAACGCACCGGTCCAGCGCATGTCCCAGTTGATGGCGAAGACGCTGCGCGACGACCCTGCGGACGCCGAGGTCCTGAGCCACAAGCTCCTGGTCCGCGCCGGCTACGTCCGCCGTACCGCCGCCGGCATCTGGTCCTGGCTGCCGCTCGGCAAGAAGGTCCTCGCCAACGTGGAGCGCATCGTCCGCGAGGAGATGGACGCGATCGGCGCCCAGGAGGTCAGCCTCCCCGCCCTGCTGCCGCGTGAGCCCTACGAGGCGACCGGCCGCTGGGACGAGTACGGCCCGGAGCTGTTCCGCCTCCAGGACCGCAAGGGCGGCGACTACCTCCTCGGCCCCACCCACGAGGAGATCTTCACGCTGATCGTGAAGGACCAGGCGTCCTCGTACAAGGACCTGCCGGTCATCCTCTACCAGATCCAGACGAAGTTCCGTGACGAGGCCCGCCCCCGGGCCGGCATCCTGCGCGGCCGTGAGTTCCTGATGAAGGACTCCTACTCCTTCGACACCGAGGACGAGGGTCTCGCCCGGTCCTACGCCCTGCACCGCCAGGCGTACCAGAAGGTGTTCGAGCGCCTCGGCCTGGACTACCGGATCTGCGCGGCGACCGCGGGCGCGATGGGCGGCTCCAAGTCGGAGGAGTTCCTCGCCCCGGCCGGCGCCGGCGAGGACACCTTCGCCGACTGCCCGAACTGCGACTTCGCGGCCAACACCGAGGCGATCACGTACGAGTTGAAGCCGGTGGACGCCGACGGTGTGGCCGCTCTCGAGGAGATCCCCACCCCGGACACCCCCACCATCGAGACCCTCGCCGCCCACCTCGGCGTCCCGGCCTCGGCCACCCTGAAGAACCTCCTGGTGAAGGTCGGCGGCGAGATCGTCGCCGTGGGCGTCCCCGGTGACCGCGAGGTCGACCTGGGCAAGGTCGAGGCGCACTTCGCCCCGGCCGCCGTCGAGCTGGTCACCGCCGAGGACTTCGTGGGCCGTCCGGACCTGGTCCGCGGTTATGTCGGCCCGCAGGGTCTGGACAAGGTGAAGTACATCGCCGACCCGCGCGTGGCCCCGGGCACCGCCTGGATCACCGGCGCCAACAAGGAGGGCGTGCACGCGAAGAACGTCGTCGCGGGCCGGGACTTCGAGGTCGGCAGTTACGTCGACGTCGTGGTCGTCCAGGAGGGCGACCCCTGCCCGAAGTGCGGCACCGGCCTCAGGCTGGACCGCGCCATCGAGATCGGCCACATCTTCCAGCTGGGCCGCAAGTACGCCGACGCCCTCAAGCTCGACGTGCTCGGCCAGAACGGCAAGCCGGTCCGCGTGACCATGGGCTCGTACGGCATCGGCGTCTCGCGCGCGGTGGCCGCCCTCGCCGAGCAGAGCGCCGACGAGAAGGGCCTGTGCTGGCCCGCGGAGGTCGCCCCGGCCGATGTGCACGTCGTCGCGGCGGGCAAGGCCCTCCAGACCGAGCTGGCGCTCGACGTCTCCGAGAAGCTGCGCGCGGCCGGGCTGCGCGTCCTGGTCGACGACCGGGCCGGCGTCTCCCCGGGCGTGAAGTTCACCGACTCCGAGCTGATGGGCGTGCCGAAGATCCTGGTGGCGGGCCGCCGCTCGGCCGAGGGCGTCCTGGAGCTGAAGGACCGCAGGACCGGCGAGCGCGAGGAGCTCACCGTCGACGAGGCGATCGCCCGGCTGACGGCCTGATTTAAAGCAACGTCTCAGGGAGTTCTGCCGGGGCGTATGGCTGCCTCACAGACTTCTCTCAGATCGTTCCCCGACCGTAGGACGTGACAGAACGTCACTGCGGAGGGGAACGGTCATGGCGACCAGGGAACAGGAACGGGGGGCCGCGGCAGCGGTCCGCAGAGGTGCGCGGCGTACGGCCGCCCTGGCCGCGGCGGTCACGCTCGCGGCGGCGGCCGGGGTGTTCGCCCTGGTCGGCACCATGCAGGCCGACGCCGAGACGGCGGCGAGCGGCACGAGCGGCAACTCCAGTTCCAGCTCGGGCTCCTCGGACACCGGCTCCTCGGACACCGGCACAACCGACAACAGCAGCACCGACAACAGCAGTACCGACAACAGCAGCACCGACAGTGGTACGGACTCCTCGTCGAGCAGTTCGTCGAGTGGTTCGTCGTCCTCCGACAGCGGCAGCTCCTCCTCGGACAGCGGTCTCACCTCCTCCTCCGGCGGCTCCACCGACTCCACGTCGGGAGCGTCGTGATGAGCGCCCCCCTCGCGTCCCGCACCACGGCCGCCGCGGAGTGGCGGGCCCTCGGCACCACGGTCCGCCTGGTCGTCACCGACCCGGCCCTGCTGGAGTCGTGCGACCTGCTCCTCGCCCGGCACCTCGCCGAGGTCGACGCGGCGTGCAGTCGGTTCCGCGCCGACTCCGAACTGGCCGCCCTCGACGGCACCGCCGGCCGCCCGGTCCGGGTCAGCCCGCTGCTCACCGAGGCCCTCGACGTGGCCCTGCGCGCGGCCGAGGCCACCGACGGGACGGTCGACCCCACCGTCGGCTCCGCGATGCACGCCCTCGGCTACGACCGCGACTTCACCCTCGTCCGAGAGGACGACCGCCCGGTCCGGCTCACGGTCCGGCGCACCCCGGGGTGGCGCACCGTGCGCCTGGACCGGGCGACCGGCACGGTGACCGTCCCCGAGGGCATCCGCCTCGACCTGGGCGCCACCGCCAAGGCGTGGGCCGCCGACCGGGCCGCCGGGACGCTGGCCGCGGCGGCCGGCTGCGGAGTCCTGGTGAGTCTGGGCGGCGACACGGCCGTCGCGGGAGAGCCCCCGGCGGACGGCTGGCAGATCCGCGTCCAGGACATCACAGGACCCGTCGACGAGACCCCCGCCGACGGTCCCTACGACTCGGTGGGCCTGCGCGGTGGGGGCCTGGCCACCTCGGGCACGACCGCCCGGCGCTGGCGGCGCGGCGGTCACGACCTGCACCACATCGTCGACCCGCGTACCGGCCTGCCGGTCCGTTCCCCGTGGCGCACGGTCTCCGTCGCCGCCGCGACCTGCGCCGACGCCAACGCGGCGAGCACGGCGGCCCTGGTGAAGGGCGCGGGCGCGGAGCGGTGGCTGCGAAGGCGGGGCCTGCCGGCGCGTCTGGTGGCCCAGAACGGCACCGTCGTCACCACGCCCGGCTGGCCCACGTCGGCCGCTCCGGCACGGGAGGCGGCCGCGTGACCTCCGAGACCCTCTGGTACGCCAACCGTGCCACCGGTGCCGTCTGCCTCGTCCTCTTCACCGTCGTCGTCCTGCTGGGAATCGCGGTCCGGTCGAGAACCCGGCTCCCCGGGCTCCCCCGGTTCGGCACGATGAGCCTGCACCGCGCGCTCTCCCTCTCCGCGACCGCGTTCCTGGCCCTGCACATCACCGCCGCGATCGTGGACGGCTACGTCGACATCACCGTCGTGGACGTCCTCGTCCCCTTCGTCGGCGACTACCAGCCCCTCTGGCTCGGCCTCGGTACGGTCGCCCTGGACCTGATGCTCGCCGTCCTGGTCACCAGCCTGCTGCGGGAACGCCTCGGCCACCGCACCTGGCGAACCGTCCACTGGCTGGCGTACGTCTCCTGGCCGGTCGCGCTCGTCCACGGCATCGGCATCGGCACGGACACCGGCGCCGACTGGATGACCTGGCTGACCGTCGCCTGCGTGGCCACGGCGGTCGCCGCCTTCGCCGCCCGCCTCGCACACGCCGCCCGCGCCGGCCGCCGCACCCCCGCGGCCCTCCTGCGCACCGCCGAAGGAGCCCGACCGTGACCGCCACCTTCCCGGACCTCCAGATGCCCCCACGTCTCCTCGCCCCCGACGCCACCCCGGCCGACCTGGCCGCCCACCACCGGCGCTACGGCCCGCTGTCCCACGGCGACCCCGACACCCTGCTCCGCACGGTCGCCGAGTCCGGCCTCACCGGGCGCGGCGGAGCCGGCTTCCCCACGTACCGCAAACTCGTCTCCGTCGCGGAGGCCGGCCGGCGTACCGGCCGCGCTCCCGTCGTGGTGGCCAACGGCGCCGAGGGCGAACCGGCCAGCCGCAAGGACAAGGCCCTGCTGCGCCGGTCGCCCCATCTCGTCCTGGACGGGCTACAGCTGGCGGCCCGCACGGTCGGCGCGGGGGAGGCGTACCTCGCCGTGGAGGACGGCGCGACCTGGCTGGAATCCGCCCTCGCCCAGCGCACCGCGGACCCGCTGCCGGTGAAGGTCGTCCGTCTGCCCAAGTCGTTCCTCTCCGGCCAGGCCGCCGCCCTCGCCCGGTACGTCTCCGGCGGCGCGGCCCTGCCCACCCACCAGCGCCCGCCGGTCCGCGAGCGCGGAGTGCACCGGGCCCCGACCCTCGTACAGAACGTCGAGACCCTGGCCCACCTCGCGCTGGTCGCCCGCTACGGCGCCGACTGGTACCGCACCGCCGGCACCCCGACCCAGCCCGGCAGCGTGCTGTGCACGGTCCATGTGCCGGGCCGCGAACCCCGGGTGGTGGAGGCGCCCTACGGCCTGCCCCTGGGGCGACTGCTGCCGCTGGAAGGCACCCGGGCGGTGCTGGTCGGCGGTTACCACGGCACCTGGATACCGGCCCCGGAGGCGGCTGAACTGGCCCTGGACAGCAGCTACCTGGGCGCCGGCGTGCTCGCCGCGCTGCCCGTCGACCGCTGCGGCCTCGCCGAGACCGCGCGCGTCCTGCGCTATCTCGCCCTCCAGTCGGCCGGCCAGTGCGGCCCCTGCCTCAACGGCCTGCCCCGCATCGCCACCGCCTTTTGCACCCTCGCCGCACCCGGCCCCCAGGGCACCGTCCGCGCCGACCTGGCCCGCTGGTCGGGCCTGGTCGAGGGCCGGGGCGCCTGCCACCACCCCGACGGCACCGTCCGCCTGGTCCGCAGCGCCCTGACCACCTTCGCCGCCGAGGCCGACGCACACGCCCGGGGTCACTGCACCGCGACCGACCACAGGCCCCTGCTGCCCGTCCCCGAGGAGGGCTGACCCATGAGCACGGCCCAGCACATCGACATCGACTGGACGGCCTGCCAGGGCCACGGCCTCTGCGCTGACTTCCTCCCCGAACACATCGTCCTCGACGAATGGGGCTACCCCCTGGTCGACGGCGCCCCGGTCCCGGCCGGCACCGTGCGACGGGCCCGCCGCGCGGCGGCCGACTGCCCGGTGCTCGCCCTGCGGCTCACACCGGCGTCGACGGGCTGATGCGCTGACGGCGTGCTGCGCCGACGGGCTGACGTGCCGCTCTGCCGGCCGGCCGGCGGGAACTCCGCCGGACTCCCGCCGGACTCCGCCGAGACGACGCGGGGCACCAGCTCGCGCCGGTCACCGCGCCGGTCACCGCGTGGTCACCCAGCCGTCACCGCGTCCGTGCGACCGCCGTCGGCCCCGCGGCGCGGGGGGCCCGGCGCACGGCGTCGCTACAGCCAGCTCGCGAACTCGAGCAGCAGCTCGGCGTCCCGCGTCCGCCCGACCCGCCGGGCCCGGACGCCCGACTCCACGGCCCGGAACAGCGTCCAGCCGCGCAGCCGCTCCTGGTCCAGCTCCAGCGACTCCGCGAGCCGCTTCACCCGGCGCCGGGTCGTCGACGCCCCGGACGGCGAGGCGATCAGGTCCTCCACCCGGTCGCGGACCAGCCGGGCCAGGTCGAAGGCGCACTCGCCGACCACCGGATCCGGCCCCACCGCCAGCCACGGCATCCGCTCACCCGCCAGCACCTTGCTCTGCCGGAACGTGCCGTGCAGCAGCCGGTGCTCGGGCGGTCCCGCCAGCAGCTCCGCACGGGCGGCGAGCGCCGCGTCCACCAGGGCGGCCACCTCGGGCTCCGCCTCGGCGCTCGCCCGCATCGCCTGCGCCTGCCGCCCGGTGCGGTCGGCCACGGACTCGAAGGAGTGGCCGGCCGGTGGTTCCACCCACAGCCGCCGCAACGTCCCCGCCGCCTCCAGCAGGGCCTTCGCCTCCGCCAGCGACCGCACCGACACATCGGGGTGCAGCCGCTCGAGCAGCAGCGCTCCCGCCGTCTGCGGCTCTTGCAGCAACTGGACGGCGCCCAGGCCGTCCCACTGCGTCAGCGCGGCCCGCTCCGCCTCCGGCCGGAACCGGGGTGGGGCCAGCTTCAGCACGGCGGGTGTCCCGTCCGCGCGCCGCACGAGCACGACCATGCTGGTCCGGCCGCCCGGCACCTGCACCCGATCGACCGTCAACCCGCGCACGGCGACGGCCTGTCGGGCCGCCTCCGGCAGCTTCTCCAACCAGCCGTCACCGTCCGGTGCCGTCTCACCGAGCGCCCGGACCAGACGCTGCGGCGGTTCGAAAGCCATGCGCGAGTCGTTCCCTTCCTGCTTCGGGTCAAGCCGCCGGTGTGCCCGAGGGCGCTGCCGCCGCCGGAGGCGTGGCCGCTGCCGGTGCGGACGCCGAGCCCGTGGCCGGATCCGTACCGGTCCGCTCGGCGAGACCAGGGAAGGCTACGCTTCCGCCACGCCAGCGCACCGCACGGACCGCCGCGTCCCGCAGCGCGCCCGCGGCCTCCCGGCGCCGTGCGTCCCCGGCTGCCCGCACCAGGTCGGAGTACACCCCGGCCACCCGCTCCTCCAGCTCGGTCGCGAGCCGGACCGCCGCCGCGGAGTCCGGTACCGGGAACGGCAGCGCGTATCCGGCGCTCGCGGCGACCGGCTCGGCCCCCAGGCCGCGCACCTCGCGCACGAGTGCGTCCCGGCGCGCCCGGTGCGCGTCGTAGGCCGCCCGTGCCTCGGCGCTCCGTACCTCGCCGATCCGCCCGCCGACGACGCCGTACCCGTACACGGCGGCGTGTTCGGCGGCCAGCGCCGCCTGGAGCGCCGTCAGCTCCGCGCTCGTGGCGTCACTCATCGCGTCCCCTCCGTCAGCAGGTAGGCGTGTGCCGCGCCGGCCGCCGCCACCGAGGCCAGCAACCGGGCCAGCTCGCCCGGCACGTCCAGCAGCTCCGTCGCCCTGCGGTCGGCGAGCGCCCGCTCCGCCGCGGCCAGCCCGGCGAGCGCGTCCGTGTCGGTGACCGGCACGGCGGACGGCGCGGCCGAGGGATCGGCCGGCGGAACCGAGGCGGAGCTCGTCGAGGAAGCCGTGGGGGAGACGGAGGCGGGGGAGCCGGTGGCGGACCTAGTGGCGGAGGGGGACGCCTTCGCGGCGCCTCCGAACGCCTCCACGTGCCGTACGACCTCCGCCCGCAGCGGCCCCAGCCGCCCTGCCAGCGCCGGATGGACGGCGAGCACGGCGTCGTACCGTGCCACCAGCTCGTCGCTCTCCCGAGCGGCACGCGCGCGTGCCCGCTCGGCGACCGACGGGCTGCCGCTCGCGCTCTCCTCGGACTCCTGCGTACCGGACGAGCAGCCCGCGAGCAGCACCGCTCCCGCGGCCGACGCGAGCAGGGATCTTCTGCGCGGCCCCGAGGGGGTTCGCGAGGGGAGGGGCAACGGCACGGCGGGCGTCCTCGGGGAACTCGTACGGAACTGGCGTCCTGGTGGGCGGCGGGCCCGTGATCACCGTACCCGCGCGGCCGCCCCGTACCACTCAGCGGCACCGCCCCGCGAGGGCTCGCCACCCTCCGTGCACAGGTGGACGGCAACACACCTTGCGACCGGATACCCTTTGACCAGACACGAGCCCCATCCCACAACAGCACACGCGGCCGAGGAGTCACCCGGATGAGCACCACCCAGAGCGAGAGGCTGCGAGAGCTCCTGGAACCGCTCGTCGCCTCCCAGGGACTGGATCTCGAAGAGATCGCCGTGGACTCCGTCGGACGCAAGCGGGTGCTGAGCGTCGTCGTCGACTCCGACTCCGGAGCGGACCTGGACCAGATCGCCGATGTGAGCCGCGCGCTCTCGGCGAAGCTCGACGAGACGGACGCGATGGGCGAGGGCGAGTACACCCTCGAGGTCGGCACCCCGGGCGCGGAGCGCGCGCTCACCGAGCACCGCCACTACGTACGTGCCGTCGACCGGCTGGTGCGGTTCCAGCTGACCGAGGGCGGCGAGCTGGTCGCCCGGATCCTGACGGTCGACGACGAGGGACTCGGTCTCGAGGTCCCCGGCGTGAAGGGCCGCAAGGCCACCACCCGCAGACTCCCCTTCGGCGACATCGACAAGGCCCGCGTACAGGTCGAGTTCAACCGCAAGGACAAGAGCGACCAGCACGCCAAGAACGAGAACGACGAGATCGACGAGAACGAGATGGAAGAGGAGGCGTAGCCGTGGACATCGACATGAGTGCCCTGCGGGGCTTGGTGCGGGAGAAGGAGATCTCCTTCGACCTGCTGGTCGAGGCGATCGAGTCGGCCCTCCTCATCGCCTACCACCGCACCGAGGGAAGCCGCCGTCACGCGCGCGTGGAGCTCAACCGGGAGACCGGACATGTGACCGTGTGGGCGAAGGAGGACCCCGAGGACCTCGAGGAGGGGCAGGAGCCCCGCCCGTTCGACGACACCCCGTCCGACTTCGGCCGGATCGCCGCCACGACGGCCAAGCAGGTGATCCTCCAGCGTCTGCGTGACGCCGAGGACGACGCGACGCTCGGCGAGTACGCCGGCCGTGAGGGCGACATCGTCACCGGTGTGGTCCAGCAGGGCCGCGACCCGAAGAACGTGCTCGTGGACATCGGCAAGCTGGAGGCCATCCTGCCGGTGCAGGAGCAGGTCCCCGGCGAGACGTATCCGCACGGCATGCGCCTGCGGTCGTACGTCGTCCGGGTGGCGAAGGGTATGCGCGGCCCGTCCGTGACGCTCTCCCGCACCCACCCCAACCTGGTGAAGAAGCTCTTCGCCCTGGAGGTGCCGGAGATCGCCGACGGTTCGGTGGAGATCGCCGCCATCGCACGTGAGGCCGGTCACCGCACGAAGATCGCCGTCAGGTCCACCCGTTCGGGTCTGAACGCCAAGGGCGCCTGTATCGGCCCCATGGGCGGCCGGGTGCGCAACGTGATGGGCGAGCTGAACGGCGAGAAGATCGACATCGTCGACTGGTCGGACGACCCGGCCGAGATGGTGGCGAACGCGCTGTCCCCGGCCCGGGTGTCCAAGGTCGAGGTCGTCGACCTCGCGGCCCGCTCCGCGCGGGTGACGGTGCCGGACTACCAGCTGTCGCTGGCGATCGGCAAGGAAGGGCAGAACGCCCGGCTCGCCGCCCGGCTGACCGGCTGGCGCATCGACATCCGTCCGGACGTCGAACAGCCCACCGAGTAGCCCACCGAGTAGCCCGGCGGGTACGTCACCTGCCAGGTCACCCGGCGGCGGGGAATAGATCTCGGCCTGCCGGGGCTCAGATCACGACAGATGTAACGCGGCAACTGTTCGAATCCTGGCCCAAAGGGGTGAGGTCGCCGCGGGGAGGTAGACTTAAGAGTGTCTGGCCGGACGCACACCGGAGCATGCCCTGAACGCACCTGTGTGGGGTGCCGGGAGCGGGCGGCCAAGACGGAGCTGCTGCGCATCGTGGCGATCGGGGACGCATGCGTCCCCGATCCACGCGGTACGCTGCCCGGCCGGGGTGCGTATCTGCATCCCGCCCCGGTCTGTCTCGACCAGGCGGTACGCCGCCGGGCGTTCACGAGGGCGTTGCGAGCCCCGGGAGCGCTCGACACAAAGGCGTTGCGCCAGTACGTCGAGCAGACGACCGTTGCCGAACAGGCAACACCGTAAGAAGGCGTCGCACGGAACCTCCGTGCGGCTCTGGTACCCCGCGAGTTGGAAGTAGGTCGAGATTGCGATGAGCACTCGATGAGCACGCGATGAGTACGCCCATGAAGTAGCGACGGTCCGGACACACCCGGACCTAAAAGGAGCGAAGTGGCTAAGGTCCGGGTATACGAACTCGCCAAGGAGTTCGGGGTTGAGAGCAAGGCCGTCATGGCCAAGCTCCAGGAACTCGGTGAATTCGTCCGTTCGGCGTCTTCGACCATCGAAGCGCCCGTTGTCCGCAAGTTGACAGATGCCTTCCAGGGCGGCGGCAAGCCCGCCCCGCGCAAGGCGGCCCCCAGGCCCGGCGCGCCCTCCCCGGCGCAGGCGGCCCGTCCGGGCCCGGCCGCACCTCGGCCGGCCGCCCCCAAGCCTCCCGCGGCGCAGACGCCCGCGGCTCCGGCGGCCCCCGCCGCCCCGGCCGCCTCGTCGGCCCCCGCGCCGGCGGCCTCCGGTCCGCGTCCGGGCCCCAAGCCCGCGCCGCGTCCGGCCCCGGCCGCCCCGGAGTTCACCGCTCCGCCGGCTGCTCCGGCCGCCCCCGCCGCTCCGGCCCAGTCGTCCGGCCCGCGGCCGGCCTCGCAGGGCCCGCGCCCCGGCGCGCCGCGCCCCGCCGGCCGTCCCGCGCCCGGTCAGGACCGTGGCGACCGCGGTGACCGTGGCGATCGTGGTGACCGCGGCCAGCGTCCGGCCGCCGCTCAGGGGCCGCGCCCCGGTGGCGCCGGTGCCCCGCGTCCGGGCGGTGCCCGTCCCTCGGGTCCGCGTCCGGGCAACAACCCCTTCACCTCCGGCGGCAACGCCGGTATGGCGCGCCCGCAGGCGCCCCGTCCGCAGGGCGCCCCGCGTCCCGGCGGCCCCGGTGGCGCTCCCGGCGCCGGTCCCCGTCCGCAGGGCCCCGGTGGCCAGGGCGGCGGTCCTCGTCCGCAGTCTCCGGGCGGCTCCCGTCCGTCTCCGGGCGGCATGCCCCGCCCGCAGGGCGCAGGCCCCGGCGGTCCGCGTCCCGGCGGCGGTCCGCGTCCCAACCCGGGCATGATGCCGCAGCGTCCCGCTGCCGGCCCGCGTCCCGGCGGTGGCCCCGGCGGCCGCGGTCCGGGTGGCGGCGGCGGTGCGGGTCGTCCCGGCGGCGGCGGTCGTCCCGGTGGCGGCGGCTTCGCAGGTCGTCCGGCCGGTCCCGGTGGCGGCGCCCGTCCCGGTGGCGGCGGCGGTTTCGCCGGTCGTCCCGGTGGCGGTGGCCCCGGCGGTGGCGGCGGCTTCGGTGGCGGCGGTGGCCGTCCCGGATTCGGCGGTCGTCCCGGCGGTCCCGGTGGCCGTGGTGGCACGCAGGGCGCCTTCGGTCGTCCCGGCGGTCCCGCGCGTCGCGGTCGCAAGTCGAAGCGTCAGAGGCGCCAGGAGTACGAGGCCATGCAGGCCCCGTCGGTCGGCGGCGTGATGCTGCCTCGCGGCAACGGACAGTCCGTCCGCCTGTCGCGCGGTGCGTCGCTCACCGACTTCGCCGAGAAGATCGGCGCCAACCCGGCGTCGCTCGTCGGCGTGATGATGAACCTCGGCGAGATGGTCACCGCCACGCAGTCCGTCTCCGACGAGACGCTGAAGCTCCTCGCGGACGAGATGAACTTCGTCCTCGAGATCGTCAGCCCCGAGGAGGAGGACCGCGAGCTGCTCGAGTCCTTCGACATCGAGTTCGGCGAGGACGAGGGCGGCGAGGAGTTCCTCGTCGCGCGTCCGCCGGTCGTGACCGTCATGGGTCACGTCGACCACGGTAAGACCCGACTGCTCGACACCATCCGCAAGACGAACGTCATCGCGGGCGAGGCCGGCGGCATCACGCAGCACATCGGTGCGTACCAGGTCGCCACCGAGGTCAACGGTGAAGAGCGCAGGATCACCTTCATCGACACCCCGGGTCACGAGGCGTTCACCGCCATGCGTGCCCGTGGTGCCAAGTCGACCGACATCGCGATCCTCGTGGTGGCGGCCAACGACGGTGTGATGCCCCAGACGATCGAGGCGCTGAACCACGCCAAGGCGGCCGACGTGCCGATCGTGGTCGCGGTCAACAAGATCGACGTCGAGGGCGCGGACCCGACCAAGGTGCGCGGTCAGCTCACCGAGTTCGGTCTGGTGGCCGAGGAGTACGGCGGCGACACGATGTTCGTCGACATCTCCGCCAAGCAGGGCCTCAACATCGAGAGCCTGCTGGAGGCCGTGGTCCTGACCGCGGACGCCTCGCTCGACCTGCGGGCCAACCCGGAGCAGGACGCGCAGGGCATCGCGATCGAGTCCCACCTCGACCGTGGCCGCGGCGCCGTCGCGACCGTCCTGGTCCAGCGAGGCACCCTGCGGGTCGGCGACACCATGGTGGTCGGCGACGCGTACGGCCGTGTCCGCGCGATGCTCGACGACAAGGGCGAGAACGTGGAAGAGGCGGGTCCCTCGACTCCGGTCCTCGTCCTCGGTCTCACCAACGTCCCGGGCGCCGGCGACAACTTCCTCGTCGTCGACGAGGACCGCACGGCCCGTCAGATCGCCGAGAAGCGCGCGGCGCGTGAGCGCAACGCCAACTTCGCCCGGCGTGGAGTCCGGTTCTCCCTGGAGAACCTGGACGAGGCGCTCAAGGCCGGTCTGGTGCAGGAACTCAACCTCATCATCAAGGGCGACGCGTCCGGTTCGGTGGAGGCTCTCGAGTCCTCGCTGCTCCAGCTCGACGTCGGCGAAGAGGTCGACATCCGCGTCCTGCACCGCGGTGTGGGTGCGGTCACCGAGTCGGACATCGACCTGGCGACCGGCTCCGACGCCATCGTCATCGGCTTCAACGTCCGTGCGGCCGGTCGTGCCGCGCAGATGGCGGAGCGCGAGGGCGTCGACGTCCGGTACTACTCGGTGATCTACCAGGCCATCGAGGAGATCGAGGCGGCCCTGAAGGGCATGCTGAAGCCGGAGTACGAGGAGGTCGAGCTCGGCACGGCGGAGATCCGCGAGGTCTTCAAGTCGTCCAAGCTGGGCAACATCGCCGGTGTCCTGGTCCGCTCGGGCGAGGTCAAGCGCAACACCAAGGCGCGCCTCATCCGCGACGGCAAGGTCATCGCGGAGAGCCTCACCATCTCCGGGCTGCGTCGCTTCAAGGACGACGTCACCGAGATCCGCGAAGGCTTCGAGGGCGGTATCAACCTCGGAAACTTCAACGACATCAAGATCGACGACGTCATCGCGACGTACGAGATGCGGGAGAAGCCGAGGGCGTAAGCGCCCAAGGTCCGTACCGGCCGGCGGGGGATCGCTCCCCGCCGGCCGGTACGGCGTCCGGCGGACGCATGAGCGAGGTAAAACCCCGTCGAGCCACCGCCCGGATCGTTGTACCGTTCGTGATGTCCCTGTCCCATGGACGGCAGGGCCATCGATCCCGTACCGGCGGGTGAACCGGTTACACATGTACGTGGGGACTCTGTCCTTCGACCTCCTCCTCGGCGACGTACGGTCGCTGAAGGAGAAGCGCTCCGTCGTCCGTCCGATCGTCGCCGAGCTCCAGCGCAAGTACGCGGTGAGCGCGGCCGAGGTGGACGACCAGGACCTCCACCGCAGGACCAGGATCGGTCTCGCCGTGGTCTCCGGTGACGCGGAGCATCTGACCGATGTGCTGGACCGGTGCGAACGGCTGGTAGCCGCCCGCCCCGAAGTGGAGCTGCTGTCGGTCAGACGCCGCTTCCACGGCGAAGACGACTGACCGACCACAGAACGCAAGAGAAGAAGAAAGAACGGGAGACGGACCAGTGGCCGACAACGCGCGTGCCAAGAGGCTGGCGGACCTCATCCAGCAGGTGGTGGCCCAGAAGCTGCAGCGCGGGATCAAGGACCCGCGGCTCGGCTCCCACGTCACCATCACGGACACCCGGGTGACGGGTGACCTCAGGGAGGCGACGGTCTTCTACACGGTGTACGGGGACGACGAGGAGCGGGCGGCCGCGGCCGCCGGGCTGGAGAGCGCCAAGGGCGTCCTGCGCTCCGAGGTGGGCCGCGCGGCGGGCGTGAAGTTCACGCCGACGCTGGCCTTCGTCGCCGACGCCCTGCCGGACAACGCCCGCACCATCGACGACCTCCTCGACAAGGCGCGTGCCGCCGACGAGAAGGTCCGCGAGGTGTCCGCGGGCGCCGGGTACGCCGGCGACGCCGACCCGTACAAGAAGCCCGGTGACGAGGACGAGACGGACGACTCCGCCTGATGAACCGCAAGCAGACCCCGCCCGACGGCCTTGTCATCGTCGACAAGCCGTCGGGTTTCACTTCGCACGACGTCGTGGCCAAGATGCGCGGGATCGCTGGGACCCGCCGCGTCGGCCACGCCGGCACGCTGGACCCGATGGCGACGGGCGTCCTCGTCCTCGGCATCGAGAGGGCGACGAAACTCCTCGGGCACCTGGCGCTCACCGAGAAGGAGTACCTGGGCACGGTCCGGCTGGGCCAGACGACCCTGACCGACGACGCGGAGGGCGAGATCACGGGGTCCACGGACGCCTCGAAGGTCACCCGGGACGCGATCGACGCGGGCGTCGCCAAGCTGAGCGGCGACATCATGCAGGTGCCGTCCAAGGTCAGCGCGATCAAGATCAACGGCGTCCGCTCCTACAAGCGGGCCCGTGACGGCGAGGACTTCGAGATCCCGGCCCGCCCGGTCACCGTCTCCTCCTTCTCCGTGTACGACGTCCGTGACGCGGTCGCCGAGGACGGCACCCCGGTCCTGGACCTGGTCGTGTCCGTCGTCTGCTCCTCCGGCACCTACATCCGGGCCCTGGCCCGCGACCTGGGCGCCGACCTCGGCGTCGGCGGCCACCTCACCGCCCTGCGCCGCACCCGCGTCGGCCCCTACAAGCTGGACTCGGCGAAGACGCTCGACCAGCTCCAGCAGGAGCTGGCCGTGATGCCGATCGCCGAGGCTGCCACCGCCGCGTTCCCCCGCTGGAACGTGGACGCCAAGCGGGCCCAGCTGCTCACCAACGGCGTACGCCTGGAGATGCCCGACGCGTACGTCGGCGCGGGCGCCGTGGCCGTCTTCGACCCCGAGGGCCGGTTCCTGGCCCTGGTCGAGGAGCAGAAGGGCAAGGCGAAGAGCCTGGCCGTGTTCGGCTGAGCGGCGCGAGGCGCGTCGCGTGGTGCTGTCCGGCAGGGCGGCGCGAGGCGCGTCGCCCGGTGCCCGTGGAGCGGCGAACACGGGGTTGTGCTGCGCCGCCGCTCCACGGTCCCCCCTCGGTTCCCCCACCCCTAGGGTGTATCCAGCGGCCCCCGTTCATTCACCCGTCCGGGCAGGCGCTCGGAGTGAACCCGGGGAGTGCAGGGGGGCGCGTTCGCTCCGTGATCTGTCCCGCTGATCATCCCGCCCCTACCGTCGGACACAGGGCACGCGGGCGCGGCGGGAGGTACGACGATGGCGGGACGAGGCCCGCGGACACCGCGGCACGACTCCCTGCGGGGCACGACCCGGAACCGCCCGGCGGATCCCCCGGGCCCTCCGGGTCCCCCGGATCCCATGGCTCTTGCGCACGCATCGGATCCCCTGGACGCGGGCTTCGCCCCGGATCCCCGGGGCGCGGACTTCGCCCCGCACATCGCCGCCGCCGCCGACGCCGACGGCTCGCTCGTCCGGATCCGTGACCTCGCCGGCCGGCCGCGCGGCACCGGGTTCGTCGCCGACCACCAGGGCACGGTCGTCACCAGTCACGAGGCCGTCGACGGCCTGTCCCGGCTCGTCCTGTACGCCGCCGGCGACCGCAGCTGCGTCGTGACCGACGACGCGGTCACCCCCCTGCCGGAACTCGACCTGGCTCTCGTCCGCACCGAGGGCCTCGGCGGGGTCCCGCTGCCGGTGACCGTGCGGGACGGCGTCGAGACCGGCCGGTACGTCCGGCTGGCCGCCGGCTGCTGGCGCGAGGCGCGGGTGCTGGCCGAGACGTCCGCGACGTACACGGCGACGGACCGCTCCCACCTCCTCGACGACGCTCTGGAGCTGGCGATCGGCACGGCGGGCCGGGACGCGCTGCGGCTCGGCGGTGGCGCGGCCGGCGGACCGGTCCTCGACGCGGAGACCGGCGCGGTCGTCGCCGTTCTCGGCACCGCGCTCCGGTCCGGCCACCGCGACGTCGGCTTCGCGGTGCCGCTGCGCCCCCGGGTGCCCACGGCCGAGGCCATTCCGGCGACCGACGACCTCCCGCCGACCGACGACATGCGGACGACCGACGACAACTCCGTCGGGCTGCCGCCGAGCGACCACGTGAGCGACGGCGACGCGATGAGAGCGCCGCTCGTGGGAGCGGGTGAGGCTCTGGCGGGTGCGGGTGCGGGTGCGGGTGGCGGTCGTGGTGAGGGCGGCGGTGACGCGGGGACGGGGGTCGGGGCGTGGGCGGCCGGGGGCGGGGTCGGGGCGCGGGTTACGGCCGACGGGCCGCTGGCCGAGCTGCTCGCGCGTAACGCGGCCACCGTGCCCGCCTACGGCGCCGACCTCAACCTGGCCGGCCTCCTCGAACTCACCGCCACGTCGGTCGGCTCGGACGGCCCGCCCGGAGCGCTGTCCGGCCACTTCGGGCGGGCCGCGTCGGGCTCCCTCGCAGCAGTCGCGGAACCGATCGAACGCGTCTTTCCGGCAAGGGAGTTGGACGCCTTCGCGATGAGCCGGGCGGCCGTCCTCGGCCTCGTCGGCGCACCGGGCAGCGGCCGTACGACGGAACTCGCCGCCCTCGCCGCGCGCCGCGACCGGGGTGCGCGGCCGGCCCCCACCCTGTGGCTGCGCGGCGCCGACCTGAGGGCCGGGGACGACTCCCTCGCCGACGCCGCCCGCCGCGCACTGAGCCGCGCGGCACGCATCGTGGCGGCCTCGGATTCGGGTTCGGCCTCGGCCTCGGGCTCGGCAGCAGTTCTGGGGCGGGGACCGGGGGCCGTTCCGGCCGTTCCGTCCGGGGCATTCGGTCCGTCCGGGGCGGCCGGGTTGTCCGGGGCGTCCGGCCCCTGCGGCCTCGGTGATGTGAGCCCCGAGCGGCTCGCCCGCCTCGCCCGAGCCGTCGGACGCCCCCTGCTGCTGCTTCTCGACGGGCCCGAGGAGATGCCCCCGGTCCTCGCGCACCGGCTCGCCGAGTGGACCGAGGGCACGGCCGAATGGCTGCGTGAGACGGGCACGCGGCTGGTGGTGGCGTGTCGGGGGGAGTACTGGGAACGGGCCGGGGCGGAGTTCCCGCCGGAGCTGCTGTACGGGGCCACGGCGACCGGGGACCCGCTCCCGCCCTGCGTCCGCCTGGGCGATCTGACCGCCGACGAGGCGCGCGAGGCCCGCGTCCGCTACGCCCTGCCCGAGGGCGCGCTCGCCGCCCCCGACGACCGGCACCCCCTCACCCTCCGTCTCCTCTCCGAGGTCCGTGCCGCGCTCCCCGGCCCGCAGGCCCCGGCGCCCGTCGACCGCGACGACGTCCTGTCCGCGTACCTCGACCTGATGTGCCTGCGGGTCGCGGTCCGCCTCGCCGCCGTGAACGGGCTGCGCGGCACCGCCGTACGCCGTCTCGCGGCGAAGGTCGCCGGCCAGGTGCACGAGGCCGCCCGCCGCAGTCTCGGGCCCGGCCAGGGCGAACTGGACCGGGCGTCGTTCGAGGCGGTGTTCCCCTGGGGCCAGGCGCCGGCCCGCCTCGGCGGCGGTGCCGGCTGGGCTTCCGCCGTGCTCGCCGAAGGCATCCTCGTGCCCGCGGGCCGCGGCTACCGCTTCGCCCAGGAGGAGCTCGCCGACTGGATCCAGGGCATCCACCTCGACCTGGACGAGGCACTGCGCGCCCTGGTCCACCGCCGTCGCGCGCCCGACGGGGGAGATCCGCTGCCCGTCCCGCACCACCGGGTCGGTCCCGTGGTCCAGGCCCTGCTGGTCCTCGCCCGCCAACAGGGCCCGCACGGACTCGCCCTACGGCTGCGGGAGTTGGTCCACGCCCTGGACGCCGACCCGGACTCGTGGTGGGCCGCCCGGCTGCTCACCGAGACCCTGCTGGGCGTCCCGGACGCGACGCCGTACACGGGCGTCCTGAGTCTCCTGGCGGACCTGATCGGCGCGGGGGCCCAGACGCACGGCCGGTTCGTGGACTTCGGCCCCGCGTTCTGGACCGGGCTCGCCCTGCCCGCCGACGCCCGGCTCGACCTGCTGCGCCGTCTGGTCCTCGCCGACGGCGCCCCGCACGACGCGGACGCGCCCCGCTACCTCGACGCCGTCGCCCGGCTCCTCGTCGCCGACCCCACCACCGTCCAGCCGTGCCTCACCCACTGGTTCGACGACGAGCGGCCGCTGCCCGCGACCCCGCACGCCACCGTGGCGACGGCGGCGCAGGCGCTGCTGCACACCCACCGGCACCGGGCGCCGGACGACCTCACGGAGGCCCTCGTCGACTGCGCGCACCCCCGCGCCGCCGAACTGCTCGCCGTGCTGGCGCAGGAGGAGCCGTCCGCGCTGTGCCGGGCCGTCGACCGCTGGTCGCACGACGAGCGGCAGCCCCGGCGGGGCGCGGCGATGACGTACGGGCTGCGCGTCGCCCCGCACATCCGGACGGAGGCCGACCGCCGACTGCTGCGCCACGCGGCCCTCGTCCTGCTGGCCCGCCCCGCCGACCACGCCCTGCACGGTGGCGCGCTCGCGCTCCTCGTCCGCGACCCCGGGACCCGCTCCCGGCACCTGGCGCAGGCGCTGGAGCGGTTCACGGCGGGGGACCCGCAACTGCCGCCGAGCGCGTTGCTCGCCGCCCTGGGCACCCATCCCGAGCCGGTCCTGGACGCTTTCAGGTCCCGCCTGCACGGGCGGGACCGCGCGGACACCGGCAGGGTCCTGCGCGCCCTCGCCGACGTCACCACGCCCGCGCTGGCCCAGCGGGTCGCCGCCCTCGTCCGGGAGGCGGTGGAGCGCCGGCCGGAGGCCGCCGGGCAGGTGGCCACGTACGTCGACCGGCGCCTCGACCACGGCCCCGACGCCCGGCCCGTCCTCCTGCCGCTGGTCACGGGACTGCTGGACGGCGGCGGGCCCGAACAGGTGCGGGCCGCGCTCGCCGGTGTGCTGGCCACCCCCGGCGCCCCGGAGTCCCGCCCGCTGCGTGAGGAACTGCTGGAGCACCTCCTCACCCACGAACGCGCCCCGGAGGTCCTGGACGCCGTACTGCACGGGGCCGCCGGGCGCGACGGCGAGGACCTGCGGGCTCTCGTCCACCGCACCGGCATGCTTCTGGTCCGCACGCCCGACGGCGCGACCCGTTTCGACCGCGGTCTGGTCGAGCTGGCCCGGCACGTCCCGGGCTTCGCCGCGCGGGTGGTGGACTGGCTCACGGACGCGCCGGGGGAGTGGGCGGCGGTGGTCGGCCCCAGCGCCCGCCGGACGATCGAGAACCTGGCGGGGGCGCGGGTGCCCGCGTGACGAGCCGCGCCACGCCGCCAGGGTGGCCCGACCCCTGTGCCCTGAGTCCCGTGCCCGGACTCCCGCGGTCCGGTTGCTGGGCTCCGAGTCCCGGGGCCCGAGTCCTGTGCCCTGAGTCCCGGGGCCAGAGTCCCGTGGTCCGATTCCTGTGGTCCGACTCACGTGGGTCGGGTCACAGCCTCCATGCCGATGCGGGCCGGGAGCACCCGGCATGGCACCCTTAGTCCTGCGTAAGAGGCAAGGGCAGATACGGACACGGGTTCGAGGAGCGGTCACAGTGCAGCGCTGGCGTGGCTTGGAGGACATCCCCGAGGACTGGGGACGCAGCGTCGTCACCATCGGGTCCTACGACGGGGTGCACCGCGGGCACCAGCTGATCATCCGGCACGCCGTGGACCGGGCCCGTGAACTGGGCGTTCCCGCCGTCGTCGTCACCTTCGACCCGCACCCCAGCGAGGTCGTCCGGCCCGGCAGCCACCCGCCGCTGCTCGCCCCGCACCACCGTCGCGCCGAGCTGATGGCCGAACTGGGCGTGGACGCGCTGCTGATCCTCCCCTTCACCACGGAGTTCTCGAAGCTGTCCCCGGCGGACTTCGTGGTCAAGGTCCTGGTCGACAAGCTGCACGCCAAGGCGGTCGTCGAGGGCCCCAACTTCCGCTTCGGCCACAAGGCGGCGGGCAACGTCGAGTTCCTCACCGGGCAGGGCAAGGTCTACGACTTCGACGTCGAGGTCGTCGACCTGGTGCTGTGCGGTGAGGCGGGCGGCGGGCAGCCGTTCTCCTCGACGCTGACCCGACGGCTGGTCGCCGAAGGCGATGTCGCGGGCGCCGGGGAGATCCTCGGCCGCCCGCACCGGGTCGAGGGGATCGTGGTGCGCGGGGCGCAGCGGGGCCGGGAGCTCGGCTTCCCGACCGCCAACGTCGAGACCCTGCCCCACACCGCGATCCCGGCGGACGGCGTCTACGCGGGCTGGCTGCACGCGAACGGCGAGGCGATGCCGGCCGCGATCTCCGTCGGCACCAACCCGCAGTTCGACGGCACCGAGCGCACGGTCGAGGCGTACGCCATCGACCGGGTCGGCCTCGACCTCTACGGCCTGCACGTCGCCGTCGACTTCCTCGCCTTCGTGCGCGGCCAGGCGAAGTTCGAGTCGCTGGACGGGCTGTTGGAGCAGATGGCCGAGGACGTGAAGCGCTGCAAGGAGCTGGTGGCGGCGCGCTAGCCGCTCCCTCCGCTCCGCTCCGCCCCGCCCCGGTAAGACCGACGAACGCCGAAGGGCGGCGGGTGTCCGAGGACACCCGCCGCCCTTCGGCGTTTCACTGTCTCACTGCTGCGGAGGCTGTCCGGGCTGTCCGGCCTGTCCGGGCTGAGGGGCCTGGGGAGCTTGGGGGTGCTGCGGGTAGCCGTAGCCGGCCGGGGGATACCCCGGGTTCTGCTGCTGCGGCGGCTGCGGCTGCGGCGGGGCGTACGGATCCTGCACCGGCTGGGCGTACGGATCCTGCCCCGGCTGGGGTTGCGGCTGCCCCGGCTGCGGCTGCGCATACGGCTGCCCCGGCTGCTGCTGCGGATACGGCTGCCCCTGCTGCGGAGGGTACGGC
The DNA here is from genome assembly GCF_032248645.1 of Streptomyces zaehneri. Lineage (NCBI taxonomy): Bacteria > Bacillati > Actinomycetota > Actinomycetes > Kitasatosporales > Streptomycetaceae > Streptomyces > Streptomyces zaehneri. Next base: position 609,988 of record NZ_JASTTJ010000001.1, read on the forward strand.
TGCCCGGGGCCGGGCTGGGGCGCCTGCGGGTACGGCTGTCCCTGTTGCTGCGGATACGGCTGCCCGGGCACCGGCTGGCCCGGCGTCTGCTGGCCCGGCAGCGGCGGGGCGGCCACCGGCGGCGGGTTGCCGTCGCTGGTCCACAGGCCCTGGCGCTGCTGGTGGCGGATGAAGTCCTCCGCGACCATCGCCGTGAGGTTGAAGTACGCCTCCCGGACCTTCGGCCGCATCATGTCGAGGTCGACCTCGGCGCCCGCGGCCAGGTGCTCGTCGAACGGCACGACGACGACACCGCGGCAGCGGGTCTCGAAGTGCGACACGATGTCGTCGACCTTGATCATCTTGCCGGTCTCGCGCACCCCGGAGATGACGGTGATGGAACGCGAGACGAGCTCGGCGTATCCGTGCGCGGACAGCCAGTCCAGCGTCGTGCTGGCGCTGCTCGCACCGTCCACGGACGGCGTGGAGATGATGATGAGCTGGTCGGCGAGGTCGAGCACCCCGCGCATGGCGCTGTACAGCAGACCGGTACCGGAGTCGGTGAGGATGATCGGGTACTGGTTGCCGAGCACGTCTATCGCGCGCCGGTAGTCCTCGTCGTTGAAGGTCGTGGACACGGCCGGGTCGACGTCGTTGGCGATGATCTCCAGGCCGGACGGCGCCTGCGAGGTGAACCGCCGGATGTCCATGTACGAGTTGAGGTACGGGATCGCCTGGACGAGGTCACGGATCGTCGCCCCGGTCTCGCGCCGCACCCGGCGGCCGAGCGTGCCGGCGTCCGGGTTGGCGTCGATCGCGAGGATCTTGTCCTGGCGCTCGGTGGCGAGGGTGGAACCGAGCGCGGTGGTGGTCGTGGTCTTGCCCACGCCGCCCTTGAGGCTGATGACGGCGATCCGGTAGCAGGACAGCACCGGCGTGCGGATCAGCTCCAGCTTGCGCTGCCGCTCGGCCTCCTCCTTCTTGCCACCGAGCTTGAAGCGGGAGGGAGCGGCGGCGGGCCGCCCGCTCTTCGCCTTCTGCCTCTTGTTGTTGAGCAGCCGGTCGGAGGACAGCTCCACGGCGGCCGTGTAACCCAGCGGCGCCGCACCGGGGTTGACCGGCTGCCGCTGGTCGTGCTGGATCGGCTGCGGCCAGGCGGCCCCGGCTCGTGGGTCGACGGGCGGCTGGTGCTGCTGGGGCGGCTGCGGACCCTGGGACACGTCGGGAGCGGGCGCGTGCGGGGCATGCGGTGCCTGCGCGGCATGCGGTGCCTGCGGCTGGGGCTGCGGCTGGGGAGGCTGCCCGGGGAAGCCCTGAGGCGTGCCTTGAGGCGTGCCTTGAGGGGCTCCCTGCGGGAACCCTTGGGAGGCGGCCGCCGGGTACTGCCCGTCCGCCTGCTGCGGGATGCCGGGCTGAGGGAAGCCTGGGTGCGGGAAGCCTGGGTGCGCCTGCGCCTGCGCCTGCGGCTGCGGCTGTTGCGGCTGCGGTGCCGGGGGCTGGGGGAAGCCGTAGCCGGCGGGGGCGGGGGGTGCGTCGGCGGGCTGGGGGAAGCCGTAGCCGGCGGGTGCGGGTGCGGGTGCGGGTGCGTGGGCGTCGGCGGGTGGCTGGGGTGCCGGAGGGGCGGGTTGCGGCGTGGGGGTGGGTGCCGCGGGTCCCGTGTGCTGTTGGGGGAAGCCGTAGCCGCCGGGGGCGGGAGGTGCGTCGGCGGGCTGGGGGAAGCCGTAGCCGGCGGGTGCGGGTGCGGGTGCGTGGGCGTCGGCGGGCGGCTGGGGTGCCGGAGGGGTCGGTTCCGGCGCAGGGGCGGAGACCGGAGCGCCACCGGGGTGCGGGAAGCCGTAGCCCGGCTGCGGGGCGGGCGGCTGCTGGGCCGCCGGGGCGGGAGCGGCGGGCTGCGGGAAGCCGTAGCCCGGCTGGGGTGCGGCCGGGGTCGGCTCCGGGGCCGGCGGGTTCCAGCCGACCGGCGGGGGCGGGGCCGCCTGCGGCTGGACGGGCGGCTGTCGGACAGGCGCCGCGGGTGCGGGAGCGTGCGCGGCGGCATCGGCGGGCTGCGGCTGGACCGGCCACTGGGCCGCCGGTGCGGGTGCCGCGGGCTGGTACGACGGCGGCAGCGGAGGCAGTTCGCCCTGCGGGGCCGGCGGAGGAGTCCAGGCGGGCTGCGCCGGGGGAGCCTGGGGCGCGTTGCCCTGCGGCTCGGCGGGGTCGGTGTGGACGGCGTCCGAGGGCTTCTCGACGATGGAGTCGTTCTGCGCGGCCGCGTCCTCGGTGACGGCGGCGCCGTCGGGTGCGGGGCCCGTCACGTCCTCGGCGTCCTGGATCGCCGCATCGTCGCTCGCGGGAGCCGCGGGGGCGTCTTCCCCGTCCGGTGCGGTGCCGCTTTCGTCGGCCGTACCGTCGGTGGGGACTTCCGCCGGGGGCCCGGTCTCGGCACCGGCCTCGGCGGCAGCGACCGTAGCCTCGTTGCCGTCCGATACGCCCGCGTCGGCGGTTGCGTCCGCCGTGTCTGCCACATCCGCCGCGTCTGCCGCATCCGCCGCGTCCGGCGAATCCGCCGTCTCGGACGGTACGGAGCCGGGCGGGAGGGATTCGGCGGCCTCGGCCACCGGCTCGGCGGGCGACTCCGGCTCGGGCTGTACGGCAGCGGCGTGCTCCGCGATCTCCCGCTTGAGGGCGGCCGCGGAGAAGCGCATGGTCGCACCGCTCTCCAGGTCCCCGTTTCCGGAACCGCTCTCCTCGTGACCCGCCGAAGCCCCCGTGGCTCCCCACTGGGCCACGGCTTCCTGCTGGTGGGGCTGTGGTTGCGAGTGCGGCTGTGGCTGTGGCTCGAATCCGCTGCCCGCCGGAAGGCCCGGCACGGCGACCGACCCCGCGCCGGGAGGCACGGCGGGAGCCGCCGGGACCGGCGGGACGGGCGGCGCCGGAGGAGCCACCGGGGTGACCGGCGCTCCCGGTGCGGCCAAGGGGAAGCCCCCATCCGGCACGGCCGGTGCGGCCGGAGCGAACGGAGCTTCAGACGTGGGCGCTGCCGGGGGTGCGGGTGGCGTGAACGGAGCGTTCGGCGCAGGCGGAGCGAACGGTGCTGGAGGCGTGCCCGTCGCCCCCGCGCCGGCTTCCGCGCCTGCTCCCGGCCCGGGGGCCGCGCCGGGTGCCACCCCGGGGCCCGCGCCGGGTTCCGGACCCGGACCGCCGCCCGTGTTCTGCGTGTACCAGGCCGGCGGCGCGTAGTCGATGGTGAACTCGCCCGTCGCCTCGACGGCGGACTCCGCGTCGGGCTGGTCATCGCCGGGTGTGGCCCAGCCCCCGCGGATCCCGTCCCGATCGCTGCTCACAATTCCTCCTGGTTGGTCGAGCACCCTCATGCCGTGCCGGGGCGACCGTTCGCTTCTGTCGTCCTTGAGTGGTTCGAGGCCGTCTGACGTCGTCCGATGCGGCTTTCCCCCGGGATACGCCGACGTCCACCCCATGGTTTCCGGCATCGCGCCCCGTACCAGCCTAATCATCAGACGGCCCACCTCGGCAGGCCCGCCCACCTCTCAGCACCAGTCCACCACGTCACGCACCCCCCGAAGAGGCCGCAAACGCACTTAAGGCCACTCGCAAAACGTCTATATCGGCCGAAGTGCCGCACGGGTGAAGGGGCATGAAGGAAGGTCACGGAAGGCGAAGGGAGGCCGAGGGAGGCCGAGGGAGGTCAAGGAAGGCGAAGGGAGGCCAAGGAAGGCCAAGGGAGGCCAAGGGAGGCCAAGGAAGGCCAAGGAAGGTAAGGGGAGGCGCCGCCGCGTCAGTCCATTCGTCTCGGTGTGCCCAGCAGCCCGATCTCCGCATCCGTGGGTTGCGTCATCACGTACTGCCGGTCGCGGTCGGCGCACCACAGGGTGAACCCGTCGGCGAGTGTGGGCAGTGCCTCCATGTCCCCGCGGGGCAGCGACAGCGCGCGGCCCAGTTCCGCGGCCTCGTCCGGCGAGATCCGCTGTACGCCGACGAGCCGGGCCTGCCGGACCAGTCGCGGGGCGACCGGACTGAGATACGGCAGCAGCGTCAGCACGGACTGCCAGGGCCCGGAGGTGACCCGGCCGCGCGGCGGGCGCATCCCGCAGTCCCGCACCACCAGCACCGGCGTGCCCGCCGAAGCGCCCTGCGGAGGCACCCGGCCGACCTCGTACACGGCAAGCCCGTTCTGCCCGCCGCCCATCGCGTGCACCATCTGTACCCAGGCCTGCGGCCGCCCCGTCTCCACGGCCACCCGGGCCCCGGTGGCGGCCGTCCTCAGGGCGAGGACCTGCGCGGTCCACAGCCCGCCGATCAGGACGACGTCGTACGGCGTGGGCCGGTTGATCCCCAGCACGGCCGGCCGGCCGTCGGCGCCGACGCCGATGACGACACCGTCGTCCCCGATGGGCAGCGCGAGCGTGGCCAGTTGGTCCTCGGACACCGAGTGCCGTCCGTGCCGCGGCCCTCTCAGGCCGAAGCCGCTGCGCAGCGAGCGGCGTCCGGACCGGCCGGCGGACGGATTCGGCTCGCCGGAAGCGGAGGCTCCGCGTGTCGTCGTCGCCGTCATCGAGCACCTCCGAGCGGCAGCGTCGCGAGCATGCCGGGCACCTGCTCCCGGTCGAGACGGGCGAGCCCGGCGCCGGTGTGCCGGGCCGCGCCCTGCACCGCCCGCCGGGCCGCCACGAGTTCGTCGTCGCTGCGTCCCGTCACCCGGACGTGCCCGGACAGGGACACCTCCTGCCGGTCACCGCGCGCGAGGGTGACGCTGAACGTGGTGGCGAGCGCGGGCACGGCCGTGACCAGGGCGACGAACTGCGGGAGCGACGGGCCGTCGCCGCCCAGCGCGGGCCACCGGCGCAACCAGTAGGTGGTGTGACGGCGGTTGTCGCAGCGCCAGCTCCGGCTGGTCTCCTCGGTCCGCCGCTCCACCGTCCCGGTCCGCCCGGCCTCCGCCGTCACCAGCGGGTTGGCGCAGGCGGACGTGGCGAAGGCGGCCGTCAGCTCCTCCTCGTCGAGGACGGTCGCCCGGAATCCGGCGCCGGTCAGCCGGCTCGCGAGGTGATCCACCGCCCGTACGACGCACTTCTGCGCCCCGACCGCACCACCGCCGCGGACGGCCACGGCCTCCGGGCACAGCTCCGGATCCAGCTTCAGGGCGATCCAGGTGATGCGTACCGCCGGTGCCCCGGTCTGCTCCTGCAAGGGCGCGTAGTTGGCCACGGCCACGGACTGCGGGGGCAGGTGCAGAGCGGGCGCGGGCTGGGTGTGCAGCACGATCTGCGCGGACTCCAGCCGGATCCCGTCCACCTCGAGGGCGTCCCGTACCAGGGCGAGCGGCAGTGGCTGCCGGCCGCGCTCGGCCCGCATCGCGGTCGTGTCCGCCTCCACCTGGAGAACGGCGGTGACGAACGTGCCGTCCCCGACGATCCCCACGGGCCGCCGGTCACGGCCGCCGTACGCGTACGTCCGCAGCCCGGGATCGCATTCCACGGCAGGCCCGAACCCCGGTTCGGTCCCGGGCGGTATCTCCAGCCGCGCTGCCACTCGGCGACGGGACTTCAGTTCCCGCGCGGTGGCCAGCCACTGCGGAAGCGAGCGGCCGCGACGGCGAACGAAGGCGAGGGCCACCAACAGGGCGGCGACGACCACCGCCGCCACCAGCACCACGGGACCGCTCACCCAGCCGATGAGCAGCACGGCGGCCGCGATCTCCAGCAGGACGAGGCGTTGCAAGCGGAATGTCCCGCCCTGTCCCGCACGCGTCCTGAGATGTGGTGTGCCCGGTGCCGACGACCGGTCGGGCCGCTCGGGCGGCCGCGGACCGGTCGACGCGGAACCCCGCGTCCGCGACCGGCCGGCGGAGCGCACGCCCGTTCCCGAAACCCTCACTCCGTCCCCCCGTTCCGCTCACGAACCGCCCGTGTTCCAGCACCGCACGGGGCACTCGACGGCCCGGGAACCCTACCCGCTCCTCAAGTCCCCACGGTTACCGGGCATAGTAGGTGGCCGCTCTGACATCGGAGACGGGGAGCCGGTCAACCGCGCTGCGGACCACGCGGATCGGCCGGTGATCGGGGAGAGACGGGCACAGATGGCATCTCGGCGGGACCAGCTCAACGCCTACACCTTCGCGAAGCGCCGCATGCTCGCGGCCTTCCTCCAGTCGTCGCCCGACGGCTCGGAGGAGGGGGCACCGCGGCCGTTGCGCTCGATCCTGCCCGGAATCGTCGTCGGGGTGCTCGTCATGGCCGTCTTCGGGGCGTGGGGCATGTTCAGACCGACCGCGCCGAAGGGCTGGGACACGCCCAACGCCAAGGTGATCGTCGCGAGCAAGTCGACCACCCGTTACGTGGTGCTGCGGACCAGCGACGAGGTCCAGTTGCACCCGGTCCTCAACATGGCCTCCGCGAAACTGCTCCTCGACGAGGGGCAGGGCCAGGTGGTGACCGTCTCGGAGTCCGTCCTCGACAGCGGCAAGATCCCGCACGGCGTCACCGTCGGCATCCCGTACGCCCCCGACCGGCTGCCGTCGGCGTCCGAGGCGGGCAAGGCGAAGCGGTGGGTGGTCTGCGAGCGGCCGAGCGCGGGGGGCGGGGACTCCGTCCAGAAGGCGGCGCTGGTCCTCGCCGCCCGCGAGAAGGACGCGACCGAGGGCGCGGGGCGTCTGCACGACGGCCAACTGCTCTATGTGGCGGACCCGGACGGCAGACGCTACGTCGTGGACGGGGGCGGCACGGCGTACCCGGTGGGCAAGAGCGACGAGTTGCTGCTGCGGGCGGTGGTCGGTTCCGGCCGGGAGCCCCAACGGGTGTCGGCGCAGTGGCTGGCGACCCTGCACCAGGGCGATCCGATCGCCTTCCCGGACGTACCCGGACAGCCCGGTGAGGAGGCCGGCGCGCCGGGCCAGCTGGACACGTCGGCGGACCGGGTCGGGATGGTGCTCAAGGCGTTCGACAACAACACCGAGCAGTACTACGTGGTGTTGAGCGGCCGTGTCGCTCCCGTCTCCGCCTTCGTCGCCCAACTGCTGCTGTTCAGCAAGGAGCTGGCGCCCCTCGGCCAGGCCGGGCACGCCCGCGAGCTGAGCCCCGGCGCGATCGTGCCGGGCGAGGCGTTCGGCACCGATCACCGCTGGCCCAGCGGTGACCCCGAGCCGGTCAACGAGGCGTCGGGAGCCGCGGGGAGCCGCAGCACGGTCTGCAACGTCCTGCGCGGCGTGAACTCCGGCTCGGGCGCCACGACGCTGAGCACCTGGGCGGGCACGGACTTCCCGGCCAAGCTGCCCACCGGTTCCTCCAGCGCGTATGTGACGCCGGGCTCCGGCCAGCTCTACCGCCAGTTCCAGGGTGAGGCGACCAAGGACGGCCCGGTCTTCCTCGTCACCGACACGGGCCTGCGCTACGTCCTGCAGTCCAACGGCGACAGCGCGACGGACGACGCGGGCATCGGCACCACCGCCGAGCAGCGCGCACAGCGGCAACAGGAGGCGCGGCAGGCCCAGACCCTGCTGGGCTACAAGGACGTCGACCCGGCGCCGATCCCGGCCGCCTGGTCCGAGTTCCTGCCCACCGGCCCGCGCCTGTCGACGGCGGCGGCCCGCCAGCCGCAGGGCTCGTGAGGAGGAGGACGACGGTGCGGCGGACGGCGACGACACCTGGGACGGCGACAGTACGGCGAACGGCCCTGGTGGGGCGGACGGTCCTGATGCGGCGGACGTCCCTGGTGGGGCGGACGGCCCTGCTACGGCGGACGGCCCTGGTACGGCGGCCAGGCTTGGTGTCGCGCACCGCTCCGTTCCTCCGTACCGCTCTGGTGCTGACCGCGACCCTCCTCACCACGGCCACGGCCACGGTCCTCGCGCCCCCCGCGTCGGCGGCGGACAAGCTGCCCTACTCGGACCAGTGCACGTTCCCCAACGGCGCGTACCCGGGCCGCCCCTGGGCCCTCCAGCGGGTCCTCCTGGACGAACTGTGGAGCCGCTCCAAGGGCAAGGGCGTCCGCGTGGCCGTCATCGACACGGGCGTGGACGTGAAGAACCCGCAGCTCACCGAAGCGGTGGACGCGAAGGCCGGCCGCAACCTCCTCCCGAAGAACCTCAAGGACGACGACGGCGACCCGATCGAGCGGGGCGCCGAGAACGGCACCACGGACACCGTCGGCCACGGCACCAAGATCGCCGGCATCATCGCGGCCCGCCCCCTCGACGGCACCGGCTTCGTGGGGCTCGCCCCCGAGGCGACCGTCATCCCGATCCAGCAGAACGACGCCGAGGGCCACGGCGACACCAAGTCCCTGGCCGCCGCGATCCGCTACGCCGTGCAGGCGGGGGCCGGGGTCATCAACATCTCCCAGGACACCTCCAACGCGGTCCGGCCGAGCTCCGACCTGGAGCTGGCCGTCGACGAGGCCCTGGACCGGAACGTCGTCGTCGTGGCGTCGGCGGGCAACGACGGCCTGGGCGGCAACGTCAAGGAGACCTACCCGGCGTCCTACGAGGGTGTCCTCGCGGTCGCCGCCTCGGACCGCAACAACGAACGCGCCTCCTTCTCCCAGTCCGGCGACTTCGTGGGCGTGGCCGCCCCCGGCGTCGACATCGTCTCCACGGTCCCCCAGGGCGGTCACTGCTCCGACAACGGGACGAGCTTCTCGGCGCCGTACGTGGCGGGCGTGGCGGCGCTGCTCAAGGCGAGACACCCGGACTGGACCGCACGCGAGATCGTCGCCCAGATCGAACAGACCGCGGAACGCACCATCGCGGGCCACGACCGACTCGTCGGCTGGGGTGTCGTCGACCCGGTCCGCGCCCTGACGGAGGACGAACGCCCCATCGAGTCCCCGACCCCCCGGAACGGCCTGGGCGCCGCCGAGGCCCCGAGCCCCGCAAAGTTCCACACGGGCGAGACCCCGGACGAACGCAACACCCGCCTTGCCACCTACGCCGTCGTCGCGGCGGCGGTCCTGGTGGCGATCCTCGGCGGCACGGCGGTGGCGATCCGCGACGCGCGGCGGCGGGCGCGGAGGGTCGCGGGGGCGCTATAGGGGCGGCGGCCATCGACGCCGGGCGCAGCGGAAATCACTCCCAACCCGACGAATGGGTCGTACATGCGTATCGGTGGTGACGCGGTTGTTGCGTAAGGCAGTTGGGGCTGTCAGAGGGAGTCATTACAGTGGTTGCGTTGCGGTCATGAACACTTGAAAGGCGTGAGCGGTTCCGTCCGGGACGGGCGGCGGGAAAACGGGGAGAGTGGTTGGCGTGATTCCTGCGGACATGGGCGGGGGCCCCACCGACGTACGGCGCGGATATATGGCGCTCTCGACGTTCAAAAAGCGGGTGGACGACCTGCTCACGGCCTTCGAGAAGTCGGCCGGCGGATCGGCGAAGGTGGCGGACCACAGTCTTGCGGAGCACACCTTCGGCGCGGGGAACTTCCCGGAGGCAAAGACGCTTCACCTCCAGTACGAGCGCGTCCACGAACGCATCACGTCCCTCTCCAAGTCGCTGGGGCTCCAGTTGGAGGCCATGCAGATCGCCGTGCACGGTGTGGACGTCACCTTCGACAACCTCGAAGAGGACCTCCGGTACCGGTTCCACGAGATCCGGACCGAGGTCAACCGGGACCGTGAAGAGACGCTGAACAAGCAGACCGAGCGGACCAACGACGCCGACCACACCGACGCGGGGTACTGATGAGCGGCGAGAAGAAGCAGCCGGACCACTACCGCACGGAACGCCAGGACGCCGCCCAGCAGAACAGCGGCGTGGACGACGCCGTGAACAAGGCCGTGGTGATCAGCCCTGGGTCCCTCAGCAGTCCGGGCGGCTTCGGCAACACCAGCTTCGAGGGCTACGACCTCAACGCGATGATCGACATCGTGGAGTCGGCGAACCCGGGGACCATGGAGAGCGCGGCCACGGCCCTCGTCGACGCCCGCGACGCCATCAACGACGCCGCCAACGAACTCAGCCGCAACCTGGGCGACGTCGACTGGGAGGGCGAGGCCCACACCGCCTTCTACACCTGGGGCATGAACCTGACCACCACGGCTCTCGCCCTGGCCGGCTACGCCGACGAGGTGGGCACCCAGGTCCTGGCGGCAAGCTCCGGCCTCGCCTCCGTACGCAAGTCGATGCCCCCGCGCGACAGCCGCCTGGTCCCCAAGAAGGTCGAGGACATCCCGACGCCCCAACGGGTCGAAGGCAACGAGGAGTACACGGCAGCGGTCACGGCGGAGAAGAACCGCCAGGAAGCCATCAACCAGATGTACCGGCTGGCGTCGTTCTACACGGTGTCGAGCGGGATGATGGAACTGGCGGAGGAGCCGGTGTTTCCGGAGATGCCTAGCGTGGGGGTGCCTGAGCCACCGCCGGGTTACGCGATCCCGGAGCCTCCAGGGGAACGTATCGGGGGACTTGGCGCGGCCACGAACGGCTCGGAAGCAGTGCCCCATGACTCGCCGAGTGACACGGCTGGGCGGTCACGGCCTCACGCCTCTCTCCCATCCGCCGTAGGGCCGGACAATCCCGGCCCGCGTCCGGAAAAGCCCGTCGGCACGGAGATTGACAGCGTCGGCACTCTACCGCCGCAGGATTCAGTGAAGCCGACCACCGTTGTATCGCCCTCGACGGCAGGTCCCAGCGCAACCCCCGCGGGAACGGTTCCTTCCTTTACTTCCACCGGCGTACCGCCCGTCTCCCGAGGGTCGGCCGGACGGACCACAGGGTTCGGCGCAGTTCCGGGAAGCAGGGCTCAAGCTGCGGCTGGGGGGCGCGTCGGTGGTATGCAGGGCGGTACCTCAGCAGGGCGTACGGGAACCGGTCCCATGGGTCAGGCGGGACGCACCGCCGCAGCAGGTAAAACGAGCGGTCGCAGCAATGGCCCCACGGGACGAGGCGTAGTCGGCGGGGTGCCGAAAACTGGTGGGCAGGCGGCAGGACGTTCCGGTGGTATTTTACGCGGTCCCACATCCGGCATGGGTGCCACGAACCCCGGGCGTCCGGTCGCCGGGCGCACCGGCGCCGGGCGTACGGGCGATGGGGTTGTCGGCGGGAAACGTGTCACAGGGAGTGGCGCCGGTGCCAGCGGTTCCAAGTTGCCGCGCGGCACGGTTGTCGGCGGTGAAGCCGCGTCCACCTCACGCGCAGCAGGCGAGAGGCCCGGCCGGCGTGGAGTGATCGGGACGCCCGGTTCGACGACGGGCGCGGGGACAGGGCAAGCGGCTCGCCGACCTGCCGGTACCCCCGACGGCGTGGTCGGAACGCCGAAGGGACGAGTAGCCCAGAGCAAGAGCAACGGAAACGCGTCGGGCGGCGTGGGAGCGGCGCGTGATTCCAGGCGCAACCGGGGTTCCGGCAAGGCTCGTTCCCGCCGCGACGAGCGGCGCGATGACTCGTCGACGACGGACTGACCGGACAAGAGCGAGGACAGACAGAGGCATGGTTGCACTGATCAGCCGACGCGGCGGGCGGAGCGCGTCTTTCGGGGGACGAAACGGGAAACGGGTTTCCGCCGCCTGCTCGGCGCTCGGTGCCTTCGCGATCCTTTCGGCAGGGATGGCTTCAAGCGCGTCGGCTGCCGATGTTCAGTCCCGGCAGTGGTACCTGGCGGCGATGAAAGCCGACGAGATGTGGAAGGTGAGCACCGGCCAGGGAATCAAGGTTGCTGTCATTGACTCGGGCGTCAACGCTGCAATCCCCTCGCTGAAGGGGCAGGTGCTTTCCGGTGAGGTGCCATCAGCCGTCGCCTACGGTGCCACAAGGGACTACACGGGTCACGGAACGACGATGGCGGAATTGATCGCTGGCACGGGAACCGGAGACGGACTGAAAGGAATCGCACCTGGGGCCAAGATTGTGCCGTTCCGTATCGTGGCCGACAGCCTGAAAGACAAGGCTGAGATCACTAAGACTGCAAGCTCGGCACAGGCTATTCGGGCGGCCGCCGACACTGACGTCAAGATTCTCAGCATGTCCTTCGGAAGTCCTGGCGAGGACCCAGAGGAAGCGGCGGCGATCAAGTACGCCCATTCCAAGGGGAAATTGATGTTCGCCAGTGTCGGCAACGATGCCGAGAGCAAGAACCTCATCGGCTACCCGGCTGCCTATCCGTACGTAATCGGCGTCGCTGCTTCCGATAAATCCGGAACAGTCGGAAAGTTCTCGGAGTACGGAAACTACGTCGACCTGGCGGCTCCTGGGCTCGACATACCTGCGTGGTGTGACAAGACGTTCCGCTCTTACTGCGATGGCGTGGGTACGAGCATGGCCACCGCTATCGCCTCCGCCTCCGCAGCCCTGATCTGGTCCGCCCACCCCAACTGGACGGCCAACCAGGTCCTCGCCAGCCTGATCGACACCGCCGGACGCGACTGGGCGAAGGACGACCCGAGTACGTACCTCGGCTACGGACTGATCCGCCCCCGCATGGTGCTGAAGCAAAGCAACTTCAACCCCGGCCCGGCCGGCACCGACCCGCTCGCCAGGGAGAACGCGACGGGCGTCACGGACGAGGCGGGCAACGCACCCTCCGCATCGGCGTCAAGTTCCTCCCCGCCCTCGAAGGCCACGTCAGGGGGCCAGACCTCGGCGGCGGCATCAACCTCGGACACCTCCGACAACACCACGATGTGGATTGCGCTCGGCGCGGCGGCGGCAGTCCTGGTGATCGGAGGCGGCGCTTTCGCCGTTCTCCGCTCACGGCGAGCCACATGACCCACACATGACGAACCACAGCTCACGAAAGCGAAAAGGAGTGCCGAAATGGTCGACCGCAAGCTAAACGACGGCGATGTACAGAAGCTCCAGAAGGAAGTTATCGATCGCTACGACAACATCCGGGGCTCCCTCGCGAAGCTGCAGGGCACGATCGACATGATCGAGAGGGCGTGGACGGGCCAGGGTGCCAACGCCTTCAACACCAAGCAGACGGAGATCAACGGCCATATGGTCGCGATCGGCAAGATGCTCGACGACTTCCTCGACGGCATCCACATGACGAAGACCGACAAGCAGAACCTCGAGGACCAGATCACCGCCGACATGAACAAGATCTCGGTCGAGGATCTGGGCGGAAAGACTTCGGCGCTCAACAGCTACTGACTGACCAATCCGGCGAAGTCCGGCTGAAGTCTTCACAGAAACGAGGGGAATCATGTCCGGAGCCCATTACGAGGAACTCGCCGTCACCTACGGCACCATGGACGCGCTCGCCACCGAGCTCGGCGACCAGGCCAGGAAGCTCGAGGAGGACCTCGAAGCGCTGAGGCAGGCCGTGCTCAACGTGTCCTCGGGCTGGGGCGGCGAGGCGTTCCAGCAGTTCCAGAGCAAGAGCGAGGAGTGGAACAAGCACGCGCGCGGCATCCACGCGGCGCTGCTCCAGATCTCGCACCAGGTCCACGGCGCCGGCGGTGACTACCGCGGCGGCGACCTGAAGGGCGCCAGCTACTTCATGTAGCAGCGCGTACGTCACAACACCGGGGTGGGCACGCACGGGAGGTGCCCACCCTGTGCTGTGTTGCGGCGCCCGGAACCTTCACCGACCGCCTCAGCCGCGGCGCCAACGGTCTCGTGCCACAGTCCGTCGGCGGAGAGGATCCAGGAAGTGGGCACCGGCACCCCGTCCGAGCGGGCGTCCAACACCCGAGGTTGAGCATCTGCCGCGTGGGCCTGGTCGGGCCGGACGGGTCGGCCCGACCGAGACCCTGCTGCTTACCCGCGTTGCCGGCCTGGAGTTGAGCGTCAAAAGCGTTCGACCTCTTGGCCGTTGGGGACCTTGTAGCAGCCGGACACCAGGTCCAGGGTCAGCATCGGCGGGTCATCCCTGGCCATTGCGATGGCCTTTACTGACCTTCTTCTTGCTATTTTCGGCGGCCAGAACGACGTTCTTGTTCTTGCTGGTGTCCGGACCGTGCTGGACGATCTCCCATCCATTTTTCGGTAGTTCCCTCTGTGAAACCCAGGACAGCCGCGCTGAGAGTCAGTATTCGTATGTCCTTATGCATGAGGAAACCCGTTCGCCTCTTCATTGATTTGGGCGCTCTTCACTTTCTCTTCGAGTCGAGCCGCGCCGCGACATGCCGGAAACTCATCGCTGCTCCGAGTCATTCGCCGACCGGAAGCACCTGGAGTAGAGGTTCACCTCTATGAGCGGCTCGTGTCCGTCCAATCCCTTGAGCCAGGTGATTTCAGCCTGACTCAGGGTATTTTCGTGGACAGTCAGGATTTGCATGTTCTTGTTCTTGCTGCCGTCGTTGCCGACCTTCTCGACCTTCCAGCCTTGTTTGGGGAGCCCCTGGCGCAGATTGGCCATGGCCTTCTCCATGATGTCGTTTCCCGCTTGGTACGCCGACCAGGAGTGCCGGACCCTGTACAACTTCCCCGAGTCATCGTCACCGGACTCGCAAGGCTGAACAGTCGGTCCCGGCTCCGTGACCTTGCTCTTGACGCTCATGACATCGAAGATCTGGCTGGACAGTTCCGAGACCTCGGTCTTGACCGTCTCGGTGGACCGGGACTTCGGCTCGTAGTCCAACGAATTCTCACTCCCCTGAGTAGATGAGCAGCCTGTTGCCAACATAAGAGCGGACACAGCGATCAGTGCCCCTGAGCCGAGGCGGACTCCCCGGCAGGGCTGGGGACTCTCAGTCGTCCAGAACGACATCTCCGTACCTTCCTGCGATCACTCGGGCCTGGTTCTCCAGGCTGAGCGACGCGTTGTGCCCATCTGTATCCCAGAAGCCGCTGTGACCACCCGAGTCGCTCTTCATTACGTTCCCGCCGAACGACTCATCGGTGGGAATGATCGAGTTATCGCCGAGTCCCATGAGACGACCGCCCTGGCGTACGAACTGGTCATCCCCCGGCCCGCCCATCGCCCAGACGTGGTCCGCCCCGACGCCAAGGTCGGCCGCACGATCTGCCTGAACACCCGGGCTCCCCGCGAACATGTAATCGTCGACAGCCTCTGAGTCCCTCCAACTCCCGGACTGGGCCGAGACACCGACGACCGTGCTTCCGTAGCTGTGCCCGAGGACCGTGGTGTGGGCGCTGTTCCCGGAGAGTTCCTCGTGGGCTGCTCTGCTTCCCTGGAGAAAGTCGTACAGACGCGGACCGCCCTCTTCCGCGTACTTCCCGCTACTCGCTTGCGGAACGATGCTGTCCGGAGCGTTGTAGTCGAGCCAGGTGATAGTGGACACGTTCTGGCCAGGCGCTAGCTTGGAGCTCTCCGCCCACAGCGTCTCCCCGCGGCCGAGGTCCCCATGATCGTCACCTTCCCCGATCTTTTCGAGGCCGGCGTGGGTACCGGGCACGTAGACGGCTACATGATCCGCCTCGTCGGGATTGCCGTTGGCGAGGATGACCTTTCCGTCATCCAGTCCGGTGGGGTCGAAGCCGAGTAGATATGCCTCGGGCAGGCCGCCTTCACCAGTCCGGTTGAAGCGATCCTGGATGTAGCCCATGCCTGTGAGGGTCTGCTTCAGCTGTTCGGAGCGATCCCCGTACTGTTTGTACCAGTCCATCCACTCATCGGTGTGCACCTTTGACGGGTACGGTCCTGCGGTGATCCACGTCCATTCGTTGGCGGGTGGCTTGGGGATCGAGTCCAGTTCTATCCGGAGCTGTGCGCGTGTCTCGTCGAACACCATGCGATTCGCCTCGTCCCGGACCGTGGCGGGCAGTCCGTTCAGCGCGCCCATGGCATCCGGCCGCATGGAGACCCACGCGGACTGTTCCTCCGGGCTCAGGCGCTTCCACCACTCGGCGTTCTCCTCCGGGCTGCCCTCCTTCGGCGGCTGTGGCAACGAGTCGAGGTACTTCTTGCCCGCGTCGCGCACACCGCTCGAATCAGAAGACGCGTCGGCCCAGTCGCGGTCGGAGACGGTGAGGTCGTCGTCGGCCTTCAACGCCCGTAGTTTCGGCGCCCACTTCTCGTCGGCCTCCGTGGCCTCCTTGAGCGCGGCGGCGATCTGGTCGGCGTAGTCCTGCGCGAGGCGGTGATGGGGGTTGGGGTCGAAGTTCGCCGCCTGACGGCCCACTGCCGCGGCCGTGCCGTCCGTCAGGCCGCTTACCGTGCCGCCGTCGGGGATCTTCCCGTCGGTATCCTTCTCCCCGCCCGCCGGGTAGGACACCGAACCGTCGGCGTGCACGGTGAGTGCGGCGGCCTGGGCACCGTCGAGGGCCGAGTCGAGCTTGACCTTGGCTGCTCCCACCTCGTAGGAGAAGGCTTCGAGCGCCGTACTGACCAGACCGCACTCGACTTGGATGTAGTGGAAGTTCTTGCCCAGCTCCCCCAACTGCATGATCGCCGCGGTCGCAGCCTCGCCCTTCAGCGAGTTCCGCATCGCCACGGCGATCTGATGCTCGATGCGGTCCTTGGCCGCGCTCGCCATGTCGGAGGTGCTGCGGTATCCGTCGGCGGCTTCCGAGTACTCGGTCGGCTTGAAGGCCTTGAGCATTGCGAGGTCCATGACGTCCCGTTACCGCCCTTTCTCCTGACCGCCGACGGTCGGAGTGTCCGCGTACTCCACCGTCAGATTGCCGATCTCGACCTCGATCGCCTCATCGGTCTTGAGCTGGTCGTTGCCCGCCTTCTCCAGCAGACCTGAGAGCTTCCCACAGCGCCCGCTCACGTTCTTGACGTAGGTTTCCCACGAGTCGTGGACGTCCTTCTGGGCCGCGGCGGTCAGGCAGCCGGCGTCCTCACCGAGGCCCTTCTGGCCGTCCGTCAGCTTGGCCATCGCCTTGCTGATGCCCTGACGGAGCGAGCCGACGTCCTGGCCGGCCTTGGACCAGGCAGTCTTGTTCGACACCAGAGTGCCGGTGTCACCACCCGGGCCGAGTGGTACGTGGTTCAGTTGCATCTGGGCCGCATGTTGATCTGCCGCCGCACTCTTGAGCTGCTCCCACTCTTCCCACGCCATGCGTGAGCCCCTTCCCCGTGAAGCCCGTCGGACAGAGCAAGCCCGTCCGTCCTACCGGACGTTCCACCGATCCACCAACAGGACAGATCCATGAACCCCGTTCAAGTGAGTTCACGGATCTCACCCTACTTTCCCCAATTCACCGTCGTCTGCCTGGTAGCGGCGTCCCGGAAGTCAGTTGGCTCAATTGCCCGGGTGCGAGGGGGTCCACGGCCGGATGCGTCGGCCAACCGGAAGCCCAAGCGATTAAGTCGTCCGAGGAGAAGAGGTCTGCGGAAGGGGAGGTGGTGGCGGCGGGATTTGGCGGCCGGGTCTCTCCGCTGACACTCACCTCGGCGGTGCCCCGGCAAGCGCGGAGGCGGTGTAGCAACAGGCGACGGGAGGAAGGCACGTACACTCCTGCGCTGGCGTCCTGAGGATCGAGTTGGGTCGAGATCGAGATCAGGTACAGTCACTCTCCTTCTGTACTTGCTCGGTGTATTCGGTGATAAGACGCTTCATCGTGGACGAGCTCTCCCGACCGGAGGCGAAGACCTGGACAACAGTGAAGAGAGCCTGGTCCGGGTGGGCTGAATCCGTGCATTCCTCGATCTTCTCGACCGCGCCGGTCCCCGAATAGAGAGACTCGTCGCCGGTGATCACGTCTCCCTTGTTGACCTGAGCGTGCACGGCTGCGACGTCGATTACGCTTCCTGTCTTCTCCCACCACAGTCGGCCTGCCGCAAGGGCCAGTTCACCGTCGACGCTCACATTGCAGCGTTGGGTTCCGCCGTTGGGTGTGGTCTGCCGGGTGGAAACCTTTTCTCCGGGCGGCAGGAACGGTGCCAGAAGGTCGGGGTCCACGGCCACCCCGCACAGGGACTGTGGGAGGGAATACTCCCTTTCCTCGCCGCTTGAGCATCCGGACAAGGCGGTTCCGACAGCGAGCGATGCCGTCAGGATTGCAAGGCGTCGAAGCGTTGTTGAGAGCGGGAGCGGTGCGTATTTCAAGGTCAGGGACCTCTCTGGGCGGATTGATCCTTGTGCGGGCGTGCGACAGGTGCGGCCGTGGTCCTGCATCAGACGTCCGTCTTGAGATCGGGAGCCATGGCGGTGGAGTTCGTCCCCGAGTCCTTGAAACCGCCCTCCGCGCCCCGATTCACCGCCGTCCGGCTTGACGGCGGCGAAGCCGAGCCGCCGATTCCAGCACCCGGCAAGTCCCTCGAACGGCCCCTCGGACGGGCGGCGAGTACGTCCGAGGGACAGCCCGTCACACCCCCTCCGGTGCCATCCCCACCTGCACCAACGGCTTCCCCCGGCGCCGTGAGACGAAGATCCCCCGTCCCGCGGGCATCGGCCGAGGCCGTACCCCGCCGAGGAGGTCTCCCTCTCCGGGGTCGCCCGCCAGCACGACGCCCTGGGCGCCCAGCTCCTTGATCCGCTGCATGAACGCCTCGTACGACGCCCGCCCCGCGCCCGCCGTCGACCGCGCGATGATGAACCGCACCCCGACGTCCCGGGCGAACGGCAGCAGTTCCGTCAGTCCGGCCAGCGGGTTGCCGCTCGACGTCGCCACCAGGTCGTAGTCGTCGATGACGACGAACACCGTCGGTCCACGCCACCAACTGCGGTCCCGGAGCTGGCGCGCCGTCACCTCTGCCGTCGGCGCCCGGCGCTTCATCAGGTCGGCCAGCGCGGCCATGTGGTGGTCCATGGCGTTGGACATCGGGATGTACTCGGCCAGGTGGGACTCCGGCGTCACGTCCAGCAGGGACCGCCGGTTGTCGACCACGAACAGCTTGCACTCGTCGCCCGAGTAGCGCTGGGTCAGTTGCCTGATCAGCAGCCGCAGCAGGTTCGACTTGCCGGACTCGCTCTCGCCGAAGACGAGGAGGAACGGATCCTGCTCGAAGTCGACGTAGACCGGCTCGAGCCGGTCCTCGTCGAGGGCGAAGGCGACCCCGCGGCGCGGGAAGCGGTCGCCCGGCGGCAACGAGTCGGCCGGGAACTCCCTTGGCAGCAGCCGGACTTCCGGCGCGGGCGCCGCCTGCCACTGCCGGGAGACCTCCGCGGTCAGCGCCTGGGTGGCGTCGGCGAGGTCCGTGTCGGAGGCGAGGCCGTCGATGCGCGGCACCGCCCCCATGAAGTGCAGCTTCTGCGGCGACTGGCCCCGGCCCGGCACGCCGGCCGGGACGTTCGCGGCGACCTTGCGGTCGATCTCGGAGTCCATCGTGTCGCCGAGCCGCAGCTCCAGCCGGTTCATCAGCTGGTCCTTGAGGGCGGCCCTGACCTCCATCGAGCGCGAGGCCGTCAGCACCAGGTGGACGCCGTAGCCGAGCCCGCGCGCCGCGATGTCGAGGATCACCTGGTCCATCGCCTCGTACTCGGACCGGAAGTTGCCCCACCCGTCGACGATCAGGAACACATCCCCCCAGGGCTGGTCCGTGACCGAGATGTCCCCGCGGGCCCGCCTGGCCCGGAACTCCGCGATCGACGGGATGCCGGCCGAGCGGAAGTACTCCTCACGGCGGGTCAGCACGCCGTACACCTCGGCCACCGTGCGCCGTACCCGCTCCGGGTCGAGCCGGGAGGCGACCCCGCCCACGTGCGGCAGACCGGCCACCGACGCCATCGCGCCGCCGCCGAAGTCGAGGCCGTAGAACTGGACCTCGTGCGGCGTGTGGGTCAGGGCGAAGGCGCAGACCAGCGAGCGCAGCAGGGTCGACTTGCCGGACTGCGGGCCGCCGACGATCTGCATATGGCCCGCGGCGCCGGAGAAGTCCACCCAGAGGGAGTCGCGACGCTGCTCGAACGGCTTGTCCACCAGACCCACCGGCACGACCAGCCGGCCCGCGCCCTCGTACCCCGGCTGGGTCAGGCCGCGGCCGGGCACCGCCGTGAGTCCCGGCAGCAGCGCGTCCAGCGACGGCGGACTGTCCAGCGGCGGCAGCCACACCTGGTGCGCCGCCGGGCCCTGTGCCTCCAGCCGGCGCACGATCACGTCGAGCACGGTGTCCGCCAACGCGTCGTCGACCTCCGCGTCGCCGGACGGGCGCGCCTGCGGCACCTGCGCGTACCGCACCGGCACCTCCGCCGAGGTGAACAGCACGGGCCGCCGGTCCACCGGCAGCGGGCCGCCCCCCGCCGCCGTCCGCTGGGCGCCCGAGCGGTAGACCCCGGACACGTACGCCGCCTTGAACCGCACCATCTCGTCGGTGCCGAACTTCAGGAAGCCGGAACCCGGCACGTTCGGCAGCGAGTACGCGTCGGGCACCCCGAGCGCCGCCCGCGACTCCGCCGCCGAGAAGGTGCGCAGACCGACGCGGTACGACAGATAGGTCTCCAGGCCGCGCAGCCGGCCCTCCTCCAGGCGCTGCGAGGCCAGCAGCAGGTGCACGCCGAGCGAGCGGCCGATGCGGCCGATCTGCACGAACATCTCGATGAAGTCCGGCTTCGCCGTCAGCAGTTCGCTGAACTCGTCGATCACCAGCACCAGGGAGGGGATCGGCTGGAGGGCGGCGCCCGCGGCCCGCGCCTTCTCGTAGTCGTGGATGTTGGCGTAGTTGCCCGCGTCCCGCAGCAGTTCCTGACGGCGGTTGAGCTCACCCCG
Organism: Streptomyces zaehneri; assembly: GCF_032248645.1. Classification (NCBI taxonomy): domain Bacteria; kingdom Bacillati; phylum Actinomycetota; class Actinomycetes; order Kitasatosporales; family Streptomycetaceae; genus Streptomyces; species Streptomyces zaehneri. Next base: position 630,461 of record NZ_JASTTJ010000001.1, read on the forward strand.
GATGGAGTCGCCCATCCGGTCCACCAGCGTCAGGTCGTCCGCCAGGTTGGTGATCACGGCCGCCACGTGCGGCATCTGCGCCATACCGGCGAAGGTCGCGCCGCCCTTGAAGTCGGCGAGGACGAAGTTCAGCGTCTCGGAGGAGTGGGTGACCGCCAGACCCAGCACCAGCGTGCGCAGCAGCTCGGACTTGCCGGAACCCGTCGCGCCCACGCACAGACCGTGCGGGCCCATGCCCTCCTGCGCCGCCTCCTTGAGGTCCAGCATCACCGGACGGCCGTCCTCGCCCACCCCGATCGGCACCCGCAGCCGCTCCGCCAGCGAACGCGGCCGCCAGGTCCGCCGGGTGTCCACGGCCGCGGCGTCCCCGAGGCTCAGCAGGTCGGTGAACTCCAGGTTGGCCAGCAGCGGCTCGTCGTCGTCCCCGCCGGACGCCATCCGCAGCGGGGCGAGCTGCCGGGCGAGCGCCTCGGCGGACTCGGGGGAGAGCGCGTCCGGCGTCCCCTCGTAGACGGCGCCGTGCCCCGATTCCAGCCGCAGCACGCCGGGCTGTACGACGATGTCGAGCTCGCCGCCGGCCCCCGTCGGCTCACCGGGGACGATCTCGAGGACCGTCACGCCCTGGAGCCCCTCGGGATTGGCCAGGACCGAGTCCGGGGGCAGCGAGACGCCGTCGAGGACGACGACGATGTGCGGCTCGTCGGGCAGCGGTGCCGCGTGCGGATGGAACCGCGGGCGGCCCGTCAGCCGAGCCCCGAGCAGGTTCTCCAGCTCACGGGTGTCGGCGCCGATCAGCCTGCGGCTGCCCGCTCCGTCCACGGCCCCCGACGCCTGGACGTGCGGCAGCCACTTCGCCCACTCCCAGTGCGGCAGTTCCTCCCGGCCCGCCGCGACGACGAGAACGAGATCCTCGGACGAGTGCAGCGCGGCCAGCGAACCGGCCAGGGCACGGGCGCAGGAGCGCACCGACCGGGGCTCACCGCTGAGCGTGACGTGGTAGAAGGCGCGCAGCGAGACGGCCATCGGCAGGTCGTCGAGGCTGTCGTGGACGGCGAGGAAGCGCTGCAGCGCGCCCGCGGTCAGCGGCTCCAGCTGCTCCACCGGACCGGTCTCGGGAGCGATCAGCGCGGTGGCGAGAGCCTGGGCGCCGAGGCCGACGCGCACCTGGGCGAAGTCCTCGTCCCCGGGCCGCCGTTCCCACACCCGGCTGCCCTCGGCGACGAGTGCCCACAGCTGTTCGGGGGAGGGATGCAGGTAGTACTGCGCGTCACGCTGCGCCCGCGCGGTGTCGAGCGCGGTACGCCGGGTCTGCGCCAGGTAACTCAGGTAGTCGCGGCGCAGATCCGCCAACTGCCCCTGCGAGCCGCGCCGGAAGCGCACCACCATCGCGATCGACATGGCCACCGTCGAGGCGATCATGACCATGCCCATGATGCGCATGAACGGCTGCCCGCTCGTGAAGAAGAAGACCACCGAGCCGCCCATGCCGAGCGTCGGCAGCAGTTGCATCAGCACGCTCTCCTGATGGCCCCGCGGCAGCTCCGGCGGAGGCTGCAGAACAACCTCACCGGTGGGCACCTCGGACGGCAGCACCCGTGGCTGGCGCTTCACGACGATGTGGCTCACTGCTCACCAATCCCCTTGCGAGGCCCCGAATCCCCTTGCGCGACCCCGGAAGACCTCGTCCGCCGCCCCGTTCCGGACGGACGCGGGCCGCCGCGTGATCCTACTGACTGCCCCTTCGACCAAGGGGCGGTAGGGTGCCGGATGTTCGCGTGAGCACACCCGCGGGCCGTGCCGCGCACCGACCGGCGCGCAACCTTCACACCGCCCACCGACACCGCACACCGACACCGCACACGCCGACACCGCACACCACGCCGTCACTGCACACGCCTACACCGCACATGCCGACGCGGAACCATCACTGAGGGGGAGCAGCAGGTGAGTATCGCGGCCTCCGCGGCAGCCACCGGAGAAGGGCGCGGCACCGGGGCCGCTCCCGCGGCGGGGACGGGGCTCGGCTTCTGCCGGGTCACCATCGTCGCCCCCGACAGCCGGATCGACGTGGCGCTGCCCGACGACGTCCCCGTCGCCGACATCCACCCGGAGATCCTCAGGCTCTCCCGGCAGAGCCCCGCCGAGGGCGCTCCGGTCGGCTATCACCTCGTCCGCCGGGACGGCACCGTCCTCGACAGTTCCCGTTCGTTCGCCGCCCAGCACATCCTCGACGGCGAGCTCCTCACCCTGCGCCCCTTCTCCGAGTCGCTGCCGCCCGCCGTCTTCGACGACGTGTCGGAGGCGGTCGCCTCGGCCGTGACGCGTGAGCACACCCTGTGGAGCAGCGAGCTGACCCGCGCCGCGGGCCTCGTCGGCGGAGGGGTCCTGCCGGCCCTGCTCGCCTTCGTCGCCTGGAGCGGCGACCCGCGTCACGACATGCACAGCCCGCCCGGCATCCTCGCCGCGGTCGTCGGAGTCCTGCTGGTCGCCCTCGCCTGTGTCCGGGCCCGCGTCTACGACGACCGGGGCTCCGCCGTCGCCCTCGGGCTCGGCGCGCTGCCCAACGTGGGGGTGGCCGGCTCCGGGCTCCTCCCGCTCGCCGACGGCCAGGGCATCGGCAGGCTGGCGTTCCTGCTGTCCTGTGCCGCGGTGCTGCTCGCCGCGGTGCTGCTCACTCTGTGCTCCCCTCGCGGGGACGGCCCGTTCGTCGCCTTCGTGGTCGCCTCCGGGGTCGGCCTGGCAGCGGTGTTCGCGGCGATCCTCGCGCACTGGACCCCGGCCGAGACCGCCGCCCTGTGCGCCCCCGTCGGCGTGGGCGCGCTGGCCTTCCTGCCCGGCCTGTCCATGCGCTTCGCCCGGCTGCCGATCGGCTTCGACACCCCGGCCACCGCTCCGCGCAGCGCGTACGGCGCCGATCCCATCCCGCGGGAGCCGGTCGACGCCGAGCGGATCGCCGCCCAGGCCCGCCGCGGACACGAACTCCTGGTCGGGCTGGTGGGCGGCTGCGCGGTGATCACGGTCGGCGCCTGCGCGGTCCTCGGGTTCTCCGACGACGTCTGGGCCCGGCTCCTCGCCCTGGCCGCGGGCATCGCTCTGCTGATGCGCGCCCATCTGTTCCGGTACACCGCCCAGGTCGCCCCGGTACTGGCGGCGGGTCTGGGTTCCCTCGTCCTGCTCGGGCTGGGCCTGGCGCTGAACCCGCCGCACTCGGTGATCCGCGACGCGCTGACGGGCGACCGCACCGACCTGGACATCCGTACCGTCTGGCTCGTCGCGGCGATCGCGGCGGCGTCCGCGATCGTCACCGCGATCGGCCTGATCGGCTCGCGCGGCGGTCTCACGCCGTTCTGGGGCCGCTTCATGGAGCTCGCCGAGGGCTTCGTGCTGCTGACCCTCGTCCCGTTGGCGCTGGCCGTCTTCGACGTGTACGCGGCAGCCCGGTCGATGACGGGCTGACCCGCGGGCGGCCGCGAGGCAACGCCGGGCGCGAGCCGCGAGCCGCGACTCACCCCCGCCCGGCCACACCGTCACCGGCTCCGGCCCGGGTTCAGTGCCGTACGCGGTGCGGACGAGCGACGGCCGACACCTGCCGGCCGCCGGCCCGGTCCGAGTCGGCCGGTCGGAGTCGTAGCGGCCGTCGGCCCGGTCGGAGCCTGCCGGTCGCAGTCGTAGCGGACGTCGGCCCGGTCGGAGCCTGCCGGTCGCAGTCGTAGCGACCGCCGGCCGGTAGGAGTCGCGTCGTACCGGCCGCCGCCCCGGCTACCGCGCGGCAGATCCCCCGTTGTGCGGCGCCGGCTCCAGATCGAACTCGCCGTCGCGGGCACCCAGCACGAAGGCCCGCCACTCCGCCTCCGTGTAGCGCAGCACCGTCTCCGGGTCGAGCGACGACCGCATCGCCACGGCCCCCGCGGGCAGGTAGGCGATCTCGACGCGCTCCTCGTGCTCCTCCGTGCCCGGGGCGCACTGCCACTCGACGCCGGAGATGTCGAGCGCGTACAGCTCGTCCCGCTCCCGTTCCTTGCGCGCTTTGACGTCCTCGTCCTCGGCATCCGCCATGTCGGCTCCGACCCTTTCCCCTGAGTTCCCGCTGTTCCAACGAGCTGTGGCGCCAGCCTACTTGCCGACGTTCCCCCAGCTCAGAGGTTCTTCTTTTACGTTCCGGCCCGCCGTCGTCGCCCGTACACTGCCCCCGCACGGCGCGGTACGGGCCGAGCGCCCGCCGCGATATCCCGGACGGGCCCGCTGTCCCGGCCTGCTACCCTGGCTTTCGGCCGTTTGTGTACGCACCCCCGGAAACACCCTCAGGGAGTCCCTGAAGGTTCCGGAGGCCGCGCCCAGCGGATCCCCGCCACCCGAGTAACGGAAGCTCCCCCGAGACCAAGACCGGGGGCACTCGGTGGCCACTCAAAGACTACGAGGAGTACGCGTGCCGCTCGATGCCGCTACGAAGAAGCAGCTCATCACGGAGTTCGGCCAGAAGGAGGGCGACACCGGCTCCCCCGAGGTCCAGGTCGCCATGCTGTCCCGCCGGATCTCGGACCTGACCGAGCACCTCAAGACGCACAAGCACGACCACCACTCCCGTCGTGGTCTGCTGATCCTGGTCGGTCAGCGTCGCCGCCTTCTCCAGTACCTGGCCAAGAAGGACATCCAGCGCTTCCGTGCGCTGGTCGACCGCCTCGGCATCCGTCGCGGTGCGGCGGGCGCCAAGTAGCACGCCGTGAGGGGGAGCGGTTCCCGGACCATCGGGACCGCTCCCCTTTGCCGTACGTACCGGTACACAGCGGTACGCACCGGCGCACACGGATACCCATACCCCCCGACGACGGGGCCGTCGTACGCCCTGTCGCCGTGCGGAAACGTGCGGAGTGTCACCAACGCTTTGTAGTGTGGTAGCACAACGCCATACGTACGACACAGCGTGATGACGTGTACTCGCTGCGGGTAAACGTCACCACGCCCACCGAACGAGGAGAAGCGCGCCTAGCCGCCGCCGGTCCTCGGTAGTGGCCCCCGGGCAAGAGAACCCCGGGTGCTTCGATCGAAGACCGGCCCGCACCGAGCGTTTCTCCGCCACCGTCCCCCTGCCACACGGGCAGCGAGGGACGAAAGACGACAAGTAACGGAGAAAATGCTAGTGGAGAACGAGACCCACTACGCCGAGGCCGTCATCGACAACGGCACCTTCGGCACCCGCACCATCCGCTTCGAGACGGGCCGCCTGGCCAAGCAGGCCGCCGGCTCCGCCGTGGCGTACCTGGACGACGACACCATGGTGCTGTCGGCCACCACCGCCTCCAAGAACCCCAAGGACCAGCTCGACTTCTTCCCCCTCACGGTGGACGTCGAGGAGCGGATGTACGCCGCCGGCAAGATCCCCGGCAGCTTCTTCCGCCGTGAGGGCCGGCCGTCCGAGGACGCGATCCTCACCTGCCGCCTGATCGACCGCCCGCTGCGCCCGTCCTTCAGGAAGGGCCTGCGCAACGAGATCCAGGTCGTCGCCACGATCATGGCGCTCAACCCCGACCACCTGTACGACGTCGTGGCGATCAACGCCGCCTCCGCGTCCACGCAGCTGGCCGGTCTGCCCTTCTCCGGCCCGATCGGCGGCGTCCGCGTCGCGCTGATCAACGGCCAGTGGGTCGCGTTCCCGACGCACACCGAGCTCGAGGACGCCGTCTTCGACATGGTCGTCGCCGGTCGCGTCCTGGAGGACGGCGACGTCGCGATCATGATGGTCGAGGCCGAGGCCACCGAGAAGACCATCCAGCTCGTCGCGGGCGGCGCCGAGGCGCCGACCGAGGAGGTCGTCGCCTCCGGTCTGGACGCCGCGAAGCCCTTCATCAAGGTGCTCTGCAAGGCCCAGGCCGACCTCGCCGCCAAGGCCGCGAAGCCGACCGGCGAGTTCCCGGTCTTCCTCGACTACCAGGACGACATCCTGGAGGCGCTGTCCGCCGCCGTCCGCCCGGAGCTCGCCTCCGCGCTGACCATCGCGGGCAAGCAGGACCGCGAGGCCGAGCTGGACCGCGTCAAGGCGCTCGCCGCCGAGAAGCTCCTGCCGGAGTTCGAGGGCCGCGAGAAGGAGATCTCCGCCGCGTACCGCTCGCTCACCAAGCAGCTGGTCCGCGAGCGCGTGATCAAGGAGAAGAAGCGCATCGACGGCCGCGGCGTCACGGACATCCGTACGCTCGCCGCCGAGGTCGAGGCCATCCCGCGCGTGCACGGTTCGGCGCTGTTCGAGCGTGGCGAGACCCAGATCCTGGGCGTCACCACCCTGAACATGCTCCGGATGGAGCAGCAGCTGGACACCCTCTCCCCGGTGACCCGCAAGCGCTACATGCACAACTACAACTTCCCGCCGTACTCCGTCGGCGAGACCGGCCGCGTCGGCTCCCCGAAGCGCCGCGAGATCGGCCACGGCGCCCTCGCCGAGCGCGCCATCGTGCCGGTCCTGCCGACGCGCGAGGAGTTCCCCTACGCGATCCGTCAGGTGTCCGAGGCCCTCGGCTCCAACGGCTCGACGTCCATGGGCTCGGTCTGCGCCTCCACCATGTCGCTGCTGAACGCCGGTGTGCCCCTCAAGGCCCCCGTCGCCGGTATCGCCATGGGCCTGATCTCCCAGGAGATCAACGGCGAGACGCACTACGTCGCCCTCACCGACATCCTCGGTGCGGAGGACGCCTTCGGCGACATGGACTTCAAGGTCGCCGGCACCAAGGAGTTCGTCACCGCCCTCCAGCTCGACACCAAGCTGGACGGCATCCCGGCCTCCGTCCTGGCCGCGGCCCTCAAGCAGGCCCGCGACGCCCGCCTCCACATCCTCGACGTGATGATGGAAGCGATCGACACGCCGGACGAGATGTCCCCGAACGCCCCGCGGATCATCACCGTCAAGATCCCCGTGGACAAGATCGGTGAGGTCATCGGCCCGAAGGGCAAGATGATCAACCAGATCCAGGAGGACACCGGCGCCGAGATCACGATCGAGGACGACGGCACCATCTACATCGGTGCCCAGGTCGGCTCGCAGGCCGAGGCCGCCCGCGCCACGATCAACGGCATCGCCAACCCGACCATGCCGGAGGTCGGCGAGCGCTACCTGGGTACGGTCGTCAAGACCACCACCTTCGGTGCGTTCGTGTCGCTGCTCCCGGGCAAGGACGGTCTGCTGCACATCTCGCAGATCCGCAAGCTCGCCGGCGGCAAGCGCGTGGAGAACGTCGAGGACGTGCTCGGTGTGGGCTCCAAGGTCCAGGTCGAGATCGCCGAGATCGACTCCCGCGGCAAGCTCTCCCTGATCCCCGTGATCGAGGGCGAGGAAGCTGATGAGGACACGAAGGACGACACCGACAAGTGACGTCGAGTAGCTCGCAGGCGACGGCCCGCACCTCTTCGGAGGCGCGGGCCGTCGCCCGTACCCAAACCCTGATCAAGGGCACGGCCGGCATCGGTGTCGTCCGCAAGACCACCCTCCCGGGCGGCCTGCGCATCGTCACCGAGACCCTCCCCTCGGTCCGCTCCGCCACCTTCGGCATCTGGGCGCACGTCGGCTCCCGCGACGAGACGCCCTCCCTGAACGGCGCCACGCACTACCTGGAGCACCTCCTCTTCAAGGGGACGAACCGCAGGTCCGCGCTGGACATCTCCTCCGCGATAGACGCCGTCGGCGGCGAGATGAACGCGTTCACGGCGAAGGAGTACACGTGCTACTACGCGCGCGTGCTCGACGCCGACCTGCCGCTCGCCATCGACGTCGTCTGCGACATGCTCACGGGCTCCCTCATCCGCGAGGAGGACGTCAACGTCGAGCGCGGCGCGATCCTCGAGGAGATCGCGATGACCGAGGACGATCCCGGCGACTGCGTGCACGACCTGTTCGCGCAGACGATGTTCGGCGATAACGCCCTCGGCCGCCCGGTGCTCGGCACCGTCGACACGGTCAACGCCCTCACCGCCGACCGCATCCGCCGCTTCTACAAGAAGCACTACGACCCGACCCACCTCGTGGTCGCGGCCGCCGGCAACATCGACCACAACAAGGTCGTACGCCAGGTCCGCGCGGCCTTCGAGAAGGCGGGCGCCTTCAAGAACCCGGACGCCACGCCCATCGCCCCGCGCGACGGCCGGCGCGCGATCCGCTCGGCCGGCCGCGTCGAGCTGATCGGACGCAAGACGGAACAGGCGCATGTCGTCCTCGGCATGCCGGGTCTGGCCCGCACGGACGACCGGCGCTGGGCGCTCGGGGTGCTGAATACGGCCCTAGGCGGCGGCATGTCCTCCCGCCTCTTCCAGGAGGTCCGCGAGAAGCGCGGCCTGGCCTACAGCGTGTACTCGTACACCTCGGGCTTCGCCGACTGCGGCCTCTTCGGCGTGTACGCGGGCTGCCGCCCGAGCCAGGTGCACGACGTGCTGAAGATCTGCCGGGACGAACTCGACCAGGTCGCCGAGCACGGTCTTTCCGACGAGGAGATCGTCCGCGCCATCGGCCAGCTGAGGGGCTCCACGGTCCTCGGCCTGGAGGACACCGGCGCGCTGATGAACCGCATCGGCAAGAGCGAGCTGTGCTGGGGCGAGCAGATGTCGGTCGACGACATGCTGACCCGGATAGCGGCCGTGACCCCGGACGAGGTCCGCTCGGTGGCCCGCGACATCCTGGGACGGCGCCCGTCGCTGTCGGTCATCGGCCCGCTCAAGGACAAACAGGCCGCCCGGCTGCACGACGCGGTCGCCTGACCCTCTTCGACAGGCCTTCGGCAACTTCGGTAAGGAAGCACAACAGATGAGCAAGCTGCGCGTGGCGGTCCTCGGCGCCAAGGGCCGGATCGGTTCCGAGGCGGTACGGGCGGTCGAAGCCGCCGAGGACATGGAGCTGGTGGCCGCCCTCGGCCGCGGCGACAAGCTCGAGACACTGACCGAGAACGGCGCCCAGGTCGTGGTCGAACTGACCACGCCCGCCTCGGTCATGGACAACCTCGACTACTGCGTGGGACACGGCATCCACGCCGTGGTCGGCACGACCGGCTGGACCGAGGAGCGCCTCGCGCACCTGACGGCCCGGCTGGCCGAGTCTCCGGGGACGGGCGTGCTCATCGCGCCCAACTTCTCCATCGGAGCCGTTCTGACCATGAAGTTCGCGCAGATCGCCGCGCCGTACTTCGAGTCCGTCGAGGTCGTCGAACTGCACCACCCCAACAAGGTGGACGCGCCCTCCGGCACCGCCACGCGCACCGCCCAGCTCATCGCCGAGGCCCGTCGCGAGGCGGGCACGGCCCCGGCGCCGGACGCCACGGAGACGGGCCTGGACGGGGCGCGCGGCGCGAACGTCGACGGCATCCCGGTGCACGCTGTCCGGCTGCGCGGGCTGCTGGCCCATCAGGAGGTGCTGCTGGGCGGCGAGGGCGAGACCCTCACGGTCCGCCACGACTCGCTGCACCACAGCAGCTTCATGCCGGGCATCCTGCTGGGCGCCCGCCGGGTGGTGTCGACTCCGGGCCTCACCTTCGGCCTGGAAAACTTCCTCGACCTCGGCTGAGGCTGACATGCGCGCCAAGCTCTCCTACGCCATCACGGCCGCCGTCCTGGTCTTCTACTTCGCCCTGGTCGGCAGCCGCGGCGTCATGCTCATCCAGGCCGGCACACTCCTGACCGTCACCTTCGGCGTGGCGGTGCTGATCCTGCCGGTCATCGGCGTCTGGTTCCTGTGGAAGAACACCCAGTTCGTCCGCCGGGCCAACGCCCTCGCCGCCGAACTCGACGCCGAGGGCGGACTGCCCGTCGACGAACTGAAGCGCACCGCGAGCGGCCGCGTCGACCGAGACTCCGCCGACGAGGTGTTCGACCGGCGCAAGGCCGAGACCGAGGCGACCCCCGACGACTGGCGCACCTGGTTCCGCCTCGCCGTCGCCTACCACGACGCCCGGGACACCCCGCGGGCCCGCAAGGCGATGCAACGCGCGATCGCCCTGCACGACGGCAAGCCGGTGCAGACCGTCTGAGCCGTACGCCGAAGGGGCCGGTCCGCCCGGTCCGCCGCGGGTGCGGGCCGGCCCCTTCGGCGTACGGCCGGATGCCGGATCGGCGTCCGGGGGATCAGCCGCGCCGGTTCTCCGCGGCCCACGCCTCGATCGCGTCCGCCGCCCGGTCGAACGCCTCGGCACGTGCCAGGAAGTCCGCCCCGTGCGTGGTCAGCAGCTGTGTCGCCTCCTCGGGGCGGTCCCGCCGTCCCATGATCAGGGCCTGCCCCTGGACGGTCCGCGGCAGCCCCAGCCAGCGCACCGGCTGCTGCACCGTCCGCACTGCCACGACCCGCTCCCAGGGCAGCGTGCGGGTGAGGAGGAAACGCACGTGCCGCAGCCCGCGGTCGCTGACCCAGACACCCATGCGCAGCAACCGCAGGGCAGCGGCGATCACGAGCAGGGAAAAGCCGAAGACCGCGCCGGCCTCGGACATCGACCCGGTCAACGCGATGATGACGGCCGCGAACAGTACGTACGAGGCCAGCAGCAGCGTCACCGCGGCCACCCCGACCCGCCAGGGTCCGGGCCGGTACGGTCGCCGCCAGCGCTCACGGTCCTCGAAGGGCAGCGCGACGTCGTCCGTCGCCTCGAATGCGCGGTCGGCCGTCAGGAAGGGCAGGGGCACGGCTGGTCCTCACTCGTCCATGCGTGGGCTGTGCCCGGTGAGGTTATCCGCCTGTGTCCCGGCTCACCACCATCGGGGGGCCGGATGGCGTCAGCGTTCCTGGGACGCCTGCGACTGCTGTGTCTGCGCCGAGTGGTCCAGGCTCAGCGCCGGCATCCCGATGACCAGGGAGCCCACCAGCGCGGCCACGATGGTGAGCCCCAACAGCCACCGTCCGGCTATCTGACCGGCGGAGGACCGCTCGGAGGGCGGGGGAGCGACATTGCTACGGAACCGGTCGGCCTCGGCGAGGAAGGCGAAGGGTACGGGCTCGCGCCGGCGGAACATGGTGATGTCTTTCCTCTCGAACAACTCGTTGCCAGTACAGACGAACGAGTCCCCCAAAAGGTGCCTCACACCTCATAACGATCGCGGCAAGGCGCTTCCGGCGCGCCGATGACGGCCCCGTAGAGTGGGCGCCCACTCCAGATGTGATGGGAAGGACCCTCCGAATCGTGACCCCCACCCCCGACGACGAGTTCAAGATCGATCTTCGCAGTGATGTCACAGTCGAGCTGGTCAAGCACAGCGCGTCGGACTCCGATGTGCTGTTTGCGGCCCGTGTGTCGACCGTCGGGGAGCAGTCCCTGGACGAGTTGAACAAGGACCCGGAGCGGTCGACGGGCCTGATCAACTACCTCATGCGCGACCGGCACGGCAGCCCGTTCGAACATAATTCGATGACTTTCTTCATCAGTGCCCCGATCTTCGTCTTCAGAGAGTTCATGCGGCACCGCGTGGGCTGGTCCTACAACGAGGAGTCGGGCCGCTACAGGGAGCTGCAGCCCGTTTTCTACGTGCCGGACACCACACGCAAGCTCGTCCAACAGGGGCGGCCGGGCAAGTACGTGTTCGCCGAGGGCACCCGGGAGCAGCACGAGCTGGTGGGCCATGCGATGGAGGAGTCGTACCGTCAGGCGTACCGGACCTACCAGCAGATGCTTGCGCAGGGCGTCGCCCGCGAGGTCGCCCGTGCGGTCCTGCCGGTCGGCCTGTTCTCCTCGATGTACGCCACCTGCAACGCCCGCTCGCTGATGCACTTCCTCGGCCTGCGCACCCAGCACGAGCTGGCGAAGGTCCCGTCCTTCCCGCAGCGGGAGATCGAGATGGTGGGCGAGAAGATGGAGGCCGAGTGGGCCAGGCTCATGCCCCTTACCTACGCGGCCTTCAACGCCAACGGCCGAGTGGCGCCCTGACGAACGCCGCGAAGGCGGGCGCGGGCGACGGGCCGACGGAGACGTATGTACGGATCATCCGTGCGAAGTGTCCGTATTGCGGCATTTAGAGAAGTTCATCTAGCCTGATCAAACGGACCCGGCACTGCTTGAACCCCCGAGCAGGCAGTGCCGGGTTCCATCTTTGTCATGACTTTCCGCACCCCCCGTGGGCAGACCCCACGGTGAGCAACGAGTAGCGTGTCACCCATGGCTCCGACCTCCACTCCGCAGACCCCCTTCGGGCGGGTCCTCACCGCCATGGTCACGCCCTTCACGGCGGACGGCGCACTCGACCTCGACGGCGCACAGCGGCTCGCCACCCACCTGGTGGACGCAGGCAACGACGGCCTGATCGTCAACGGCACCACCGGCGAGTCCCCCACCACCAGTGACGCGGAGAAATCGGACCTGGTACGAGCCGTCCTGGAGGCCGTCGGAGACCGTGCCCACGTCGTCGCGGGCGTCGGCACCAACGACACCCACCACAGTGTCGAGCTCGCCCACGCCGCCGAGAAGGCGGGCGCACACGGCCTCCTGGTCGTCACCCCGTACTACAACAAGCCCCCTCAGGAGGGCCTGTACCGGCACTTCACAGCCGTCGCCGACGCCGCCGAGCTGCCGGTCATGCTCTACGACATCCCCGGCCGCAGCGGTGTCCCGATCAGCACCGAGACGCTGGTCCGCCTCGCCGCGCACCCCCGGATCGTCGCCAACAAGGACGCCAAGGGCGACCTGGGCCGCGCGAGCTGGGCCATCGCGCGCTCCGGGCTGGCCTGGTACTCCGGTGACGACATGCTGAACCTGCCGCTGCTCTCCGTGGGCGCGGTCGGCTTCGTCTCCGTCGTCGGCCACGTGGTCACCCCGGACCTGCGCGCCCTCGTCGAGGCCTTCAGCGCCGGGGACGTCCAGAAGGCGACCGAGATCCACCAGAAGCTGCTCCCCGTCTACACGGGCATGTTCCGTACCCAGGGCGTGATGACCACCAAGGCGGCTCTCACCCTGCTGGGCCTGCCCGCCGGCCCGCTGCGCTCACCCATGGTCGAGTGCTCGCCCGAAGAGATCGAACAGCTCAAGATCGATCTTGCGGCGGGCGGGGTACAGCTCTGACAACAGACTTCACAACTGAATAGCAGGCCACCGGTGCCTGCAATCCACAACGACAACTGCTACTGCACGAACGTCATGCGCGCCACGTGCCCACCGGTACGTGGCGTGTGTGGTTGAGGAGAGTCTTTTGAGTCATCCGCATCCCGAACTTGCCCCGCCCCCGCCGCTCCCGGCGGGCGGCCTCAGGGTCACCCCGCTCGGCGGCCTCGGCGAAATCGGCCGGAACATGACGGTCTTCGAATTCGGCGGCCGTCTGCTGATCGTCGACTGCGGCGTGCTCTTCCCCGAGGAGGAGCAGCCCGGCATCGACCTGATCCTGCCGGACTTCACGTCCATCCGGGACCGCCTCGACGACATCGAGGGCATCGTCCTCACCCATGGTCACGAGGACCACATCGGCGCCGTTCCCTACCTCCTGCGCGAGAAGCCGGACATCCCGCTGATCGGCTCCAAGCTGACCCTCGCCTTCATCGAGGCCAAGCTCCAGGAGCACAGGATCCGTCCGTACACCCTCGAGGTGGCGGAGGGGCACCGTGAGCGCATCGGCCCCTTCGACTGCGAGTTCATCGCCGTCAACCACTCGATCCCGGACGCCCTCGCCGTCGCCATCCGCACGCCGGCGGGCATGGTGGTCCACACGGGCGACTTCAAGATGGACCAGCTCCCGCTGGACGGCCGTCTCACGGATCTGCACGCGTTCGCACGTCTGAGCGAGGAAGGCATCGACCTCCTTCTCTCCGACTCCACGAACGCCGAGGTCCCCGGTTTCGTGGCACCCGAGCGGGACATCTCCAACGTCCTGCGCACGGTCTTCGCGAACGCCCGCAAGCGGATCATCGTGGCCAGCTTCGCCAGCCACATCCACCGCATCCAGCAGATCCTGGACACCGCGCACGAGTACGGCCGCAGGGTCGCCTTCGTGGGCCGCTCCATGGTCCGCAACATGGGTATCGCCCGCGACCTGGGTTACCTGAAGGTCCCGCCGGGCCTGGTGGTGGACGTCAAGACGCTCGACGACCTGCCCGACCACGAGGTGGTCCTGGTCTGCACGGGCTCCCAGGGCGAGCCGATGGCGGCCCTGTCCCGCATGGCCAACCGCGACCACCAGATCCGCATCGTCCCCGGCGACACGGTGATCCTGGCGTCCTCGCTCATCCCCGGCAACGAGAACGCGGTCTACCGCGTGATCAACGGCCTGACCCGCTGGGGCGCGCACGTCGTCCACAAGGGCAACGCCAAGGTGCACGTCTCGGGCCACGCGTCCGCGGGCGAGCTCCTGTACTTCTACAACATCTGCCGCCCGAAGAACCTGATGCCGGTCCACGGCGAATGGCGTCATCTGCGCGCCAACGCCGAGCTGGGCGCCATGACGGGCGTCCCGCACGACCGCATCGTGATCGCCGAGGACGGCGTGGTCGTCGACCTCGTCGAGGGCAAGGCGAAGATCGCCGGCAAGGTCCAGGCGGGATACGTCTATGTCGACGGCCTCTCGGTCGGAGACGTGGGCGAGCCGGCCCTCAAGGACCGGAAGATCCTGGGCGACGAGGGCATCATCTCGGTGTTCGTCGTCGTGGACTCCTCCACCGGCAAGATCACCGGAGGCCCGCACATCCAGGCCCGCGGTTCGGGGATCGACGACTCCGCCTTCTCGGCCGTCACCCCGAAGATCGCCGAGGTCCTGGAGCGCTCCGCCCAGGACGGTGTGGTCGAGCCCCACCAGCTCCAGCAGCTCATCCGCCGCACGCTGGGCAAGTGGGTCTCGGACACCTATCGCCGCAGGCCGATGATCCTCCCGGTCGTGGTCGAGGTCTGAGCGACGTACGGCTCCCCGTACGCGTGAACCCGGAGCGGGGCTCCTCGATTTGCATCGAGGAGCCCCGCTCCAGTACGTTTACGGCTCCGCCTGAACGGGAACCCGGTACGCCTCGCGCTCCGGATCCACTCCCGGGAGGGGCCGGGAAAACCGACTCAGAACTTCTGATAAAGTCGGAACCGCCGGAAAGGAAACCGCGAAACAAAAGCGGGAACCTGGAAAGCACCGAGGAAATCGGGTCGAGAAAAGATCTGATAGAGTCGGAAACGCAAGAGCGAAGGGAAGCGCCCGGAGGAAAGCCTGAGAGAGTCTCTCGGGTGAGTACAAAGGAAGCGTCCGTTCCTTGAGAACTCAACAGCGTGCCAAAAATCAACGCCAGATATGTTGATACCCCGTCCCCGG